>JACPTK010000056.1 GCA_016192825.1 Betaproteobacteria bacterium | reverse complement strand
CTCACCGACAACGAGGCCGCCCGCCAGCTCAACGAAGCACGGCAGCGGCTGTTCCTATCCATCCAACGTCGATCCAAGCACGCCGCCTGAGGACTCATCTCGGCACTTCGTTCAGACTCAAACCTCTATTGGACTTGACTTTCCCGAGGCCGCAAATCGAGCGCCACCGCCCGCACGCATCCAGAACGCGTCGTTCAATCGGCGCGCAGCGTCCTGAATCATGCGCCCCGAGCGTTGAACGGCGCTGCCGGCGTCCGTTCGAACGCGAGGAGTCAAACCGGCGCGGAGCGTCCGGATTTGACGTCATTTGGCGGACAGGCGCACCGCCCCGTCCAGCCGGATCACTTCGCCGTTCAGCATCACGTTGGTGATGATGTGCTCGACCAGCGCCGCGAACTCGTCGGGGCGGCCGAGCCGCGGCGGGAACGGTACCTGCGCAGCGAGGGACTGCTGCAACTCGGGAGCTAACCCCGCGACCATCGGCGTCTCGAAGATTCCCGGCGCGATCGTCATCACGCGGATGCCGGAGCGTGCGAGCTCGCGCGCCGCCGGCAGCGTCATGCCCACGACCCCGGCCTTGGACGCGCTGTAGGCAACCTGGCCGATCTGCCCGTCGAAGGCGGCGACGGAAGCCGTGTTGATGATGATGCCGCGTTCGCCCTCCGCGTCCGGCGGGTTCTCCGCCATCGCCTGCGCGGCGAGGCGCAGCACGTTGAAGGTGCCGACGAGGTTGATCTCGATCGCGCGGCGGAAGGATTCGAGCCGGTGCGGCCCGGTCTTGCCCAATACGCGCTCGCCCGGAGCAATTCCCGCGCAGCTCACGGCCCCGTGCAGGGCGCCGAACTTGCCGCGCGCGGTTGCGATCGCCTGCGTGACCCGCGCTTCGTCGGTCACGTCGGCCGGCACGAAGATCGCCTGCGCGCCGATTTCCTGGACGAGCTTTTTCCCGTGCCCCGCATCGAGGTCGCACAGCGCGACGTTGCCGCCCGCGCGGGCGAGCCGGCGCGCCGTCGCTGCGCCGAGGCCCGAGGCGCCACCGGTGACGAGAAAGGTGCGGCCGGCTATCTGCACGGCCGCGCCGATGAGGCGCGAATCGCGGATCGCGGATCGCGGATCGACCGTTCAGATATCACGAGTCACCAGTCACCAGTCACGTTATTCGAGCTTGATGCCGGCTTCCTTCGCGAGCTTCGCTTTCTTCACGAATTCCGCCTGGATGTACGTCATGAAGGCCTCGGGCGAGGCGCTGGCGGTCAGCTCGACGCCCAACTGGATGAAGCGCTTGTGCAACTCGGGCGCGGCGACCGCTTTCGCAACCTCCGCGTTCAGACGCACCAGGACCTCGCGCGGCGTGCCGGCCGGCGCCACGAGCCCGTTGAAGGTGATGTCCTCGAAGCCCCGCATGCCCGACTCGTCGATGGTCGGCAGCTCGGGCAGCAGCGGCGAGCGTTTCAGGCTCGTGACCGCGATGCCGCGCAGCTTGCCCGCCTTGATGTGGGGCGTCGAGGTGCTGACCTGGTCGAACATCAGCGTCACCTGCCCGCTGACGACGTCGACGATCGCCTGGGCATTGCCCTTGTACGGAACGTGCAGCATCTTCAGCCCGGCGTGGCTGCTGAAGAGCTCGGCCGCCATGTGCCCGGTCCCGCCCATGCCCGCCGATGCGTACGACAGCTCGCCCGGCCGCGCCTTTGCGAGGGCGATCAGCTGCTTCACCGTGCGTACCGGCAGCGCGGGATTCACCACCAGCACCTGCGGCACCAGGCAGGTCTGCGAGACGCCGGCGAAGTCCTTCAGGGGGTCGTAACCGGGGTTCGATAGGATCGACGGGACGACGGCGAAGGTGTTCGCCATGGCGAGCAGCGTGTAGCCGTCGGGCGCCGCTTTCGCGACGAGATGGGTGCCCAGCAGGGCGCTTGCGCCGGGCCGGTTGTCGACGATCACCTGCTGCCGAATCGACATGGAGAGCTGCTGCGCGACACCGCGGGCGACGAGGTCCACGTTGCCGCCCGGCGCGAACGGCACAACGATGCGCACCGGCTTCGCCGGGAAGCCCTGGGCCAGTAGGGTGGCGGGCATGAGCGCTAGCAGTACGGCTGCTGTAAGTAGGCACTTACTTTTCATCTCTCCCCCTATGAAAGCGCGCTGGAACGGCGGCGCCGCTCAGTGTGCACGCATTTTAGCGTAGGCGCCGGGCGCGTCCTCGATCGCCTTGAGCCTGCCCTTCCCGGGTATCCGGGCCGGCACCTTGTCCCCGCCATGCTGCGCGACCCACCCGGCCCAATCGGTCCACCATGAGCCCGGATGCTGCGAGGCGCCCTTCAGCCACTGGTCCGCTGACGCCGGCAGCCTGGGGTTGGTCCAGTAGCCGTACTTGCTGGCCGCCGGCGGGTTGGCGATGCCCGCGATATGGCCGGAGCCGCCGAGCACGAAGCGCACCGGCCCCGGAAAGAGCTTCGCGCCGGCAAAGGTCGAGTGCCACGGCGCAATGTGATCCTCCAGCGTGGACACGAAATAGAGCGGCGCCTTCACCCGCGCGAGATCGATCGGCGTGCCGGCGAGCTCGATGCCGCCCGGCCGGGCGAGCCGGTTCTCGAGATACATGTTGCGCAGGTAGTAGCTGTGCATGGTCGCCGGCATGCGCGTGGAGTCCGAATTCCAGTACAGCAGGTCGAAGGGAAATGGGTCGCGGCCGAGGAGATAGTTGTTGACGACGAACGACCAGATGAGGTCGTTCGCGCGCAGCATGTTGAAGGTGGTCGCCATCTCCGAGCCTTCGAGATAGCCGCGCTGGTGCATGCGCTTCTCGAGCGCGGCGAGCTGCTTCTCGTCGATGAACACCTCGAGCTCGCCCGCCTCCTTGAAGTCGATCATGGAGGCCAGGAACGTCCCCGACACGATACGCCGGTCTTTCCGCGCCTGGAGGTATGCCAGCGTGCAGGCAAGCAGCGTGCCGCCCAGGCAGTAGCCGATGGCGTTCACCTCGCTTTCTCCCGTCGCCTTGCCGATCGCATCCAGCGCCGCGAGGGTGCCTTCGGTCAGGTAGTCGTCGAAGCGCTTGTGCGCGAGCTTCTCGTCGGGATTGACCCAGGAGATGACAAACACCGTGTGCCCCTCCTCGACGGCCCACTTGATGAAGGAGTTTTTCTCGCGCAGGTCGAGGATGTAGTACTTGTTGATCCACGGCGGGACGATCAGCAACGGCCGGCGATAGACCGGGCCGTCCGCCGGGTAATACTGGATCAGCTGCATGAGCTCGTTCTGAAACACGACCTTGCCGGGCGTGGTGGCGAGGTTGACCCCGAGCTGGAACGCGCTCTCGTCGGTCATGCGCAGCCGGACCTGCTCGCCACCGCCGCGCGCCAGGTCCCCGAGCAGGTTGTTCAGTCCCTTCACCAGGTTGCGCCCGCCGCTCGCCACGGTCTCGCGCAATACCTCGGGGTTGGTGAGGAGGAAATTGCTCGGCGACAGCGCGTCGATGTATTGCCGCGTGTAGAAGTCCACTTTCTTCGCGGTCCGCCCGTCGAGCCCCTCGACGCGGCCCAGCGTCTGATGCAGGTGCCGGGCGGCGATCAGGTACGACTGCTTGATGTAGTCGTAGAGAAAGTTCTGCTCCCAGTCCTCGTGCCGGAAGCGGCGATCGGCATGATGCGGCTCGGCGACCTTGCGGGCATCGTGGCCCATCAACTTCAGCGCGGCGTTCTGCCACAGCGACAGGGCATCCTGCCAATATCGCATTTGCGCTTCGGCAAGCTTGAACGGGTCTGACAGCAGCCGGGCCCAGGCCTGGAAAAACGCTTGCGCGATACCCAGCTCGTCGCTGACGGCGTGCAGTCCGCCATTCTGGCTGCGCGCCAGAAACTGGGTGAGGAGCCGGCCGCTCTTCTGCGCGATGTCAGCGTAAAGCGCTGTCAGGTGAGCGGGGTCCTGCAATGGCTGCCCAGAGCGTTCCTTCTCGGTCATCTCGCGTGGCCCTGTGCGATGTTGACGTTTACGTAAACGTAGGATAGGCTCGATTTCAATTATATTACCTAGAGTTGCTGCGAAGCACAATGCGCAATACGTTCACGATTTCAGACCTCGCCAAAGAATTCGGCGTGACCACCCGCACCATCCGCTTCTACGAGGACCAGGGTCTCCTGAGCCCGAAGCGCGAGGGCACCAGCCGCGTCTTCAGCAATCGCGATCGGGTGCGCCTGAAGCTCGCGCTGCGCGGCAAGCGACTGGGTTTCTCGCTGGCCGAGATCCGCGAGTTGTTCGAGCTGTACGACGTCTCGCGCGACGAGCGCAGGCAGCTCGAGGAATTCCTGGTAAGGCTGGATGGGCGGCGGGCGCATCTTGAACAGCAGCGCGAGGACATCGAGGTGATGCTGAACGAGATCAACTTCTTTGCCAACCAATGCCGCCGCTTGCTCAAGGGGAACGCCAGCGAACCGGGCAATAACGCAGCGGCATGATGGTGAATCTTGCACTGCATTAACATATTACGTTAACGTTAACGTAAATACTTAATAACCATAGAATTATTGTGTTACGAGGTTTGGCGATCCTGTTTCCCCTGAGGACTGATATGGACCCTCGAATCCGGAATCCGGGCAGCGCGGATGATTAACAGCCTCGACTTCGATCTGGGCGAAACGGTGGACATCCTGCGCGCAACGGTCGCCGCGTTCGCCGCGCGGGAAATCGCGCCGCGCGCCGCTGCGATAGACCGGTGCAATGAATTCCCGCGCGAGCTCTGGCCCAAGCTGGGCAAGCTCGGACTGCTGGGTGTCACCGTCGAGGAGGAATACGGCGGCACCGGCATGGGCTACCTCGCGCACGTGGTCGCGATGGAGGAAGTGAGCCGCGGCTCCGCCTCGGTCGGCCTGTCCTACGGCGCGCATTCCAATCTCTGCGTGAACCAGGTCCGCCGCAACGGCAGCGGCGAGCAGAAGCGGCGCTTCCTGCCGAAGCTGGTCTCCGGCGAGCACGTCGGCGCGCTCGCGATGAGCGAGGCCGGCGCGGGCTCCGACGTGGTGAGCATGCGGCTGCGCGCGGACCGGCGCGGCGGGCGCTACGTGCTGAACGGCACCAAAATGTGGATCACCAACGGGCCCGACGCCGACGTGCTGGTGGTCTACGCGAAGACCGATCCTGGTGCCGGCGCGCGCGGCATCACCGCCTTCATCGTCGAAAGAGGCTTCAAGGGCTTCTCCGCCGCGCAGAAGCTCGACAAGCTCGGCATGCGCGGCTCCAACACCTGCGAGCTCGTGTTCAGCGATTGCGAGGTGCCGGACGAGAACGTGCTGGGATCGGCGGGCAAGGGCGTGGAGGTGCTGATGAGCGGCCTTGATTACGAGCGCGCGGTGCTCGCCGCCGGCCCCCTTGGCATCATGCAGGCGTGCCTGGACGCGGTGATCCCGCACCTGCACCAGCGCAGGCAATTCGACAAGCCGATCGGCGAGTTCCAGCTGATGCAGGGCAAGCTCGCCGACATGTACGTCACGCTCAACGCATGCCGTGCGTATGTCTACGCAGTGGGCCGCGCGTGCGACCGCGGCAGCATCACGCGCAAGGATGCCGCCGGCGCGATCTTGTTCGCGTCCGAGAAGGCGACCTGGATGGCGCTCGAGGCCATCCAGTGCCTCGGCGGCATGGGCTACATGAACGACGCACCCACCGGGCGCCTGCTGCGCGACGCCAAGCTTTATGAAATTGGCGCGGGGACATCGGAAATCAGACGATGGTTGATCGGCAGAGACCTGTACGAAGAAACACGTTGATGCGATATCGCGCCGATTTCATTAAGGAACAGATTGTCGAGATGTGTCCGGTCCATCTTTCTCCTTCAGGATTCCGGGCACAGGCGCCCGGAATCCTCTGAAGTGACCACTGACTTATCGCGTAGCGGCATAGGAATTGCGCGCGCGAGTATCATGGTGACATCACGACTCACGCATTTAGGAACGACGGCATGGCGAACGCAATCGACTTCTACTTCGACTTCTCCTCCCCCTACGGCTATTTCGCCAGCACGAAAATCGACGACCTGGCGGCGAAATACGGCCGCGCCGTTACCTGGCGTCCCATCCTGCTCGGCGCGGCGTTCAAGATCACCGGCGGTCAGCCGCTGCCCACGATTCCGCTCAAGGGCAGCTACGCCGCGCACGATCTCGCGCGCAGCGCGCGGTTGTTCAAGGTCTCGTTCAAACTGCCATCGAAATTCCCGGTCGCCACCACCGCCCCGAGCCGCGCGTTCTACTGGGTAAGCAACAAGGACCCAGCGCTGGCGAAGAAGCTGGCGCAGGCGCTGTTTCACGCCTACTTCGCGGAAGACCGTGACATTTCCAACCCGGAAGTGACCGGCAACGTCGCCGCCAAGCTGGGCGTGGACAAGAGCGAGCTCCTGCAGGCGCTCAACGATCCCGCGGTCAAGGAGCGCCTGCGCATCGAAGTGGACGCCGCGATCGAGCGCGGCGTGTTCGGATCGCCCTACATCGTGGTGGACGGCGAGCCGTTTTGGGGATCGGACCGTCTCGACCAGGTCGAGCGCTGGCTGGAAACCGGGGGATGGTGAGATGCAGCAGCGGCTGGAAGCGCGGCAGGTCAACATCGTGGCGCTGGCCGTGGACGCCATCGTCAACGCCGCGAACACGACGCTGCTCGGCGGCGGCGGCGTGGACGGCGCGATCCACCGCGGCGCCGGACCCCAACTGCTGGAGGAATGCCGCGCGCTGGGCGGCTGCCCGACCGGGCAGGCGAAGATCACGAAAGGCTACAAGCTTCCCGCGAAGCACGTGATCCACACCGTGGGGCCGGTATGGGGCGGCGGCAGGCGCGGGGAGCCGGAGCTGCTCGCATCGTGCTACCGCGAGAGCCTCAAGCTCGCGCTCGCCCACCAACTGAAGTCCATCGCCTTTCCCGCCATCAGCTGCGGCGCATACGGCTACCCGCTCGAGAAGGCGGTGGCCGTCGCGGTGCGCGAGTGCGCGGCGTTCGCGGCCGCGCACCCGCTGCCGGAGAAGATCCTTTTCGCCTGCTTTGATGGCGCAGCGCTCAAGGCGTACGAGGATGAATTGAGGCGCATCTCGAGCGCTGCGCCATGAGCGTCATCAAGTCGAAGCTCAAGACCTCGAGCGCCGAATTCAAGGCCGCGGCGGAAGCCATGCGCAAGCAGGTCGCCGAGCTCAACGCCCGGCTCGCGCAGGCGCGGCAGGGCGGCGGCGAGGCCGCGAGGAGGAAGCACCAGGGCCGTGGGAAGCTGCTGCCGCGCGAGCGCGTCGCGGCGCTGCTCGACCCCGGCACGCCGTTCCTCGAGCTCTCGCCGCTCGCGGCGTGGGAAATATACGGCGAGCCAGTCCCCGCCGCCGGCCTCGTCACCGGCATCGGCCGGGTACGCGGGCAGGATTGCGTCGTCGTCGCCAACGACGCCACGGTAAAGGGCGGCACCTATTACCCGCTCACGGTGAAGAAGCACCTGCGCGCGCAGGAAATCGCCCTCGAGAACCGGCTGCCCTGCCTCTACCTCGTGGACTCCGGCGGCGCGCACCTGCCGAGCCAGGACGAGGTGTTCCCCGACCGCGACCACTTCGGGCGCATCTTCTACAACCAGGCCAACCTGTCGGCGGCCGGCATCGCGCAGATCGCGGTCGTGATGGGGTCGTGCACGGCGGGCGGGGCGTACGTGCCGGCGATGTCGGACGAGGCCATCATCGTCAGGAACCAGGGCACCATTTTTCTCGCCGGCCCGCCGCTGGTGAAGGCCGCGACCGCCGAGGTGGTGACGGCGGAGGAGCTGGGCGGCGCCGACGTCCATACGCGCATCTCCGGCGTCGCCGATCACCTGGCCGACGACGATCGTGATGCGCTCGAGCTCGCGCGCCGCGCCGTGGCGAACCTCAACCGCGCGCCGCGTTTGACGCCCGCCAGGCGGGAGGCGCGCGAGCCGTCCTATGATCCCGATGAAATCTACGGGGTCATCCCCGCCAGCACGCGCACGCCCTTCGACGTGAGGGAAATCATCGCGCGCGTGGTGGACGGCAGCGAGTTCGACGAGTTCAAGTCGCGCTACGGGACGACGCTGGTCACCGGCTTCGCGCATATCGACGGCCATCCGGTCGGGATCCTCGCGAACAACGGGATCCTGTTCTCGGAGTCGGCGCTGAAGGGCGCGCACTTCATCGAGCTTGCGTGCCAGCGCGGCCTCCCGCTCGTGTTCCTGCAGAACATCACTGGCTTCATGGTGGGCCGGAAAGCGGAGCACGGCGGCATCGCCAAGGACGGCGCCAAGCTGGTCACGGCGGTCGCGTGCGCGCGGGTGCCCAAGTTCACCGTGATCGTGGGCGGCAGTTTCGGCGCGGGCAACTACGGCATGTGCGGGCGCGCCTACTCGCCGCGTTTCCTGTGGACCTGGCCCAACGCCAGGATCTCGGTGATGGGCGGGGAGCAGGCCGCCCACGTGCTCGCGCAGGTCAAGCGGGAGGGGCTGGAGAAAGCCGGGGAGAAATGGGGCCGGAAGGACGAGGACGCGTTCAAGGCCGCCATCGTCGAGCAGTATGCGCGCCAGTCGGACGCCTATTACGCCACCGCGCGGCTGTGGGACGACGGCATCATCGACCCGAAGGCGACGCGCCGCACGCTCGCGCTCGGCATCGCGGCAAGCCTCAACGCCCCGGTTGGGGAGACGCGCTTCGGCGTCTTCCGGATGTAACGGGAGATGTTGGCAGCTGGCAGCCATCAGTTGGCAGCAACTGCAAACTGCCCACTGCAAACTGCAAACTTTCCTTGGCGGCTATAATGTGCGCCTGCCCAAACCAGGAAAATGCATGACCCGAAAAGTACTTTCGCAGGTGGACGCCGACGGCAACGCCACGGTACTGCTGAACCGGCCGGACGTCCACAATGCTTTCGACCCGGAGATGGTGGAGGGTCTGACGCAGGCGCTGAAGCGCCTCGAAGCGGACGACAACGTGCGCGCGATCGTGATCACCGGATCCGGGCAGAGCTTCTGCGCCGGGGCCGACATCGAGCACATGAAGCGCAGCGCGAAGTTCTCGCGCCAGCAGAACTTGGACAACGCGCGCGCCACCGCGCGGATGCTGCACACGCTGCACCTGCTCGAGAAGCCGACCATTGCGTGCGTGCGCGGCGCGGCGCGCGGCGGCGGCGTGGGCCTCATCGCCGCCTGCGACATTGCGATCGCCGGGCGCACCGCGACGTTCCGCCTCTCGGAGGTGAAGCTCGGCATCGTCCCGGCCATGATCAGCCCCTACGTCGTGGCGGCGATCGGGCGGCGCTACTCGCACCGCTACATGCTCTCGGGCGAGGAGTTCGACGCCGCGGAGGCGTACCGCATCGGCCTGGTGCACGACATCTGCGAGGAGCCGGAACTGAACGCCGCCGTCGGCCGCATGCTGGCAAACCTCTATACGAGCGGCCCCCGCGCGGTGACCGCGATCAAGAAGATGATTCCGGAGGTTGCCGCCGCTCCGCTGAACGACGCGCTGGTGGAGGTGACCGCGCAGCGCATCGCGGCGATCCGCACCACCGCCGAGGCCCAGGAGGGGTTGTCCGCGTTCCTCGAGAAGCGCAAGACCGCCTGGTCCACGCCCGCCTCGGAGCGCGGCAGGAAGAAACCGGAAACCAGCCGCCAAGACGGTAGAGTAGAGGAGGAAGTAGTGTCACAAAGTAACACTACCCCTCCCCCCTCGTCGAACCGGACGTGCAGGTTTCCCGCATCCGGCTCTCATGCAAGCAATCGCCGCCGCAGTGCGCGCGCTCATAG
>JACPTK010000069.1 GCA_016192825.1 Betaproteobacteria bacterium | reverse complement strand
TCCCACGCCAGAGCGTAGGTCTTCACTACAGCCGCTTTCGCGCCTTCCGCGACCCTCGCCCTCAGAAAAACCAAAGGGTTGCACTGCGCAACACGGCGCGACAACCCGAAAAACAGCGCGAATGCGCTAAGTCAGGCTAAGTCCGACAAACTCCTAGGAACCGGCTACGTGGACAGGGCGCGGCCGGCAGCTTGATCAAGCAGGCGTCGAATCTCGAGGGACCCCAGCGATGCTGTGCCGCACAAGGCCCGCGCAGCACAATTGACAGCACGCGCGGGCACCGTTATATTGCAACAAAACCATTAACGACAATACCGAATTTGCGTTGCGGCCGCGGCCTGATCCAGGCCCTTAGCGGCCCGGCAATCGCGAAGAAGCGTCCGAGGAGGACTGCCTACATCACGTGAAGCACCTGTAGGTAAATTCATGCTGAAACTCTTAAGCCCCAGCAATGGGGCTTTTTTTTGGCGGTTCGCCGGCTGCGACGGCCGCCGCCGGTCGCGCCGGCACTGACGGGCGCCCGTTACTGCCCGCGTTGCAGGAAACGCGGATCGGGTAAACTAATCGTGCCCGAACGCCTGTGTCATGACCTCGATCTGCTCCCGCCAACCCCTCCGGCTAGGAGTTTGTCGGCCTTAGGGCCGCCAAACTCCTGATGGTGCTAAGGAGCATGTCGGACCCAAGTCCGACATGCTCCTAGCCCGGCGCGCCGGCTGCCCGCGGGGCGCGTTCCGCGCGGTCGCCGGTGCGTATGATCCCGGATGCCGGGACCAGGGCAGCCCGCGGGCATGCCCCGGGGCGCCTTACTTGATCTTTTGGAACGACGGGATAGGCATGTCATGCTGTTGATGATCGACAACTACGACTCCTTCACCTACAACCTGGTGCAGTATTTCGGCGAGCTGGGCGAGGAGGTGGCGGTGTATCGCAACGACGAGATCACGCTCGAGGGCGTGGACCGGCTCGTGCCCGCGCGCATCGTGATCTCCCCGGGGCCCTGCACGCCGAACGAGGCGGGAATTTCGGTGCCGCTCATCAAGGCGTTCTCCGGCAGGATCCCCATCCTGGGCGTCTGCCTCGGCCACCAGGCGATCGGCCAGGCATTCGGGGGGAGGATCGTCCACGCCAGGCAGCTCATGCACGGCAAGACCTCCGCCATCCGTCACGACGGGCGCGGCGTATTCCGCGGCCTGCCGGATGGCTTCACCGCGACGCGCTATCATTCGCTGGTGATCGAGCGGGCGAGCCTGCCTGCCTGTCTAGAGGTGAGCGCCTGGACCGATGACGGCGAGATCATGGGCGTGCGTCACAAGGAACTCGCGGTCGAAGGCGTGCAATTCCATCCCGAATCCATCCTCACCGAGCACGGTCATCGCCTGCTGAAGAATTTCCTGGAGGGAGGAAAACCATGACACCGCAAGAAGCCGTGGCCCGCGTGATCGACCACCGCGAGATATTCCGCGAGGAGATGCTCTCGCTCATGCGCCAGATGATGAGCGGCGAGGTCTCGCCCACGCTGATCGCCGCGATCATCGTGGGGCTGCGAGTGAAGAAGGAGACCATCGGCGAGATCGCCGCCGCGGCGGAGGTGATGCGCGAATTCGCCACCAAGGTCCCGGTCAAGGATCCCGAGAACCTCATCGACGTCGTCGGCACCGGCGGGGACGGCGCGCACTCCTTCAACATATCCACCGCGGCGACCTTCGTCTGCGCCGCAGCCGGCGCCCGCGTCGCCAAGCACGGCAACCGCTCGGTCTCCAGCAAGTCGGGCAGCGCGGACGTGCTGGAAGCCCTGGGCGCCAACATCAGCCTCAAGCCGGAGAGCATCGGCCGCTGCATCGAGGAAGTGGGGGTGGGCTTCATGTTCGCGCCGCTGCACCACGGCGCGATGAAGCACGCCGCGCCGGTGCGGCGGGAGCTCGGCGTCAAGACCATCTTCAACATCCTCGGCCCGCTCACCAATCCGGCGGGGGCCAGGCGCGAGCTGATGGGGGTCTTTCACCCCGATCTCGTCGGCATCCAGGCGCACGTGCTCCAGCGGCTCGGCAGCCGGCACGTGATGGTCGTCCACGGGCTGGAAGGGCTCGATGAAATTTCAATCTGCGGGCCGACCCTGGTGGGGGAGCTCAAGGACGGCAAGATCCTGGAGTACAACGTCGCGCCGCAGGACTTCGGGCTGACCACCTATGACGGCGCCGCGATCCGGGTGGAGAGCGTCGAGCAGTCGAAAGCGATGGTGCTCTCGGCGCTCGACAACGCGCCCGGGGCGGCGCGCGACATCGTGGTGCTGAACGCGGGCGCCGGCATTTACGTCGCGGGGCTGGCGCCGACCCTGGCGGAAGGCATCAAGAAAGCCCAGGCCACGCTCGCGAGCGGCGCGGCGCGCAGGAAGCTCGATGCTTTCGTGGGCTTCACGCAAAATGCCTAAGACCCATGAACCGCAGAGGTGCGGAGGCGCGGAGAGAAATCAGCTTACAGGAAGATTCCATGAAATCTCTGCGCCTCCGCGTTTCCGCGGTTAATGACGATGGCTGACGTGCTGCAGCGCATCCTTGCGGTGAAAGCCGGGGAGGTCGAGCATGCGAAGCGCTCCAGGCCGCCGGCTGCGCTGCAAGATGAGGCGCGGCGGGCGCCACCGGCGCGCGATTTTGTCGGCGCGCTGCGGGCGAAAATCGCAGCCGGCGAGCCGGCCGTCATTGCCGAGATCAAGAAGGCGAGCCCGAGCCGGGGCGTGCTGCGCGAACGCTTCGATCCCGCGGCGATTGCCGCAAGTTATGCGCGCCACGGCGCGGCCTGCCTTTCCGTGCTGACCGACGAGCAGTTCTTCCAGGGTTCGCTCGAACACATGCTGCAGGCGCGCGCGGCATGCCCGCTGCCGGTGCTGCGCAAGGACTTCACCATCGACGCCTACCAGGTGTACGAGGCCCGTGCCGCGGGGGCGGACTGCATCCTGCTCGTCGTGGGCGCGCTCGATGTCCCGCGCATGCGGAAGCTGGAGGCCGCGGCGCGGGGGCTCGGCATGGCGGTTCTGGTCGAGGTGCACGATGCGGGGGAGCTCGCGCAGGCGCTCGAGCTCGCCACGCCGCTCGTCGGCATCAATAATCGCAACCTGCGCACCTTCGAGACGCGGCTGGAAACCACGCTCGAGCTGATGGCCCGGGTCCCGAAGGACCGCATCGTCGTCACCGAGAGCGGGATCTTCACGCGCGAGGACGTGAGGAAGCTGCACGCGGGCGGGGTGGGCTGCTATCTGGTGGGCGAGGCCTTCATGCGGGCGGCCGACCCCGGCGCCGAGCTGGGGCGGCTGTTCGCCGAGGCTGCGTGATTTCCCGTGGTTCTGCTAAGCTTGCCGCGTACGTTCGAAGCGCTGGCGCGGGGCGCCGCCCTTCAACGCTCCCATTTCAACCATGCTGACGCTTGACGAGCTGATCGTCGCTTTCGACAAGGGCCTGCGCACGGTCTTCGCACCGGCACATTCCGTGCGACCGACGCCAGGGGAGAACCTGCCCGAAGCCGGCCTGACCGAGGCGCAGCGCCAGCTTTCCACGTCGCTGATGCGGGTGAACCACACGGGCGAAATCTGCGCGCAGGCGCTCTACCAGGGCCAGGCGCTCACCGCGCGCAACACGCGCGCCCGTGGCGCGCTCGAACAAGCGGCCCGGGAGGAAACCGAGCACCTGGCCTGGACCGAGCGCCGCATCGAGGAGCTGGGCGGCCGCAAGAGCCTGCTCAACCCGGCGTGGTACGCCGGCTCGTTCGCGCTCGGCGCGCTCGCGGGGCTCATCGGTGACCGCTGGAACCTGGGCTTCCTCGCCGAGACCGAGCGCCAGGTCGTCGCGCACCTCGAAGGGCATCTCGGACGGCTGCCGCAGGGCGATCAGAAAAGCCGGGCCATCGTCGAGCAGATGAAGGAAGACGAGGCGCGCCATGCCACCAGCGCGATCCGTCACGGCGCGGCGGAGCTGCCCGGTCCCGCCAAGGCAGCCATGCGGCTGTCGTCGAGAGTGATGACCGAAACCGCGTACTGGCTATAACCGCAAAGGCGCGAAGGCGCAAAATTTGCGCAAAGCGCCGTTCTCCCGCATTCATTCCTGGTTACTTTGCGATTCCCTGGCGTCTTTGCGCCTTTGCGGTGAGGTGCTTTACGCTTCCCTGATCTCGAAGTCGTGGGTGATCTCGGCGGTCTTGCCGAGCATGATCGAGGCCGAGCAGTACTTCTCCGCCGAGAGGTGGATGGCGCGCTCGACCTGCTCGCGTTTCAGTGCGTTACCCGTCACGATGAAGTGGAAGTGGATCCGGGTGAAGACTTTCGGGTCCTCTCCCGCGCGCTCGGCGCTGATCTCCACCACGCAGTCGCTGACCGGGGCGCGCGCTTTCTTCAGGATGTGTACCACGTCGTAGGCGGTGCAGCCGCCGGTGCCGATCAGCACCGTTTCCATGGGACGGGGCCCCAGGTTGCGCCCGCCGCCTTCGGGCGCGCCGTCCATGACGAGCGCGTGCCCGCTCTCGGACTCGCCGACGAAGGCGACGTTCTCAATCCACTTGATGCGGACCTTCATCCTCGCCTCCCCCGATGCGCGCCACAGTAAAACAGACCCTCTGGCAGCCTGTCGGACTTTGATGGTCCGACAGGCTGTTAAAAGCAAAACCGCCCCACTTTTTTTGAATAACGTTTAATTCCACGGTCGTTTCACCGCGGGAAACGCGTACAGATGGTGTTTCGGCAGGTTTTTGATGGCACATTCGCATTTTTTCCCGGGGCGGTTTTGGCTAAGGAGCTTGTCGGACCCAAGTCCGACAAGCTCCTAGTGTTTGTGCAAGGTTATCGCCATCGGGCGCGATCAGCGCCCGATGGCGATTCGCAGATGATACCAGCCGAGACCGATGACTTCGTGGAAGAAATGGCCGCTGCGCGATAGCGAGAACGCGCTCGGGAGAAAATCAAGCACGGTCACCCCGGATCGCGTGGCGAACTGGGTCGGTGCCGGGATCACGCTGAAACCGGCGCGCTCGAAGGCGAGCCGCGCGCGGAGCATGTGCCAGGCGTGGGTGACGAGATAGACGCGCCTGACGCCGGCGGCGCCCAGCAGGCGATGGCTCAGGCGGGCGTTCTCCAGGGTGTTGTTCGAGTCCTGCTCCGACCACTGCACCGGAACCTGGAATTCCTGCTGCAGCACCTGCTTCATCTGCTCCGCCTCGGAAGTTGAATTGCCGCGCGGCGCGCCGCCGGTGACCAGCACCGGCTTCTTCAGGGAACGATAGAGGTGCGCGGCGTATCGCAGTCTTGCGAGCGTGTAAGAACTGACGGTGTCCCGGCCGTATTCGGGCGCCGACGGATAACTGCCGCCGCCCAGCACCACGATCGCCTGTCCGCTCTTGTCGGCGAGCGGATCGCGCGGCGCCGGCTCGAGTGTCCTGAGCAGCGCATCCGACGCGTACGGGGTGGACAGCGCGTAAAGCGCGACCAGCGACAGCGCAATGAGCGCGCGGCCAAGCCGCGGCCGCCGCAATGCCATCAACGCGCCCACGGCGGCGAGCAGCAGCAGGCTGCCCGGCGGCAGCAGGAACGCCGCAACGGCGTTGGTGATCAGCCATTCCATGGCGAGCCTGCGCTACCGGGCACGGGGCGGTCGGGACACCGGAAAGTTTGACACAGACGTCTGATTTGCAATAGAATTCGCGCTTTTCCTGACGCCCCGCCTAGGGGCATGCGGATCCGATGAAAACGTTCTCTGCAAAACCGGACGCGGTCAAGCACGAGTGGTACGTCGTGGACGCCTCCGGCAAGGTGCTCGGTCGGCTCGCATCCGAGATTGCGCGGCGGCTGCGCGGCAAGCACAAGCCCGAGTTCACGCCGCACGTCGATACCGGCGATTATATCGTGGTGGTCAACGTCGACAAATTGCGCGTCACCGGCCGCAAGGCGCAGAACAAGATCTACTACCGGCACAGCGGCTATCCGGGCGGAATATACAGCACCAGCTTTGCCAAGCTGCAGGCGCGCCATCCGGACCGCGTGCTGAAACTCGCGGTGAAGGGCATGCTGCCCAAGGGCCCGCTCGGCTACGCGATGCTCAAGAAGATGAAGATGTACGCGGGCACAAGTCACCCGCACACGGCGCAGCAGCCCAAACAACTGGAGATTTGACACGTCATGGCAACCCTGCAGCGTCAGCATAACCACTACGGCACCGGCCGCCGCAAGACGGCGGTGGCGCGCGTGTATATCAAGCCCGGCAAGGGCGAGATCACCGTCAACGGCAGGCCGGTCGACGAGTTTTTCTCGCGCGAAACCGGGCGCATGATCGTTCGCCAGCCGCTGGTATTGACCAACACGGTGTCGAGCTTCGACATCCTGGTCAACGTGGACGGCGGCGGCGAGTCGGGACAGGCCGGCGCGGTGCGGCATGGCATCACGCGCGCGCTGATCCAGCACGACGCCTCGCTCAAGACCGCGCTCAAGAAGGCGGGGCTGGTCACGCGCGACGCGCGCGAAGTCGAGCGCAAGAAAGTGGGCCTGCACAAGGCGCGGCGCCGCGGCCAGTACTCGAAGCGATAAGCTGATTACCCGCAACCCAGCCGCCTGCGGGCGGCTTTGTTGTCTGTGGAGCAGCCTGTCGGACTGGCGTTCGGACAGGCTGCTGAAGGAGGATTCGAGATGAAACTGTACTAATCGACCCCTCCTGGCGCAGCGTTGGAGATGGCACCGGATATGAAGTCGAGTTTCTATGGTCTCTTTCCGCAGTATTCTTGCAGGCGGTTTTGCCTAAGGAGTTTGGCGGACTCAAGTCCGGCAAACTCCTAGAGCGCACGCGTGGCGAAGAACGGCATCCGGATCGGCATCGTCGGCGGCACCGGCTATACCGGCGTCGAGCTGCTGCGGCTGCTCGCCCAGCACCCGCACTGCGAGCTTGCCGCGATCACCTCGCGCAAGGAGGCGGGAATGGGGGTGGCGGAGCTGTTTCCCAACCTGCGCGGCCGGGTCTCGTTGAAATTCAGCGAGCCAGCGGCAGCGGCGCTGGATCGCTGCGACCTGGTGTTCTTCGCGACGCCCAACGGCGTCGCGATGGAGCAGGCGCGCGCGCTGGTGAATGCCGGGGTGCGCATCATCGACATCGCGGCCGACTTTCGCATCCAGGACGTCGCGTTGTGGGAGCAATGGTACGGCGTGAAGCACGCCTGCCCGGAACTGGTGGCGGAGGCGGTGTACGGGTTGCCGGAAGTGAACCGGGAGCGGATCCGGGAAGCGCGGATCGTCGCCAATCCCGGCTGTTATCCGACCGCGGTGCAGCTCGGTCTCCTGCCGCTCGTCGAAGCGGGGGTCGTCGACCTCGATCACCTGATTGCCGACGCGAAATCGGGCGTTTCCGGCGCCGGGCGGAAGGCTGAAGTGCACACGCTGCTCGCGGAGGCTTCCGACAACTTCAAGGCCTACGGGATTCCGGGGCATCGCCACCATCCCGAGATCGCGCAGGGTCTCGAGCGGGCCGCCGGCCGCCCGGTCAGCCTCGTCTTCGTGCCGCACCTCGTGCCGATGATCCGCGGCATTCATGCCACCCTCTACGCGCGCCTGACGGCGAAGGGCGATTGGCAGGCGCTGTACGAGAATCGCTACGCCAAGGAAGCGTTCGTGGACGTGATGCCGGCCGGCAGCCACCCCGACACGCGCTCGGTGCGCGGAGCGAATATGTGCCGTATTGCCGTGCATCAACCGCGCGGCAGCGATATCGTGGTCGTGCTTTCGGTGATCGACAATCTGGTGAAAGGCGCGTCGGGCCAGGCGGTGCAGAACCTGAACATCATGTTCGGCCTGCCGGAAACTACCGGGCTCGAGCAGCTCGCGTTGCTGCCCTAGGGGGCTCCCATGGCGCAATTCTTTCGCATGCTGCGGCGCAGGTTCGGGATATCCGCGCCGCGGGTGGCGGTGCGTGCGCACATCGCGTGGTACTGGCGCTGGCTCGGCTACATCGCGCTCGGCGCCATCGTCGTCGGGGTAGGCTGGACCACCTACGACTACGGCATGGAGTTCGCCGGCTTCCGCCAGAGCGAGGCGGCGCGGGCGGTCGCCCGGCTCGGCGAGGAGCTCAAAAGCCGCGACGACCAGCTCACCGAGATGCGCTCGCAGCTGACGGCGGCCGAGCGGCAGATGCAGATCGAGCGCGCGACCTACGGCGACCTCGCCCGCCAGGTCAAGACGCTCACCGAGGAAAACGCCGGGCTGCGCGAGGACCTCGCGTTCTTCCAGTCGCTGATGGCGGCCGGCGGCAAGGAGGGCGGCGTCAGTATCAACCGCTTCCGCGTGCAGCCCGACGCGCTGCCCGGCGAGTACCGCTACCGCCTGCTGCTGGTGCAGAGCGGGCAGCGCGTGAAGGAATTCCAGGGCGCGCTGCAATTCGTGCTCAACGTGGAGCAGGGAGACCGCAAGTTCGTGCTCACCCTGCCGGAGGAAGGCGATAAGGGCGCCAAGGACTACCAGGTCAGCTTCAAGTTCTTCCAGCGCGTGGAAGGCACGTTCAAGGTGGCGCCCGGGGCGGTGGTGAAAAGCCTGCAGGTGCGGGTCTTTGAAAACGGCTCGGTTGCGCCTAAACTATCGCAAACCGTAAGCGTTTCCTGAGGAGCGGGATCATGTTCGGAACCAAGAGCAACAGCAAGCCGCAGAACCGCATCGACTGCCTGATCGGCGCCGGCACCATCATCGAAGGCAGCATCACCTTTGCCGGAGGCCTGCGCGTGGACGGGCGGGTGCGCGGCGATGTGATCGCGGCCGAGGGCAAGCCCGGCACGCTGGTGCTGTCCGAGCACGCGCAAATCGAGGGCGAAATCCGCGTCTCGCACGTGGTTATCAACGGCACGGTGGTCGGCCCGGTGCACGCGGCGGAGTACGTGGAACTGCAGTCCAAGGCCAATGTCACAGGCGATGTATACTACAAGACACTGGAGATCCAGCTTGGCGCGGTCGTGCAGGGCCGGCTGGTTTTTCAGAGCGACAGCAAGTCCGAGAAGGTGGTTCAATTCAAACCCGTCGCAGCGGAATGATGCCGCGCAACGCCATCTGATCGATCCAGGAGACAGACATGAATGCAGTGACCGAGACAGTGCCCGTACCGCTGGTGTTCACCGAGGCCGCCGCGGCGAAGGTGAAGAGCCTGATCGACGAGGAAGGCAACCCCAACCTGAAGCTCCGCGTGTTCGTCCAGGGCGGCGGCTGCTCCGGGTTCCAGTACGGCTTCACGTTCGACGAAGAGCCCGGCGATGACGACACCCGCATGGAGAAGGGCGGCGTGACGCTGCTGATCGACCCCATGAGCCTGCAGTATCTCGCCGGCGCGGAAATCGACTACCAGAGCAACGTCGAGGGCGAGCAGTTCGTGATCAAAAACCCCAACGCCACGTCCACCTGCGGCTGCGGCTCGTCGTTCTCCGCGTAGCGGGACTTTGTATCACCGAAAAAGGCGGCTCCGGCCGCCTTTTTAATTGGTGGAAACGGCAGAACCGGAAATTAGCCGCCAAGGCGCCAAGGACGCCAGGTAAAGCAGCTTTCCTATAGATTATCCTGGCGCGCTTGGCGTTCTGTGCGGCTAATGTGCAGCCCTTACGCGGGGTAGATCGCGCCGAGCACGCGCGGGCCCCTGGCGCCGGTCACCGCCGGCAGGTTGCCGGGCTCGTGCCGCAGCGCCCGCCGCGCCAGCCAGGCAAAGGCGAGCGCCTCGACGTGCCCGGGCTCGATGCCGAGCGCGGCGGTGGTGGCGACGCGCCGGCCCGGCAGCAGCGCGGAAAGCCTGCCGAGCAACGCGCGGTTGTTTGCGCCGCCGCCGCACACGAAAACCTCGCCGGCGCCCTTGCCCCGCGCGCGCACCGCGCGGGCGATCGTGGACGCCGTGAGCTCGAGCAGCGTCGCCTGCACATCCGCTGCCTGCTCGCGCCCGGAAAGACAACGCTTCAGCCACCGCAGGTCGAACTCGTCCCGCCCGGTGCTCTTGGGCGGCCGGCGGCGGATAAACGGATGCGCAAGCAGCTTCTCCAGCAGGCGTGGGACGACACGCCCGCTGGCGGCCCAGGCCCCGCGCGCGTCAAAGGGCTTGCGGCGCTTCTCGCGGATCCACGCATCGAGCAGGCAGTTGCCCGGGCCGGAATCGAAACCGATGACTTTGCCGCGTGCGGGAAGAAAGGTGGCGTTGGCAATGCCGCCCACGTTGACGATGGCCCGGTTGCGGCGCCGGTCATGAAACAGCGCGTGGTGGAAAGCGGGCACGAGCGGTGCGCCCTCTCCGCCGGCGGCGATGTCGCGGCTGCGGAAGTCGCAGACCACGGTGATGCCGGTCAGTTCCGCCAGCCCCGCGCCGTTGGCGAGCTGCAGCGTGTACCCGAAGCGCGGCCGGTGGCGCACGGTCTGCCCATGGCAGCCGATCGCGACGACGGAGCGCGCGCGCGCGCCGGCGCGCGCGAGGAGCCGGCGCACTGCCGACGCGTAAAGGGCGGATAGATCGTTGGCAAGGCGCGCGGCGCGGTCAAGCTCGTCCGGCCCCGGATCGTGCAGCGCGAGCAGGCGCGCGCGCATCCCGGCGGAATAGGGAACATGCACGCTTTCGCGCAACTGCAGCCGCGCGCCGCGCGCCGATGCGAGCACGGCATCGACGCCGTCGAGGCTCGTGCCCGACATTATTCCGATGTAGAACTCCGACATCGGAATAATGTAAACCGAAAGCGGCAACCGGTCAGCGACGGAATTCTTACGGTGTGCGTTTTACCGGCCACCGGATCACCGGTCACGACCGCCGTCAGTCGAGGCGTGCGAGGGTGATCCCGCGCAGCAGTTGCAGGCGCCGCGCGAGCGGCGCCGCGGCCGCGTCGAACGCCGCCTTCTGCTCGGCGCGGATGGGGGGCGCGGCGGGCAGCACCACGCGCAGCGGGTTCTGGTGCACGTCGTTGATGCGGAACTCGTAGTGGAGGTGGGGGCCGGTGGCAAGCCCGGTCGCGCCGACGTAGCCGATCACGTCCCCCTGGGCGATCCGCGCGCCCTTGCGGACGCCCTTGGCAATGCCGGAAAGGTGGCCGTACCAAGTCGTGTATTTCGACTGGTGCCGCAAAACCACGAGGATTCCGTAGCCGCCCTGGTGGCGCCCCGCGAATTCGACCACGCCGTCGCCGGTGGCCTTTACGCGCGTGCCGGTCGGAGCGGCATAATCGATCCCTTTGTGCGCGCGCCACTGTTGCAGCACTGGATGGAAGCGCGCGTTAGTGAAGCCGGAACTGATGCGCGAAAACTCGAGCGGCGAGCGCAGGAACGCCTTGCGGATGTTTTTTCCTTCCGGCGTGTAATAACCGCCCTGGCCCTCGGCGTACTGGAAGTAAACCGCCTGGTAAGCCCTGCCCTGGTTGACGAACTCGGTCGCGAGCACCCGTCCCGACCGCACCGGATCGCCCTGGTCGTAGTACATCTCGTAGACCACCGTGAAGCGGTCGCCGCGGCGCAGATCCCGGTGAAAGTCGATGTCGGTGGAGAACACGTCGGCGATCTGGATCGCGACCGCGTCGGAAAGACCGGCGGCGTCGGTTGCGGCGAAGAGCGAGCTGCGGATCTCGCCGGACCGCATCTGCACGCGCCGCTCGAGCACCGCCGGCTCCTCGGTCACGCGCAGGGCGCCGTCGTGGCGCTGGACATCGAGCACCCGGCCGTTATTCTGGTAGCGCAGCGCGAGCAGCCTGCCTTCCGCCGTCGTCAGCGCGCGCACCGTCCGGCCTGGAATCAGCTGATAGAGCGTCTTTGCCGAGCGCGCGTTGCGCAGCAGCTCGGCCGCGTCGGGATCCTCGGCCCCGAGCCGCGCCAGCAGCGCGGCGATCGTGTCGCCGCGCTGGATGCGTTCCTCGCGCCAGTAACCTTCCTCCACGCCGCCCGCGGGACGGGGCAGGGGCATCGCAATTTCGTGCACCACCCGGGTTCTTGCGACCGTGTCGGTGACGGTGTCGGGCGCAATGCCGAACGCGGCCACGATACCGATGAAAGGCAGCATGAGCAGCGCGGCGAGCCGCCACAGCCGGGAACCTGCCATGAGCCGCGCCAGCTCTTGCGCCAGGAATTTGGCGGAGCTCGATCCGACAAATTCCTCAGGCAAAACCGCCCGAGACGTTGGGGACGAAACAACCCCATGCGGGGTCAGGGTCTGCGCTTTGCATTGCTCCATAGAGAGGGTGGCGGAGGGTATCGTTAGAGTCTAGCAGCCTGTCGGACTTACCAGTTATCATTTCAAACAGCCTCAATCGCAGCACGAGCACGCACTTTCTTCGCGGTTCGCGGCACTGAATGTTGTTTTCGACCTCATTCGGCTGGCCGGTTTTGCATAAGGAGCTTGTCGCATCGCAAGTCCGACAAGCTCCTAGCCTGGTTCCCGGGGCGATTTTGCTATCAGCAGCCTGTCGAGACGACATGTCCGGCGGACTGCTAAAATCACGCCGTTCTCTTGCTGCATGATTTCCCTGAATTTTTTGGCAACGGCAAGCTTAACAGAATCGCCCCTTTACTCAAACCGGCTTTTCGCATCGTGAAAAAACATTTCTCCGGCGGTACCGGCAGATGCCTTGAACCATGACTTCCATCGAACAGCAAATTGCGGTCATCCGCCACGGGTCGGAGGAGCTGCTGATCGAAGCCGAGCTGCGGGAGAAGCTCAATTCCGGCCGGCCGCTGCGGGTGAAGGCCGGCTTCGACCCGACGGCGCCGGACCTGCACCTCGGTCATACCGTGCTCCTCAACAAGCTGCGCCAGTTGCAGGATCTCGGGCACCACATCGTGTTCCTGGTCGGGGATTTCACCGGAATGATCGGCGACCCCTCGGGCAAGAACGCGACGCGCCCGCCGCTCTCGCGCGAGGAGGTGGCGCAGAACGCCGTGACCTACACCGACCAGGTGTTCCGGATCCTCGACCGCGCGAAGACCGAGGTGGCGTTCAATTCCGCCTGGATGGACCGGCTCAACGCCGCGGACATGATCCGGCTCGCGGCCACCTACACCGTGGCGCGCATGCTCGAGCGCGACGACTTCGCCAAGCGCTACAAGGGCCGGCAGGCGATCGCGATCCACGAGTTCCTCTACCCCCTGGTGCAGGGCTACGACTCGGTGGCGCTGAAGAGCGACCTGGAGCTGGGCGGAACCGACCAGCGGTTCAACCTGCTGATGGGGCGGGAGGTGCAAAAGCATTTCGGCCAGCCGCCGCAGTGCATCCTCACCCTGCCGCTGCTGGAGGGCACCGACGGCGTCAACAAGATGTCCAAGTCGCTCGGCAACTACATCGGCATCAGCGAGCCGCCCGCCGAGATCTTCGGCAAGCTCATGTCCATCTCGGACGACCTGATGTGGCGCTACATCGAGCTGCTATCTTTTGAGTCGCCTCGAAAGATTGCGGAAAAGAAGCGAGCTGTTGAGCACGGCGGAAACCCGCGCGACGTGAAATTCGATTTTGCGAAGGAGATCGTCGCGCGCTTCCACGGGGCGGCGGCGGGGGAGGCGGCTGCCGCCGACTTCGAGGCGCGCTTCCGGCGCGCCGAGATCCCGGCCGACATCGCCGAAGTGAGCCTCGCCGCGAAGGGCGGGACGCTGGCCCTGTCCCAGGTGCTCAAGCAGGCGGGGCTTGCCGCCAGCGCGTCGGAGGCGCTGCGCCTGATCGAGCAGGGCGGCGTGAAGCTGAACGGCGTGAAGGTGAGCGACCGGGCGCACCAGCTCGCCCGGGGAACGCAGGCCGTGCTTCAGGTCGGCAAGCGCAGGTTTGCCCGCGTCACCATCACCTGAACGCGAATGGATGAATGCGATACGATGAGCCGGGCGGTTTCCCGTCCCTTGCTCGTCGTTGCGCGGGTCGCGCGATCAATGAAACGGGCGCACGGGTCGTAAGACCCGCGCGCCCGGCCTGCCACGATGACTGTCGGGCCCTGACTTACGCAGTCAGTTCCGGCTTCGAGGTCTCTTTCTCATCGCCTTCCGCGACGAGCTCGGGCTTCGAGGTCTCTTTCTCGTCACCCTCGGCGATCAGCTCGGGCTTCGAGGTCTCTTTCTCGTCACCTTCGGCGATCAGCTCCGGCTTCGAGGTTTCTTTCTCGTCGCCTTCAGCGACAATCAGTTGGGACGACTCGGGCTTCTTGTCCTCGTCTCCTTCCGCGTACGCAGTAGACATCGGGACGGCGAACACGCTGGCAAGCGCCAGCGCCAGTACGGTTTTGCGATTCATGTAGATCTCCTGTGTCGGTCAAGGTTGAACACTGTCGATTCGGCCAACGATTGCAACGATTCGCTGGACGAGCGAAAGATAAACGAGGTTTACGCGCCGAGCGGATTTTTACGAAAATGTAATTCGCGTGCAAAGCTAATGTAAGCCTGGGCACGATTCGTCTCAGGACCTTACGCAGGGCTTACGCATCCGCAGACTGTTGCGCGTTCGGTCGGTGCGTAAAGCGCCCGTCAATGGCCACGTCGCACGAGCGGTAGGCGGCCCGGCGCAAGCCCCAATTGGAGGAAGTGGCGGGACGCGGCGGGAACGACCGGTTCCTTCCAGCGAGGGCGCGATCGCCCGGGGCGCGGCGGCGCTAGGCGTCGGGTGGTGCTCGGCGTTGAGCGCGCGAAATGCGTCCATGTGGTGCGGTCGCCGCAGGGGGAAAGCGGACGGTGACGCGGAGCCCGGGGTGGTTATCCTGCAACTCGACCAACGCCCCGTGCAGGTCCGCAATGGCCTTCACCAGCGCAAGACCCAGGCCACTGCCCGGCGTCGTCCGGCTCGCCTCCAGGCGGTGGAAGCGCCGGAATACTTTTTCGCGCTCGCCAGCGGGAATTCCCGGACCGGTATCGGCGACGAACAAAATCGGCGAGCCGTCATCCTCCGCCAGCCCGACGGTGATCTCCACCCCGGCCGGACAATGGCGGATCGGGTTCTCGACGAGGTTGGCCACCATTTGCGTCAGCAGCTCGCGGTCGCCGTGAATCGACGGTACGTCGGCGACAACCGTCTTCAGCCGCTGGCTGCGGTCTTCGGCGACCGGCGCGTACGCTTCCGAAACGGTGGACACGATCTGCTCCAGGCGCACTTCGGAAAAAGCCGCGCGCCGGGCGCCGGACTCGATCTGGGCAATCCGCAGCAGGGCTGCAAAGGTCTCCAGTATGGCGTCGAGCTCGGCGATCGATTGCTCTATGACCGGATCGCCTTGCGGTCCTGCCTTTAGCCTGGCAGCCTCGAGACGGTGGCGCAGACGGCTTAATGGCGTCCGCAGGTCATGGGCAATGTCGTCGGAAACGCGCTTCAGACTCTCCATCAGCACCTGAATCCGGTCAAGCATGGCGTTCAGATTGACCGCCAGCTGGTCCATCTCGTCGCCGCTGCCAGACGCCGGCACGCGATTGGAGAGGTCCCCGTCCATGATGGAGCGGGTGGTGCGGTTGACATCCTCGATGCGGCGCAAGAATCCGGCACCAAGCGCTGCGCCGCCGCCCGCGGCAAGCAGCACCGTGATCGCGATGCCCCAGGCGAGCGCCCAGAAGATCGCGTCCCGCGCCTTCACTGCCCGGTAACGGTTTTCGCCCACGAGCAGGAATTCGCCGTTCTCGAGCCGGCGTCCCTGGGCCAGAACGGGATACGCGTCGGCAGGGTCTACTGCCTTCGCGCCCCGATCCGGAAACAGGAAGGACACGGGAAGCACCACCTCGCCCTCGGTGGGCTCCATCGGCGGGAGATTCCCGGCGACGCGCTCTCCTTGTGCATCGAGCAGCAGGTAGTATCGGCGCGGCGGCCGCAAGTCCACCATCCGCAGCTCGATCGCTCGCGCGACGCGGTCGAGACGGCCGCCGCGATACAGCTCGACCAGCACATCGGTCTCGCGCTCCACGGAATCGCTGAGCTGTTCGTCGAGCGCAGCGAGCGCGATCCAGTAGACGATGAAGAACAGGATCGCGACCGACGCCCCGAAGACGGCGGCATACCACGCGAGGAGACGGAAGCTGGTGCTGCGGAAAAAGCTATCTGGAGTCACTAAGGATGTATCCCGAGCCGCGCACCGTGTGGATCAGTTCCTCGCCGAACTCCCGGTCAACCTTGGCGCGCAGCCGGCTGATATGGGTCTCGACCACGCTGGTGTGCGGGTCGAAATGGAATTCCCAGACGTTCTCCAGGAGCATGGTCCGCGTCACCACTTGCCCGGCATTGCACATAAGGTATTCGAGCAGCCTGAATTCCTGCGGCTGCAGTTCGATTCGCTTGCCACCGCGCGTCACCGTGCGCGTCAGCCGGTTCACCTCGAGGTCTCCGACACGCAGGATCGTCGCTTCTTCCGCCAGGGGTGGGCGGCGCGCGAGCGCGTTCACCCGGGCGAGCAGTTCGGAGAAAGCAAAGGGCTTGGTGAGGTAATCATCTGCGCCGGCTTCCAGTCCCTCGACGCGGTCGTTTACCCCGCCCAGCGTGGTGAGCAGGAGCACCGGTGCCTTGATTCCCGCGCCACGGATCGTCTTCACGATGGCGAGACCGTCGACAACGGGAAGCATCCGGTCTATGACCATGACGTCGTAGCCGCCCCCGGACGCGAGAAAAAGCCCGTCGCGGCCGCTTGCCGAGTGGTCCACCACGTGCCCGTGCTCGCGCAGCCCGTTCGCTACGTACTCCGAGGTGTGCGAATCGTCTTCGATCAACAAGAGCTTCATCGGCAGGTTTATCGCGTGGCGAAACTGTGGAGGGACCGGAGGGCCCCGTACAGGATATCGAGGGGCGGTCTCGGCACCCCCTTAAAATTCTGCGCGTGGGAGACGCCTTTGGAACACGCCCATCCCATCGGTTCGTAAGATAGCGCAGCAGCGTTCGCCTCACAAGCGACATCCCGCGCTCCAGGCCGCAGGCTTACCGAACCGTAAACATCCGGTATCGCGCCACGAAGCCACCGCGTGCTCGCCGCCGGCGTCATGCCGCGTGCTTCTCGATGCGCACGGCGCACACCTTGTACTCGGGGATCTTGGCGACCGGGTCGAGGGCCGCGATCGTCACGTTGTTCACGTTCTGCTCGTCGGGAAAATGAAAGTTGCCGAAGTCGAGCAGGATCTGGCCCGGCTGTGCCGCGATGCTGCGGCCGTTGAGGGTGACGGCGATGCTCATGGGGTGCCCGAAACCGGGGTGCGCCGGTCATTCTGAAAGACCGGGCCGCACCGGCCTTGATATGCATCAACGCCCGGCGGAATAGGGCCCTGCCGGGCGGAGCGCTACCAGCTGCCGGAGGCCCCGCTGCCGCCGGAACTGCCCCCGCCGCCGGAAAACCCGCCGCCGGAGCTCCACGAGCTGCCGCTTGAGCTCCAGCTGCCGCCGCTGCCGCCGACGGTGAACCCGCCGATCTTCGCGTAGCCTTTCTTCTTGATTGCCTCCGCCGCCTTGCGGTAGGTCTCCGAGCGCGAAACCAGCAGCTTGGCGAGGGGAAAGCCGACGAGGTAGGCGATGAGGATGTAGAACGTGATGCCGCTGCCGAGGATCGCGATCGGGAACATGGCCCAGAACGGGATCAGGAAGAAGTAGAGAAACCAGCCCACGCCCGGCGTGACGATGCCGATGAAAGTGAAGAGGCCGATGATGCCGAAGATGAAGGCGCCGAACAGGACCTTCTCGTGCAGCGCCATGTCGGGTGCCTTGATGAATTCCGCCTTCTGCGCCTGCTGCGGGCGCTCCTCGCCGGCCTGCGCCGGCTTGCCTTCCAGCTGGGCGATGATCGCGGCCGCGCCCTGCGTGACGCCGCCGTCGAAATCGCCTTCGCGGAAGCGCGGCGTCATGACGTTGCGGATGATGCGCGCCGCCGTGGCGTCTGGCAGCGTGCCCTCCAGCCCGTAACCGACCTCGATGCGCATGCGGCGGTCCTGCGGCGCGACCACGACCAGCACGCCGTTGTCCTTGCCCTTCTGCCCGAGCTTCCATTGCTCGAACACGCGCAGGGCGTATTCCTCGACGCTCTCGCCGTGCAGCGTCGGCACCGTCAGCACCGCGATCTGGTTAGTGGTCGCCTGCTCGTGCGCGCGCAGTGCCTCGGCGAGCCGGCGCCGTGTGTCGGGCTTGAGGATCTCCGCGGTGTCCACCACGCGGCCGGTGAGGTAGGGCACCTCGGCGCGCTGGGCCGGCGCGGACAGGGGAAGGGCGAGCGCCAACGCGACCACCCAGCGCAACGCGCCGATCACGACGGCCCCCGCTGCTGTATGACCGAATCGGCGATTTCGTTCGCCTCGCCCGGCTGCGCGCGGAAGCCGCCTGCAGCGAGCGTTTCCTCCAGCCGCGCAAGACCGGCGAGCAGGGCGTCCTTCAGTTGCCCGCGCGCGAGTTGCGCGGTCATCGCGGCGGCCACCGGCTCGAGCCCGGCCGGCCCGAGCTTTTCCCGCACCCCACGGTCCGCGAGCACCACGACTTCGCGCTCGAACAGGGCTACCAGCAGCAGGATGCCGTCGCGGCGGCGCGTGCGGTGCAGCTCGGCCTCGAGAAACATCGCCTGGGCGTACTGTAGCGCTTCGGCCTGCCGGCGCGACCGCGGCAGGAACAGCCGCGCAAGCGGCGCGAACCATACCGTCGCCAGCGCCGCCGCGGCCCCGGCGGCGAGCACCGCGACAGCGGTATCCACCACCGCCTCGGCGGCCTCCCATCCCGGCGCGAGCAGCACCATCGCCACTGCCGCCGCGGCGGACAGCGAGGCGCCCAGCGCGAACGCCTTCCACGGGATTTCGGGATAGGAATCGGCGCGCGCAACGACGGCGGCTACCGCTTCCACGCCGGTCGCGGCTTCCAGGCCGGCGACGCGCTGCCGCACCGCCCCATCCGCCTCGGCGTCGAGAAACACGTCGCTTCCCTGAAGCGGGCGCTCAGCCGCCCGACTTGCCCCACAGCTGCTGCAGCCGCGCCTCGCGCCCGCAGCCGGACTTGTAGAACTTGTAGCGCGCCGGGTTCTTGCGATAGTAGTCCTGGTGATAGCCCTCGGCGGGGTAGAACTCGGCAGCCCGGGTGATCTCGCTCACGATCTCGCCCCTGAATGGCTTGGTCGTCTGCAGCGCGACGCGCGAGGCCTCCGCGACCCGTTTCTGCTCCTCGTCGTGAAAGAAGATGCCGCTGCGGTACTGCGAGCCGTAATCGCAGAACTGCGCGTCCTTCTGCGTCGGGTCGACGTTGCGCCAGAACACCTCGACCAGCTTGGCATAGCTGACCTTGGCCGGGTCGTATTCGACCTGCACCACCTCGGCGTGCCCGGTGCGGCCGGTGCTCACCTGCTCGTAGGTCGGGCTTTTCAGCTTTCCGCCCATGTAGCCGGAAACGGTGGCGACTACCCCGGGCACCTTGTCGAAGGCTTCCTCCATGCACCAGAAGCAGCCGCCGGCGAAAGTCGCCCTGGCGGCGGCGGATTGGGCCGCCGGCTTGGCCTGCGAATGCGCCGGGACCGGGTTCGCCAGCGCGGCGGCAAGCAGCAGCGTCGCGGACAGCAAGACATTCGCTCTCATCTCTTTCTCCTCATGCGCCGCGGTGCGCGGCAGGACAGGTTGTGGATCACGCTTCCGCCGGGCTGCGTGACGCCGGCCGCAGGGGGCCGTGAACCCGGTAGGGCGGCTTGCGCCGCCGCAACTCGGCGAACGCCTTGAGTTCCCAGTGGCGGATCGCGACCAGCAGGCTCATCGCGCTGCGCTCGCCGAGCGGCAGCCTGGCGTCGTCGTTGTGCAGCTCGGAAAACTCCCGCGCAACGCGCTTGAGCCGGGTCACGATCGCGGCGCTGGAACGCCTCGACAGCATGCCGTTCACGACCACCATGTACTCGTCGGCGCGGTCGAAGCGCGAGCCGAAGAAGTCGTTGTGCGCGTGCTGCGTGAAAAAGCGCTGGATCGGGCCATCGGGCAGCCAGGCGAAGTCGCGTGACACCAGCAGCTTTATACGGTTGTTGGGCTGCAACTGGATGAAGCCGATGCGGTCGAGCTTCACGAGCAGTTGGATGCACTCGGGCTTCGAGATTTCGTAGAGGGCGACGATCTGGTCGGGGCTGACGTGGTTCAGCACGCACACGGCGACCAGGAACAGCCTGACGTTCGAGGCGATTTCCTTCTCCTGCTCGAGGGTGAGCTGCGAGACCAGGTGCTCCTCCTGGGCGAGGGCGCGCGCGAGGTCGGAAAACTCGCCCTGCGTGAGCTGGCAGACCTGGTCCAGGCGCTTGAGGGTGAAATCCTGCCGCGAGAACATGCGCTTGACGCTCGCCTCGCTCAGGTTGAGCTTGCGCGCCACCTGCGCGTAGGTGATGCCGCGCGACTTGAGCTCGCGCTTGAGCACTTCAACCAGTCCCGAAGTCGTGGTCATCGCCCCCCCCCCCTTGTGCGAACCCGGTATTACCACATGATACCGGGGGGAGAACGGGTCGCGACAATCCATCGAATGCTTGTTCCGCCTATTGCGCCGCAGCAATACTGGCCCCACACGCAGGCAGCCGCCCGCGACCAACCGAATAGGAGGAGACCATGCAAGCGACCGCTACGATGATGACCAGCCAGCGCGAGCAGAGCGACCAAGCCCGGATGCGCGCGCTCGTGCGTTTCAACGGGTTGACGTTTCACAGTCTTGCCGCCGCCTCCTTCCTGGAAACGGCCGTTCCGCTGCACGTCAACCGGCTCACCCAGGTCTTCAGTGCCTGTCCCGACGTCCAGCTCTGGCTCGAGCAGATCTGGTGGCCGCAGCGGGCCGAGCTCGGCCGGCGGTTGCGCGAGCGCGTCGAGGCGACCTGGCCGGAATTCGACTGGAACTCCGCGTACGACGAGTTCTATGGAAACTACCGCCCGCGCTCCGGCCTGCGGGACCGGCGCGGCAGTCTCGCGCTCGAGGCGCTCGGCTTGTGCGTGACGGCGGCCCAGGCCGCGGCGTTCTACCGCTCGCTCGCCGGCAGCGCGGACGAGCCGTCGCTGCGCGCGATCGCGCGCGACGCGGCGCGCGACCATGCGGCCCATTTCGATTATTTCCGCGCGCTCTTCGAGCGTTGCAAGCGGCTCGAGCGCGTCGGTTTCGTCGCGGCCTGGCGCGCGGCGGTCGCGATCTGCCGCTCCGCGCGCGACGACGACGTTGCCGCCGCGTTTGCGCCGCTCGACCGGAACTGGAACGGCGCGCCGATCGTGCCCGGCCTCACTTATCCGGAGTACCGGGAGCGCCTGGCGCAGCTCATCCGGCGCCGCAGCGCCCCGGGCTGGGTCGAACGCCTGCTGTTCCGCCCGTGGCTCGAGCGCGATCGCGCCGCGCCGGCGCCGCTGTCCGCCCGGCCGCAACCGTGGTCGCTGCCGGCGCCGCTGGCGGCGTGAATCCGCTACACTAGCAGCCTGTCGGACTTGGCCCCGTAAACGATTGGTATGAACGCATGCGTGCTGGATCCTGGATATCGCGGAGCCGACAGGCTGCTAGGCGCTTCGTATTGAGCGTTTCCAGAGAAACAGGAGCGACGCGCTTGGATCCCGCTACCGCAAACCCCGCCGGCGGGGAAACCGCCACGCTCGCCGGCGGCTGCTTCTGGTGCCTCGAGGCGGTCTACGACGGCATGAAAGGCGTCGCCGCGGTCGAGTCCGGCTACATGGGCGGGCGCGCGGCCGATCCCACCTACGAGCAGGTGTGCGGCGGCGGCACCGGGCACGCCGAGGTCGTGCGCATCGCCTTCGATCCCGCCGTGGTGTCGTTCAAGGAGTTGCTGGAGGTGTTCTTCGTGATCCACGACCCCACCACGTTGAATCGCCAGGGCAACGATGTCGGCACCCAGTACCGCTCGGCGATCTTCTACCACTCGCCGCAGCAGAAAGCCGACGCCGAGGAAACGATTGCGCGGCTCGACGCCGCAAAGCTGTGGAGCGGCCCGATCGTCACCGAGGTGACGCCCGCGGGCATTTTTTACATGGCCGAGGGCTACCACCAGGAGTACTTCGCGCGCAATCCGCGCCAGCCGTACTGCCAGGCCGTGGTCGTGCCCAAGGTGGCGAAATTCCGCAAGCGCTTCCTGGAACGGCTCAAGAAGTAGCGCCGAGCAGCCTGTCGGACTTGAAGTCCCGACAGGCTGCTGAACGCAAAATCGCCCGCAGATTCACAATAGGGCGGAGAGAAAAGACGCGTCTTGGTTATCACAAGGCGCCAAAGCAGGTCCGAGATCGGGGCTTTCGAATCCAACCTCGGCTCTTGCCTGCTGGCGATTTTGCGTAAGGAGTGTGTCGCGACAAAGTTCGGCACACTCCTAGCCGCAGGCCCGTTTGCGGGAGCGGCGCACAGCGGCCGACGTGTTGACGCGGAATGTCTGCGATCGCCGGTCGGAGGCCGCCGCCGCGCGGGTGCCGGGTCGCCCGGCCGCCCGTCGAGCGGCGCGCTGCGTCCCGGCGCCCGCATCCGCCCGGCACAATGCAAATCGTCGAGTCAGCCGGCGTCGCGCATCTCGGTCCGGGAACGCTCGCCCAGACTTGAACTTCTGCGGATAAGTCCTTGACTTCATGCTGCGGCGGGACGGAAGCGCGCCGCCGGAACCCCGCGGCGGCGCGCGCGGCGAGCGCGGTGGCGCGCGGTTGCGGCGGCTATTGACGCAGCTCAAGAGCAAGCGGTGTAGTGCCCCGCGCAGGGCGAAAAACCCTCAAAAACCCCTTGCAAGGTTGGCCGGACATTGGCATTCTCTATCCGCCGAATTCACGGTTTGACGTCGTTACCAACCACCCGCGCTGTTTCAGCGCAATCAACGGGAGATACTCAATGGCCAAGAAGAGGAAAGTCGCGAAGAAGTCCAAGAAGGTCAAGAAGGCGAAGAAGAGCGGCCGCAAGCCGAATCCAGCCTTCATGAAGCCGATGACCCCCACCTCCGCGCTCGCGGCGGTGATCGGCGCCAGCGCGATGCCGCGCACCGAGGTCACCAAGAAGCTGTGGGCCTACATCAAGCGCAACGGCCTGCAGGACCGGGCCAACAGGCGCATGATCAATGCCGACGAGAAGCTGCGCCCGGTGTTCGGCGGCAAGTCGCAAGTGTCCATGTTCGAGATGACCCGCCTGGTCAGCAACCACCTGCGCTAGTCGTACCACACGCAGACACGGGGCCGCGATCGCGGCCCCGTTTTTTTCGCGGCAGGGCTGCCGCGCCCCTGAGGACCAGGCTCGAACGCCTTGAGCGGGGGGCGCCGTTACTTTCCGCGGGCGGCGAAAAAACCGGCGACGAGGAGCGACGCGCCCATCGCCCAGAACACGGGAAGCATGCCGAGCGCGGCGCCGAGCGCGCCGAACGCGAGCGGCACGCTGGTCTGGCTCAGATTGATGAGCCAGGTGCGCACGCTCAGCACCTCGGCGCCGCGCCCCTCCGGCGCCTTGTTGTAGAGCAGCGTCATGATGAGCGGCTGCGTGCCGCCCAGCCCGACGCCCAGCAGGAAGGCGAGCGCCATCAGCAGCGGCACGCCGCTCGCCAGCGGGAACGCGAGCAGCGTCGCACCCGAGAGCAGCATCGCCGCGATCAGCACGCGCCATTCGTTCACGCGACGCGCGACGAACGGCAGCGCGAGCCGGACCACGAACACCGCGGCCCCGAAGGCGCCGAGGAGGATGCCGATCGTGGTGGCGGAGAGCCCGATTTGCGAGCCGTAGATCGGGGTGACGAAGGCGAACAGGTCCCACGTCATGGACAGCGTGCCGCTCACGATGAACACGAGCCGGAAGCCCGGGATGCGCAGCAGGTCGGCGACACGCCGTTTCTCTTCGTTCGACGCGGCTGCTTCGTGCCGCGGGATTTCGGTTTTCCACAGCGCGAACACCACGGCGGTCACCAGCACGCCCGCCGACAGCGCCAGCATCGCGTTGTTGTGGCCGATGCCGTCGATGGCGAAACCGGCCAGCGTCGGCCCGAGAAAGCCGGAGGCCGAATAGGCAAGCGCCAGCAGGGTGAAATTTCTGACGCGGTCCTGCGGCTGTCCGATCACCGCGGCCGCCTGGCCCGACGCGATGTGATAGAGGAAGAAGCCCGATCCTGCGAGCGGGCTCACCACGAACAGCGTTTCCAGGCGCGGCACGGCCCACGCGAGGACCATCGCCGCGAGGATCGCCGCGATGCCGGCCAGCATCGGACCGCGCACGCCGATACGGTCCACGTAGCGCCCCCAGCGCAACGCGAACAGCATGGGGATCACCGTGAGCAGCGACATCACCACCCCGACGGTGAAGGGGGAGGCCTGGTAGTGGATCGCCGTGAGCGAGAGGATGACGCGGCAGCCTGCGAACGACAGGTGCGTGAGGACGGTCAGGAAGACGATGAGACGGATGCTCAAATCGGCGCGCCAGGTGAAGTCAGTGATTGTACTCGCACGCCGCGCGCCGCTTCATAATGTGGATGCGTTTCCGGGGCGCGGCGATGAAACGGTTCGCCAGGCCACCAGCGCCACGCCGCCGCAGGTGACGGCGATGCCGGCCAGGGACAGCGCGCTCGGCATCACCCCGAACATCGCCAGCTCCAGCGCCACCGCGAAGATCGGCGTGAGATAGATCAGGCTCGTGACCCGCGTGGCCTGGCCGCGGCGCATCAGCGTGTGCAGCGCGCTCACCGCGAGGATCGAGGCCCCGATCACGAGGAAGGCGATGGCGCCGAGCATCGGCCAGGCCCACGTCACGGCGAAGCCCTCGACCGCCCACGCGAGCGGGGCGAGGGCGGCGATGGTCACGATGAACTGGATGAAGGCCGCGCTGCGCAGGTCCGCGAGGGGGCAGAACACGCGCTGGTAGAGCGTGCCGGCGGTGACGCCCACGAGGGAAACGGTGACGGCGGCGAGGCTGCCGAGGGTCGCCTCGCGCACGTCCACCTTGTGCCACACGATGAGCGCGACGCCCGCCAGCCCGATCGCGACGCCCGTCCATTGGCGGGGCATGAGCCGCTCGCCCATCCAGCGCACGGCCACGAGCGCGGTGATCAGCGGCTGGGCCGAGAGGATCAACGCGGTAATGCCGGCGGACATGCCGAGATACTGCGTGTAGTGGCTGCCGCCGAGGTGCACGGCATGCATCAGCAGCCCCGCGGTGACAACGTGGCCGAGCTCGACGCGCGAGCGGGGGAAGCGCGGCCGCATGACGAGCAGGATCGGCACGAGGCAAGCCAGTCCGAACACGAAGCGCAGCGTGAGAAAGGTGAACGGCGGCGCGTACTGAAGCCCGATCTTGGTGGCGACGAAGCCCGATCCCCAGACGGTCACGAAGTACCACGCGAGGAGGGCTTCGTAGCCGCGGCTGTGGACGAATGGGAGGCTCATGGAGGTCGCCGCGCAGTATGGCGCACCGTCGCGCTAGCCGTGTGCCGGACTTTCGACTACCCGTGCGTTCACAGCGGCCGTTCCTGAGACCATGCCGACAGGCTGCTAGCGAACCACCCGGTTGCGCCCCTGCTCCTTGGCGCGGTAGAGGGCGCGGTCGGCGGCTTCGATCACCGCCTGCGGCGTGGCGAGGCGCTCGTTGCGCTCGGCCACGCCGATGCTCACCGTAACCGACACCGCGTCGAGGCCGCGCCAGCCGCCGCGCTGGCGCTTGTTGCCCCGGGCCTTCTTGGGCCGGTCCGAGCCGCGCAGGGCGAGCCGGTACGATTCGATCTCCTCGCGCAACGCCCTGAGGTGCGGAATCGCCTCGGCGGCGCTGTTGCCGGGGAACAGGATGGTGAACTCCTCGCCGCCGTAGCGAAAGGCTTTCCCGCCGCCGCCGACCGCGGCAATGTGCGCGGCGACCATCTTCAGGACCTGGTCGCCAAGGTCGTGCCCGTAGGTGTCGTTGAATTTCTTGAAATGGTCCACGTCGAGCATCGCGATGGCGTAGCGGCGGCCCAGCGCGGCCAGCCGCTCGTTCAGCGCCCGGCGGCTCGGCAGCGCGGTCAGCTCGTCGCGGAACGCCATGCGGAAAGTGTCCTGCAGCACCGCGATCGCCACCATCAGCTCCGCCACGGCGGTGAAGACCGAGAACGTGAGGGAGGCCGTGGGCACGTGCGCCGCGATCGCGAACGCGACGATCGCGCCGGCCAGGCCCGCGGGGGTCGCGGAGTGCGTCACCAGCGCCGCCGCGATCGTGGTCAGCAGGCCCAGCACGATCAGCGCGGTGCCGAGTTGCGGGATACGCCCGGCGCTGAACGGCGCCGGGTCGACGAGCTTCTGGTAAATCCAGTCGATGGCGCCCGCGTGGCCCGAGGTCGCGGCCCAGGCGATGAGCGCGGCTTGCAGGCCGATCACGCCGAGCCGCATCGCGCCGTGGCGGTTGAAGGCCCCGCGCTCCGGCAGCAGCGCGAGCGCCGCGAGATCGAGCGGCACGAATACCGTGAGCCCGGCGTATACGGCGCGCGCCGCGGGCGAATCCAGCCCTTCCTGCAGCCAGGCCTGCTGCGCGCCGTAGGCGCCCGCCAGCACGACGAGGGCGAGCAGCGCGCACCCGCGATTGAAGGCCGTCGCCAGCGCCGCGCCCAGCGCAAACACGAGGTACGGGCCGTAAACCTTGAGGCCGGCGAGGGAGGGCGGCAGCGCCGCGCTGTAGAAGACGAGCGCGAACGCCGCCGCGAGCAGCGCAACGGGGATGGCGAAGCGGGCGAGCGCGCTAGCCAAGATCGGCGCGAGCCTCCGGGGCGCGGACGGAACGGTGCCGGAACATCGGCGAATTATAGCGAGAGCGCCGGCGCGGTCCCATGCACCCGCGCCTGACGCGCCGGTTCCGGTATCGCGGTGTCAGGCGGGCAATCCGGCGCGCTGCAGGAAACGGTCGACGTGCGCCGACAGGGCGGCGTCGCCCGCTTCGCGGAACTCATAACGCGCGCGCACGACGGGCTTGTTGATCGCGATGAGGGCGCCGAGGTCGACCGGGGTCGCCGCCACCACGACGTCGGCCCGCGCGGCGTTGATCGTCTGCTCGAGCGCCTTCAGCTGCGCGCCGGTGTAGCCGGTGGCGGGCAATACCGGCCCGAGGTGGGGATTCGCTTCGTACACCCGCGCGATCTCGGGCGCGGCCGTGGCGCGCGGATCGACGATTTCCGCGGCGCCGGCCTGCCGGGCGGCCACCAGTCCCGCGCCGTAGGCCATGCCGCCGTGGGTCGTGGTCGGCCCGTCCTCGACCACCAGCACGCGCCGGCCGCGCACCGCCGCCTCGTCGTCGAGCCGGATCGGGGAGGCGGCGCGCACCACGGGCGCGCGCGGATTCACGCGGCGCGCGGCCTGCTCGACGCGCTCGACATCGGCGGCCGGCGCGGCGTCGGACTTGGCGACGACGATGACGTCGGCCATGCGCAGCACCGTTTCTCCGGGATGGTGCGTGGTCTCCTGACCCGGCCGCAGCGCGTCCACCAGCACGATGTGCAGGTCCGGGCGCAGGAACGGGAAGTCGTTGTTGCCGCCGTCCCACAGGATCAGGTCCGCCTCCGCTTCCGCGGCGGCGGTGATCCGCGCGTAGTCCGCCCCGGCGAAGACGACGTTCCCGGCGGCGAGATGCGGCTCGTACTCCTCGCGCTCCTCGAGGGTGCAGCGCGCCGCGTCGAGGTCGGCGCGGGCCGCGAAACGCTGCACCGCCTGCCGCTCGAGGTCTCCGTACGGCATCGGATGGCGAATCACCGCGGTGCGCAGGCCGCGGCGGCGCAGCCGCGCCGACAGCCAGCGCGCGGTCTGCGACTTGCCGCAGCCGGTGCGCACCGCCGAGACCGCGATCACCGGCACGCGCGCGGCGAGCATGGTGCGTCCGGGCCCGAGCAGCACGAAATCGGCGCCCGCCGCGAGCGCGCGCGAGGCGCGGTGCATCACCTCGGCGTGCGCGAGGTCGCTGTAGGCGAGGACGACCTGGTCGATGCGCTGCTCGCGGCACAGGTCATCGAGCCGCTCTTCTTCGAGGACGGGGATGCCCTGAGGGTAGAGCGGACCGGCGAGCGCGGGCGGATAGCGGCGCCCGGCGATGCCGGCGATCTGCGCCGCGGTGAAGGCGACGACCTCGGTCCGCGGGTCGTCGCGGTAGACGACGTTGAAATTGTGGAAGTCGCGCCCGGCCGCGCCCATGATCACGACGCGCGTGCGCCGCGCGGCGCGCTCAGCCATCGCCGGGGCCGCCTATTTCACCACGACCACGGGCACCTTCGAGAAATGGATCACCCGCGTCGAAACCGAGCCCAGGATCACGCTGTCGATGGCGGTCAGGCCGCGCGCGCCCATCAGGATCAGGTCGCAATGATGGCTCGCGGCGGTGCGCGTGATCGACGGCGCGGGCTCCCCGATCTCCACCACCTGCTGGACCGGTATGCCCGCGGCTTTCAGCGAGACGGCGGGCGGCTCGAGCAGGGCCGCGCCGCGCTCCTGCAACGGCGCCTCGAGCCGGTGGATCTCCGACGGCCGCCCCTCCAGCATCAGGTCCTTCACCGGGACCGGCGGTTGAACGTTCAGCAGCACGACGTCGGGGCGCTCGCGCAGCTCGCGCGCCAGGTTGATGACGTGCCGGACGGCGCGCAGGGCGCTGTCGGAGCCGTCTATGGGAATGAGAAAACGCGGCATGGGCCCTCCTGCCTGGGATTGCGTCGCCCATGATGAAGGGGCCGCGGGGAGCGAGGCTTGATCCTGATCAAGCCTTCGCCACGGCCGTCAGGGCGCAAGCCGCTCGATCGTCCACCCGCCGCCGCGGGCCCGGCGGTAGCGGATGCGGTCGTGCAGGCGGTCCTCCCGCCCCTCCCAGAACTCCACCGCCTCGGGCAGTAGCCGGTAGCCGCCCCAGTACGGGGGGCGCGGCACCGCGCCGGGGTGCCGGCGCGCCAAGGCCGCCACCCGCCGCTCGAGCGCGGCGCGGCCCGCCACCAGCCGGCTCTGGGGCGAGGCCCAGGCGGCGAGCTGGCTGCCGCGCGGGCGGGTGACGAAGTAGTCGTCGGACTCCTGCGGCGCGAGCCGGGCGACGCGCCCTTCGACGCGCACCTGCCAGTTGAGCTCGCCCCAGTAGAACATCAGGCTCGCGCGCGCGTTGCGCGCCAGCTCGCGCCCCTTGCGGCTGTCGTAGTTGGTGTAGAACACGAAGCCGCGCGCGTCGAAGCCCTTCAGCAGCACCATGCGCAGCGACGGCTGGCCGGCGCGGGTCGCCGTCGCCAGCGCGACCGCCTCCGGCATCGGCTTCACGGCGCCCAGCGCGCGCTCGTACCAGCGCGCGAACTGCGCGATCGGGTCGCGCTCGACGTTGCGCTCGCTCAGGGGTCTCGGGGCATCGGACACGCACCGATTCTACCGTGGATGGCGGGTCGTGGTTCGACCCGAAAAGCCGGGAGATCGTGAGATCGGGAAATCGGGAGAGCGGGAGGTCGAAAAGCCGGGAGATCGTGAGATCGGGAAATCGGGAGAGCGAAACAGCGTTGGTAGCAACCCTCTTCTTGTCCCCCTCCCGCCCTCACGGTAGTTACGTGATATTCCGCCGTGACGTCCCGCGCGCCCACGGCCCGCCGCGATGAACTCGGCTCGTCCCGATCCGCTAGCACCCCCGCATCGAGCCCAAAACCAGCGCTCACGACCGTGCTCGCCCATGCCAGCCGCATTGACCCTGATCCAGCCCTCTGCCATAGTGAACCGCATCGCCATCGGCCCGCTCACCCCGATCCGAGCCTCCCATGCCTCGCGCGATCCGCCTCTCATCCTCGCCCCGCCGCAACCCGGCGCGCCTCGGGCCGCATTCAAATTCCAAACAACGACGCACTGAACCCAGCGGTTCAGTCCAACGGGTTTTATCCACCCTGCTGCCGCACGGCGGATAAAACTCTATTCGTTAGCTCGCACCAACGCGTGCATTTCGGCAGATTGGGGGGTATGGCCGGATGGAAATGGATAAGAGCTCAAGACATCGGAAGATCATCGGCGAGTTCGGCGAATCGGTCATAAGCAACTGGTTGTCCCGTTCGGGTTTCGAAGTGGTCTCTGTCGACCATACCGGTATTGATCTCATCGCATACCACCGGGCGACGGGTCAGCGACTCGGTGTCACCGTCAAGTCGCGAGCGCGTGAATCGGGCAAGGACAACATCTCGGTGAATATCTTCAATCAGAAGAAAAACGACCGCAAGAAAGTCCTGGACGCCTGTGGCGCATTTGCATGTTTGCCTTGGCTAGGGGTGTACGTTGAGGGAGAAAACTATGCAAACATCTACCTGACCTCCCTTGAGAATTATGATGCCAAGTACCGCCGTCCGGGCAAGGTTGTAGACGTCTGGGGACTAACTCCAAGGAATCGGCTGGCCTATGTTCGCGATCGATCGGTGAAGAACCTACGCATCGTATTTCATGCTACGAACTGGGGGTGGAGCGATGCGCAGCTCCCAAAGGGATCGGTGCAAGCTAACCCCCGGCTGCAGAGCGACGCGCGGAAAGCGGCGCGCGCCTGAGCCGGAACGTTATGCGTCTTAGGAGGTATCGTGTCTGATCAGCCGCGGTTAATCTACACCAAGCTTCAACTTGCTGAGATTCAACTCGAACGTGCCCTCCAGCTTTTCCTCGACGAAGATGACTACGTTTGTGCCGTCACGCTGGCTGGCGCAGCCGAAGAACTCTTGAGCAAGCTCCGCGAGCAATCGGGAGGAACAAGCGAACTAAAAGCGCTCATTGACGAATGCGTGGCGATTGGCCGAAATGTCTACGCTGAAACCTGGGCCACGAAGCTCTTTTCCGAGGTTTTCACCTACCCGCAAAACAGCCGGGCAAAGGGGTCAACGCTTTACCTTATAGGGTGGGTGTATTAGCATCGCGGCATGTCCTGTCCGCTGCGTCTGGAATTCGCCGGCGCGTTGTATCACGTCACCGCGCGCGGCAATGCACGCGAGGACATCTTTCGCGATGATGGGGACCGCGCAACGTTTCTCGATCTGCTCGGCCGCGAGATCGCCCAGCAACGCTGGCGACTCTACGCCTACTGCCTGATG
>JACPTK010000068.1 GCA_016192825.1 Betaproteobacteria bacterium | reverse complement strand
GCCAGCGCAAACGATGGATGAACCAGTAGCAAGTTCGTTCGTTGGCAATGATGTGACGGTAGTCGTAAAGCCCCATGAGAGCACCTCCAGGGCCTTACCCTACCAGTGAGGTTCTTACCCATTAAGTGGAACGTTCCCTAACGTTTTGAAGGAGCTGCTATGAAGACCATCGCCATCGGCATCATGCCGCAGGCCGAGATGCGAGCCAGGGCGTTGAAGATCGCCAAGGGCCAGTACAAGCCCAAGCCCGGCGAGCCAAAGATCTGGTTTCCTTCCATGCGCTCGGTCGCAGAAGTCTTGAGCGACGAGAACCGAGCCTTGCTTCACATCATTCGCGAGTCTCAGCCAGGATCGTTGGGCGAACTCGCCCAGCTCACCGGCCGCCAGGTCAGCAATCTTTCCCGGACGCTCAAGACGATGTGCAACTATGGCCTAGTCGAACTAAAGCGCGCAGACGGGGGAAAACAACTGAAGCCGGTGGTGAAAGCGACGGAGTTCAAGATTCTCACTGCGGCATAGCTAGCATTGCGTGACCGGCAGTAACGAAGTACCGGCGCTTCACTAAACGGTCGAGGCGCGGGGAGGGGGCTTGCCTCGCTGTGGCAATCGGAATAAATCGATCGATGATTGACCGCCGATGCCGCTCGCGACCCGTCCGGATCGCGGTCTTTTCAAAGGGGGAGGACGCCGGCTTGGCCATAAGGTCTGTTATGCGCAGCCCGGGAACGCTCCCGCACTTATTCCCGGCGCCCCGGCCTGGCCCGGCGAGATCACGGGCGGATTGAATTTCCTATCGCTAGTTGCCGAGCGCGTGTAGGTCGGCATCGCCTGAGACGATTGCGTCAGCGCGGGCGGTCAGGGCGCAGGCGAGCACCGCCGCATCATCGGGATCGCGCAGTGCGGCCTCTTCGATCGGCGCGGCCTCGACGGTTTCGGCGATCTCCCGGTAGCGCGCGACGATCTGGGCGGCCGAGAGATTCTTCTGCCTGAGCTTCTGGGCGAACTTGGGCCGTCCGAGGATACCGGCGAACTCGGCCACGAGCGCCTCGGAGGTGAAGCATTCGAGGCCGCCTTCGCCGGCGAACTCGATCAGCCGCTCGGGCGTGCCGCCCCAAAGAAGCGCCGAGGCGACGACGTTGGTGTCAAGAACGACGCGCACGGGCTTCGCGAAGCTCGGCGCGCACCGCCTTCAATTCGGATTCGAGTTCCGCTTCTGTGATCTCGGGGCCTCCGGGCTCGCGCAGGCGCTTGCCGTAATCGATCAGGCGCTGCGCGGCGGCCTTGCGGATCGCCTCGCGCACCAGGCGCTCGATCGCCTCGGAGGTGAGCAGTCCAGCGGCCTTCGCCTGGTCGGCGAGCTGATCAGGTAACGAGAGCTTCAGTTCGAGTTCGATCATGGTCTTCGATCCACTGGTTGCTGCAAATTTTACACTCAAAGCCGAGCCGGTGAGAGGTTGGTTTAGACGCGGAAATCTACCTCGGTAAAGAAGGCCACCTGCCGGTTGTTGCCTCGCTGGATGAAGGTGCTGGGATAACCCGGGAAAGCTGAACCTGGCCCGCCGCGCCATTTTGGGTGGATGCCGCTCGGTAGTTTGGTTATCCTCACTAATGCTTATCTCTATAAAAAGTTACTCTGACCCTGAGGTCTCCGGTGAGCAAGATCGCGGAAGTGAAGACGCACCCGGTCTCGATACCGCTCAAGCAGACGCTGTGGACGGCGCACGAGGAACTGAAGGATTCCAGCGTCATCCTGGTGGAGGTGCGGACCGACGACGGGATCACCGGCGTCGGCCAGATCCACGGCTCACCGCAGAAGACGATTTGCGAATGGGTCGCGCGCCTCGCCGAGGTGATCCGCGGCATGGACGCGACTGCCACCGTCGCGGCCTGGGAGAAAATGTTTTCCCTGACCTCGCCGCGGCCCGGAGGCATGGGCGGTCGCGATGGGCTTCCGCCGCCGCTGTCGCGTAGCGCCCGGCCTCAGATCATGGCGGCGATCGCCGGCATCGACATCGCGCTGTGGGATATCCGGGGCAAGGCGGCCGCGATGCCCGTGTACCGCCTGCTCGGCGCGGAAAAGCGGCCGATTTTCACCTATGCCACCGGCGGCTACTACCAACTGGGCGCGCCGGACAAGGTCTATGCGGACGAGCTTGCCAGCTTCGTCAAGGCGGGCTTCCGCGCGGTGAAGCTGAAGACCGGCGGCGGCACCGCGGCGGAGGAGGCGAAGCGGGTGGCCGAAGTGCGCGCCGCGATTGGCAAGGACACCTTGCTGATGCTCGACATGAACGCGCCCTACGACATCGACGAGTGCATCGCCTTCGCGCGGGCGGTCGGGCCTCTCGATATCTTCTGGCTGGAGGAGCCGCTGCACTGGTATCTTCAGCCCGCCGATTTCGTGCGCCTCGCGCACGCGACCCCCATTCCGCTCGCCCACGGCGAGCGCGAGCTGACGCGCTTCACCGTGCGGGATTTCATCGCCCAGGGCGCGATACGCTACGTGCAATTCGACTCGACGCGGTATGCCGGCTTTACCGAGGCGCTGCGGGTGGCGCAGCTTGCCGAGCAGCACGGCGTCATGATCGCGCCCCATACCGTCCCGGAGCTGCACGCACACCTGGTCACGGCGTTCCCGCGCTGCGGATTCGGGGTGGAATCGCACGGTGACGCGGCGCGCGACCCGGTCTCGTTCGGGCTCTACCGCGAGCGCGCGCAGGTGCGGGCGAGCCACGTTCATCTCAACGACCGCCCCGGCTTCGGCGTCGAGATCGACTGGGATTTCGTAAGAAAGCACGCCGCCTGAATGCCCCGGCGGCGCCGGCGGAGTTATCATTGCGTGCTCTAACGGGGATCCGGTCATGCTGATCAACTGCGCTGCGTACCAGGATGGGAAGAAAATCGCCGACCTGCGCAAGGATGAGATCCGTGAATATCTGATCCGGCCCGGCTGCTTCGTCTGGGTGGCGTTGAAGGACGCGGCCCACGAAGAACTGGTCGAGATGCAAAGGCAGTTCGGCCTGCACGAGCTGGCGGTGGAGGATGCGAGCCACGGGCACCAGCGCCCGAAGCTCGAGGAGTACGGTGATTCGCTGTTCGCGGTGGTGCATACCGTCGAGTCGGCCAGTGAAGATCTCAATCTCGGCGAATTCAGCATCTTCGTGGGAAAGAACTACGTGCTGTCGGTGCGCAATCGCACCCGCGAGGGGTTTTCGGAGGTGCGCGCCCGCTGCGAGCGCGAGCCGCACTTGCTCAAGCTCGGAGCGGGATTCGTGCTCTACGCGCTGATCGACGCGGTGGTGGACCGCTATTTTCCGGTGATCGACGACCTCGAAGGAGAGCTCGAGCAGGTGGAGCGGATCATTTTTTCGGGATCGCCGGCGCGCGAGAACATTGAGCGGCTCTACGGGCTCAAGCAGAAACTGACGACGCTCAAGCACGCGGCAGGCCCCCTGCAGGAGACCGCCGGCAAGCTGCACGGCGGGCGCGTGCCGGAGGTGTGCCTGGGGACACAGGAGTATTTTCGGGACGTCTACGACCACCTGCTGCGCATCAACCAGTCGATCGACAGCCTGCGCGACATGGTCACGACCGCCATTACGGTCAATCTCTCGTTGAGCCAGGTGCAGGAAAACGAGACGACCAAGCGTCTCGCGGCGTGCGCCGCGCTGGTGGCGGTACCCACCATGATCGCCGGGGTCTACGGCATGAACTTCAGGAACATGCCGGAGCTCAACTGGGCGTTCGGCTATCCTCTCGCGGTCGGCCTGATGGTGGTGATCGACGTCTACCTGTTCTACCGCTTCCGCAAGGCCAAGTGGCTCTGACTGCGGCTGCGAGCTCTGAGCTACGAGCCGCGAGTCACACGCTCAAAGCTCATATCTCGTAGTTCATGGCCCGTAGCCCGTCGCTCGTAGCTCATAGCCAGTCTACTGAGCGAAGAACTCCTTCACTTTCTCCATCCACGATTTCGCCCGTGGATTGTGCCGGCCGCTGTCCTTCTGGTTGATCGCCTCGAGCTCCTGCAGCAGCTCCTTCTGCCGCGTGGTGAGGTTGACCGGCGTCTCGACCGCGACGTGGCAGATGAGGTCGCCGTGGCTCGCCGAGCGCACGCCCTTGATGCCCTTGCCGCGCAGCCGGAACATCTGGGCGGTCTGGGTGCCGGCCGGCACCTTGATCTTGGCATAGCCGTCGAGGGTGGGGATCTCGATGTCTCCGCCGAGCGCCGCGGTGGTGAAGCTGATCGGCATCTCGCAGTGAAGATCGTTATGGTCGCGCGTGAACACCGGGTGGGGCTTGAGGTGGATCACCACGTACAGGTCGCCGGCCGGGCCGCCGTTCACGCCGGCCTCGCCTTCGCCCGAGAGCCGGATGCGGTCACCCTCGTCCACGCCGGCGGGAATTTTCACCGACAGCGTCTTGTGCTGCTTGACGCGCCCGGCGCCGCCGCACGCCTGGCAGGGGCTGGTCACGATCTTGCGGCTGCCGTGGCAGCGCGGGCAGGTCTGCTGAATCGAGAAGAAGCCCTGCTGTATGCGCACCTGGCCCTGGCCCTGGCAGGTGGGGCAGGTCGTGGGGGAGGTGCCGGGCTTGGCGCCGCTGCCGTGGCAGGTGGCGCATTCCTCCATTGCCGGGATGCGGACGCGCGTCTCGGTGCCGCGGGCCGCGTCCTCCAGGGAGATCTCGAGGTTGTAGCGCAGGTCCGCCCCGCGGTACACGCTCGAGCGCCCGCGCCCGCCGCCGAAGATGTCGCTGAAGATGTCGCCGAAAGCGTCGGCGAAGCCCCCGAAACCCGCCCCCCCGGCGCCGAATCCCGCGCCGGCCGCGGCCGAGGGATCCACGCCGGCGTGGCCGAATTGGTCGTAGGCCGTGCGTTTCTGGCCGTCGGACAGGATCTCGTAGGCTTCCTTGGCTTCCTTGAAGTGCTCCTCGGCCTTGGGGTTGTCCGGGTTGCGGTCGGGGTGCCACTTCATGGCGAGCTTGCGGTACGCCTTCTTGACGTCCTCGTCCGAGGCGTCCCGGTTCACGCCGAGCACTTCGTAGTAGTCGCGTTTCGCCATGGCTCAGGATTGAGGATTGTGGATTGAGGATCGAGCGGGCGCAAAAAAGAATCGAGGGGAGAGCTTGCGCCTTCCCCTCAATCCTCAGTCCTCATTCCTCAATCCTACTTCTTGTCCTTTACTTCCGTATACTCCGCGTCCACGACGTTGCTCGTGTCCTTCTTCTCGCCGGCGTCCTTGCCGCCCTCGGGCTGCGCGCCGGCCTGGGCCTGCTGCTTGGCCTGCTCCTTCGCGTACATTTTTTCCGCGAGCTTGTGAGCCGCCTGTGCAAGGACCTGGGTCTTGGCTTCGATCGCCGCCTTGTCCTCGCTCTTGAGCGATTCCTCGGCTTCCTTCAGCGCTTCCTCGACTTTCGTTTTCTCTTCCGCCGAGAGCTCCTCGCCGTGGTCCTTGAGCGACTTCTTCACCGCGTGCACCATATGATCGCACTGGTTGCGCGCTTCCACCAGCTCGTGGGCCTTGCGGTCCTCCTCGGCGTGCTCCTCGGCGTCCTTCACCATGCGCTGGATTTCCTGCTCGGTGAGCCCGGAGCTCGCCTGGATCTTGATCTTGTTCTCCTTGCCGGTTGCCTTGTCCCTGGCCGAGACGTGCAGGATGCCGTTTGCGTCGATGTCGAAGGTGACCTCGATCTGCGGCATGCCGCGCGGCGCCGGGGGAATGTCGGTCAGATTGAACTGCCCGAGGCTCTTGTTGCCGCGCGCCATCTCGCGCTCGCCCTGCAGCACGTGGATGGTGACCGCGGTCTGGCTGTCCTCGGCGGTCGAGAACACCTGCGTCGCCTTGGTCGGGATGGTGGTGTTCTTCTGGATGAGCTTGGTCATCACGCTGCCGAGCGTCTCGATGCCGAGCGAGAGCGGCGTCACGTCGAGCAGCAACACGTCCTTCACGTCGCCCTTCAGGACGCCCGCCTGAATCGCGGCCCCCACCGCCACCGCCTCGTCGGGGTTGACGTCCTTCCTCGGCTCCTTGCCGAAGAATGCCTTCACCTTCTCCTGCACCTTGGGCATGCGCGTCTGGCCGCCCACCAGGATCACGTCGGAGATGTCGCCCGCCTTGATCTTGGCGTCCTGGATCGCGATGCGGCACGGCTCGATGGTGCGATCGATGAGGTCTTCGACCAGGCTTTCGAACTTGGCGCGCGTGACCTTGATCGCCAGGTGCTTGGGCCCGGACTGGTCGGCCGTAATGTAGGGCAGGTTGATCTCGGTCTGCGCGCTGGAGGAGAGCTCGATCTTCGCCTTCTCGGCGGCGTCCTTCAGTCGCTGAAGCGCGAGCATGTCCTTGCGCAGATCGATGCCGCTTTCCTTCCTGAACTCGTCGCACAGATACTCGATGAGCCGCTGGTCGAAGTCCTCGCCGCCGAGGAAGGTGTCGCCATTGGTGGAGAGCACCTCGAACGACTTCTCGCCGCCGACGTCGGCGATCTCGATGATCGAGATGTCGAAGGTGCCGCCGCCCAGGTCGTAGACCGCGATCTTGCGGTCCTTCTTCTCCTGCTTGTCGAGGCCGAACGCGAGCGCGGCCGCGGTGGGCTCGTTGATGATGCGCTTGACTTCGAGGCCCGCGATGCGGCCGGCGTCCTTGGTCGCCTGGCGCTGCGAGTCGTTGAAATAGGCGGGTACCGTGATCACCGCCTCGGTGACCGGCTCGCCGAGGTAGTCCTCGGCGGTCTTCTTCATCTTGATCAGCACCTGCGCGGAGGTCTCGGGCGGCGCCATTTTCTTGCCGCGCACCGAGACCCAGGCGTCCTTGTTCGGCGCCTCCACGATCTGGTACGGGACCACCTTGACGGCTTTCTGCACTTCGGCGTCGGCGAAACGGCGGCCAATCAGGCGCTTTACCGCGTAGAGCGTATTCTGCGGATTGGTCACCGCCTGGCGCTTCGCAGGTGCGCCGGTGAGGATTTCCCCGTCCTCCATGTACGCGACGATGGAGGGCGTGGTGCGCGCGCCCTCGGAGTTCTCGATCACCTTGGGCTGGCCATTTTCCATGACGGCCACGCACGAGTTGGTCGTTCCCAGGTCGATTCCGATGATCTTCGCCATGTTCTACCTCGTTGCTTTTCCTGCGAAATTTGTCATATCCCCGATATGGGGGTTATCCCCGGACTTTCAACGGTCAGGCGCTTCTGGCCTTGGCTACCGTGACCAGCGCGGGACGTATCACCCGGTCATGAAGGAGGTATCCCTTTTGCAGGACCTGGACCACGGTGTTGGGTTCGGCATCGGAATCCACCGTGCTGATTGCCTGGTGGCGATGGGGATCGAATTTCTGGCCGGCCGGATTGATCTCGGCGAGGTTGAAGCGCTCGAACACGCCCGCGAGTTGCTTCAGCGTCAATTCGACGCCGCTCGTCATGCTTTCCACCGAAGCGTTTTCCGCGGCGAGTGCCGCTTCCAGGCTGTCCTTGACCGCCAGCAGCTCGGCCGCAAAACTTTCCACGGCGAACTTGTGCGCGGCTGCGATCTCGCTCTGCGAGCGCTTGCGGATGTTGTCGGCTTCCGCCCTGGCTCGCAGCCACGCGTCGTGATGTTCCGCGGCCGCGAGCTCCGCTTTCTTCAGCAGTTCCTCGAGGCTCGGCGCGGTTTCGCGGGCGGGTTCCGCGCCGCCCGGCGGTGGTGCGCTCTGTACGGCGGCTGATCGGGGGGCGCTGAGCTCCCCGGCGGGGGGGGTGTGCTCGGAATTGATGGTTTCGGGTGTTTCCTGCATCGTCCTCTCCACGCTTAGCTTTGTGAAGATGAGGCCGGATCGGGGTAATTCAAGGGCGATATCCGGCGCCTAAGCACCTGATACAAATGGACTATTGTTCGATGGGCGGCGCCACCTGAAGGCCGAGCGGAAGCCGGCCGAGTGCGACGATATCGCTTGCCCGTCAAATTTTCGCGCCCAGTTGATGGGCGCGCAGGCGCGACATCTCGAGCGTCTCGTGCGTCGCGGTATCGCTCCAGCCGACGAGATTGCCCACGACGATGTCGGTGAGGGCGTTTATCCAGTCGTTGCGCTCGTTCAGGCAAGGAATGGCGTGGAACTCCCGTCCACCGGCATTGAGAAAGATCGCCTTGCCCTCGATCGCGATCTCCTCGAGGGTCTCCAGGCAATCGGAAACGAACCCCGGGCAGACCACGTCCACCCGTCCGGTTTTCTTCTTTCCGAGCTCGGCGAGCACGTCCGCGGTGTAGGGCTTGAGCCACTCCGCGCGTCCGAAACGCGACTGGAACGTGACTCGGTATTGAGCCTGCTTGAGCCCGAGCGCCTCCGCGAGCAGGCGTCCCGTCTTCTGGCACTCGCAATGATAGGGATCGCCCTTGTCCAGCGTCGCGCGCGGGACGCCATGAAAGCTCATGAGCAGCGCGTCGGGACGGGCGTTCTTCATCCAGTAGTCGCGCACGTTCTGCGCGACCGCGGCGATATAGCCGGCGTGGTCGTGGAAGCTTCTCACCGTGCGTAGCGCCGGCTGGTTGCGCAGGTCCTGAATCCAGCGGAAGGCGGCGTCGAAAGCGGTCGCAGTGGCGCTGGCCGAAAACTGGGGATAGAGCGGAACCAGCAGGATGCGGTCGCAGCGCTGCGCCTTCAACTCGCGCAGCTTGTCCGGGATCGAAGGTTTTCCGTAGCGCATGGCGTAATCCACGGTGAGCGGCAGCGATTTCGCGCGCTCACCGAGATGCCCGCGCAGCAACGTCACCTGGCGCTCGGTGTGAACCTTGAGCGGAGCGCCTTCGCTCATCCACACCTGGGCGTAGCGCTGGGCCGACGCCTTGGGGCGCGTGGCGAGCACGAACAGATGCAGGATCGGCCACCAGAGGATGCGCGGAATCTCGACCACGCGCGGATCGGACAGGAATTCGCGGAGGTATGTCCGCACCGCCGCCGGCGTCGGCGCCTCCGGCGTGCCGAGGTTGATCAGCAGCACCCCGATGCGGGAAGGCGTGCCGTGCGCGTAAGGCGGCTCAGGCTGCATGGTGATGGGTAAGGGGGGATGGGTGATGGGTCAAAAGCCAAGGGCGGGCATCCCGCCCGCTGTTTGCGCATCACTCATTACCCACTACTCATTGCCGCCTAGCAGCCTGTCGGACTTAGGTGTCGGACAGGCTGCTAACAGCAAAACCGCCTGCGGATTTCGAATGAAACCCGGGATAGCGACCCTTATTGCCCTGCAAAAAGCGGACGAGTAGGCTCGAAATGAAGTTTTCATTGCTTTTTGCCTCCCTTTTCGTGCAGGCGGTTTTGCATAAGGAGTTTGTCGGAGCCAAGTCCGACAAACTCCTAGCGCTGCGTAAACAGGCTGCTGAGCAGCTTTGCCGTGATGTCCACGATCGGGATGACGCGCTCGTAGGCCATGCGCGTAGGACCGATCACGCCGACGGTGCCGACCACCTGACCGTCCACCTTGTAGGGGGCCGTGATCACGCTGCACTCGTCGAGCGGGGCCACCCCCGACTCGCCGCCGATGAAGATCTGAACGCCCTGCGCGCGGCTCGAGACGTCGAGAATCTGCAGCAACCCGGTCTTGCGGTCGAACAACTCGAAGAGCTTGCGCAGGTTCGCCATGTTGGCGGACAGGTCCTGCGAGTCGAGCAGGTTGCTTTCGCCCGAGATCACCACCTCCTCGGCGGACTCGCTCGCGGCGCGGCTCCCCGCCTCGAGCGCTGCGGTCATGAGCCGCGACATGTCCTCGGTCAGCTGCTTCAGTTCTGCGCGGATGCGCCGCCGGATCTCCTCGAAGGTGAGCCCCGCGTAGTGCTGGTTGAGGATGTTCGCCGCCTCGGTGAGCTCCGACGGCGAGTACGACTTCTCGGTGAACAGGATGCGGTTCTGCACGTCGCGTTCGGGCGTGACCAGGATCAGCAGGATGCGCGTGTCGGAGAGCCGGAGAAACTCGATGTGCCGGAAACCGGCGCTGCGCCGCGGCGTCATCACCACGCCCGCGAAGTGCGTGAGGTCGGACAGGAGCTGCGAGGCCGAGGCAACGAGCTTCTGCGTGTTCTCCGCGTGCAGCTGCCCTTCGAGCTGGCTGATCTCGACCGTGGCGAGCGGCTTGACCGTGAGCAGGGTGTCCACGAAGAAACGGTAGCCGCGGGCGGTGGGCACCCTCCCGGCCGAGGTGTGGGGGCTCGCGATGAATCCCGTCTCCTCGAGATCGGCCATGACGTTGCGGATGCTGGCGGGGGAGAGGTCGAGCCCGGAGTACTTCGACAGCGCGCGCGAGCCGACCGGCTGGCCTTCCACGATGTAGCGTTCCACCAGCGTCTTCAGCAGGAGCTGCGCGCGTTCGCTGAGGGCGGGCGTTTCGGCGGGCATGGACTATTCTACTAAAACCCGTGACTCGTGACTCGTGGCTCGTGGCTGGTGACTTCCCCTTTCTGGCTCAGGTGTAAAGGGGTTTTCGAGTCACGAGTCACGAATCACGAGTCACGCTTTTTGCGGTTAAAATGCGGCCATGAAATCCTCCTTCAGGACTGTCGCGTTGATCGGCAAGTACAAGAGCCCGGACGTCGCCGGACCGCTGCTCGAGCTTGCCGCCTTCCTGGAGCGGCGCAAGGTGAAGGTCCTGATCGACCGCCTGACCGCATCCCAGGTGAAAGAGGCCCGATACCCGGTGCTGGCGCTCGAAGACCTCGGCCACGAGGTCGACCTTGCCATCGTCATCGGCGGCGACGGCACCATGCTCAACATCGCGCGCACGCTCGCCCCCCACGACGTGGCGCTGGTCGGGGTGAACCAGGGGCGCCTGGGCTTCCTGACCGACATCTCGGTGGAAACCATGATCGCCACCATCGGCGCGATCCTGGACGGCAAGTTCGTGGCCGAGGATCGCATGCTGCTCGAGGGGCAGGTCTTCAGCGGCGCGAAGACGGTGTTCGAAGCGCTGGCCTTCAACGACGTGGTGGTCAGCAAGGGGCCCAAGGGCAGCATGCTCGAGGTGGAGGTGCGCATCGACGGCCAGTTCATCTACAACCAGCGCGGAGACGGCCTGATCGTCGCCACGCCGACCGGCTCCACCGCCTACGCGCTGTCTTCGGGCGGCCCGATCGTGCACCCCTCGCTGTCGGTGATGGCGCTGGTGCCGGTGTCTCCGCACACGCTCTCCAACCGCCCCATCGTGATCAGCAGCGGCTGCACGGTGGAGATCATCGTGCGTGACGACCCCGAGCCGCGGGCGCATTTCGACAGCCACACGCGATACGACCTGCGCGAGGGCGACCGGGTGGTGGTGCGGCGCTACCCGCGCATGGTCAGCCTGCTGCATCCCGAGGGGCACAGCTACTACGGCATGCTGCGGGAGAAGCTCAACTGGAACCGAGAGTAGCGAATGCGTGATTGGTGATTGGTGATTGGTGAGTAGTGATTGGATTGCCTTGATCACGGTGGATGCGGTAGCGCGGTTTTCCAATCACTAATCACTATTCACCGCTCACGCCGTTTATGCTGCGCTCGCTTTCCATCCGCGATTTCGTGATTGTGGACCGGCTGGAACTCGAGTTTTCGCCGGGCTTCACGGTGCTGACGGGCGAGACCGGAGCGGGCAAGTCCATCCTGATCGACGCGCTCGCCCTGGTTCTCGGCGAGCGGGCGGACGCGGTCGTGGTGCGCAGCGGCGCCGAGCGCGCCGAGGTGGGCGCGGAGTTTGACGCCGGCGGGTCCGAGACGCTTGCCGGCTGGCTGAAGGCGAACGACCTCGCCGGCGACGGTAACGCCCTGCTCATGCGGCGCGTGATCGAATCCTCCGGCCGCTCGCGCGGCTTCATCAACGGTCGCGCGGCCACGGCCGCCCAGCTGCGGGAGGCGGGCGAATCCCTGGTTGATATTCACGGCCAGCACCAGCACCAGTCCCTGTTGCGGCCGGCCGTGCAACGCGAGCTGCTCGATGCCTATGGCGGTCTCGCGGACGCCGCGAAGGCGGTCGCCGGGCGCCACCGTGCGTGGCAGCAGCGGCGCGAAAGCCGCATCTCCTTCGAGAATAACGCCGCCGCTTTCGCGGCCGAGCGCGAGCAGCTGGAGTGGCAGGTGCGGGAACTGGAGGCGCTCAAGCTCGGCGCGGACGAGTGGCCGGAGCTCACGGCCGAGCACTCGCGGCTGGCGCACGCCGCGCGCCTGCTCGAGTCGGCGCAACTGGGGGTCGACGCCATTGCGGAGGGAGAAGGCTCCAGCCTGGCCCAGCTCAACGCCGTCCTCGGCCGGTTGAACAACCTGGTCGACTTCGATCCGCGGCTCAAGGAAATGCTGGAACTGCTCGAGCCGGCGAGAATCCAGCTCCAGGAGGCGGCGCACGCATTGCGCCGTTACGGCGAGCGCCTCGACCTCGACCCCCGCCGGTTGCGCGAGGTTGAGCAGCGGCTGGACTCCGTTCACGGCGCCGCCCGCAAGTACCGGGTCGCTCCCGAGGCGTTGCCGGCGAAGCTTGCCGACGCGAAAGCGCGACTGCGGGAGATGGGCGAGGGCGGCGACGGCGAGGCGCTGCGCAGGCTGGAGGAAGACGCGCACGCGGCGTACATGACCGAGGCGAAGAAACTGTCGGCCGGGAGGAAGAAGGCCGCGAAGAAACTGTCCGACCAGGTGACCCAGGCCATGCAGGACCTCGCAATGGCGGGGGGGCAGTTTGAAGCTGCGCTGAATGCGGCGGCGGAAGCCGCCGCATATGGCCTGGAGAACGTCGAGTTCCTGGTTTCCGCCCACAAGGGCATGCCGCCGCAGCCGCTCGCGAAAGTGGCCTCGGGCGGCGAGCTGTCGCGCCTGTCCCTCGCCGTCCAGGCCGTGACCAGCCGGGTGGCGCAGGTGCCCACGCTGATCTTCGATGAGGTGGACGCCGGGATCGGCGGGCGCGTCGCGGAGATCGTGGGAACGATGTTGAAGCAGCTGGGCGGCAGGCACCAGGTGATGTGCATCACCCACCTGCCGCAGGTCGCGGCGACCGCGGACCAGCAGTGGCAGGTCAGCAAGACCACCGCGAACGGAAAAGTATCGAGCCGCGTCACCGTGCTCGACAGGAGCCAGCGCGTGGAGGAGATCGCGCGGATGCTGGGCGGGGTCAGGATCACGGAGACGACGCGCAAGCACGCGGCGGAAATGCTAAAAGGCAGTGACTCGTGACTGGTGACTCGTGACCCAGGTCACCGCACAAGCGCCTGGCACCTAATACCGTAGCAAGAAGCCGAACAGCAGCTCATAAGACGGTTTGCGAATGTCCGCCACCAGTCACGAGTCACGAGTCGCGAGTCACGAGCGGGGCGGCCCGCTGGCCGGTGTCCGCATCATCGACCTCACCACCGTGGTGATGGGGCCGTTCGCGACCCAGATCCTCGCCGACCTCGGGGCCGACGTCGTCAAGGTCGAGCCGCCCGAGGGAGACGTGCTGCGCCACATCGCGCCCATGAAGCATCCGGGCATGGGGCATATCTTCCTGCACCACAACCGCAACAAGCGCTCGATCGTGCTCGACCTGAAGCAATCCGGGGGGCGCGAGGCGCTGCTGCGGCTCGCCCGGAAAGCCGACGTCCTGGTCTATAACGTGCGCCCGCAGGCCATGGCGCGGCTCAGGCTCACCTACGAGGATGCGTGCGCGGTCAATTCGCGGATCATCTATGTCGGGGCCTATGGATACGGCGAGGGCGGCCCCTACGCCGGCGAACCCGCGTACGACGACCTGATCCAGGGACGGGCCGCACTCCCGCACCTGCTGTTCGAGGCGGGCGCGGACCGGCCGCGCTACGTGCCGACGGCGATCTCGGACCGCGTCACCGGGCTTGCCACGGTCAACGCCGTCACTTCGGCGCTCTATTGCCGCGAGCGGACCGGCAAGGGACAGGCGGTTGAGGTGCCGATGTTCGAAACGCTGGCCCAGCTGGTGCTGGGCGACCACATGGGCGGCCGCACGTTCGAGCCGGCGATAGAGCCATTCCGCTACGCGCGCATGCTGGCGCCGCACCGGGTCCCGTACGCGACCAGGGACGGCTATGTCTGCGTGCTGGTCTACAACGACAAGCACTGGCGCAGCTTTTTCCGGCTCATCGGCCGCGAGGCGATGTTCGATTCCGATCCGCGCTTCTCGAGTCAGGAGGCGCGCTCCCGCAGCATCGGCGAGGTCTACGCGTTCGTCGCCGAGCAGATGGCGACGCGCACCAGCGCGGAATGGCTGCGCTTGCTGAAGGAGGCGGATATCCCGGTGGCGCCGCTCAATTCGGTGGACGATGTCGTCGAGGATCCGCATCTCCGGCAGACCGGATTCATCGTCATGACGGACCACCCGACCGAAGGCAGGCTCCGCGCGATGACTGCGCCGGGCACATGGTCGGCCTCACCGCCGGGCGAGCTGCGGCCGGCGCCGCGGCTGGGCGAGCACACCGTGGAGATTCTGAGCGAAGCGGGATACACGGTTGCCGAGATCGAGAAGATGATTGCGAGTCGCATCACCGCAATCCCCGCAAAAGCGTGATGAGGGATCGGGGATAGGGGATAGGGGATAGGGGATAAGGGATAAGGTACCCGCGCGGCTGCGCGGAATGGGCCCTATCCCCCATCCCTTATCCCGCCGTTATCAGAATTGAGGAGATCAAATGAATGCAAAAGCTGATGGCGTGAAGGCCCTCGTGTTCGACGTATTCGGCACGGCGGTTGACTGGCACGGCTCGGTCGCGCGGGAAATGCGGCAGCTCGCCCGGGCGAAGGGCCTGCGCGTCAACGCCGTGAGATTCGCAAAGGCGTGGCGCGCGGGCTACCGGCCGGCGATGGACCGCGTGCTGCGCGGCGAAGCGCCGTTCGAGAAGATCGACGTGATCCACCGCGCCATCCTCGAGGACGTGCTGAAGCAGTTCAAGGTCACGACGCTCACGGAAGAGGAAAAGGCGCACCTCAACCTGGTGTGGCACCGGCTCAAACCCTGGCCCGACACCGTGCGGGGCCTGAAGCGCCTCAAGTCGAAGTTCGTGATCGCCACGCTCTCCAACGGCAACACGAGCCTGCTCGTGAACATGGCGAAGCACGGCGGGCTGCCGTGGGACTGCGTCTTTTCCTCCGACACCTTCAAGCTCTTCAAGCCCGATCCCGGTATGTACCTCGGCGCGGCGGGCATGCTGGGCCTGAAGCCGGAGGAAGTGGTGATGGTCGCCGCCCACAAGCCCGATCTCCGCGCGGCGGCGAAGTGCGGGCTGAAGACCGCCTTCGTCAAGCGCCCGCTCGAGCACGGCCACGGCGGCACGCCCGACCTTGCTTCGGAGCCGGAATTCACGGTGAACGCCGAGAGCTTTCTCGACCTGGCCGATCAGCTCGGCTGTTGAAGGCCCGAACCGGAAAATAGCCGCCAAATCGCCAAGGACGCCAAGAACGCCAAGAACGCCAAGAACTACACTGAGGGTGGCTGTGCCTTCCTCTCCTGCCCGAGGAGGGGTGCCCGCGTCAGCGGGCGGAGTGGTGGGCGTGGAGAAAGAACAGGCGCCAGGGTAAGAGAAAAGGTTTCAAAAGCCTGTGCTAAGCGGCGCTTTTCTGCGCGTAGGCCGAGTAGAAGAAATCGAAGACCTTGTTTGCCTCCCGCAACGTGTCGTCGTCGCCCCGCGCTCTTGCCTTGATTCCCCGCAGCATCGTCTCGAGCCCCCGGGCATCCGCGACTGGAATGCCCTCGATATCGAGGAAGTGAACGGCCTGGCCGATGGACGCCAGCGCCGGGTCGTCGTCCAGGCCAAAACTCGCGAGCAGCACCTCGAAGGTCACGCTGCCGTCCACGTGCGTGAACTGGGCGCCGTCGAAGTCGAAGCCGATGGATCCCTTGGGTCGGTCGCGCGGGCGGTCGATCCAGACGAATTTCGCGTTGCGGTCGACGAAGCGCTGGATGAGCCAGGCGCTGGCGAGCCGGTCCACCCAGAGGTCCTTGCGCGTCGCCCAGGTGCGATTCCGGAACTTTGCGATGTCGAGCCGCTGTATCTTGCGCCTGGCGGGGTGCGGCTCGCCCGGCGAGCGCAGCCGTTGCGCTTCGCCCTCGAGGGCAGCCATGGCGTCTTTCGCCTGCAACTGCGCCTGGCCGGGGTGGAAATCGATCTCGCGCAGCTCTTCGAGCGACCGGCGCAGGCGCTGGACGAGCGTGTCCGCCTTGCGCTTGCCGAGCTTCTGCAGGGAGGCTTTCGCGGCGTGAATTCTCGCGACGAGCGCGCCGTACTCCTCGCTGCGGTCGAAGAGCTTGCGGACATGTTCGAGTTGCTCGGAGGTCTTCAGGTTCAATTCCACGGTCATCGCGAACCCCCCGGCGGCCTTGATTTCCGATTCGACCGCGGCCAGCGCTGCGACCCGCCGCGCACCGACGGGCAGGATATACACGCCGTCGCGCAGAACGCCGCACCCCGTAGCCCTGAGCGCCCGCCATGCGCGCATGCGCAGGGTCGAGTTTCCCGTGGGCAGGCTCGTCATCAATGCCAGGAAGCTATTCATAAAGCGCTGCCGAAATAAGGGGTTGGCGCGTTATCCGCAACGGCGGCAGGCGGGTGGGGGAGCCGCGGTTCGGGGCGAGTCCGGAGGCTGTCCATAATGTGTGTTGATATTATCACAACTATGTTATAAAGTGTACTCAAATCGGGTTTGACGCAGACACCCGGTTACCCAAGGCATTTCGCCCAAGTTCTGCAATGTCCGCGCTCGTGCAAGCGCGGGTATCGGGGCGAAATGCATCATCCAACAATCCATCTTCTGTGTAGGCGCCTCTGCCGCGTGCGGCGGGGTCCACGCCCAGCCGGGTCAAATGCAGACACCCGGTCCGCAAGGACGATTCCGTCTCAAGCGCTGCTCCAATCCAGCCGAAAAGGAGGGTGCTCATGAGCAATCGAATCGTCATTGCGTGTATCTTGTGGATCTCGATCCTCACAACGATCGTCATGGCGGGTTGCAGCCGCGAGCAGGTCGCGGCTCAAGGCGCTGCGCAAACCCGTGGCGACGATGGGGATGTCCTGCGCGACGGTTTCCGCGTCCGCCGGGATGCGGCGCGAAACCGGATCTGGCTGCTGGGTCTCGACAACGTGCGCGTTTACGATGGCCAGACCCGGCGGCTCGTCCAGACGATCGCGCTGCCGAGCTGGTCGGTCGCCCGCTTCGCCTGCGATCCCGACATGGTGCTGGACCGCTCGGGGTCGGCGATCGTGTCCAGCAATACGGAGGCCCGGTTGTGGCGGATCGATGGCGGCACTTTCGAAGTGAGCGAGCATCCGATCACGCTGCAGGGGAGAGAGCGCTGGGATATCGGATTTGCCGCGCTCGCCATGAACGGGGACGGGGCGCTACTTGCCATGATCTCGGTCTCGGAAGCGTGGTGGAGCATCGACCTCGGCAAGGGTAGCGCCCGCATGGTTGACCCGGCGGTTCCCTTGAACGTGTGCGGGCTCACGATGCAGTCGCCCGGGAGGGCGGGGGCCGGGCTCGATGCCTTCACTAATTTCGTTCCGGCCGCCGGCAGCGATTACGCAGAGGGCTCCGTGGTTCGGAGACCGAATGTCGCGTTGGAAAGGAGGCTCAATCCATGAATACGTCGATCACTGCCGCACAATTGAAAGCCGCATTGGATGGCAAGGAGCCGCCGCTCGTCATAGACGTTCGCCGTCCGCCCGCGTTCCGCGCGGCGCCCGACATGGCGGCCGGTGCGTTGCGGCGCGATCCCGGCGCCATCGAGGCGTGGGCGAAGGAGAAGGAAGCCATTCCCTACGACGTCCCGGACGTGCATTTCTCGCACGACGGCGAGCTGTGCAGCTTCGACGCTTTCCTGAAGACCTACCGGCTGGCGGGCGATCCCGCGCTGGCGCGGCTTGCAGTCATCGTCCGCGGCGCCGACACGGCGCGACTGGAGCTGGCGCCGCAAGCGGCGGGTCTGCTCGCGGTCTCACTCGGCCTGTCGCGCAACTTCCGGGACGACCACGAGATGCTGAAGCACGGGATGGTGATGTACGACGCGCTCTACGTGTGGTGCAAGGAGGGGCAGGATGAGACGCGGACTTGGAATCCCGATGTATACCGGTAACCCGCAAACCCGGAAATTAGCCGCCAGGACGCCAAGGCCGCCAAGAAAAGCAGAATGGAACCGCAGATAAACGCGCCCAGACTTCCAAACTGGATAGAACACTGAGGGAAGGGCGACAACGCCTGTTCGCCCTCATCCCTCATCCCTCATCCCTCATCCCTCATCCCTCATCCCCGAGGCGACCCGTCACCGGTCACGGGTCACCGGCTTCGGTGGGGGCAGTTCTGCCGCGTGCAATCGGCGTAGAGGTGCAGCGAATGGTCGTGAATCTTGAAGCCGCGGTCTTTCGCGATCTTTTCCTGCCGTTTCTCGATCTCGGAGTCGAAGAACTCCTCGACGTGCCCGCACTGCACGCACACCAGGTGGTCGTGATGCCCGCCCTGGTTCAGCTCGAACACCGCCTTGCCGGTCTCGAAATGGTGACGGATCAGCAACCCGGCCTGCTCGAACTGGGTGAGCACGCGGTACACCGTCGCGAGCCCGGTGTCGGTGCCGTCCTTGGACAGCATGCGGTAGACGTCCTCGGCCGAAAGGTGGCGCACAGCGCTCTTCTCGAACAGCTCCAGTATGCGCAGGCGCGGCAGCGTCGCCTTCAGGCCTATCGTCTTGAGATCGCTCGAGGTGGTCACCGCTCGTCCCTGTCGGAATGATGGGGCGTCGGTTATCATATTCGGATTTAACCCCCTTGCAAACCGCGACTGGAACGGGGTTTGTTCCGTGCCGCTCCGCGCGCCGGGGGCTTTTCGGACACTAAGGGTTCTCCCATCATGCGGCCGCTCCGATTCATCGTCGCCATCCTGGTTCTCGCGGGCTGCGAACGCATGCCCACGCTGCCCGCGGTCACGCCGTACAAGATGGACATCCAGCAGGGGAACGTCGTCACGCAGGACATGATCGACAAGGTCAGGGCGGGCATGACCAAGGCACAGGTGCGGTTTGCGCTCGGAACGCCGCTGGTCATGGATCTGTTTCACGGCGATCGCTGGGACTACGTCTATCTCTATCAGAAGGCCGATGTGGTGACCGAGCGCCGCCGGATCGTGGTCATCTTCAAGGACGACAAGCTCGACCGCATCGAGGGCGACGTCGTGCCTGCAAAAGCGGCGGGTGTTTCCGCGGGCGGCATGAGGCCCGATGTGCCCGCCTCCGCGACGCCGGAGAAACCGGGGAAAAAGTAGTCACCATCCGCGAAAGCGCATGACATGACAACGCTCAAGATTGCAATCGCCGGCGCGGCCGGGCGGATGGGCCGCGCGCTGCTCGAAGCCGTGCTGCATGCTCGCGATTTGAAGCTCGTCGCGGCGCTCGAGCAGAAGGGACACGCTGCGGTCGGCAGGGATGCCGGCGAGCTGGCGGGCTCGCCCTGCGGCGTGAAGGTCGGCGATGACGTCGAAGGCGCAGTCGCGGGTTGCGATGTGCTGATCGATTTCACGCGCCCGGACGGCACGCTCGCGAACCTGGCCGCGTGCCGGAAGCATGGAACGCGGTTGATCATCGGCACGACCGGGTTCAGCGACGCCCAGAAAGAGCAGATCGCGGATGCGGCGCGCGATGTCGCGATCGTCATGTCGCCCAACTTCAGCGTCGGCGTCAACGTCGCGTTCCGGCTGCTCGAGATCGCCGCCGGGACGCTCGCGAAGGGCTACGACGTCGAGATCGTGGAGGCGCACCACCGTCACAAGGTGGACGCGCCCTCCGGAACCGCATTGCGGATGGGCGAAGTGGTCGCGCGCGCGCTGGGCCGAGACTTGAGGAAGCACGCGGTCTACGGGCGCGAGGGCGTGACCGGCGAGCGCAAGGACGAGACCATCGGCTTCGCCACGGTGCGCGGCGGCGACCTGGTGGGCGATCACACCGTGATGTTCATCGGCGCCGGGGAGCGCCTGGAGATCTCCCATCGCGCGTCCAGCCGCGCTAATTTCGCTACCGGCGCGTTGCGCGCCGCACGCTTCGCCGCCGCGAAAAAGAGCGGCCTCTACGACATGGCCGACGTTCTCGGCTTTGCCAGGGCGAGGGGTGAGGGATGAGGGCGGAAGGATGAGCGGGCGAGCTTTGCTCTAGTTGCCCCTAGCAGCCTGTCGGACTTGGCATTCCGACAGGCTGCTCACAGCAAAACCGCCTGCGAATTTCGAATGAAATACGGGATGACGGCCCTTATTAGTCTCTAACGGGCACGCGAGCAGACTGAAAATAAGGTTTTCACTGCCTTTTTCTTGCGTTCTGGCGCAGGCGGTTTTGCATTTAGGAGTTTGTCGCTCCTAAGTCCGACAAACTCCTGGCGCACTTGCGCGATCAACGGCCTCCAGCGCATTGCCGCTGGAGGCCGTTTCGCGTATAATCCGCCCGGTCCGCGGGAGGGGCCGAAAAGCCTCTCCCGCTTTGTGTATATACACCTGAAATCAAGGGGTTAGCGTGTCGCGGGTTCCTGCCATCCTCGTGCTCAAAGATGGCACTATTTTCCGCGGCACTTCGATTGGCGCCGAGGGGCTCGCGGTGGGGGAGGTGGTGTTCAACACCGCCATGACCGGCTACCAGGAGATCCTCACCGATCCTTCCTACTGCCGGCAGCTCGTCACCCTCACCTACCCGCACATCGGCAACACGGGCGCGAATCCGGTCGATGTCGAATCGGACCGCGTCCACGCCGCCGGGCTCGTTATCCGCGACCTGCCGCTGCTGTCGTCGAGCTGGCGCAAGCAGTGGACGTTGGGCGACTACCTGAAACAGCATCGCGTGCCCGCGATCGCCGACATCGACACGCGCCGGCTGACGCGTGCCCTCCGCGACAAGGGGGCGCAGGACGGCTGCCTGATGGCGGGCAAGGTGAACGAAAAGGAAGCGCTCAAGGCCGCGCGCGGTTTCCCGGGCCTGGTCGGCATGGACCTGGCGAAGGTGGTGAGCTGCAAGCAGCCTTACGAATGGGACGAAAGCACGTGGACGCTGGGCCAGGGCTACGGCCGGCTTGCCGCGCCGCGCTTTCACGTCGTTGCCTACGATTATGGCATCAAGCGCAACATCCTGAGGAAACTCGTCTCGCGCGGCTGCCGCGTGACGGTGGTCCCGGCGCAGACGCCCGCGGACGAGGCGCTCGCGATGAGGCCGGACGGCGTCTTCCTCTCCAACGGCCCCGGCGATCCGGAACCCTGCGATTACGCCATCCGGGCGATCCGGCAGTTTCTCGACCGCCGCGTGCCGGCGTTCGGCATCTGCCTCGGGCACCAGCTGCTCGGGCTCGCGAGCGGCGCCAAGACGCTGAAAATGAAGTTCGGCCATCACGGCGCGAACCATCCCGTCCAGGACCTCGACACCGGACGCGTGATGATCACGAGCCAGAATCACGGCTTCGCGGTGGACGCCGCGACGCTGCCCGCAGCCGCGCGCGTCACGCACGTGTCCCTGTTCGACGGCAGCCTGCAGGGCTTCGCGCGCACCGACTGCCCGGCGTTCTGCTTCCAGGGCCATCCCGAGGCCAGCCCGGGACCACACGATGTCGATTACCTCTTCGATAGATTTGTTGCACTTATGGAAGCGCACACCAAGGCAGAAGGCGGAAGTCAGAAGGCAGAAGAACCGCGGGAGAGCGTGAGGGGGTGAGAGCGTGAGAGCGACGGATTCCGTCAGGGCGTTAGAGCGTGAGGGCGAAGCGATACCCTCTCACGACCTCCCGATCTCACGACCTCCCGGCTTTTGTCGAGCCACGAGCCACGGGTTCTGAAATGCCAAAGCGGACTGACATTCACTCGATCCTGATCATCGGCGCCGGCCCGATCGTGATCGGCCAGGCGTGCGAGTTCGACTACTCGGGCGCGCAGGCGTGCAAGGCGCTGAAGGAGGAGGGCTACCGCGTCATCCTGGTCAATTCCAACCCCGCCACCATCATGACCGACCCGGAGATGGCGGACGCGACCTACATCGAGCCGATCCGCTGGCAGATGCTGGAGAAGATCATCGCCGCCGAGCGCCCGGACGCGTTGCTGCCGACGATGGGCGGGCAGACCGGCCTGAACTGCGCGCTCGACCTCGCGCGCAACGGCGTGCTCGAGAAGTACGGCGTGGAGATGATCGGCGCGAAGCGCGAGGCGATCGACAAGGCCGAGGACCGCGAAAAGTTCAAGAAAGCCATGGAACGCATCGGGCTCGCCAGCCCGCGCTCCGCGCTCGCGCACAGCATGGAAGAGGCGCTGCAGGTGCAGGCGATGGTCGGATTCCCGACCATCATCCGGCCCTCGTTCACGCTCGGCGGCACCGGCGGCGGCATCGCCTACAACAAGGACGAGTTCATCGCCATCGTCGACCGTGGGCTCGACGCGAGCCCCACCCGCGAGGTGCTCATCGAGGAGTCGGTGATCGGCTGGAAGGAATTCGAGATGGAGGTGGTGCGCGACAAGAAGGACAACTGCATCATCGTGTGCTCCATCGAGAACCTGGACCCGATGGGAGTGCATACCGGTGACTCCATCACGGTCGCGCCGGCGCAGACGCTGACCGACAAGGAATACCAGCTCATGCGCGACGCCTCCATCGCGTGCCTGCGCGAAATCGGGGTGGACACCGGCGGCTCGAACGTCCAGTTCGCGGTGAGCCCGCAGGACGGGCGCATGCTGATCATCGAGATGAACCCGCGCGTGTCGCGCTCCTCCGCCCTGGCGTCGAAGGCGACCGGCTTCCCGATCGCCAAGATCGCGGCCAAGCTCGCGGTGGGTTATACGCTCGACGAGCTCAGGAACGAGATCACGGGCGGCGCCACCCCCGCGTCATTCGAGCCGACGATCGATTACGTCGTGACGAAAGTGCCGCGCTTCGCGTTCGAGAAGTTCCCGCAGGCGGACGACCGGCTGACGACGCAGATGAAATCGGTGGGCGAGGTGATGGCGATCGGACGCACTTTCCAGGAATCCATGCAGAAGGCGCTGCGCGGGCTCGAGACCGGGGCCGACGGCTTCGACGAGCGGACCACCGACCGCGACGCGATCGAAAACGAGCTGGGCGACCCCGGCCCCGACCGCATCTATTACGTGGGGGACGCGTTCCGCTGCGGCATGACGGTGGACGAGGTGCAGGACCTCACGCACATCGATCCCTGGTTTCTGGCGCAGATCGAGGACATCGTGCACCAGGAAAAGGCGCTCGAAGGCAAGGCCGTGGAGGGCATCGACGCGGAGTCGATGCGCCGGTTGAAGCGCGCGGGCTTCTCGGACCGGCGTCTCGGCCGCCTGCTTGGCGCCGACCAGGGCGCGGTGCGCGCGCGGCGGCACGCGCTCGGCATCCGGCCGGTATTCAAGCGGGTGGACACCTGCGCGGCGGAATTCGCGACCCATACCGCCTACCTCTATTCGACCTACGAGGAGGAGTGCGAGGCGCAGCCGAGCGGCCGCAAGAAGATCATGGTGCTCGGTGGCGGACCCAACCGCATCGGCCAGGGCATCGAGTTCGATTACTGCTGCGTGCACGCCGCGTTCGCGCTGCGCGAGGACGGGTTCGAGACCATCATGGTCAACTGCAATCCGGAGACGGTCTCGACCGACTACGACACTTCCGACCGGCTCTACTTCGAGCCGCTCACGCTGGAGGACGTGCTCGAGATCGTGCACGTGGAGAAGCCCTTCGGCGTCATCGTCCAGTTCGGGGGGCAGACGCCGCTCAAGCTGGCGCGCGACCTCGAGGCGAACGGCGTGCCGATCATCGGCACCTCGCCCGATTCGATCGACGCCGCGGAGGATCGCGAGCGCTTCCAGAAGCTGCTCCACAAGCTCAAGCTCAAGCAGGCGCCCAACCGGACGGCGCGCAGCACCCAGAAGGCCCTCGCGGTGGCGGAGGAGATCGGCTACCCGCTGGTGGTGCGCCCGTCCTACGTCCTGGGCGGCCGCGCGATGGAAATCGTCTATCAGCAGAGCGACCTCGAGCGCTACATGCGCGAGGCGGTCAAGGTGTCGAACGACTCGCCGGTGCTGCTCGACCGCTTCCTCAACGACGCCACCGAAGTGGACGTGGATGCCGTGTGCGACGGAAGGCAGGCGGTGATCGGCGGCGTGATGGAGCACATCGAGCAGGCCGGCGTGCACTCGGGGGACTCCGCCTGCTCGCTGCCGCCGTACTCGCTTTCCCGCGAGCTGCAGGAGGACCTCAAGCGGCAGACCGTCGCAATGGCCCACGCGCTCAAGGTCGTTGGGCTGATCAACGTGCAATTCGCGATACAGGACGGCGTCGTGTACGTGCTGGAGGTGAACCCGCGCGCTTCGCGCACGGTGCCGTTCGTATCCAAGGCGACCGGCGTGCCGCTCGCCAAGATCGCGGCCCGCTGCATGGCGGGAAAGACCCTTGCCGAGCAGGGCGTGGCGGGAGAAATCGTGCCGCCGTACTACTCGGTGAAGGAGGCGGTGTTCCCCTTCATCAAGTTCCCCGGCGCCGACACCATCCTGGGGCCGGAGATGAAGTCCACCGGCGAGGTCATGGGGGTGGGCGAGACGTTCGCCGAGGCCTTCGTCAAGTCGCAGCTGGCCTCGGGAGAGGACCTGCCGTCGACGGGCAAGGTGTTCGTCAGCGTGCGCGACGAGGACAAGCCGAGGACCGTCGAGATCGCGCGCAAGCTGGCGAGCCTGGGTTTCGCGCTGGTCGCCACGCGCGGCACGGCGGCGGCGCTCGCGGCCGCCGGGCTCAGCGTCACCCCGATCAACAAGGTGCAGGAGGGCCGGCCGCACATCGTGGACATGATCAAGAACGGCGAGATCGCGCTCATCGTCAATACGGTGGAGGAGAAACGCGTGGCGGTGCGCGACTCCTACGCGATCCGCCGCGCCGCCCTGCAGGAGCGCGTGCCTCTCTTTACCACGCTCGATGGCGCGCGCGCAGCGTGCACCGGGATGGAGCACGCGACCGAGCTGCGTGCGTACGTGATGCAGGGGCTGCACGCGCGGATACCCGAAACCGCGTGACGATTCGCTGAACGGAAGTCCCGCCATGCCCAAGATACCGATCACCATTGCCGGCGCGGAGAAGCTGCGCGCCGAGCTCCAGGCACTGAAGACCGTGCAGCGGCCGGCCATCGTCAGCGCGATCGCAGAGGCCCGCTCGCACGGCGATCTCTCCGAGAACGCCGAGTATCACGCGGCCAAGGAGCGCCAGGGCTTCATCGAGGGGCGCATCTCCGACCTGGAGGCCAAGCTCGCCAACGTCCAGATCATCAACCCGGCGCTGCTCGACGCCGACGGGCGCTGCGTGTTCGGCGCCACGGTGGACCTCGAGGACCTGGCGAGCGGGGAGGTCGTGACCTACCAGATCGTCGGCGACGACGAGGCGGACATCAAGCAGGGGAAGATCTCGATCAGTTCGCCGATCGCGCGCGCGCTGATCGGCAAGTACTCGGGCGATGTCGCCGAAGTTCAGGCCCCGGGCGGCGTGCGGGAATACGAGATTCTTGACGTCAAGTACATTTAGGTGATGCGTGATGGGTGATGGGTGATGAGAAAAGCCCGACTCGCTGATTGCCGCCCATGGCCCATTACGCATTACCGGCCAAGGCTCAGCGTTTGTCCAACACTTAAGGCTCAGCGTTCGTCCAACACTTGAGATAGGGTAAGGGGTTTTGGAGTAGGTTGAACATGGCTAAAAAAGCTCCCTTGAACGTAAGCGTCGTGAGATGGTTCGACGAGTT
>JACPTK010000067.1 GCA_016192825.1 Betaproteobacteria bacterium | reverse complement strand
GGCGAGCCCGGAACACAAACGTTGTGGCTGGGATTGCAGCGCCTTGATGATCTCACCGAGATGTACCAAATCGTCATCACCTCGCTCGCGCGCTCTCCCCCTACGGTGTCCAGCGGGCAAACTTATGGGTAAAGATCAGCCCGAGGGGCGAGGGGAATAGTACGGTGCGATAGCGGCTCGTCCGCCGCTATCGCAGAATGGAGAGCGAACATGCCTCAGCAACCGACGATGCAGATCACCTACGTGGACCGGCCCGAGGTGTCCGAGACTTTCGCGGACACCGTCGAGAAACTTTCGTTCGACGGCCAGACGCTCCGAATGGAGCTGTGCGTGACGCGGATGGATGACCCCCATCCGCCGAATCCGCCCACGGGAAAAAAGTACACCGCCTGCCGGCTGGTGCTGCCGCCGCTCGCGGCGATCGATCTCGCCAACAAGCTGCAGCAGCTCGTCGTGATGCTGGAGCAGCAGGGGATCGTCAAGCGCGGCGCGCCGCCCGCGGCTGGCACCACTCACTAGCGTCAGCCGCCAGTCGCGAGCTACGAGCTATCAGCCGCGAGCGACGAGCTACTAGCTGCGAGCGACGAGCTACCAGCTGCGAGCTTCCAGCCACCAGCTATCAGCCACGAGCTACGAGCTACGAGCTACGAGCTACGAGGTACGAGCTACCGGTCACCTGCTCGCTATCGGTAGCCGATAGCCGGCCGCGATCTCGCTGTCATCCACGTCGCGGCGAATAGCGTTATTGGGAACATGCAGGGATTCCGCAGCCTACATGTCTGGCACAAAGCGCATGAATTCGTGCTATCCGCCTATCGGGTGACGGCCGTGTTCCCAAGAGAGGAGCAATTTGCGCTAACGACCCAGATTCGACGTGCGGCGACGTCGATACCGGCAAACGTCGCCGAAGGTTGCGGCCGAGGGAGCGACGCGGATTTTGCGCGGTTCTTGCAGATGGCAATCGGTTCGGCAAATGAGGTCGAATATCATTTGTTGCTCGCCCGCGATCTAAATTTCATTTCGAGGTCAGAGCATCAAAGCCTGTCGAGACAGCTGATTGAGGTCAGAAGAATGCTGATCAGCCTGACGCAAACGCTACGAACCGCGAGCTTCGAGCCGCGAGCCACGAGCTACTCGAAGCCGTTAGCTCGGAGCTGATAGCTGATAGCTCGCAGCTTGCCGCTCGAAGCTGGTAGCTGGGAGCTGGGAGCTGGAAGCTGGTAGCCGCCCTTACGGGCGGTTGACCCAGAACCCGACACCGAGTCCGATGGTCGTGCCGTAGTCCTCGAAGTGGCGCAGGCCGTGACTGTCGGTGTAGGCTTTCACCGCCGGCGGCGAGGAGCAGCGCGCACAGCAGCCAACGAGCGCATCCCTTCACGCGCGCGGAACGCTCGAGCACGATGGGCGATTCCGGCGCCACCGACGTTGCCCCTTGATGCATCTCTGGTCTACGTCGAGCATTTTTACGATGCTCGTCAGGGACCCTTAAGCGGCGGGCCCGGACGAAATTGCGCGCAGGCCGGGCTGAACCCGATCCGGCAGCTCGCGCGCAGGTCCTGATCGGAATCCGCCGGGCGACCGAGGTCGCGATACACCATGCCGCGGTTGTAGAGCGTGATCGCGTGGTTCGGCTCGAACCCCAGGATCTTGTTCAGGTCGGCGAGCGCGTCCTGCAGGCGCCGCTTGCGCGCGTACACCACCGCGCGGTTGAGCAGCGCCGTCGGCATCTCCGGCGCCATGCGCAGCGCCGTGTCGCAAGCCTCCAGCGCGCGGTCGAGATCGTCCATTGCGAGCAGCGTCGCGCAGCGCTCGGCGTGGGCGTCGGCGAAGTTCGGGTCAAGCTTGATCGCGTGGTCAACGTCCGCCAGCGCCCGTTCGTGCTCGCCGCGCTTCGATAGCACCGTGCCGCGGTTCACGTAGGCGTGCGAGCTCTGCGGGTTGAGCTTGAGCGTCATCTCCAGGTCGCGCAGCGCCTCCTCGTTGCGGCCCTCGCGCATCAGCGCCACCGCGCGGTTGCTGTAGCCGCGGTCGACGAAGATCAGCGAGAGATCGGTGTTCTTGCGCACGACGTCGTCCCACAGGGCGAGGTTGCTCTGGAACGTCGCGAGGCGCTCGCGCGCCGCCGCGCCTAAGGCCACGGCAAGCACGGCGCACGCGATGACGATGTAGCGCGGCGGCAGGCGGCGGGCGAGGAACGGCAGGATCGCGGGCAGGCCCGCCATCCACAGATAGCCGCGGTAGAGGACGAACGGCTCCTGGATGCGCGCGGTGACGAATTCCGTGAAGAAGAGCAGCCAGGGAAAGAGCATCCCCAGGCCCAGCAGGCCGAGCGTGCCGCGCCGCAGGATCAGCCATGCCGCCGCCGCGCCGTAGGCGAGGAACGCGGGCACGCCCAGCACGAAGGGCCACTCGAGCGGGCCGCTCGCGATCGGCGTGCGGATATCCACCGACATCCAGCCCGGGTAGGGGACGAGCCAGAGCAGCACGTACTTGAAGTAAAGGCCCGCCTGCGTGACGACGCTGCCGAGATAGTCCTGCGTGGGGTCGAAGATCGCGCCGCTCGCTTCGCGCAGCGCGCGCAGCTCCCGCGTGAAGTACTCGGGGGAGGTCCCGATCACGTGCCGGACCTGGAGCGTGACCAGCGTCCCGGCAACGACGATGGCGGCGGCCAGCGCGAACTGCTCGAGGCGGGTGGTCATGACCCGCTTGCCGAGCAGCACGGCGATGGCGAGCGCGACCGCGGGGAGCATGATGGCGTGCTCCTTGGACAGCAGCGCCGCCGCGTACAGCGCCACCGCCACCCACAGCCAGCGCCGGCCACCGTCCGAAAGCGCGCGCACGAACGCCGTCAGGCTGAGCAGCGAGAACATCGTCGCCATCACCGTGCTGCGCTGGACCAGGTAGCCGACGGCGTAGACGGCGACCGGGTGAACGGCGAACAGCACCGCGCCGCAGAAGGCGAGGAGGCGGTCCTTAGCCGCCGAATTCGCGCCGGCGCCGTCCGGCGACTGGCGCCGCACCGCATCGAACAACCGGTCGAGGAAGAGAAAGCACGCGAGCGTGGCGAGCGCGTGGCACAGCACGTTGCCGAAGCGGAACCAGAAGAGGTCGAGGCCGACGGCGAGATAAGTCAGCGAGAACGTCGAATACGACATGCAGCGTTTTTCGAGCGTGGTGCAGAAAGTCGCCATCCGCGGCAGCTCGACCGGGTTGATCAGCCGGTCGTCGAAAACGAGCGGGTACTGGTAGGAGCCGGCGTAGAGGAAGAAAACGCCGGCGAACAGGAGCGCGCAGGGCAGCGCGTAGGAGCGCGCCGGCGCCGCGGTGGGGGTCCCCACCGGCGCCCTGGCGCGCTGCTTCTTGCGTTTGGCGGAACGGGAAGTCAAGGACTGCGCCTCAATCCGATGAAGAGTACGGGGTGACGGGCGATTCGCAAGCGACAGGAATCGATGGATGATAGACGAGATAGCTGGCTGGACGCAGCACTCAGCACTCAGCACTTCGCACTGAATCGCCGCCAACTGCCAACTGCCAACTGCCAACTGCCAACTGCCAACTGCCAACTGCCAACTGCCAACTGCCAACTGCCAACTGCCAACTGCCAACTGCCAACTGCGGTCAGGGCCTGTTGACCCAGAACCCGCCGCCGATGCCGAGCAGCTTGTTGTGGTCCTCGAAGTGCAGGAGGTTGTGGCTGTCGGCATAGGTCTTCACCGCCGCGAGCCCGCCCGTGGCTTCCAGCAACGGCGAATAGAAGAACCATTTCCCGGCCTCCGCATTCCACGCCCACAGCGAGGTGAAGTTGTCCGTCGGCACCACGCCCGGCGCGGGCGGGACCGGGCTGACCTGGACATTGAACTGGCTCGGCGTGAGCACCTCCGCCATCGCGATCAGGTTGAAGCCCGACGGCAACGCCGGAAAGTTGGCCCCGTTCCAGTTGACGCCCGTGCCCGACTGCACGGGCAGCGTCATCGCCTGGAGCGCGTTCGCCCAATAGCCTTCGCCCGGGCCGACCGTGGCGAGCACGTCGTAGTTCTGGCTGGCGGCATAGGCGGCATTGCCGGCGACGGTCAGCGTGGGCGAATAGAACGCCCAGCGCCCGGCCGCCGCGTTCCACTTCCATACCGACAGGACGTTGTCGGTGACCGGTGTCTTGGCATCCTGGTTTCCGAAAATCGCCGGCACGTCGAGCGTGATGTCGAGCGCGTTGCTGACCATGTTGAAGCCTTGCTTCAGTTCCGGCTGGACCGCGTATTGGTTGGTTGACAGCGTGCTCGTCGAAACCTGCGATGACTGCGCCGAGCAGTTGCCAGCCGCATCGCACGCCGACACGGTGTAGCTGTAAAGCGTGGACGCGGTCAGCCCGGTGTCGCTGAAACCCAGCGCCGGCGCGGGCACCGTGGCGCGGAACACCCCGCCGCGGAACACCCGGTAGGCCGTGACGCCCACGTTGTCGGCGGACGCTCCCCAGCCCAGGTCGATTTGCGTCGAACTGAATGCCGTAGCGGTGAGGCCCGCAGGAACTGAAGGCGGGACGTTATCTGGCGTGGTGGCCGAGGCCGCGGTTGACTGCGCCGAGCAGTTGCCCGCGGCATCACACGCAGCCACCGTGTAGCTGTAGAACGTAGCGGAGACGAGCCCGCTGTCGTTGAAGCTCGTTGTGGGCGCGTTCACCGTCGCCTGAAACGTCCCGTTGCGGAATACCCGGTAGGCGGTAACTCCCACGTTGTCGGTGGACGCAGTCCAGGAGAGCGTCAGCGAGTTCGCGGCGAGGCTGCCGATGCTCAACCCCGCGGGCACCGAAGGCGGAGTGACATCGGACGTAGTGGCGGAGGCCACGGCGCTCTGCGCCGAGCAGTTGCCCGCCGCGTCGCAGGCCGCGACCGTGTAGGTATAGGTGACCGCCGAAGTGAGGCCAGTGTCGCTGAACGCCACCGCGGGCGCGGTAACGGTCGCGCGGAACACGCCGTCGCGGTACACCTGGTACGCGGCCACTCCCACGTCGTCGGTTGAGGCGTTCCAGGCGAGGTTGATCTGCGAAGCGGAGATCACAGTGGCCGTCAGATTGGCCGGGACCGAGGGCGCCTGGGTGTCGAGCACGGTGACGACGACATCGCCGGTATGCCCTTCGTCATCGGTGACCCTGATCGTCAGGGTGCCGCTCGCCGGAGACTGACCGGATGCCGGGCTGGTGACCCTCAAAGTGCGCGGTCCGATGAAGGCCACCTCGGCCGGCTGCGGCAAGGCGAAAAAAGTCTGGGCCCCGACATACGTACCGCTGCCGCCGGAGATCTCGATGTCGATCGAGCTGTTGTAGCCGAGGTAGGGCTGCGCCGGGGAGAACGTGATCGGCAGCAGCGGCATCGTCGTGAACCGCCAGGTCCGGCTCAGCGGCTCGCCGCTCGACGTGCCCGCGAAGCTGACTTCGTATTCGGTGTTGTACCCGAGTGGCGCGTCCGGTATGAGCGCGGCGGCCGAAGCGGGCGTCTCACCGTCGGGGGGATCGGTGGCGGTCGTCAGCAATTGCGCCGGCAGCACCGCTCCACCGACCGGCTTGACCGTGAAGGTGGTCACGCTCAGCGTCTTGTCGTAATCCACGTGAATGCTGATCGGGTAGCCGACCCGATTGGCGCCCGGGACCGGATCGGGGGATTCGGTGTCGGACAGGAAATCCCGCGTCACGCCGGTCTGGCCGTCGAACGGATAGACGCCGACCCAGGAGGCCAGCGACGGTGGCGTTTCAAACAGCTTGGCCGAGTTGACGACGACGACCGTGCCGAAGGTGGGATGGTTCGTGACGACGCCGGCGCCGGTCTGATCGACCTGGGACGAGAAGATCCCGAAGCGGTGGTAGATCGCCTGGATCAGCCCTTCGATGGCTTCGGCCCCCGTGGCGGATCCGAAGGAGATCACTTCGTTCGAGGCCCACGGCGTGCCGTAGCCCGCCGCCACGATGCGGTCGAACGGCGTGACGCCGGTGAACCCCGGCGCCGTCGAAGTCTGGAAATGCCCGGTGGTGTTGTTGATCGCGAGGTAATTCGCATGACCCCGGGCGGATTCTTCCAGGTCCTGGTGGTAAGCGAGGGGGGGCAATCCGATCTGCACCCGGCGCAGGTTGATCTGGTCGATCGCCGCCTGCTCCTGGGTGCTGGGCGCGGCGACCGCGGGCGCCGCGAACCCGGCCGTCAGCAAAAAAAGCGCGGCGATCCAAAGAGCGCCTAACGAAATGAAGCGTCCCTGCTTTATTCCCCTCCTTTTCAAGGAGGGGTGGCCCGCAGGGCCGGGGTGGTTGAGAAGGGTCGCGCGCACTACCACCACCCCGTCGCTTCGCGCCACCCTTCCTCGACGAGGAGGGGAGTTGTTTTGTTAGGCGCTCCAGGCAGCGAACATCCCGAACGCGGCGTGGCGGCCCGGGCGATTGATGAACCGTCCGGCGCGGAAGCGTGTCGAACCGTCACGCTTGCTTCGCGATGCGCGCTCATGCCATGAATGCCGTTCTCTCCATATTCTTTCCGCGCCCTGCCGGATTGGCCTTCTTGCAAGGAACCAGCGGCGGAATGATACTGCATCCTATGCGTATTTCCCGACGGTCTCTGTGTCATTTTCCACGCTCCCGTCCCGGCTTCACGCTGATCGAGCTGCTGGTGGTGCTGGCGATCGTCGCGACCCTGCTCGCGCTGGTCACGCCGCGCTATTTCCGCACCGTGGACCACTCCAAGGAGGTCGCCCTCAAGCAGAGCCTGTCCGTCATGCGCGACGCCATCGACAAGTTCCACGGCGACCAGGGCGTCTACCCGGACTCGCTGGAGGCGCTGGTCGAGAAGCGCTACCTGCGCAGCGTTCCGGTGGACCCGATCTCGGAGAGCGCAACCACCTGGCAGACCACGGCGCCGGCCGAGCAGGACAAGGGCAAGGTGTACGACGTCAAGAGCGGCGCCGAGGGGCAGGCGGCGGACGGTTCGAGTTACAGGGACTGGTGAAGTGCGGAACCACACCACCCCGTCAGCTTCGCTGCCACCCCTCCTCGTGAGAGGAGGGGAAGAATTTTTTTCTCGGCGCATCTCGAGAGGAGGGGAAGGTTGCTGTTCTCCGCTCCAGCGAGCGGGAATACAAGTTTTCTCTCTCCTTGCCAGGGAGCGGGCAGGAAAACAATTTCTTCCCCTCCTTGCCAGGGAGGGGTGCCCACGAAGGGGGCGGGGTGGTTCGCGGTCGCGAAAGGAGGGCGGGTACTCCTACGTGATGCTGCTGTTTGCCGTGGCGATCGCCGCCGCCGGGCTCGCCGGAACGGGGATCGTCTGGCACACCACGCTGCAGCGCGAGAAGGAAGCGGAGCTGCTGTTCATCGGCAATCAGTACCGGGCGGCGATCGCGTCGTACTACGCGCGCACGCCCGGCAATCTGCGGCGCTACCCGGGGGCGCTCGAGGAACTATTGAAAGACCCGCGCTCCCCCTCGACCGTCCGCCATCTGCGCAAGCTCTACCGCGATCCGATCACCAACACCACCGACTGGGGATTGATCGCCGCGCCCGGCGGTGGGATCATGGGCGTCTACAGCAAGTCGGAAGCGGCGCCGTTCAAGCGCGCGGACTTCGACCCGCCGAACCGCGTGTTCGAGGATCGCGCCAACGCGCTCAAGGACAAGATGACCTACAAGGAATGGCAGTTCGCGCACGTTGCGCCGTTTGTGGCCGCGCAGCCGGGGCGGGTGGTGGTGCCGCAGCGTCCGCGAACCGGCCCGGCACGATAATGGCAATTAGACTTACTTATATTCTGATTGCAGCGGCCGTTCTCGGCGGCCCGGTCCATGCGGCTGAATCCGCCAATCAGGATTCGCAGCGCGCCGGCGCGGAACAGTCCGATAGCGCGCCCGCGGCGAAGCAGGCTGCGGAACCTCCCTCGACGGCGCAGCGCCCCGCCCAGCCGCCGGCGGGAAAACCCAAGGGCAAGGACCCGGCGACGGTTCATTTCGAGCCGCCTCCGGTGCCGGAATTCATGCTCCGCAAGTCGGCGAAGCCGCTGACGCTGGAGGAAATGCAACGCCAGGCCGACGAAGCGGCCGAGCGGGCCCGCCGCGAACGCGCCGCGCGCGAGGCAAAGGCGCCAAAGGCCGGCACGGATGCCGGTTCGGTCGGGGGTGCGCCTCAATAAGTCCGAACCGTGACGGATGTCACGATGCGGACGGGCCCGGACTGGCTGGGTAGCGAATCGCCATCCCTGTCGTCCCCGGGAAGGCGGGGACCCAGTAAACATTGCGCGAACCTCCTGTATTCCCCGGCTTCGCGGGAATGACAGAACGAGGTGCGCGGTGCTTCCCAAATGCTGCTGGTTTCTCTAGAATGGCGCCACTCCGTAACAGGATGGCCAAAAAATAAGCGGGGAAGCGCGGTACTGTCCTGGCCCGGGGGGGCTTGGGCGCCAAGCTTTTAGGCGCCGCGAAACAGGGGCATTGGCTTTGAGCATCGAGCAGGCTGGTTGGCATTACGGGGACTCGTGGCGCGCATTTCGCCCGCTGCTCCCCATTCGACGAACCCGGTCTTTCCGGCGCGCGCCCGATTCGCGGCGCGCCCTCAATCATTTTTTCTTCGACGCGCACGGCGCAATCGGCTCGTTGCGCGCGGCTGAAGCAACTACGGGAATCTGAATCATGCAACCGCTTCACACCGTCATCAAGAAGGCCGGCATCGCGTTGTTGCTGAGCTTGTCCACCACGTTGGGCGGCATCGTCCCTGCTGCGCACGCTACCGAGAGCTGGGTCGGAAACGGCGCGCCGGGAGAGGGCGGCCTCGTGCGCGGGCTCTACATCGTGCCGAACACTTCGCCCACGACGCTGCTCGCGGCGGTCTACGGCGCCGGCATCTTCAAGAGCACGGATGGCGGAAACAACTGGGCGCCGTCCAATACCGGTCTCGTCAACAAGCGGGTGCGGCAAGTGAAGGGACAGCCGGTTGCGGTTCCCGGCGGCAGCCCGGCCTGGATCCTCGCCGCAACCGAGGGGGGCATGTACCGTTCGACCGATGGCGGCACCACCTGGTCCGCCAGCAACACCGGCTTGCAATGCCTGGTCGTCAGCAATCTCGACGTGTTCAACAGCGCGACTTCATCCGCATACGGGGACCAGAACACGGTGTATGCCGGCACTGCCTGCGCCACCAACAGCGGCGTTTACAGGAGCACCGACGGCGGCGTGAGCTGGAGCAAGGCGGATTGGTCGTCGTTGAGTGTTTCTTCCGCGAAAGTGAATTCCATTACGGTTGCCGGCTCTACGCCGGGGCAGATCGTCTGGGTGTCCACCGACGGTCAGGGCCTGTTCCGCAGCGCGGATGGTGGCGCGACCTGGGTCAGAAGAAACGGAACGAGCACGAACATCCTGAGCGGACCGAACGGCAGCGGCAACAGCGCGTACGTCAACGCAATTCGTCAGGGTTCGGGCTTCGTGCTCGCGTCGGTCGAAGGCGGGGGCGTGTACCGCAGCGCGGATAACGGCGCCAACTGGTTTGCGCTCAACGGCGGCTTGCCGACCAATCCGACCATCCTCAACGGGCCCATCAGCAACGTGAGCGGCCAGCAATACGTGGCGGTCGCGGGGATTGGCTTCTACCAAAACTCGATCTCCGGCACCAGCACCGCGGACTGGACCTTTTTCGCCGGTCCGGCGCAGGGCCTGCCTGCGATGGCGCGGGGCATCAGCACGGATCCGAATACGAGCACGACCTGGTACGCAACGACCATTGCGGGCGTCTACCGCAGTCTGGATTCCGGCGCGAGCTGGTCGCCGATCGTCAGCGGCATCGGCGGCGGCTACGCGCATTCCAGCACGACCGATCCGAACAATCCGAGTGTGGTTCTCGGCGCCGCGGATGCGATGTACCGCAGCACCGACGGCGGCGTCACCTGGGTGAAGTCGAGCACTGGGCTCACCGACCACCCGATCACGCCGCGTTTCGCGAGGGGGCTGGCCGACGTCGCGTTGGCCGGGACCACCGACTCCGGCGTTTTCAAGACGATCGACGGCGGCGCGACCTGGTTCCCCAGCAACACCGGGCTTCCGGCGGCGGCTAGCCTCGTGGGGCAAAACGCGCGCATGCGCACCGATCCGATCGTCAACGGTCTCCATTACGTCACCCTGGAAGGCCAGGGCGTGTACAAATCCGTGGACTACGGCGCGACGTGGACGGCCATCAACAACGGGCTCAGCGGCCAGGGGCTGGTTGCGATGCCGCTGGGGATAGACCCGGTCAATTCGAGCAATCTCTATCTAACGACCGCCGGCGGGTATTACCGGAGCACTGACGCAGGGGCCTCCTGGAGCCTGATGCCGGGGCTGCCGACGAGCGGCGTCGAGGCGGGCCTGGTGCGGGTCGATCCGAACGATCCGTCGACTGCTTATGCGGCCGTATTTATTACGGGCACGAACGCCGGCCCGGCGGCGGGCAGCGGGGTGTGGAAAACGACGAATTCCGGGAGTACTTGGACGCAAGTGCTCAACAACAAGCTCGTCCACCGTGTTGTCGTGACGGGCGCGGAAGGCTACAGCACGGTTTACGCGGCGGCGTGGGACGACGTCGGCGGCGGCGTGCTGAAGAGCATCGACGGCGGCGCCACCTGGAACCCGGTCAACACCGGGCTGAACAGCATCTACATTCGCCAGTTCGAAACGAGCGCGGGGCAGGCGCGATTGCTGCGCGCTTCCGCGATCGGCGGCGGCATCATGAATTTCACGAACGGCGTTGACACGGCGGTCGCCAGTCTCGCGTTGTCGCTCGAGAACCTCAAGACCATCATCAACACCAACGGCGCCAGCCTCGATTACACGCACCTGCTGGGCGGCTACGACGCCGGTTTCCTGAGCGACGGTGAGAACGCGACGGCGGACGCGAAGTTTGTTGCGTCGGATTTGCGCGGCGTAACGATTGACAGCATTACGATCACGAAAGTCAACAGCTACGACGATGTGAACGGCATCCTCAACGTGGCCGCGACGTTTGCGGTAACCACGCCCGGCGGACCCGCAACGTTGTTCGCCGACGGCAACGACGATGGATTGTTCATCTTCAAGCGCCAGCTCAACGGCAGCTACCTGACTTACGGCAACCAGCAGATCGCCAGGACCTCGGCCCAGGTCGAGATGCGCACGGACTACGGTCCGTTCGGCAACACGGGGCCGCGCCAGCACGTCAATTTCGACATTGAGGCGCCGCAGGGCGTGTTGAGCACGACCGCGAGCTTGCATACGGCCACGGCATCGCCGAATTCGTGGACCGGGCTGCTCCCGCAAAGCATGACCAGCGGCGGGACGCGCATCGAGACCGTGCAGGGCTCCCCCGCGCCGGCGCCTGTCGACACCTTTACCCGGGATGCCTTCTTCGGCGGGTTCGACCCGGGCGCGACGCCGGTGGTCAATGGCACGGTGTTCCAGTACACCCTGACCAGGGCCGATACCAGCACGGTGACCTATAGCGTCCCGTTCTCGGGCACCGCGCTGAACAATCCCGGCACCGATGCGATCACCAACGTGACCATCAACGGAACGACCGCGACCTCGTTCGCGCCGTCGTTGCTGTCCTCGCCGCTCAACCTCGCGTGGACGCTGCCGACCGGATTCCCGATCCGGGAGGTAAGGCTGTGGGGGTACGTGCAGAACAGCATCAACGAGCAGTGCTCCGTCAGCAATGACGTGATCCTCGGCCCGACCGCGACGAACGGGCAGGTCACGCTCCCATCGGTTTGCGGGGCCAATCCGATTGTCCGCGGCGGCGTCAACGTCACGGCGGAGGGCCTGGAACACAGCGGCCAGCGCGCGATGTACATCTACAACTTTGACATCACGGTCAGTGGCAGCGTGCCGCCTGCGCCGGTGCTTTCCACGCCGGGCTTAGGCGCCCAATCTCAAGTAGGCCTTGCCTGGAATGCGGTTTCCGGGGCTACCAGCTACAACGTTTACCGCCGCCTTACTCCGTCGGGCACGTACGCCGCGATCGTCACCGGATATACCGGCACCGACTCCTACTTCTACTTCGTTGATACCACGCTCGTTGGCGGGACGGCCTACGAGTATTACATCACCGCCGTCAACGACAACGGCGAATCGGGGCAATCGAATGTTGTTGCGGTAACGACGGCCAACTGTCCCGCCGGCGCTGATTGCACGTCGCCCTCGGTGGTGACCGGAGTCGTTGCCACCGCCGCCGGACCGAACCAGGTGAATGTGAACTGGACGGCTTCGAGCGACGCAAGCGGCATAAGCCATTACCGGATCGGCCGTTGCGTGCAAAACCAGAGCAACAGCTGCGCGGGCATTGCCAATACCGTCGGCGCCCCGACGAATTACACCGACTACACCGCGACGGCAAACACCCCGTACTACTATTGGGTGCTTGCGATTGATAACGCAGGCAACATCAGCGTGACGTCGAGTGACGCGGGCGGGAATGTGACGACACCGCCTTTGCCTGCAACGCTGTGGATCCGGTTCCAGGGGCCAAACGGCAGCAACTTCGTTCGCCAGGGCCTGACGGGGACGTACACGGCGGTGTTGGTGAAGGGCGACGGCACCGTCGTCGAATCGGTGACGCCGACGTGGAGCATCACGTCCGGTCCGGCTACGGTCAACAGCGGCGGCGTCGTGACGGGCGGCGCGGTGAGCGTGAACACGCAGGCGACGCTTCAGGCGAGCTTTGCCGACGCGGTGCTGACGGGCGGGGCAACCATCATTGCGACACAGACACTGACGATACAGGCGAGCCAGGATTCCTGGACGGGCGGCGGCGCCCCGGGGCAGGGGGGCGATGCACGCGGCTTCGTGACGGTAGGATCGGACAGGCTGGTGGCCATTTACGGCGGCGGCATCTACCGCAGCTCGGACGGCGGCGGGACCTGGAAGCAGAGCGGTTATGGGATTCCATTCCGCAGCAGCGCGTTCGTGCGCAACTTGCGCATGGTTCCGGGGTCAACGAGCCACGTGCTCGCCTCGGTGGAAGGTCGCGGCATTTTCCGCAGCGTCGATGGTGGGGCGACCTGGACGTCGAGCAACACCGGCATGGGCTGCAACTACCCGCGCGGCTACGCGGCGCTGGGCACGACCTTGTATGTGGCCTCGAACTGCGGGTTATACATGTCGACCGACGCCGGCAACACGTGGTCGCCCACCGGGCTGACGGGTTTCGTGCAGGGCGTAGATGCATTCGGGACGACCACGCCGCGCGTGTGGGCGTGGACGCACGGTAACGGGCTGTATCGCTCGACCGACGGCGGGGCGACGTGGCAGCAGAGAAACACCGGTTTGTTCGGCCCGAACGGACTGCAAGCGCACGCATTCCGGAACGTGGGCAGCGGCGTGCACTTTGCGATGATCGAGGGCTCGGGGATCTTCCAGACGACCGACTTCGGCGCGAGCTGGTTCCCTGCCAACAACGGACTGCCGGGCATTTCAACCTACAGTTTCCAAGGTGGCAATATCGGATCGCCGGGAGACGGCTACCTCTATGTCGCGGTCGAGGGCTACGGCGTCTACCGCGGCACCACCGGCGCGACCCTCACGGACCCGGTGACCTGGAGCGCATGGGGCAGCACGGCGTCCCAATTGCCGCTCAGGTCGCGTCCGCCATCGCGTTTCTCCGGCATCTACTACGTGGCGACCGGGCAGGGCGTATTCCAGAGCGCGGACAACGGGGTCACCTGGACCAAGACGAGCACGGGCCTGCCGGGCGGGTTCACGCGCACCAGCGAGACCGATCCCACCGATCCCAACATCGTGTATGCGACGGCGGATACCGTCTACAAGAGCACCGACGGCGGGGCGACCTGGGTGAAATCCGCGAGCGGCATCACCTCCGCGCATGGCGGCCTGCGCGGCTCGAACGGCACGATCCTGCGCCGCAGCGACGGTGCGCTTTACGTCGGCACGGCCAACGGCGGCATCTTCAAGAGCATCGACGCCGCGGCTTCCTGGTTCCCCGTGAACAACGGCCTGCCGGAGCTCGTGGGTCAGGGTGTGGCCGTGCGGGGGGGCCTGAGCAGCGCGCCGCAAACGCTCTACGCGCTCTATGGCCAGGACCCGCGCGGGGTTTACCACACAAACGATGGCGGCGCGAGCTGGACCAGTATCTCGGGCGACCTCGCGGGCAACGCGCTCTACACCCATACGATAGCGACCGACCCGGCGACCGGAGATCTATACCTCGGCACCGAGGGCGGGCTCTACAAGAGCGTCAATGGCGGGACCAACTGGACGCCGGTCTACACCGCCAACCCGCTGGACACGGTACGGGTGGACACCGGGGTTTCGCCCTCGGCGGTGTATTGGTCGACCTACGTGGTGAACAGTTTCAACGTCCCGCAGGCCTCGAGCGGGCTCTACCGGAGCCTCGACGGCGGCGCGACCTTCACCCAGCTTCTCTCGGGCTACCCCGTGCAGAACCTGCGAGTGCTCAGGCCGGGCGGGCTGCTCACGCTTTATGCGGTGAGCTGGAGGCTACAGGACATCAACAACGGAGTATTGAGGAGCATTGACGGCGGGGCGACCTGGCAAGCCATCAAGGCGGGCATGAGCCACCGCTTCGTGGGGAGCCTGGACGTGGTGGGCGACCAGCTTGTGCGCGCATCGACCCGCGGCGGCGGGGTGTACACCTTCGTGCCGGCGTCGGACACCACCGCGCCCACAGTGCCGGGCAGCTTCACGGCCACGCCGGTGTCGAACTCGCAGATCAATCTCGCCTGGACGGCTTCGACCGACGCGGTTGGCGTGACGGCCTACCAGGTCTTCCGTGGCGGTGTTCAGGTCGGCACGACGAATTCGGCGACGTTCGCCTTCAGCGACACCGGGCTTGCCGCCTCGACCCTGTACAACTACGGGGTCCGGGCGTGCGACGCGGCGGGCAACTGCTCCGCGCAGGCCACTACCTCGGCGACCACGCAGGCGGCTGCCGACACGACGCCGCCGTCGGTGCCGGCGGGGCTGACGGCGAACGCGGTCTCGAGCTCGCAGATCGATCTTGCCTGGACCGCCTCCACCGACAACGTGGGCGTGGACCACTACCACGTCTATCGCGATGCAATCCAGGTGGCGACGCTCACCGGCGCCCCGCCGGTGACATCCTATAGTGACGTTGGGCTCACCGCATCCACGACCTACAGCTACACGGTGAACGCGTGCGACGCGGCGGAGAATTGCTCGGCGCAGTCGGGCTCGGCTTCGGCGACCACGCCGGCGGCCGGCAGCGTGAACTTCACGGCGAACCTGGAGACGGGCTTCAACATGATCGGCAACGCGCTCAACATCACGCTCGATGTGCCGGCGCTGTTCGGCAACCAGGACGCGCCCACGGGCCTCACCTCCAACATCGTCTCGGTGTGGAAGTGGAACGCGGTGGACGGGCGCTGGGCGTTCTACGCGCCGCAGCTCACCGTGGCGGGGATTGCCGCCTACGCCGCGCCGCGCAACTACGAGGTGCTCGCCACCGTCGAGCCGGGCGAGGGCTACTGGGTGAACGCGATCGGCGCGATGAGCCTGCCCACGCAGTCGGGCACGGCGTTCAACTGGAACAGCTTCAACTTCGCCGCGCTGCCCCCGGGCTTCAACCTGATCTCGCACGCGACCGCGGTGACGCCGAGCCAGTTCAACAACAACGTGAGCCAGACCCCGCCCGCGCCGGGGGTGATCCCGACGGACAACTTCACGACGCTGTGGGTATGGGACGCGGTGGCCGGGACGTGGTATTTCTACTCGCCGCTGCTGGAGTCCACGGGCGGACTGCCGGCGGTGAAGGCGTATGCCGACAGCCACTTCTTCCGGCACTTCCAGGACTACGACAAGACCATCGACATCGGCGTGGGGTTCTGGGTGAACCGGCCCTGACTTCAGCTGCCAGCTGCCAGCTGCCAGCTGCCAGCTGCCAGCTATCAGCTATCGCTATCAGCTATCAGCTACCAGCTACCAGCTACCAGCTACCAGCTACTAGTTGGCAGTTGCGTCAGCCTGACGGCTGACAGCTGACGACGGGAGGCTGAAATCGGGGCGGCGGGAAGCGAACCTTCCCGCCGCTTTTCATTTGGGCTTGCCCGTTTCGCCGCGGCGGGCGCAGTGTAAGCAAGTCGTGGTATTAACGGCCCTGGAAATCCGCGCGGTAGGGTTGCGTTGCTGCGAAGCATATCCGTCGTGATGAAGTTTCTCGCTTCGATGGCGGCAACAGCCGCTCGCGGCATCGTCGCCGCATTGCTTGCTCTCGCCTGCGGCCTGGGCGCCGGTGGCGCATTCGCGCAGAATGCCGCGCCGAAAATCTCCGCCGAATCCCGCGCGGCGATCGAGGCGGCGCTGAACCGCGGCGAGGCGCAGGACCTGCTGGTGACCTACGACGCGGCCGCGATCCGCGCGCAGGCGAAGCTGATGCGGATCGAGCGGCGCCTGCCGCGCAACGACGACGAGATCCTGCGGGTCAAGGCGCTCGGTTACGCGGAAACCAAGGCCGCCGTGGCCGCCAGCCTCGGCGCGGCGCGGCCCCTGGTCCTGAAGCCGTACGGACAGCTGCCCGTCGAATTCGTCCGTGTAGGGAGCGCGGAATCGCTCGCCGCGCTGCTCGCCGACCCCCGCGTGACCGGCGTCGCGCTTCCGGAAGCGCACACGCGGATGCTCCAGCAAAGCCTGCCGCTCATCAACCAGCCGGGCGCGGCGCAACAGGGCAATCTCGGCGTCGGAACGGCGGTGGCGGTGCTGGACACGGGGGTGGACTACACCCGCACCGCGTTCGGAGCTTGCGCCGCGCCCGGGCCCGGTTGCAAGGTGGTCTACGCCCAGGATTTCGCGCCGGAGGACGGCCTGAGGGACGAGGACGGGCACGGCACGAACGTCGCGGGGATCGTGCTGGGCGTCGCGCCGGAGGCGAGGATTATCGCGCTGGACGTGTTCCGCTCGGACGGTTTCGCGTACTCGCAGGACATCATCGCGGCGATCAACTGGAGCATTCAGCAGAAGAGCCAGTACAACATCGCGGCGATCAACCTGAGCCTGGGCAGCGGCCGGTTCGCCAGCCCGATCTCCAGCCCGCGCAACGCCTACAAGCGGGCGATCGACGACGCGCGGGACGCCGGGATCGTGGTGGTGGCCGCATCGGGCAACGACGCCTACACCGATGCGCTGGCGTCGCCCGCGGCGGTGGACACGGCGGTCTCGGTGGGCGCCGTGTACGACAGCGCGATGGGGGCGATCAACTGGTCGAAATGCTCCGATGCCGTCACCGCGGCGGACCAGGTCACGTGCTTTTCGAACAGCGCGTCCTTTCTGACGGCGCTCGGGCCCGGCGCCCGGATCAGCGCCGCGGGCGAGCAGATGGGCGGGACCTCGCAGGCCGCGCCGCACGTCGCGGGGGCAGTGGCGGTGCTGCAGTCCGCGTACCCGTCCGAATCCGTGAATCAGATCATCTCGCGGCTCGCGGCCGGCGTCCCGGTCACCGACCCCCGCAACCTGCTCGTCAAGCCGCGGGTGGACCTCGCGCAGGCGCTGGGCCTCGACCTCGTGCCCGATGCGTTCCTGTTCCAGGACGAGACCAGCGCCGCGCCCGGCGTCCAGGTCACGTCGAATCCGGTCACGATCACCGGGCTCGTCGGCTGGTCGCCGGTCTCGATTTCCTCTCCCGGCGAGTACTCGGTGAACGGGGGCGCGTTCGTCACCGGGGCGAGGACGGTCGCGAACGGCGACGTCGTCCGCGTTCGCCTCGTGTCGTCCACGACTCCGGGCGCGGTGGCGAGCGCGACGCTGACCGTAGGTGGCGTTTCCGACACCTTCAGCGTGACCACCTCGGCATCCGCGACGGCGCCCTCCGTGCAGCTCGCGCCGGGAACGCTCGCGTTCGGCGGCGTCGAAGTCGGGACGAGCGCGGTGCAGACGGTGACGCTCGGCAACGCCGGGAACGCGACCCTGGATGGCGTTTCATTGAGCGTGACACCGGGCCAGGATTTCTCGATAGCCTCGAGCGACTGCGGAGCGACCCTCGCGCCCGGGCAGAGCTGCGCCATTGCCGTCGCGTTCGCGCCGTCCGCCGCGGTGTCGCGTAACGCAACGCTCGGCGTGAGCTCGAACGCATCGGGGAGCCCGCACACGGTGCCCCTGAGCGGCACGGGCGTCGTCGTCGTTTCCCTGGCTGAGGCGGTGGATAATCCGGCGCTCGCTTTCGCCAGCGGCGGCAATGCGGCCTGGTTCGGGCAGACGGGCGTCTCGGTCTCCGGCGGAGACGCCGCGCGCAGCGGCCTGCTGGACCACCTTCAGAGCGCCTACCTGGAGACGACGGTCACCGGACCCGGGACGGTCTCCTTCCAGTGGAAGGTATCCTCCGAGCCGAATTTCGACGTCCTGCGCTTCTACATCGACGGCGTCGAGTTCGCCTCGATCAGCGGCGAGGTGGACTGGACGGCGAAGACCTATTCGCCGGGCGCGGGATCGCATGCGTTGCGCTGGACCTACTCGAAGGATGGCTCGATCTCCTCGGGCTCGGACGCGGGGTGGGTGGATGCGGTGACCTTCACGCCCGGAGAGGCCTCGGTGAGCCTGTCGGCCTCGAGCCTGGACTTCGGCGGCGTGGTCGTCGGCTCGACGGCGTCGCAGACCTTGACCGTGACGAACACGGGTTCCGCTCCGCTCGCGATCGCGGCGGTCACGGTCGCCGGCCTCGGTTTTTCCAAGGCTGCCGATTCCTGCAGCGGCGCGAGCGTTGCGCCCGCCGCGACCTGTTCCGCGACCCTGGAGTTCGGCCCGACGGCCCTCGGGATCGCCACGGGTTCGTTGACGCTGTCGAGCAACGCGCCCGGCAGCCCGCACGTTGCAACGATGACGGGCTCCGGGACCGCCTCGACGACGTTGGGCGTCGCCCTGGACAATGCCTCGCTCAGCTTCGCGACCGGCGAGGCGGCGCCCTGGTTTGCCCAGACCGCGGTCACGCGCGTCGCGGGCGACAGCACGGCCCAGACGGGGGCCACCGGCGACTTTCAGGTGAGCTACCTGGAAACCATCGTCACCGGCCCCGGCAGGTTGCGCTTTTTCTGGAAGGTTTCGTCGGAACCCGCTTACGACCGCCTCGCGCTGCTGCTCGACGGCACTGTCCAGGGCTGGATCAGCGGGGAGTTCGACTGGGAGGAGCGCTTCTACGACATCGGCGCCGGCGTTCACGTCGTGCGGTGGACGTACATCAGGACCGCGGAAGAGCCCGGCGGCGCCAACGCCGGCTGGGTGGACCAGGTCGCGTTCGAGCCGCTTGCCGCGCCGGTGAATCTCGCCGAGGCGCTGGAGGCGCCTTCGTTCGCCTGGCGCACGATCGGGATCGAGGGCTCATCCGCTCCCTGGATCGGACAGGGCGCCATTTCGATTTCCGGCGGCGACGCGGCGGAAAGCCCGATCATCGCCGACGGCCAGTCGAGCGAACTGCGTGCCATCGTCACGGGACCGGGGACGCTGAGCTTCAACTGGAAGGTCTCTTCCGAGGCGGGCTTCGACCTACTGTGCTTTTACCCGGACTACAGCGGCACCGCACAGGATTGCATCAGTGGCGAGGTGGACTGGACCCTGAAAACGGTCAGCATCGCGCCGGGCGTGTGGCCCCTCAGCTGGATCTACTCGAAGGACGAGTCCATCGCGGCGGGCAGCGACCGCGGCTGGGTGGACCTGGTGTCCTTTACGCCGACCGCCGTGCCGCTGGGCGAGGCGGCCGACAACGCAACCCTGAGCTTCGAGACCAACCCCAGCGCGCCCTGGTACGGGCAGACGCCGCACGCCGCGATGGGAGGCGACGCCGTGCAAAGCGCGCCGATCGAGGACGGACAGAGGACGTGGCTGCAGGCGACCGTCACCGGGCCGGGCACGCTCAGTTTCTACTGGAAGGTCTCCTCGGAGCCGGGTTACGACACTCTGCGTTTTTACGTGGACGGCACCGAGGTGCCCGCGATACCCGCCATCAGCGGCGAAGTGGACTGGACGCGGCGCAGCGTATTCATCGGCTCCGGCGCGCACGTCGTCACCTGGGCCTATTGGAAGGATTTCTACTGCTGCGCCGCGGGCCTCGACTCGGCGTGGGTGGACGGTGTCGCGTTCGCGCCGTCCTCGGCCGACACGCAGGCGCCGGGCGTTCCGCCCGGGCTGAGCGCGTCCGCCGTCGGCCCGTCGCAGATCGACCTGTCGTGGTCGCCTTCCATCGATAACGTCGGCGTGACCGCGTACCGCATCCACCGGGACGGCATTCAAATCGCGACCGTGCCGGGCTCGACGCACGGCTATTCGGACACGGAGCTCGCGGCCTCCACGCTCTACGGCTACACCGTCATTGCGTGCGACGCCGCGGGCAACTGCTCGGCGCCGTCGGCTCCGGTGTCGGCCACCACGTTGGCTCCCCCCGACACGCTGGCGCCGTCGGTGCCTACCGGGTTGAGCGCCACGGCCGTGAGCGCGAGCCGCATCGACCTGGCGTGGAACGCCGCGACCGACAACACGGGCGTGACGAGCTACCGCCTCTACCGCGGCGGCGCGCTCTTCGTCGAAGTATCGGGCTCGACGCTGTTCCATTCGGATACCGGGCTGAGCGCCGCCACGACCTACACCTATACGGTGTCCGCTTGCGATTTGGCGGGCAACTGCTCGGCGCAGAGCGCGAGCGCCTCCGCGACCACCCCGAGCCCGGTTCCGGTCTTTGCGCCATCGCTCGAACGGGGCTGGAACCTGCTTGGCAACGCGCTCAACTTCACGCTCGACGTGGCGACGTTGTTCGGCAACCACGACGCACCCACGGCGCTGACCGACAGCATCGTCTCGGTGTGGAAGTGGAACGCGGGGGGGCCGCGCTGGGCGTTCTACTCGCCTCAGCTCTCTCTTGCGGAGATCGCCGCCCATGCCGCAAGCCGCAACTACGATGTGCTCACCACGATCAATCCGGGCGAGGGCTACTGGGTGAACGCGATCGGCGCGGTGAGCCTGCCCACGCAGTCGGGCACGGCGTTCAAATGGAACAGTTTCAGCTTCGCCGCGCTGCCCCCGGGCTTCAACCTGATCTCGCACGCGACCGAGCTGACGCCGAGCCAGTTCAACATAGGCGTGAACCCGGCACCGCCCTCGCCGGGTGTGGTCCCGACCGGCAACTTCCTGTCGCTGTGGGCGTGGGACGCGGTGGCGGGCGCCTGGTACTTCTATTCCCCGCTGCTGGAAGCGACGGGTGGACTGCCGGCGGTAAAGGCTTACGCCGACAGCCACTTCTTCCGGCACTTCCAGGACTACGACAAGACCATCGACATCGGCGTGGGGTTCTGGGTGAACCGGCCCTGACTTCAGTTGCCAGCTACCAGCTACCAGTTGCCAGCTACCAGCTATCAGCTACCAGCTACCAGCTATCAGCTACCAGCTACCAGCTAGCAGTAGGCAGCGGGCAAGACAGCGCCTGAACAGGGCGGCGGGAGAGGACAACATCCCCGCCGCCTTTTCCTTTGTCACCCATCACGCCGTTCCAGGCAGGAGATTAGGAAGGGGCGGCCGCCATCCCGAATGCGTCAAAAGTCACGAAATATTGCCTTGACGAAGTTGGCAAATCCGGACTTAATTCATACTGATCCGCCGGCCGTCGTGGCGGGTCGATTCCAAGAAAACGTGACCGGGTAGCCAGGTCATCAGCATGAGCAGGGGAATGAAATTGCGTGCATTGCCGGGACGGCGTTCGGAGAGGGTTTCGCCATCCGGGCTGGCGCGACGCAGCTGGCGCGCTTTCCCCATCCTCTTCGACTGGATGCGCGGGATATTTCCTTTTTCCGGCCGGTGGTTGCGCGCGCCGCGCCGCTCGGCCATCCCCGGCCACCCCGTGCGGTCCATCGCGGCCCCTTTCCTCCGCGGACTTCCCGGCTGCGTGATCGGGGTCGTCCTCCTTCTAACGAGTCTCGTCAGCCCGCTCGCGCACGGGCAGGTCACGAGCCTTGCGCAAGGCTCGAGCGCCTACCACGCCCTCGCAGTCAACGCGGACGGCACGCTGCTCGCGTGGGGCTGGAACGCCAACGGCCAACTGGGCGACGGCACGACCACCAACCGCTCGAAGGCGGTGCGGGTGGACGGCATCAGCGGCGTCATTGCAGCGGTGGCATCCGAGACTGGAAGCGTCGCGCTGAAGAGCGACGGCACGGTGTGGGCGTGGGGCGATCTCACGAACGACAACGCAGTGCGCCCGGTGCCGCTGCAGGTCGTCAACCTCGCGGGAATGACGGCGGTGGCGGCGGGGCGCTTCCACGCGCTGGCGCTTGGATCCGACGGCACGGTGTGGGCGTGGGGCTACAACGGCAACGGCCAGTTGGGCGACAGTACCACGACCAGCCGCGGGGTCCCGGTGCAGGTCAGCGGGCTATCGGGCGTGACGGCGATTGCCGCGGGCGAAAGTTCCTCCTACGCGCTGATGACCGACGGCACGGTGTGGGCGTGGGGCTACAACGGCACCGGGCAACTGGGCGATGGCTCGACCACACAGTCGCCGGTGCCAGTCCAGGTGAAGGACGCCGCGGGCACGGGCTTTCTAACGGGGGTCGGGGCGATCACGGCAGGTCGCTATCACGCCGCCGCCCGCTTGACCGGCGGCACGGTATGGGCGTGGGGCTACAACGGCAGCGGCCAGCTCGGGGACAACACGACGACCGATAGCGTGCTGCCGGTGCAGGTGAAGGACGCCGCCGGCACGGGCGTGCTCAGCGGCGTCAGCGCGATTGCGGCGACGGGACACGCCATGCGCGCCCGCTTGAGCGACGGCACGGTCGTCGCATGGGGCTATAACGGCTACGGCCAGCTCGGGGACGGGACAAATACTTCCCGTTCATTGCCGGTATCGGTCATCGGCGGCGCGAATATCACGGCCATTGCCGGCGGATCCGATCACACCTTCATGCTGCGCAACGACGGCGCTGTACTCGCGGCGGGTTATAACGTGGATGGCCAGCTCGGCAACGGCACGACGGTGGCGGCGTCCACGCCGGTGCAGGTGTATCTGGGCAGCTCGCAGATAGCGCTGGGCTCATCGAGCAATCCGGCGAACCCGGGTGCGATGCTCACGTTGACCGCGACGCTGACGGGCAGCAGCCCGACCGGCACCGTGACGTTCAAGGATGGGGCGACGACGCTCGCCGTCGCGGCAGTGAGCGCGGGCGTTGCGAGCTACACGACGAACACGCTGACCGAGGGCGTGCACCGCATTACCGCGGAGTATTCGGGCGATGGCGCGAACAATCCGGAGAGCTCGGGCACGCTGATTCAGACGGTGGGCGCCTTCGGGCTGGCGCTGAAAGTGGCCACTGGTTCCTCGGCAGCGCACGCGCTGGCGATGAAGAGCGACGGGACGCTGCTCGCCTGGGGGGCGAACGGCTACGGCCAGCTGGGCGACGGCACGACCACGAGCCGCTCGAAGGCGGTGCGGGTGGACGGCATCAGCAACGTCATTGCGGCGGCGGCCTCCGAGAGCGCGAGCATCGCGATCGTGGGCGGGGCGACGCCTGCGCAGAACACGGTGTGGGCGTGGGGCGACCTGATCAATGACAACGCGGTGCGCCCGGTGCCGGCGCAGGTGGCCAATCTCACCGGAGTGACGGCGGTGGCGGCGGGACGCTTCCATGCACTGGCGCTGAAGTCGGACGGCACGGTGTGGGCGTGGGGCCAGAACAACAACGGTGAGCTGGGGGACACCACCACCACCGGTCGCGCGCTGCCGGTGCAGGTGAGCGGGCTCTCCGGGGTGGTGGCGGTTGCCGCGGGCGAGGACTCCTCCTACGCGCTGAAGGGCGACGGCACGGTGTGGGCGTGGGGCTACAACGGCAGCGGCCGACTGGGCGATGGCTCGACGGCGCAATCGCTGGTGCCGGTGCAGGTGTCGGGCCTGACCAATGTTAGCGCGATCGCGGCGGGGCAGACGCATGCGGTGGCGTTGAAGACCGACGGCACGGTGTGGGCGTGGGGCTATGGCTATTACGGCCCGCTGGGCGATGGCACCTCGGACGACCGCTTGACGCCGGTGCAGTCGGCGATCACGGGCGTCATCGCGATTGCGGCGGGCTATCTCACCACGCGGGCGCTGAAGCCGGACGGCACGGTGTGGGCGTGGGGCTACAACGGCTACGGGCAGTTGGGCGACGGCTCGACCTCGAACCGCTACTTGCCAGTAGTGGTGACGGGGGTGAGCGGGATTATGGCGATAGCCGATGGGGTCGGCTTTGCCTTCCTCACGCGCGTTGACGGCGCGATCTACGCGCTGGGTTACAACGCGAACGGGGCGCTGGGCAACGGCACGACGACGGCGGCTTCCACCCCGGTGCAGGTGTATCTGGGTGCGTCCTCGATGGTGCTGGCCTCCTCGAGCAATCCGGCGACGACGGGAGCCGATGTCACCTTGACGGCGACGCTCACGGGCACGAGCCCGACGGGGACGGTGACCTTCCGGGATGGCTCGACGACGCTCGCCACCGTGCCGGTCACGACCGGGACCGCGAGCTACACGACGAACACGCTGACCGAGGGGGTGCACCGGATCACCGCGGAGTATTCGGGCGACGGGTCGAACAATCCGGAGGGGTCAGGGGTGCTGGTGCAGACGGTGGGGGCGTTCGGGCTGGCGCTGAAGGTGGCCGCGGGGCCGGCGGCCAATCACGCGCTGGCGGTGAAATCCGATGGCACGCTGCTCGCGTGGGGTTACAACAGCAACGGCCAGCTGGGCGATGGCACCACCACGAGCCGCTCGAAGGCGGTGCGGGTGGACGGCATCAGCGGGGTGATCGCGGCGGCGGCCTCCGAGAGCGCGAGCATCGCGATCGTGGGCGGGGCGACGGTTGCGCAGAACACGGTGTGGGCGTGGGGCGATCTGGTGAACGATGGCTCGGTGCGCCCGGTGCCGGCGCAGGTGGCCAATCTCACCGGAGTGACGGCGGTGGCGGCGGGACGCTTCCATGCACTGGCGCTGAAGTCGGACGGCACGGTGTGGGCGTGGGGCCAGAACGGCAACGGCCGGCTGGGCGATGGTTCTACGACCAACCGCGCGGTGCCGGTGCAGGTGGGCGGGCTCTCAGGAGTGGTGGCGATTGCCGCGGGCGAGGACTCCTCCTATGCACTGATGGCCGACGGCACGGTGTGGGCGTGGGGCTACAACGGCTACGGCCAGTTGGGTGACAACACCGTTACGCAACGGCTCCTGCCGGTGCAGGTGAAGGACACCGCGGGCACCGGTTTCTTGACCGGCGTGAGTGCGATTGCGGCGGGCCGGCTGCACGCGGCGGCGTTGAAGACCGATGGCACGGTGTGGGTGTGGGGCTACAACGGTTACGGGCAGGTGGGGGATGGCAACACGAATGACCGCTCGACGCCATCGCAGTCGGCGATCGCCGGGGTGATGGCGATTTCGGCGGGCAACGACAGCACGCGGGCGCTGAAGAGCGACGGCACGGTGTGGGCGTGGGGCTACAACGGCTACGGGCAGCTGGGCGATGGCACCGCGACGAGCCGCAGCTGGCCGGTGGTGGTGACGGGGCTGGGGGGCATTGCCGCGATCGCGGAGGGCGAGAACTTTGCCTTCCTGATGCGCGCGGACGGGGCGATCTACGCGCTGGGCTACAACGGCAACGGCGCGCTGGGCAACGGCACCACCAATACGTCATCGAACCCGCTCGCGGTGCAGGTGTATCTGGGCAGCTCCTCGATGCTGCTGGCCTCTTCGGTGAATCCGGCGACGACGGGGGCCAATGTCACGTTGACCGCGACGCTCACGGGCACGAGTCCGACGGGGACGGTGACCTTCCGGGATGGCTCCACGACGCTCGCCACCGTGCCGGTCACGACCGGGACCGCGAGCTACACGACGAACACGCTGACCGAGGGCGTGCACCGCAT
>JACPTK010000035.1 GCA_016192825.1 Betaproteobacteria bacterium | reverse complement strand
TAGAGACCAGCAACTTCAGGCGGCGCGCAGGGATTTACTCCTGCACTCCGACCTCAACTATTTCAACCGCCCGGTGCGGACCCGCATGCCGGGTGGTGTGGGAGGGGTCGGTCAGGTAATCTGGCCGCCCCTATCCCGATTATGGGAACGAGCGATCCAGTCGTATGAAATTCGTTGACGAGGCGATCATCGAAGTCCATGCCGGCAAAGGCGGCGATGGGGTGGCCAGTTTTAGGCGCGAGAAGTTCGTGCCGCGCGGCGGACCCGATGGCGGTGACGGCGGGCGCGGCGGCAGCATCCACGCCGTCGCGGACCGCAACATCAACACGCTGGTCGATTACCGCTATGCGCGCATCCATCGCGCCCGGGACGGCGAGAACGGCCGCGGCTCGGACCAGTACGGGAAATCGGCACCCGACGTCCTGCTGCGCGTGCCGGTCGGCACGGTCATCAGCGACCTGGAGACGGGGGAGACGATCACGGACCTCGGCAGCGACGGCGCGCGCGCGCTGCTTGCGGCGGGCGGCGCCGGCGGCATCGGCAACCTGCACTTCAAGTCGAGCACCAACCGCGCGCCGCGCCAGTTCACCCGCGGCGGCGAAGGCGAGCACCGGCGGCTCAAGCTGGAGTTGAAGCTGCTGGCCGACGTGGGCCTGCTCGGCATGCCCAACGCCGGCAAATCCACCTTGATCCGGGCGCTCTCGGCCGCCCGCCCCAAGGTGGCCGATTACCCTTTCACCACGCTCGCGCCCAGCCTGGGCGTGGTGCGGGCGGACATGAACCGGAGCTTCGTGCTGGCGGATATTCCGGGATTGATCGAGGGCGCGGCCGAAGGTGCCGGGCTCGGCCACCAGTTCCTGCGCCATCTCTCGCGCACGCGGTTGCTGCTGCACCTGGTGGACATCGCCCCGCCCGACGCCGCCACCGATCCCGTGAGAGAGGCGAAGGCCACCGTCAACGAGCTGCGGAAATACGACGAGACGCTCTACCGCAAGCCGCGCTGGGTCGTTATCAACAAGATCGACCTGCTTCCCGCGGAGGCGCGCCGCCGGGCGGCCATGCGCTTCCTCAAGAACTTGGGGTGGAAAGGCAAAAGCTTTATCATTTCGGCGCTCACGGGGCAAGGCTGCCGCGAGCTCGCTTTCGCGGTGATGGAGCACCTGGACCAGGATTCGGGATCCGGGCGGGTGGCGAAATCGAGGCGCAATCGAAAGATCCCGAATCCTGAACGCTGATTCCCGAATCCTATGTCGTCAGTCTTGGAAAAGGCGAAGCGGCTCGTCGTGAAAGTCGGCTCCAGCCTGGTCACCGACCGGGGCCGGGGGCTCGACCTCGTCGCGCTGTCGCGCTGGGCGGAGCAGGTCGCCGAGCTGCGGCGGGCCGGGCGCCAGGTGGTGCTGGTATCGAGCGGCGCAATCGCCGCGGGCATGCAGCGCCTCGGCTGGAACAGGCGCCCGCACGCGCTGCACGAGCTGCAGGCGGCGGCGGCCGTCGGGCAGATGGGACTGATCCAGGCCTACGAAACGTGCTTCGGCAAGCACCAGCTGCTGACCTCTCAGATCCTGGTGACGCACGAGGACCTCGCCGACCGCAAGCGCTATCTCAACGCCCGGACCACGCTGCGCACCCTGCTGGACCTGGGCGTGATCCCCATCATCAACGAGAACGACACGGTTGCGGTGGACGAGATCCGCTTCGGCGACAATGACACGCTGGCGGCGCTGGTCACCAACCTGATCGAAGCCGACGCGCTGGTGATCCTCACCGACCAGGCCGGCCTCTACGACCGGGACCCGCGCAAGGACCGCGGCGCGACCCTGATTTCCGAGGGCCGGGCGGGCGACCCGGCGCTGGAGGCGATGGCGGGCGGCACCGTCAGCCCCATCGCGCTGGGCGGCATGCTCACCAAGGTGCTCGCCGCGAAGCGCGCCGCGCGCAGCGGCGCGCATACCGTGATCGCCTCGGGACACGAGGACAACGTGCTCGCGCGGCTCGTGCGCGGCGAGCGCATCGGCACGCAGCTCGTCGCGGAACGGGCGACGCTCGCGGCCCGCAAGCAGTGGCTCGCCGACCATCTTCAGGTGCGCGGCAGCCTCGTGCTCGATGCCGGCGCGGTCAGGGCGCTGGTGGCGCGGGGCAAGAGCCTGCTGCCGATCGGCGTGTTCGAGGTGGGCGGCGAATTCGAACGCGGGGAGGTGGTGAGCTGCCTCGACGAATCGCGACGCGAGGTCGCGCGCGGCCTCGTCAATTACAGCGCGACCGAGACGCGCCGCATCCTGCGCACCCCTTCCGGCGAAATCGAAGTGAAACTCGGCTACGTCGACGAGCCGGAGCTCATTCACCGGGACAATCTTGTTCTGCTTTAAGCAGAACAAGATTGCGGCGAAGACTAACCTTAAGGTTACGTCGCAGCCACAATCTTCCTGCTGAGGCGCGAGATTGCGGCGAAGACTGGTCATTCCTTTACTTCGACAGCCAGGCCTCCGCTTCAAGCGGTGCTACTCCGGCTGGGGCAGGCTGGCGGGTGATGGGCCGTATCTGAGCAACTGAAGCGCCTCCTTCACGCTCCTCATGGGCTCGCCGTCCACGCAGAAGTAATCCGCGTAGAGCGTTATGTGGTGGCGGTTGACGTCGTGGTACTCGATGCGGCGCCATTCCGGGTTGCGCGCCCGCGCCCAGCTGCCGTCCGCCCGGCCCAGGGCGTAGACCTTCTGCTGGCGAGTGTCGCACCGGATGCCCTCGAACGTGACATTGGTCGCCCCGCCCGCGGTCTTGATCACGAGCGTGTAGCGCACCACCCCGTCGTCCCCGATGGACAGCGAGCGGGCATCGACGAAGAAACGGTGCGGGCTCGCGCCGCCCGCATCGAACGCGACCAGGCTCGCGGTGGCGGGATAGGGCGGGATCTTCGCTTCGATTTCCTTCCAGGGCTTGCGCTCTTCATCGAAGTCGGCGTCCCACAGGCGCCATTGCGCGTGCAGCGACCCGCCGAGACAGACGAGCGCGAGGAGCGCGCCAACCCGCGTCACCCGTTGCGCGCGCCTCAATAGCGATCGCGTGTCGGCTGCAAACATGATTCGCATGGCGCCCGTGCCAGCATAGCAAGCGGGAGACGCCGCCGGCAACTGCGCGGCCGGGCTAATGATCCTCGTGCAAATGCCTGACAAGACATTTGCACCTCGAATCTCCCCGCTCCGCTCGGGAGAGGGGCGGGGGTGAGGGATGAGCGGCGTCAAGCGCTTTTACGACGCTCATCAAGCCGCCAAATCCCCGGCGAGGGACGCGCGAACTTCGGGAGTCACGCCGGCGGTCACGGTGTACTCGGAATGATCGATGCCGACGGCGAGCGTCGCGCCTTTCCGCAACGCCTGCGCCATCGCGCGGTCGAGCTCGAAGCGCAGGAAATGCACCGACGATGTTTTCTCGGCGTTTTCGCGCTCGAGATCCTCGTCCGCGACCGCGTATACCCGGACGCAGCCCCCGGCCTGCGCCCAGACCCGGTCCTCGATGCCGATCAGCCGGGCGAGCATGCGCTGGCGCTCTGCGACGTCGGTGTACTCGATCATCATCGTCGCCTTCCAGTTGCTGCCGTCGGGCACGAGCGGATTGTAGGCGTCGAGCTCGTCCTGTATGCCCGCCTCCTCGAAAACGCGCTCGGCGCGCAGCATCTCCTGGATCTGGTAGCGGACCGTGAGCTCGTCCTCGAAGATGAGCGTGACGTGCTCGCCGAGGGCAAGCGTGCGGACCTTCTTGTGCGCCATCACGCGCGCGCGGAATTCCGGCCGCGCCTTCGCGTAGGCTTCCAGGGTCATCAGGGAGTCGCGGGTGATCTGCGGCATGTCAATTCCGTGATTCGTGAATCGGCAAACAGCGAAAAGCGGGGCGCGGGATACAAGCGGCTCCAATCACCAATCACGATTCACGACTCACGCAGTTCAAAGCCCGTAGGCGATGCGGATCAAGGTGATGGGATGCTGCTTCGCCGCCTTCGTCTCGCCCATGCCCTGCAGGATGTGCCGGCCGGCGATGGCGCAATCCGAGCTCACGTAATCGGGGCCGGCCTCCGCCATCTGCCGGAACACCGGGCGCCCGATCTTCATCGAGTTTTCATAGTATTCCGCCTTCACGCCCCACGTGCCGTCGTGCCCGGCGCAGCGCTCGACGGTGGTGACCCGGGTGTCCGGCACCATCTCGAGCAGCTCGCGCGTCTTCTGCCCCATGTTCTGGACCCGCAGGTGACACGGCACGTGGTAGGAAACCTTGCCCAGGGTCTTCTTGAAATCCTTCCTGAGCAGGCCGTCCTTGTGGCGCAGCACGAGGTACTCGAATGGATCGAACATCGCTTCCGCCACCGCCTTGACATCGGCGTCGTCCGGGAACATCAGCGGCAATTCCTGCTTGAACATCAGCGTGCAGGAGGGCACCGCGGTGAGGATGGCGTGGCCTTCCCGCGCGAGTCGTCCGAGGACCGGAATGTTGATCGCCTTGTTGCGCGCCACCGCCTCGAGGTCGCCCAGCTCGAGCTTGGGCATGCCGCAACAGGCTTCCTTCTCGACGACGATCGCGGGAACCTCGTTGTGTGCCAGCACCTGCAGCAGGTCGTGCCCGATGCCGGGCTCGTTGTAGTTCACGTAGCAGGTCGCGAAGAGGGCGACCTTGCCCGGCGTGTTCTTGCCGTCGCGCACCGCAAAGGAGGCGTTCGCCCGGGCGTTGCCGCGGAAGCTCGCGGCCGCGTACTCGGGAAGCACGCGATCCCGGTGCACGCCCAGCACTTTCTGCATGAGCCCCCGCGCCAAGCCGGCCTTGTTGGCCGCGTTCACGAGCTGCACCACCACCGGGATGGTCGCGAGTTTGCCCATGGCGTCGGTACTTGAAAGCAGCTTGTCGCGCAGCCTCACCTCGCCCTTGCGGAACTTGACCGCCTTGGCGCGCAGCATGAGGTGCGGGAAATCCACGTTCCACGCATGCGGCGGCACGTACGGGCACTTGGTCATGTAGCACATGTCGCACAGGTAGCACCGGTCCACGACCTTGTCGAAATCGGCCTTCTTGATCCCGTCGACTTCCATCGTCGGGCTCTCGTCCACCAGGTCGAAGAGGGTCGGAAACGCGGTGCAGAGATTCACGCAGCGGCGGCAGCCGTGGCAGATCTCGAACACGCGCTCGAGCTCCTTCTCGAGCTTTGCCGCGTCGTAAAAATCCGCCGATTTCCAGTCGAGCGGATGCCGGGTGGGAGCTTCCAGGCTCCCTTCACGTACGGTCATGGCGGAGTGGGGTGGAAGGGGGCGGCGGCGCGCGAAACAAAAGAGAGGAGCGAGGTTTGACGCCTCGCTCCTCGCGCCTCTACGGCGGTCAGTCGGCCAGCGCGTCGAGGGCCTTCTGGAAGCGGTTGGCGTGTGAGCGCTCCGCCTTGGCCAGCGTCTCGAACCAATCGGCGATTTCGCTGAAACCTTCCTGACGCGCGGCCTTCGCCATGCCCGGGTACATGTCCGTGTACTCGTGGGTCTCGCCGGCGATCGCGGTCTTGAGGTTGTCCCTCGTCTTGCCGAACGGGAGGTTGGTTGCGGGGTCCCCGCAGGATTCCAGGTACTCGAGGTGGCCGTGCGCGTGCCCGGTTTCCCCCTCGGCCGTGGAGCGGAAGACAGCCGCGACATCGTTCTGGCCCTCGACATCCGCTTTCGCGGCGAAGTAAAGGTAGCGCCGGTTGGCCTGGGACTCTCCGGCAAAGGCATCCTTCAGATTTCCGTGCGTCTTCGATCCTTTGAGTTGCATGATTGTCTCCTTACGTTTACGGCGATCGAGAAAAATCCCGCGTCGTGACATGTCGCCACGCCGGTCACCACACGAGATTTAGACTAAGTCTAATGCATGAACTAAGTATAGGAAGGGTTTCAGGCACTGTCAATAGCGGAGTTGGCGCCGCTTGACGCAAGTCAGACCGGTGCAGCGGCGAATTCAGGTATTTTCGAATCCAAAGCTGTCGTTTGCCTGCGGGCGGTTTTGCGTAAGCCAAAACCGCCCCGGATAAAAATGCGAAAGTGCGAGCAAAAACCTGCCGAAACACCATCCGTACGCGTTTCCCGAGGTGAATCGACCGTGGAATTAAACATTATTCAAAAAAATGGGGCGGTTTTGCTTTTAGCAGCCTGTCGGACCATCAAAGTCCGACAGGCTGCTAGTGGGCGAGCATGGCCTCGATTTCGGAAAAAGTGCGCGCGATCTCGCTGGTCTGGATCGCCGCCCCCAGCTGCCGCGCGATCTGCGTGGCGGAGTAAAGCCCCCGCACGACCTGCCGTTCCTTGGCGTCGCGGTCCACCACGACGGCGTGCTGGCGCCCCGCTTTCTTGAGGGTCGCGACGATGTGGCCGACCTTCGCTGCCCGCACGTCGGCCATTTCGAGCACTTCCAGCCGCTCCTGGGGCGTCATGACGTCGCGCACCAGCACCTCTCCCCGGCGCAGGCCGCTCTCGGAGGCGGCCAGAACCGGCTTCTCGCCATGGATGTCGGTGGCCGTGATCAGGCCCACCACTTTGCGGTCCTGATCGACAACGAGCAGCAGCCGCACCCCGCGCTGGATCATGCGCCGGTGCGCCTCATCCACCGTGTCGCCCGGCAGGATGATGACGGCGGTCACGCGCGTGAGATCGGTCATGACGCTCGTCGCCGCGTCATCGAGCGTGACCCTGTCGGGAACGACCTGGGTCGGCTGGGCGTAGCCCGCCCCGGCCTGCAGCATCGTGGCGGACAAGGGGGAATAGTCCCGCAGCACGGCCTGCCTCACCCCTGTTCCAGCGCGCCCGCCGCCTCGGGCTGCCGGCGCGACCGGCGCTCGGTGCGGCGCTTGAGGTAAGGGGCGAGCTCCTCGAGCGCCCTCTGGTAGACCTCCCGCTTGAACTCGATCACCGATTCCAGCGGCACCCAGTAATCACTCCAGCGCCAGGCGTCGAACTCGGGCTTGCTCGAAGCGCGCAGCCGCACGTCGCAATCGCGCCCGACCAGCCGCAGCAAGTACCAGATCTGCTTCTGGCCGCGGTAATTGCCTCGCCACGCCCGCCGGATCCACTGGTCGGGCACTTCGTAGCGCAGCCAGTCGCGCGTGCGCCCGAGGATGTGGACGTGGCGCTCGTCGAGCCCGACTTCTTCCTTCAGCTCGCGGAACATGGCGGCTTCCGGCGCCTCGCCCTGCTTGATCCCGCCCTGCGGAAACTGCCACGCATGCTCCCGGACCCGCTTGCCCCAGAAAACCTCGTTTTTCCAATTACATAGGACGATGCCGACATTGGGGCGAAACCCATCGCGATCGATCATGCGAATCCCCCGCTTCCAATTTATGGGACGATTTTTTCACAATTCGGACTCAAACGAAAGCCTTGCCTGCGCCGTTCGGACCGCGGATTGCCGCTCCCCGATCACGCCGCGCCGGAAACGTAGAGGCACCGCTCATCGCAGCGGTTCATATTGCGCAGTCCCCGCACGAATTTGACGAATTCGAGCCCGTAGCGCCCTTCGAGCTCGCGCGCCCTGTCCTCGAGCTCGTCCCAGCGCGGATTCCCGGGCGGATCGCGAAACGCAAACGCGATGATGTTGCCCGGCTTCTCGGCCGGCAGGCACAGCGTGCCCGCGGGAAACGCCGTCTCGATGCACGCGAGGGTCTCGGTGAACCTGCGATCCGATCCCCACAGATTCACAACCAGCGCGCCGCGGGCGTTGAGCCGGCCGCGGCAGGCCTCATAGAACGCCCGGCTCGAAAGCGCCTCGACCAGGGAGTCGCCATCGTAGCCGTCCACCAGGATCGCGTCGTAGCCCGGTCCTGCGCGGGCGACGAACTGCGCCCCGTCGCACACGCGCACCACGAGGCGCTCATCGGCGGCCGGCACCTGGAAAAAACGCCGCGCGATCGCCACCACGTCGGGATTGATCTCGACCACCTCGGAGACCGTGCCCGGCATGCGCCGGTGGATGAATTTGGCGAGGGAGCCCCCGCCCAGGCCCACCAGCAGCACGCGCGCGGGCTCCGGCTGAAACAGCAGGAACGCCATCATGCTGCGCGTATAGGCGAGCTCGAGGTCGTACGGGCGCGCGAGCCGCATCGAGCTCTGGATGGTGTCGCTGCCGATGTGCAGCGAGCGCACGCCGAATTTCTCCGTGACGTAGACCGATCCCGCGTCGGCCACGGGTCTGCCCCACCACCGGGAGAAGAGTTTCATGCCGCCGGGAGACGTCAACGGGTTGGTAAAATAAGGTTTTCGCGGATTTTAACAGCCATGCGCGTCTCGCAATTCCTGCTCTCCACCCTCAAGGAAACGCCCTCCGATGCCGAGGTGGTGAGCCACCGGCTGATGCTGCGCGCGGGGATGATCCGGCAGCTCGCCCGCGGCATCTACACGTGGATGCCGCTCGGCCTGCGCGTCCTGCGCAAGGTGGAGGCGGTCGTGCGCGAGGAGATGAATGCGGCCGGCGCCGTCGAGCTCACCATGCCGGCGGTGCAGCCGGCCGAGCTGTGGCGGGAATCGGGGCGCTGGAGCGAATACGGGCCGGAATTGCTGCGCCTCAAGGACCGCCATCAGCGCGAATTCTGCTTCGGGCCGACGCACGAGGAGGTGGTGAGCGACCTCGTCCGGCAGGAAATCCGCAGCTACCGGCAGCTGCCGCTCAATCTCTACCAGATCCAGACCAAGTTCCGCGACGAGATCCGGCCGCGCTTCGGCGTGATGCGGGCGCGCGAATTCGTGATGAAGGACGCTTACTCCTTCCACGCCGACGTGGCGAGCCTCGAGGAGACCTACCGCAGGATGTACGACTGCTACTCGCGCATCTTCACGCGGCTGGGCCTGAAGTTCCGCGCGGTCGCGGCCGACACCGGCGCGATCGGGGGCACCGGCTCGCACGAGTTCCACGTGCTGGCCGATTCCGGCGAGGATGCCGTAGCCTACTGCCCGGACTCCGATTACGCCGCCAACGTCGAGCTGGCGGAAGCGGTGGCGCCCGCGTCAGCCCGGCTCCGGCCCGCCGCGAAACTCGAGCGCGTGCATACGCCGGGCATCAAGACCATCGCAGAGCTGTGCTCGTTCCTGAAGCTTCCCGCAGAGCGCACCGTCAAAGCGGTGGTGGTGGACGGCGCCGACGGGCAGCCGGTGCTGCTCATGGTGCGCGGCGACCATGAATTGAATCTCGTCAAGGCCGGCAAGCTCGCGCAGGTCAAGAAGCCGGTCGCGTTCTCCTCCGCCGAGGCGATCCGCGCCCGTTTCGGCGCCGATCCCGGCTCGCTCGGCCCGGTTGGTTTCAGCGGCGGCGTCGTCGCCGACCGTGCGGTCGCGGCGATGGCCGATTTCGTGGCGGGCGCCAATCAGAACGATCGCCACTACACCGGCGCCAATATCGGACGCGATTTCCCCGAGCCCGCGGTCGCCGACATCCGCAACGTGGTCGCGGGGGACGCCAGCCCCGATGGCAGGGGCCGGCTCGAGATCGTGCGCGGCATCGAGGTCGGTCACATCTTCCAGCTTGGGACGAAGTATTCGAGCTCGATGAACCTCACCTTTCTCGACGAAAGCGGCAAGCCCAGGGTCATGGAGATGGGCTGCTACGGCATCGGCGTCTCGCGCATCGTCGCGGCCGCGATCGAACAGGGCCACGACGAGCGGGGCATCCTCTTCCCGCGCGCGATGGCCCCGTTCGAGCTGGCGCTCACGCCGATCGGGATGGGCAAGAGCGCGACGGTGCGGGACGCCGCCGAGCGCCTTTATCGCGATCTCACTGCCGCCGGTATCGACGTGCTGCTCGACGACCGCGACGAGCGCCCGGGCGTCATGTTCGCCGACATGGAGCTGATCGGTATTCCCCACCGCGTGGTGGTGGGGGAAAGAGGGCTCAAGAACGGGCAGGTCGAATACCAGGGTCGGCGCGACCCCCGGGCCCAGGCGTTCTCCTTGCAAGACGCTGTTAAATCAGTAAAATCAATGGTATGTGGAGAATAGCTGAGGTCTTGCTGCGATGGGGGTGGGCGCTCGCTGCGGCGGTGCCGGTGGTGGCCCACGCCGGCGCGCAAGCCTACGAGCCCCTGTCGGCCAGCGTACAGTCGGCGCTGCACAAATCGGTTTCGGACCAGGCGACGCCGTTTCTGGCGTTCAACACGCAGGGTGAGGCGCGGCGGTGGCTGGCGACGATGTCGAGGCGCCTCGCCTCGCGCATGCCCGACCGCCGGCAGCGGGAGGAATTTCTGGTCACGGTGCACTACGAGGCCAGGCGCGCCGGCCTCGATCCCCAGCTGGTGCTGGGGCTGATCCAGGTCGAGAGCAACTTCCGCAAGTACGCGGTCTCGCGCGCCGGCGCCCGCGGATTCATGCAGGTCATGCCGTTCTGGGCCAAACTGATCGGCAGCCGCGACCACAACCTGTTTCACCTGCGCACCAACCTCCGCTACGGCTGCGTGATCCTGCGCCACTACCTCGACATGGATAAAGGCGACCTCTACCGCGCGCTCGGCCGCTACAACGGCAGCCTCGGCAAGCCCGAGTACCCGAATCTGGTGGTGCGCGCCTGGGAGCGCGACTGGCACTACGCCACCCGGGTAGCGGACACCGCGCGCGACCGCGCGCGACCGCGCCTCCTGAACTACCGATTCGCCGCCTCCTCCTTCGCATCGCCGCCGCCCGCCGCGTGCGCGTCGGACGTGTGCGTGAGGTAAAGGGCGAGCCCCACCAGCGCGACCGCGGCGCTGAACGAATCCGGCCACCACGCCCGCCACCACCGCGACCACGACGGCGAAGCGGCTGTTCCACGACAGCCGCTAAAACCGGCGCTCGACGCCCTTCATCTATCCCCCCTTGGCGGCAACCCGGCCGCTTAACCCTGGATCGCCTGGATGCGTTTTGGAACGGCGGCGGCTTCCGGGGCCGCCGCCTTGTGAAACAGATCTTCCAGCGACAGGCGCAGGCTGTCCTCGATGCCACTGGCCAGCTCGAGCGCGAGGCGGTCGAGACCCTGTCCCGAGTCGCGCATCGGCAGTTCCGCGCCGGCCCGGAAAACGAACGCATGATAGACGTCGGCCACGCTGATCTCGGCCGCATCTTTCATCAGCGTCCAGCCGTGCGCCACCCTGCCCGCCCAGTGCGCGGCGTTCATCGTGTCCAGGATCGCCTCGATGCGGTCTACGGGAAGCTTCACCGCGGCGTGCAGGCGGGACACGGTGACGATCCCGCCCGTGCGATGCGCCTCCCACAACAGCCGCAGTATCTGCAGCGCATCGAGAAACCGCGCGCCGGGAACGGGCTCGACCTGCGAGGCGCGTTCGCGCCACTCGGGCATGACCGCCGCCGCGACCGCCCCGCACAGCACGATCAGCCAGGAGAGATAGATCCACAGCAGGAAGATGGGAACGCTCGCGAACGCGCCGTAGACCAGCTTGTAGGTCGCAAAATGCGTGACGTAGAACGCAAACCCGTGCTTCATGCCCTCGAACGCGAGCGCCGCCAGGAACCCGCCGGAGAGCGCGTCGCGCACCAGCACGCGCCGGTTCGGAATGGTGATGTAGACCAGCGAGAACGCGACGCCGGTGAGGCCGATCGGCACGATCTTGAGCAGCGCCTCGCCCGCCAGAGGCAGGTCCTTCACCAGCCCCAGGGACTGGCTGACCAGCCACGACGTGAGCGAGAGGCTCGCACCGATCAGCACCGGCCCCACGGTGAGCAGCGCCCAGTAAATGAAAACGCGCTGCACCGTGGTGCGCGGCCGGGGCACGCGCCAGATCTGGTTAAAAGCGCGGTCGATCGTCTGCAGCACGATCATCGCCGTGACGAAAAGGAACAGGACGCCGAAGGCGGTGAGCCGGGCCGCGTTGTCGGCGAACTCCTCCGTATAGGCGGCGATCGACCCGGCCGACTCCGGCAGCATGTTTTCGACCAGGAAATACTCCACGTGCCGCAGCAGCTCGCCGAACACCGGGAACGCCGAGATCATGGTCAGCGCGACCGTGATGATCGGCACGATTGCGAGCAGCGCCGTGAAAGTCAGGCTGGAGGCGATCTGCAGGCAGCGCTCCTCGGTGAAGCGGCGCCATGCCATGCGCACGAAATCGAAGAGCGGCGGGGTCTTCCGGAGCCGCAGCATCACGTCCCCCGGGGATGGACAGGGCTCCTATAATACCCTCGAACCCGGGCCCGCACGATGCAGGAAGTCCTCGTTCTCTACTACACCCACACCGGCGCGGTGAAGCGGATGGCGCAGCTCGTCGCGAGGGGCGTGGAGAGCGTCGCCGGCTGCGCGGCCCGCGTGCGCACCGTCCCGAAGGTGTCCGCGGGACCCGAGGCAGCCGAGCCCGCCGTGCCCGAGGCCGGCGCGCCGTATGTCGAGCTGAAGGATCTCGAGGAATGCATCGGCCTTGCGCTCGGCTCGCCCACCCGATTCGGCAACATGGCGGCGCCGATGAAATACTTCTGGGATTCGACCGGGGAGTTGTGGCTGAAAGCCCGGCTCGCGGGCAAGCCCGCCGCCGTTTTCACCTCCACCGCGAGCCTGCACGGCGGCCAGGAAACGACGCTCCTTTCGATGCTGCTGCCGCTGCTGCATCACGGCATGATCATCGTGGGCCTGCCCTACTCCGAGCCGGAACTGCTCACCACCACCGCCGGCGGCACGCCGTACGGCGCCAGCCATCACGCCGGCGGCGCCGGGGATCTGGCGATCACCGAACACGAGCGCAGGCTCTGCATCGCGCTCGGTCGCAGGCTCGCGGAAGTCGCGCGGAAGCTGGCGGCATGAGCGCCGGGGCCGAGGCGCGCCAATACCTGCGCCACCATCGGTCCGGCGTTCTGTCCACGATCTCGAAGAAGCTCGCCGGCTATCCGTTCGGCTCGGTGACGCCGTTCGTGCTCGATGACGCAGCCCGGCCGGTCGTCCTGGTAAGCCGCCTCGCCGAGCACACGAAGAACATCGAGGCCGACCCGCGCGCGAGCCTGATCGTGGCCGATGCCGGCGGCGACGTGCAGGCCGGCGCGCGCCTGACGCTGCTCGGGGAGGCCGCGCGCGCCCATGACGAGGGGGGTGCGCTGCGTGCGCGCTATCTGCGCTATTTCCCCGACGCCGGACGCCTGTTCGAGCTGGGCGATTTTTCCCTGTTTTACATCGAGCCGCGCCTGCTGCGCTTCATCGGCGGCTTCGGCGACATCAAGTGGATCGGCGCCGAGGCCTGCGCCCCGCCCGCCAGCCGGCTCGCCGCCCGGGAGGAGGACATCCTGGCGCACATGAACGCCGACCACGCGCACGACCTGCTCGATTGCTGCCGCCACTGGCACGGCAGGACGGTGCGCGAGGCGCGGATGATCGGGATCGACTGCGACGGGTTCGACGTGCGCGCAGACGGTGAGGTGCTGCGCTTCGATTTCGAGCAGCCGGCAACCGACGCAGCGCAGGCGCGCGAAGCGCTCGTCACGTTGGCGCGCACCGCGCGATCATCCGCCTGACCGGTCTCCCGGCCTGCGCGGGCGTGATCGCGCCAGCCGTCGCGTTCTCTACCAGCGCGGTTTGCGTCGCGCGTTTCGCCAGGCGCGGGAGCGACACGCGCAGCCACGTCCATGTCGCCGACGCGAGGTTCCTGTTCTTGTTTATTCTCGACGCGCGGCGTCGATTAAGCGCGCACGGCGCGCGAGTGCTTCACCTCTCGCACCAGAAATAGCCGCCGTGGGCGCTTAAACCTGCGGATTGATCCGCTCCAGCTTCGAGTGCAGCTTGTTGAGGGCGTTGATATAGGCCTTCGCCGAGGCCACGACGATATCGGTGTCGGCGCCCTGGCCGTTGACGATGCGCCCGCCCTTGGCCAGCCGCACCGTCACTTCGCCCTGGGCGTCGGTGCCGCTCGTGATGTTGTTGACCGAGTAGAGCAGCAGCTCGGCCCCGCTCCTGACGATCGACTCAATCGCCTTGAACGAGGCGTCGACCGGGCCGCTGCCCTGCGCCTGGGCCGGCTTCTCCTGCCCTGCCTCGGACACCACGATCCTCGCGTAGGGCTGCTCGCCGGTTTCCGAATGCGCGGTCAGGGACACCAGGTGATAGCGCTCGTTCTCCACGTGCTCGAGGTTCTCCTCGGTGATCAGCGCTTGCAGGTCCTCGTCGAAGATCTCGCGTTTCTTGTCGGCAAGGTCCTTGAAGCGCTTGAACGCGGCGTTGAGCGCCTCTTCCGAGCCCAGCTCGATGCCGAGCTCCTGCAGCCGGTTCTTGAAGGCGTTGCGGCCCGAGAGCTTTCCCAGCGTCAGGCGGTTGGTGCTCCAGCCCACGGATTCGGCGCTCATGATCTCGTAGGTCTCGCGGTGCTTGAGCACGCCGTCCTGGTGGATGCCGGACTCGTGCGCGAAGGCGTTGGCGCCGACGATCGCCTTGTTCGGCTGCACCGGGTAGCCGGTGATGCCGGAGACCAGCTTGGAGGCCGGCACGATCTGCGTGGCGTCGATGCCGGTATCGCACGGGAACACGTCCTGGCGCGTGCGCACCGCCATCACGATCTCCTCGAGCGAAGCATTGCCGGCGCGCTCGCCGAGCCCGTTGATCGTGCACTCCACCTGGCGCGCGCCGTTCAGCACCGCGGCGAGCGAGTTGGCGACCGCGAGGCCCAGGTCGTTGTGGCAATGCACCGACCAAACCGCCCGCTCCGAGTTGGGAATGCGCTCGCGCAGCTTGCGAATCAGCGGGCCGAAATGATCGGGCAGCGTGTAGCCCACCGTATCGGGCACGTTGATGGTGGTGGCGCCGGCCTTGATCACCCGCTCGAGGATGCGGCACAGGAAATCGAGATCCGAGCGCCCCGCATCCTCGGGCGAGAATTCGACGTTGTCGGTGTACTCGCGCGCCCACTTCACCGCCCGCACCGCCTGCTCGATGACCTGGGAAGGCTCCATGCGGAGCTTCTTCTCCATATGGATCGGCGAAGTCGCGATGAAGGTGTGCACGCGCGGCGCGCGGGCGCCCCGCACCGCCTCGCCGCAACGGCGCACGTCCTTCTCGTTGGCGCGCGCGAGCCCGCAGACCGTGCTGTCCTTGATCGCGGACGCGACCGCCTTCACCGCCTCGAAGTCGCCGTCGCTCGACGCCGGAAAACCGGCCTCGATCACGTCTACCCGCATGCGCTCCAGCTGGCGCGCGATGCGGAGCTTCTCGTCCCGGGTCATGGACGCACCCGGACTCTGCTCGCCGTCGCGCATCGTGGTGTCGAATATGATCAACTTTTCCTTGGCCATGGAACTCTCCGGAATGTTTGCCGTTCCCGCCCGGCTCTGGCCGTGAACGCGCGTATTCTATAGGCTTCCCGCCGCGGTGCTCGCCGCGCCGGACCGAAACTACAAATTGTGGGAAATGGATGTGCGCGCCTAGCGGCGCAGCAGCAGGCCGGCCAGCAGCAGGCGGGCGGGGACAGGGGAAGCGTTGGCCTGAGCGAAACGATGCATGCCTGGGAATATATAGGCTGCCATAGCGAAACGCAAGTCCGGCAGGCTGCTAGGCGCCGGGGGCGGGCGGCGGCGCCTTGCCGACGGCGCGGGCGCGGACCAGATCGTAGATCCACAGCACGTAGCCCGAGACGCCGTAGCACGCGAACAGCAGGAACAGCATCTCGGGCAGCGTGCTGGAGAGCATGAACAGCGCCACCAGCCCGAAGGTGCTGCCGACGACCACCGAAAACGGCACGCTCTTCCGGAGATTGATGTCCTTGCCGCTGTAGAACTTGAAGTTGCTCACCATGGTGAGGCCGGCGAAAACGGTCAGGCCCCAGGCGAGCCACTTCACGTCCTGCCCCTTGATCTGGTATTCGTTCAACGCCCACACCAGCCCCGCCACGAGGCAGGCGGCGGCGGGGCTCGGCAGGCCCTGGAAGAAACGCTTGTCCGCGACGTCGAGCGTGGTGTTGAAGCGGGCGAGCCTCAGCGCCGCGCACGCGCAGTAGATGAAGGCGGCGATCCAGCCGAGCTTGGTGGTGAGCCAGGGCCCGAGCCACGCCACGGATTTCATGGCGGCGAAATCCTTGAGCGCCCACACGTACACCACCAGCGCCGGCGCCACGCCGAACGACACCATGTCCGAAAGGCTGTCGAGCTCCGCGCCGAAGGCGCTCTGCGTGTGCGTCAGCCGGGCCACGCGCCCGTCGAGCCCGTCCAGCACCATCGCCACGAAGATCGCGATGGCCGCCTGCTCGTAGCGGCCGCCCATCGCCTGGACGATGGCATAGAACCCGGCGAACAGCGCGGCGACCGTGAACAGGTTGGGCAGCCAGTAAATCCCGCGCCGGGCGAAGCGCGACCTGATGAAGAGCTTGTGTTCACGCGGCTCGTACATGCTCAACGTCCGTGATTCGTGATTGGCGATTCGCGATTCGACAAACCGCGGCCCTCCTTCATGCGGTTCCGCCCTCCCGTCCGCGGCTACGGGAGCATGGCGAGGATCGTCTCGGTAGCGTAGACCTTGTCGCCCATGGACGCCACCGGCCGCGATTCCGGCGGGAGGTAGACGTCCAGCCGCGAGCCAAAGCGGATGAAGCCGTATCGCTCGCCGCGCGCCAGCCGCCGCCCGGCCCCGGCGTAGCACAGGATGCGGCGCGCGATGAGCCCCGCGATCTGGACGCACGTCACGTCCGCCCCGCCCGCGGTCCGGATCCACAGCGCGTTGCGCTCGTTCTCCAGCGATGACTTGGAAAGCTCGGCGTTGAAAAATTTGCCCGGGTGGTGCCAGGCGGCGCGCACCTCCCCGTCCACCGGGCTGCGATTGGAATGCGCGTTGAACACGTTCATGAACACGCTCATCTTGAGCGCGTCGCGCTCGAGGTACGGGTCGCGCGCGCGCTCGACCGCGACGATCCGGCCGTCGGCCGGCGACAGCACGGCCTTGGGCTCCGGCGGGACCACGCGGGGTGGATCCCGGAAGAACTGCACCATGAAGGCGACGACGAGCCACAGCGGCACCGCCCACGCCGTGCCGGCAAACCAATGCGTGGCCGCCGCGGCCGCGACCGATGCGAGGATGAACGGCCAACCTTCCCTCGCGATGATCGGATGGGGGTAGGCGCCCGCGCCGTCCGGCGGGAGGCCGGAAGCGGGAGGCGTTCCCGTCAGGGTCTTCGACTCATCACCCATCACCCATCACCCATCACTAGTTTTTCGACTGGTCCACCAGCCGGTTCTTCTTGATCCACGGCATCATGTCCCGCAGCCGGGCGCCGACGGTCTCGACCGAGTGCGCCTGGCCGATGCGGCGCATCGCCTTGAGCGTGGGCGCGCCCGCCTTGTTCTCCAGGATGAATTCCTTGGCGAACTGCCCGTTCTGGATCTCCTGCAGGATCTTTTTCATTTCAGCGCGCGTCTGCTCGTTGACGATGCGTGGGCCCCGCGTGAAATCGCCATACTCGGCGGTATTCGACACCGAGTATCGCATGTTGGCAATGCCGCCCTCGTAGATGAGATCCACGATCAGCTTCACCTCGTGCAGGCACTCGAAGTACGCCATCTCCGGCGCGTAACCCGCCTCGACCAGCGTGTCGTAGCCGGCCTGGATCAGCGCCGTCAACCCGCCGCACAGCACCACCTGCTCGCCGAAGAGGTCGGTCTCGCATTCCTCCCGGAAGGTGGTTTCGATCACGCCCGCGCGCGCCGCGCCGATCGCCGCCGCGTAGGAGAGCGCGACGTCGCGCGCCTTGTTGCTCGGGTCCTGGAACACGGCGATCAGCGAGGGCACGCCGCCGCCCTGGGTATAGGTCGAGCGCACGAGGTGCCCCGGGCCCTTGGGCGCGATCATGATGACATCGAGATCGGCGCGGGGCTCGATCTGCTTGAAATGGATGTTGAACCCGTGCGCAAACGCGAGCGTCGCGCCTTTCTTGATGTTGGGCTCGATCTCGCCCGCGTAGACCTGCGCGTGGTGCTCGTCCGGCAGCAGGATCATCACGATGTCCGCGCCCTTCACCGCGGCGCCCACTTCCTTCACCGCGAGTCCCGCGTTCTTCGCCTTGGCCCAGGAGGCGCCGCCCTTGCGCAGGCCCACGGTCACCTTGACGCCGGAATCCTTCAGGTTGTTCGCATGGGCGTGCCCCTGCGAGCCGTAGCCGATGATGGCCACGTGCTTGCGCTTGATGAGCGACAGGTCGGCGTCTTTGTCGTAGTAGATCTTCATGAGTTTCCCTTTAGTCAACAGCTCTCAGCAATCAGCTGTCAGCTATCAGCATTCAGCTTACAGCACGATGGTTTGGCTGATCGCTGAGCGCTGAACGCTAGACTCTCAATACCCGGTCGCCCCGCCCGATCCCGGAGGCGCCGGTACGCACCGTTTCCAGTATCGCGGCGCGGTCGATGGCCTTGAGGAACGCGTCGAGCTTGGAGCCGGTGCCCGTCAGCTCGATGGTGTAGTCCTTGTCGGTGACATCGATGATGCGACCGCGGAAGATGTCGGCCATGCGCTTCATCTCCTCGCGGTCCTTGCCCACCGCGCGCACCTTGACGAGCATGAGCTCCCGCTCGATGTGGTCGCCGTCGGAGAGGTCGATCAGCTTGACCACGTCGATCAGCTTGTTCAACTGCTTGGTGATCTGCTCGATGACCTCGTCGGAGCCGGTGGTGACGATGGTCATGCGCGAGAGCGTCGGGTCCTCGGTGGGCGCGACCGTGAGCGATTCGATGTTGTAGCCGCGGGCGGAGAACAGCCCCGCCACCCGCGACAGCGCGCCCGCCTCGTTCTCGAGCAGGACGGAGACGATATGCCTCATACCAGGATCATTTCGGAGAGGCCCTTGCCGCCCGGGACCATCGGGAAAACGTTCTCGGTCTGGTCGGTGATGAAGTCCATGAACACGAGGTCCTTCTTGCGCGAGAAGGCCTCCTTCAGCGCCGGCTCCACGTCCTCGCGCTTCTCGATCTTCATGCCGGCGTGGCCGTACGACTCGGCAAGCTTCACGAAATCCGGCAGGGCGTCCATGTACGATTCGGCGTAGCGGTTGCCGTGGAAGAACTCCTGCCACTGCCGCACCATGCCCATGTACTTGTTGTTGAGGTTCACCACCTTGATCGGCAGGCGGTACTGCTTGCAGGTGGAAAGCTCCTGGATGCACATCTGCACGCTTGCCTCGCCGGTGACGCAGGCGACCGTCGCCTTGGGGTGCGCCAGCTGCACGCCCATCGCGGCGGGAAGCCCGAAGCCCATCGTGCCGAGCCCGCCGGAATTGATCCAGCGCCGCGGCTTTTCAAACTTGTAGAACTGCGCCGCCCACATCTGGTGCTGCCCGACGTCGGACGTGACGAAAGCGTCGCCCCGTGTCACCTCGTAGAGCTTCTCGATCACGTACTGCGGCTTGATGAGGGCGCTGGCGCGGTCGTACTTGAGGCAATCACGCGAACGCCACTCGCTGATCTGGGCCCACCAGTCCTTGAGCGCTTCCGCGTCGGGCTTTTCCCGGGAAGCCTCGAGCTGCTTGATCAGCTCGCGCAGCACCTCGCGCACGTTGCCGACGATGGGAATGTCCACCTTCACGCGCTTGGAAATGGACGAGGGGTCGATGTCGACGTGGATGATGGTGCGCTGCGCGTTGTAGAAATGATCCGGGTTGCCGATCACGCGGTCGTCAAAGCGGGCGCCGATCGCGAGCAGCACGTCGCAGTGCTGCATCGCCATATTGGCCTCATAGGTGCCGTGCATGCCGAGCATGCCGAGGAACTGGCGGTCAGTCGCCGGGTACCCGCCCAATCCCATCAGGGTGTTGGTGCATGGAAAGCCCAGCGCGCGCGTCAGGTGGGCAAGCTCCTCAGAGGCATCTCCCAGGATGACGCCGCCGCCGGTGTAGATCATCGGGCGCTTGGCCTGTATCAGCGTCTGGATCGCCTTCCTGATCTGCCCGCCGTGCCCCTTGGTGACCGGATTGTAGGAGCGCAGGGTGGCCGTCTCGGGATAGCGGAACTCGGCTTTGGCCGTGGTCACGTCCTTGGGAATGTCCACCACGACCGGGCCGGGACGGCCGGTGGAGGCGATATAGAACGCCTTCTTGATCGTGACCGCGATGCCCTTCACGTCCTTCACCAGGAAGTTGTGCTTCACGCAGGGGCGGGTGATGCCCACCGTGTCGCACTCCTGGAACGCGTCCAGGCCGATGGCATGCGTCGGCACCTGACCCGTGATGATCACCAACGGGATCGAATCCATGTACGCGGTGGCAATGCCGGTCACCGCGTTGGTGACACCGGGGCCTGAGGTGACAAGCGAGACGCCTACTTTGCCGGTGGAGCGCGCGTAGCCATCGGCGGCGTGCACCGCCCCCTGCTCGTGCCGCACCAGGATGTGCTTGACCCGGTTCTGCTTGAACAGCTCGTCGTAAATGAACAGCACGGCCCCGCCGGGGTAGCCGAACACGTGCTCGACCCCCTCTTCCTGCAGACAGCGCACCACGATTTCCGCGCCGGTCAGTTCCATGGCCATCGCTCAACGCCAGTACGAAAATCTGTTACGTTACCGGTTACCGCCGCATAGGTCAAGAAAAATTTCCCTTTAAACAGCAGGATAGCGCTCAAGTTTGCCGCCGCTCGTGGATCGTTTGCGCGCCGTCGGCCTTTTGCTAAGATGCCCCGGACCCTGGCGGGCGGGCGCGTGCCGCGGGCTGCGCCAACCCTGCCGCCAGCCCCAACCAAGGCGAGTCCACTGGCCACCCCGAAAGAACTGTCGGATTTTTTCGCGGAAGTCGAACGCCGCGCTTACAAACAGGCGCTGTTCTCGGTACGCGACAACCATCTGGCTCTCGACATCGTGCAGGACGCCATGCTCAAGCTCACGGAAAAATACGCCGCGCGCCCTCCCGCCGAGCTGCCTTTGCTGTTCCAGCGCATCCTCCAGAACACGATACGGGACTTCTACCGCCGGCAGAAGGTGCGCGCGCTGTGGACGATGCCCGTGTCGCATCTCTTCGGAGCCGAGGCCGATAGCGATGCCGACCCGCTCGAAACTTTGGAAGTGGAGGACGACTCCAAATTTTCGGAGCCCCCGGCGCAACAACTTGAGCGCTCACAAGTGCTTGCTTTGATTGAAAAAGCGCTTGAAAAGCTGCCCGCCCGTCAACGCCAGGCCTTTCTCCTGCGTTACTGGGAGGAACTGGACGTCGCGGCGGCGGCAAGAATAATGGGTTGCTCGGAGGGAAGTGTGAAAACACACTGCTCGCGGGCAACCCACGCCCTTGCGGCGACGCTGAAGAAACAGGGGATCAAGCTATGAATCTGCCGGAACACGAACTGGCGAGGAAGATCGTCCAGCACCTCGATTACGGCACGGATCGCATGGAGTCCGGGACGCGCGAGCGGCTGTTCGCCGCACGCAGGACCGCCTTGTCGCATTACCGCGAGCGGCCCGAAGCCGCGCTCGGCCTGGCGTGGGCCGGGCAGGCGGCGGCGTGGATCACGGGGCATCGTTACGGCACCCGCCACTGGATGGCGGTGGCGGCGCTCGCGCTGGCGCTCGCAGGCGTGGCGTACTGGAAGATGACCGCCCCGGTGAACAACGAAATCGCCGAAATCGAGATGGGGCTGCTCAGCGACGAACTGCCGATCAATGCCTACCTCGACAAGGGCTTCGATTCATGGCTAAAGCGCTCGTCGCGTTGACCGTCTGGCTATGTCTCGCGTTCCCGGCAGTCGCAGCACAAAGCAAGGCGGAAACTAGGAAACCCGTTCGGCCCGCCTGGTCGGAGCTGACGCCGGCGCAGCAAAAGATTCTCGCGCCGCTGGCGCCCCAGTGGGACCGGATGGACGCGACGCGGCGCAAGAAATGGGTCGCCATCGCCGAGCGTTACCCGAAGATGAAGGCGCAGGAGCAGAAGCGGCTGCAGAAAAACATGTCGGCGTGGGCCAGGCTCACACCCGCGCAGCGCACGGCGGCCCGCAAGAAATACCAGTCGCTGCGAAAGCTGCCTCCCGACAAGCGGCGCGAAGTCGCCGCCCAGTGGAGGGCGTATCAGCGGTCGCTTGCCGCTCAGCCCGAGTTCTCTCCGTCGGACCCGCCGGCGCCGCCGGCGCCGCCGGAGCCCGCCGAGGCGCCGGCAGTCGCGCCACCCGTCGGAACGGCAACCGCCGATACGCCGGCGGCGGCGGCCCAGTAACGCCGCGGCCATTTCACCCCGATGCGTCCCGACGCCGAGCATGGGGCGCCGGCCGCGGGCCTTGCGCGCCGCGCGCTGGGGCTGGCGTATGAAGCGCTGCTGCTCGCCGCGGTGCTGCTTGTCGGGTCGCTTCCGTTCGTGATGCTGATGCACGGAGCGGATCGGGTCCTGGCCCGTGCCCTGCTCCAGCTCTATCTCGCCGCGCTGGCCGCGGCCTACTTCATCGTCCAGTGGCGCCGCGGCGGCCAGACGCTGCCCATGAAGACCTGGCGCATGCGGCTCGTGACGCGCGAAGGCGGTCCCCTGACGCGGGAGCATGCCCTGAGGCGCTTTCTCTTCGCCCTCCCGGGAACCTTGCTGCTGGGCGCCGGCTTTCTATGGGCGCTGGTCGACCGCGAGCGCCTGTTTCTTCACGACCGGCTGGCGGGCACGGGAGTTTGTCGGACTTAGGGCCGACAAACTCCTGATGCAAAACCGCCCGCGCAAAAACAGAAGAAAAAGGCTGTAAAAGCCTTATTTTCAGCCCGCGCGCGCGTCCGTTGGAGGCCAAGATGGGTCGTCATCCCGAATGTCATTCGAAATTCGCAGGCGGTTTTGCTGTGAGCAGCCTGTCGGAATGCCAAGTCCGACAGGCTGCTAGCGGCGCTCCTGCCACCACATCATCCCCACCGCGACGGTGAGGAAGGTTACGGTGGGCATGAGCGCGCTGACCAGCGACGGCCAGTCGTTGAGCAGCCCCAGGTGCGAGAACAGGCGGTTCAGGAAGTGGAAGACGATCCCGAGCATGATCCCGGCGAATATCTTGGCGCCCACTCCGGTCTGCCGTCCCTGGAAGTGGGCGAATGGCAGCGCCAGCACCATCATCACCAGCACCGCCAGCGGATAGGTGAGCTTGGTCCACAGCGCGATCTCGTAACGCAGCGCCTTCTGGCGGTTTTCCTTGAGGTGCTGCGTATACGAGTAGAGGCTCAACGCCGACATCTGTTCGGGCTTGACCAGCAGCACGTTGATGAGATCCGGCTCGAGCACCGACTGCCATTTTGCCTCTGCGATCTCGCGCGTCGAAGTCTTCATGGTCTCGAAACGGGTCTGGGTGACGTTCCGCAGCAACCAGTGGCGGTCGCTCTGGTAGGCGCCGTGCCTGGCGTAGCTGATCGAAAGCAGCCGGTATTCATTGTCGAATTCGTAGATCCTCACCCCGCGCAGCGTCGAGTCCGGCAGCACCTCGACCACGTTGATGAAGCTCCTGTCGTCCTTGATCCACAGGCCGGAACGGAATTCCTGCGCCACCAGGCCGGTGATGGCCTGGGAGCGCACGCGCTGGGCGAGCTGTTCCGCCGGCGGCGCGATGAATTCACCGATCACGAACGTGAGCACCGCGAACAGGCTCCCGATCGCGGCGAGCGCCGCCGCAAAACGCGCGGTGGACACGCCCGAGGTGCGCATCACCGTGTACTCCGAGCCCGCCACCAGCTGCGCGAGCGCGAACAGGGTTCCGATCAGCGCCGCGACCGGGAACAGCTCGTAGACGTGGTCCGGCACGGACAGCAGCACGTAGATCAGGATGCGGCGCAGGGTGTAGGCGCCGCGCCCGAGGTCCTTGATCTGTTCGACCAGGTCGAAGAACGCGAACAGCATCACCAGCGCGGCAAACACCAGGGCGGTCGCCGCCACGATCTCCGTCGCGAGGTAGCGCCGCAGCGTCCTCATCGGACGAGCCGGAACACGGAGAACACCATCAGGCGCCGGTAAAACAGGGCGAGCAGAATCAGCAGCATCACGGCGTGCACGCCCAGCAGACCGGGCGCAAGCGAAATCCGCGATTGGGCGATGGAGGCCTGGGTGATGGAAAGCAGGTTGCTGTAGGCCGCGTAAATCAGCAGTGCCAGCACCAGGTTCATCGACCGCCCCGCCCGCGGATTGACGAACGAGAGCGGGATCGCCAGCAGCGCCAGGATCAGCGCGCTGGCCGGCAAACCGAGGCGCCACGACAACTCCGCCAGATTGGGCGGCGTCGGGATGCGCAGGAGCTCGAGGGTGGACGCGGATTTTGTGGTGGGCGCCCGCGGCGCCCGCGACGCCAGGCCATCGATGCGCATCGCGTAGCGCTGGAACTCGTAGATCTTGTAGTCCGCCGAGCCCGGCTCGCCTTCGTAGCGGCGCCCGTTCAGCAGCACGAGGAAGCGATCGCCGTTCTCCGCCGTCTCCTGAAACCCGCGGGCGGCCACCATCACGCCCTGCCTGCCGTGCTGCACCGAGCTCACGAAAACGTTGGCGACCAGGTTCTCGGCGCCGGAGACCTCCTCCACGAAATAGACGCGCTCGGCCTGGCGCGACTCGCGGAACACGCCCGGCGAGATGGCCGAGACGTCGTCGCGGCTGTCCATCCGGCGGCGCAGCTCCTCGCTGTTCGATACCGCCCACGGCGACAGCACCAGCGACAGCAGGGCGATGACGAACACGACCGGCGCGGCGAACAGGATCACGGGGCGGATCCATTCGGTGAGACTCACGCCGCACGAGAACCACACCACCATCTCGGAGTCGCGGTAGCTGCGCGCGAGCGTCATCAGCACCGCGATGAACAGCGTGAGCGAGAACAGCACCGGCAGGTAGTTGATGATCGCGAAGCCCATCAGCGCCACCACGCCGGTGGTCGTGATGGCGCCGCTCGCCGCCTGTCCCAGCAGCCGCACGAGCAGCATGGTGATCACGATGCCGAGCAGCACCAGAAAGGTCGCCAGCGCCGCGGTCGCCAGCTCGCGCAGCAGTGCCTTGCGGAAGATCATCGGCTAGGAATTTGTCGGACTCCGATCCGACAAATTCGCCAATGGAAAAGCGTCAACACGAGCCGCAACAAGGAACGATGAGAGGAGGTCGATTGACTAAGCCTCATCCCGAATTCATGCTCCGCGCACACGGTCAGCAGCCGGTCACAGCGCTCGGCGCGACCGGCGGCTGTTCACTTTGACTTTTCGCCAACAATACGCAAATAATCAGCGATCTAACTGGACAGGGAGCCCACGGTGGAATTTAGCATAAAAAGCGGCGCGCCGCAGACCGGCCGCAGCGGCTGTCTGGTCGTCGGCGTGTACGAGCCGCGCAAGCTCTCCTCCGCCGCGGCGGGGCTCGACCGCGCGGCGAAAGGATTCCTCACCCAAGTGGTGCGCCGGGGCGATCTGCAGGGCAAGCCCGGCACGACGCTGCTGCTCCACGGCGTGCCCGGGATCGCCGCCGAGCGCGTGCTGCTGGTGGGCCTCGGGCGCGAGGCCGAATTTCGCGATAAGCAGTACCGCGAAGCGGTTGCGGCGGCGATCCGCGCGCTGAACGCCACCGGCGCGGAGGAAGCGTCGCTTCATCTGACCGAGCTCGCCGTCGGGCGGCGCGACGCCGCGTGGAAGGTGGCGCACGCGGTCACGGTGGCGCGCGAATGCGCCTATCGCTTCACGCGGATGAAGAGCAAGAGCGAGAATGCCGAACCCGCGCTGCATCGCCTCACCTTGTGCGTCGACCGCGCCGTCATGAAGCGCGCCGCCGCCGGGCTCGAGCAGGGGCTCGCGACCGCGCATGGCATGAGCCTCGCGAAGGACCTCGGCAACCTTCCCCCCAACGTCTGCACGCCGTCCTACCTCGCCGACCAGGCGCGCGAGCTGGCCAAGCGCTACCGCATGAAGGTGACGGTGCTCGAGCGCGAGGACATGGAGCGGCTCGGCATGGGCACCCTGCTGTCGGTCGCCCGCGCCAGCAGCCAGCCGCCCAAGTTCATCACGCTCGAACACCGCGGCGGGGGCAGGTCGATGAAACCGGTCGTGCTCGTCGGCAAGGGCATCACGTTCGATACCGGCGGCATCTCGCTCAAGCCCGCGGCCGAGATGGACGAAATGAAATTCGACATGTGCGGCGCGGCGGCCGTGCTCGGCACGATGAAGGCGGTGGGGGAGATGCGGCTGCCGGTGAGCGTGGTGGGCGCGATTCCGACGACCGAGAACATGCCCGGCGGACGCGCCACCCGGCCCGGCGACATCGTCAAAAGCCTGTCGGGCCAGACCGTGGAGATCCTCAACACCGACGCCGAAGGCCGGCTCATCCTGTGCGACGCGCTGACCTACGTCGAGCGCTTCCAGCCCGCCGCGGTGATCGACATTGCGACGCTCACCGGCGCCTGCGTCATCGCGCTCGGCCATGTCGCGACCGGGCTCTTCGCCAACGACGGCGTGCTGGCGCGCGAGGTCGCCGGCGCGGGCGACGCCGCCTACGACCGGGTGTGGCAGCTGCCCTTGTGGGAGGATTACCAGGAGCAGTTGAAGAGCAACTTCGCCGATTTCGCCAATATCGGCGGGCGCCCCGCCGGGGCGGTGACGGCAGCATGCTTCCTGGCGCGCTTCACCAAGAAATACAAGTGGGCGCACCTCGACATCGCCGGCACCGCCTGGAAAAGCGGGAAGGAAAAAGGCGCAACCGGCAGGCCGGTGCCGCTGCTCACGCAGTTCCTCATCAATCGCTCCGCTCAAAGAAAGTGACTGGTGACTTGTGACTCGTGGCCGGTCGCCGGTTTTGTCTTCGACCTTCCCCTGCGCGCGCGCAGGAGATGAGGAAACGGGCCGAGTCACGAGTCACGAGTCACGGGTCACGCCGCATCAAAAATGACGCAGATCGACTTCTACACCCACGTCGAGGACAAGCTGCGGGTCGCCTGCCAGCTGTCGGCGAAGGCGCTCGCGCACGGGCTGCGCACCACGGTCTGGCTGCCCGACCCCGATACCGCGCACCGCTTCGACCGGATGCTGTGGACGACGCCGTCGATCGGATTCGTGCCGCATTGCGGGCCGGACGACCCGCTGGCGCGCGAGACGCCGGTCATCGTCGACTGCAGCGGCGAGAACCTGCTGCACGACGAGGTGCTGCTCAACCTGCGTGCGGAGTGGCCGCCGTTCTTCAGCCGCTTCCAGCGGCTGATCGAGATCGTCACCCGTGATGAGGGCGACCGCGCGAGCGCCCGCGAGCGCTTCCGCTTCTACCGCGACCGCGGCTACGAGATCCGCACGCACGACCTCAGCAAGACCCGTGAACAGTGAACGGTTAACAGCAAACGCGAGGAAACGCGGCGCGCCGCGCCGGGTCCACTCACCATTCACCATTCACCAATCACCGCCCTACTAATGGCCGAGCAAACCGTTCGCGACGACGAAAGCGACGACCTCCTGAAGCGCGCCGACGCGCTGCTGGAACGTCATCGCGGTGCCGCCCACCACGCCGCCGCGGCGTCGGATGTCCCCGTACTGGACGAGCCGGCGGCGCAGGTTGCCGCGGAAGACGGCATCCCCACGCTCACCGAGGTCATCCCCGCGGGCAAGCTGCCGGCGGTCCTGGCGCCGTCGCGCCCGCCGGCGCCGGCCGCCTCGGGCGAGGTCATTTCGCGCGTGCAGGCGCAGAACCTCGAACACAGCCTTTACCAGCGGCTGAAGCGCGACCTCGACCAGCACATCACCCAGGTCATGCAGGACCGCTTCATGCCGGACATCGGCAACGCCCTCGATTCGGCGCTCGCCAAGGTGAGCCTCGACATCAAGGCCGATATCAACAGCATGGTGCGTGCTTCCGTCGAGGAGACGCTGCGCACCCAGATCAAGAATCTGCGCGTGGCCGTGGATGCCAAGGCCGCGATGCGGGAAGCCACGGCGGCGGCGGGCAGCGGCGAGACCGCCGGTTCCGACGCGGCCGCGGCGCTCGCCAAGAGCTTCGAGCCGGCGGCCATCGAGGCGCGCTGGTATCCGGCATGGGAGAAAAGCGGCTACTTCGCGGCCGGGCTCGACGAGAAAAATCCGGGCAATTTCTGCATCCTGCTGCCGCCGCCCAACGTCACCGGCACGCTCCACATGGGCCACGCGTTCCAGCAGACGCTGATGGACGCGCTCGTGCGCTACCACCGCATGCGCGGCTTCAACACGCTGTGGCAGGCCGGCACCGACCATGCGGGCATCGCCACGCAGATCGTGGTCGAGCGCCAGCTCGAGCAGGAAGGCGCCTCGCGCCGGGCGCTCGGGCGCGAGGCGTTCGTCGAGCGGGTCTGGAAATGGAAGGAGGAGTCCGGCTCGACCATCACGCGCCAGATGCGCCGCCTCGGCGCTTCCTGCGACTGGGGGCGCGAGCGCTTCACCATGGACGAGGGGCTGTCGCGCGTGGTGACGGAAGTCTTCGTGCGGCTCCACGAGCACGGCCTGATCTACCGCGGCAAGCGCCTGGTCAACTGGGACCCGGTGCTGCAGACCGCGGTGTCGGACCTCGAGGTCGAGTCCATCGAGGAAGACGGCAAGCTCTACCACATCCGTTACCCGCTCGCCGACGGCAGCGGGCACGTCACGGTCGCAACGACGCGGCCGGAGACGATGCTGGGTGATGTCGCCGTCGCGGTGCATCCGGAGGACGAGCGCTACCGGGGCATCGTCGGCAGGATGGTCCAGCTGCCCCTGACGGACCGGCAGATCCCGGTGATCGCGGACGCCTACGTCGATCGCGAGTTCGGCACCGGCTGCCTGAAGATCACGCCGGGGCACGACTTCAACGATTTCAACGTCTGGCTGCGCCACCGGGAAGCCATCGCGCAGTCCCTCAGGGGCGCCGGCTACCGGCAGGACTATCCCCCCAGCATCTTCAAGAAAGACGCCCGGCTGAAGGATTCTCCGGTCGACGACTTCGAGTTTGGCAACCGGGCGGCGGCGAGCGGCCCGACGCACGTGACCGACGGAAAGGGCCTGCCGGGCAAATCGAGCTCGGAGCTGCTGCCACCCGCCTACCGCGGGCTCGATCGCTTCGAGGCGCGCCAGCGCGTGCTGGCCGACCTCGAGGCGCAGGGCCTGCTGGCGGAGGTGAAACCGCACCGGATGATGGTGCCGCGCTGCGGGCGCACCGACGCGGTGGTCGAGCCCATGCTGACCGACCAGTGGTTCGTGAAGATGGAATCGCTGGCGCAGGCCGGACTGGAAGCGGTGGCGCGCGGCGACGTGCGGTTCGTGCCCGAGAACTGGACCACGACCTACAACCAGTGGCTCACCCGCATCCAGGACTGGTGCATATCGCGCCAGCTCTGGTGGGGCCACCGCATCCCCGCCTGGTACGACACCGAGGGCAACGTCTACGTCGGGCGCACCCGGCAGGAAGCGCAGGCGAAGCACCGCCAGGCGATGCTCGAGCGCGTGCGCGCGGGCGGGCGCGTGACGCCCTCGGAGCTGAAGCAGGACGAGGACGTGCTCGACACCTGGTTTTCCTCGGCGCTGTGGCCGTTCTCGACGCTCGGCTGGCCCGCGGACAACCCGGCGCTGCGCCTCTACCTGCCGGCCAGCGTGCTCGTCACGGGCTTCGACATCATCTTCTTCTGGGTCGCGCGCATGGTGATGATGACGCTGCCCTTCACCGGCAAGGTGCCGTTTCGCGAAGTCTACGTGCACGGGCTGGTGCGCGACGCCGAGGGCCAGAAGATGTCGAAATCGAAAGGCAACGTCCTCGATCCCCTCGACATCATCGACGGCATCGGGCTCGAGGCGCTGGTCGAGAAGCGCACCTCCAACCTGCTGAACCCGAAGCAGGCGGAATCGATCGCCGCCGCGACGCGCCGCCAGTTTCCCGGCGGCATCTCCGCCTTCGGCACCGACGCGCTGCGCTTCACCTTCGCCAGCCTCGCCTCGCACGGGCGCGACATCAAGTTCGACCTTTCGCGCTGCGACGGCTACCGTAACTTCTGCAACAAGCTGTGGAACGCCACGCGCTTCGTGCTGATGAACTGCGAGGGGCGCGACACCGGGCTCGACGAGAACCTGCCGCTCGAGCTCTCGGTCGCCGACCGCTGGATCGTCAGCCGCCTGCAGCGGGCGGAGCAGGACGCGCACCAGGCGTTCCGCGACTACCGCTTCGACAACCTCTCGCGCGCGATCTACGAGCTCGCGTGGGACGAATACTGCGACTGGTACCTCGAGCTCGCCAAGGTGCAGATCGCGGAAGGCAATGCGGCGCAGCAGCGCGCGACGCGCCGCACGCTCGCTCGCGTGCTGGAAACGATCCTGCGGCTCGCGCACCCGGTGATCCCGTTCATCACCGAGGAGCTGTGGCAGAAGGCGGCGCCGCTCGCCGGGAAGCGCGGCCCATCGATCATGATTGCCCGCTATCCCGAGCCGGAGCCGGCCAAGCTCGACGCGGCCGCGGAGCGGGAAATCGCGCTGCTCAAGGAGATCACCAATGCCTGCCGGGCGCTGCGCGCCGAAATGGGCATCGCGCTCTCCGAGAAGCTGCCGCTGCTCATCCAGGGCGCGCCGCAGCGGGTCACGCCGTTCGTGCCCTATCTCATCGCGCTGGCGCGCCTCTCCGAGGTGGTGATCGGCGAAGGCGCGCTGCCGGAAGGCGGCGCGCCCGTGTCGATCGTGGGCGATTACCGCCTGATGCTCAAGGTCCAGGTGGACGTGGCGGCCGAGCGCGAGCGGCTGCACCGGGAGCGGCTGCGGCTGGAGGCCGAGATCGCGAAGGCGCAGGCCAAGCTCGCCAACCCGGGCTTCGTCGGGCGCGCCCCGCCGCTGATCGTCGCGCAGGAGAAGGAGCGCCTTTCGCGCTTCACCGCGACGCTCGAGAGAATCACCGAGCAGCTGCAAAAGCTCTAGGATTTTGTCGGGCCAAACCCGACAAAATCCTTAACGAGGACCATCGGAAACATCGGGCCGGAATAGACCAGTGCGCGATCGCGGTTCGCCCTTTCCGTTGCTTCATCGAAGATCGAGCGGACCGCTATCGAGCGGGTCGAACCAGGTGGCCGAGACGGTTCCTGTAAGGAATTCGGCGGGCTGCTGTCCGCCGAATTCCTAATATGATCCATTCGCTGCGCGCATTCCGCCACCGCAGCTACCGCCTGTTTTTTCTCGGCCAGTCGCTGGCCATCCTCGGCAACTGGATACAGCACCTCGCGATGAGCTGGCTGGTCTACCGCCTGACCGGATCGGCCTGGCTGCTCGGGGTGACCGGCTTTTCGAGCCAGATCGCGATCCTGGTGCTCGCCCCCTTCGGCGGCTTGTGGGCCGACCGCATCGATCGCAGAAAGCTCCTGCTCTGGACGCAGGCCGCGGCGATGGCGCCGGGGTTCACGCTCGCCGCGCTGGCGTACTCGGACGCGGTCGAGGTCTGGCACGTCGTCGTCATGGCCGGCCTGTTCGGCGTCATCATGGCGGTCGACGTTCCGGTGCGGCAATCGTTCACGCCCGAGATGGTGCCGGTGCGGGAGGACCTGCCGAGCGCCATCGCCTTCAACGCGCTGATGCAGAACGGCGGGCGCATGATCGGGCCCACCATCGCCGGCGTGCTGATCGCCGCTTCCGGCGAGGCCATGTGCTTTCTCGTGAACGGCGTCAGCAAGGTGGCGGCGGTCGTCACGCTCGCGATGATGACCCTTGCGCCGGTCGCGCGCGCGCGCGTCCCGTCCTCGCTGCGGGAGGGCCTCAGGGAAGGCATCGCCTACACCTGGAACTCGGTGCCGCTGAGGCGGCTGCTGCCGGTCGTCGCGCTGGTGAGCTTCATGGCGAGCCCGTACCAGACGCTGATGCCGATCTTCGCCGCGGAAGTCTTTTCGGGAGGCGCGGAGACGCTGGGCTTCCTGATCGGCGCCGCCGGGCTGGGCGGCATGACGGGAATGGTCCTGCTCGCCTCGCGCAAGGACATCCGCGGCCTCATACGCTGGATCGCGGCGGCCGCCGGTGCCGCCGGCGCGACGCTGGTCGCGTTCGCCTATTCGACCTCGCTCGCGCTGTCGCTGGCCGCCATCGCGGTCGTGGGCATGAATACCCTGATCGTGGCGATGAGCGTGTCCACCATCATCCAGACCATCGTCGACGACCGCATGCGCGGTCGCGTGCTGGGACTGTTCACGGTCGCTTTTCTCGGCACGTTCCCGCTGGGAAGCCTCGCCGCCGGCGCCGTCGCCTCCTGGATCGGCGCCACGCACACGCTCGCGGCGGGCGGCGGCGCGTGCATGCTGGTCGCGCTGTGGCTGTGGCGGCGGCTGCCCGAGCTGCGCGCACACATCCGGCCGATTTACGCGAGGCTCGGCATCATCAACGAGTGAGCGGCAAGCATCAGACTGAAAGCGGCGATTGGAAGGGAACCGCGCCCTCCCTGGCCAACGGCTGTGGCTTGCCGCTTACTGATTGCCATAATACTTCTCCCGCATTCTGGCGCAGTACGCCGCCAGTTGCGGGTAGGTCTGCGCGTGGGCCTTGAGCGGCGACTCGAGGGGCACCCACAGGATGTTGGCGAGGAAGGCGTACGCGGTGGCGTCCAGCGAGGACGGCCGCGCGCCCAGGAAAAACGGCTTATCGCCCAGGAAATCGGCGGCCGCGGTGATATCCTTCTTGGCGATCGCGACAATCTCGTCGCGCGCGTGCCGCCCCATCCCGTGCCCGTGCAGCTCTCGGCGCACGGAGCGGCGGGCGAGCGGCGGCACGATCCACTTGAGCGGCGGCTTCATCCAGCCGAAGAAGGCCTCGCGCGTCAGCGCCCAGCCGGCTTCGTCGATCCAGCGGAAATACAGCACCGCCCAGTACGTGTTCTCTTCGAGCATGCGCTGGCAGGCCAGCGCGGCCGCCCGCTCGGCGGCGCCGAGATGCGAGTCGAGAGGATCGCCGTATTTCCGCTTCAGGTGATCGACGATGAAGCTGGAGTCGGAAACGACCGCGCCTTCATCCACGATGTAGGGCAGCTTGCCCTTGGGCGCCTTGCGCAAGTCGGCATCGCGCGGGCACTCGTAGGAGAGGCCCGCCATGCGCAGGAAGGTCTCCACCTTCATGCAGAACGGGCTCGCGTTGGGCAATCCGAGCGCGGGCTGGAACTGGTATAGCCTGATCATGCTGAATGATGCGTGATAGGTGACACGTGATAGGTGATGGGACTCCCGCGGAACGGGGCTTTCAACCTCCTATCACTTATCACCTATCACTTATCACCGTTATCCGTTACGGGTAGTTCTCCGGATTGAACGGCACCTTGCGCCCGACCAGGCTCTCGAGCAGGATCAGCTCGGCGTCGGTGTGGTTGATGACGGGCGCCCGCTCGATCATGCGCGGCATGCCCTTGGAATAGATGTAGCGCGGCTGGTCGTGATGGGTGGTGCGCACCGTCTCCGCCTCCTTCGGCTCGTCCACCGGGACGAGCTCCGCCTCGCCGTAGCAGGTGCAGGCATAGGTGCGCATTTTCTGCACTTCGACGTAGATGCCGGTGCCGCGGATGCCGATCGTCGCCGTCGCCGTCCGGATGCGCTTTGGCCTGCCCGGCTCGAACACCGAGAGCAGCGCCCCCGTCACCACGCGCAGGCCGCTGATGACGGCCCGGGTCGCGCCTTCCGCCGAGAGCTCGATGCGAGAGCCGGCGCGCGCGAGGAAGGCGTCGCGCCCCACGACGAAGACGAGCTGCGAGCGCCGTCCGACGGTGACCACGTCGCCCGGCCTGATCGCCATGCCCCGCGCGGCGGGCTTGTCCCCGACGCGCGCCTCCCCCCGTAACCGGGCCACGCCTTCGGGCACGGCTTCCGCCGCGAGCGCCTGCCGCAGCCGCGCCATTTCCAGGACGAGCGCCGCGCCGCCCGCCGTCATGCGCGCGAGCCAGGCCCGTCGCGAGATTCCCGTCATTGCCTCATTTTCCACGGTATCCACTACGCGGCCAATCGCGTTCCGGATGGGCCCCGCAAAGGAAGCCGGAGGCCGGCTGATTTGCGGCTGGTGCATGAGTGGCCCATCGCACCCCAAAAAAAGTGCCACACAGGGTTGCCCCGTTGTGAGTCCAAGGCCACGAGGCCCTGGTCAGGTGCGGGGGATTCCCAAATTCCTTGACTTGGATCCAACAAGGCCATATTCTAATAATCGTTAGACTATTAGCTAATGTCCAAGCATACCCTGAAAACACTGTTGTACGAACAGGTTGCGCGCGTCGGCAAGGCGGTCGCAAGTCCCAAGCGGCTGGAAATCATCGAGTTGCTGTGCCAGTGCGAGAAGACCGTGGATACGCTCGCCGGCGAAGCGGGCATCAGCGTCAAGCTTGCCAGCGCTCACCTCAAGGAGCTGCGCCTCGCCCGCCTCGTGGAGGGGCGCAAGGATGGTCGGAACATCTACTACCGGCTGTCCGATGCGAACGTGGCTGAATTCTCGGTCGTCCTGCGCACGCTGGCGGAGGACCGGTTGCTCGAACTTCAAGCCGCCCTCGGTTCGATGGTGGCGGCACCGCGCGAACTGGTCCCGGCGGAACGCCGGGAATTGATCGCGCGCGCGGAAGCGGGGCAGATCCTGGTTATCGACGTGCGCCCGGAAGCGGAGTACCGCGCCGGACATCTTCCCTACGCGCGCAGCCTGCCGCTGCGCGAGCTGAAGCAACGGCTCGATGAGCTGCCCAAGGACAAGCCGATCGTCGCCTACTGCCGCGGCCCGTTCTGCCTGATGGCGCCCCAGGCGGTGGAGATGCTCCGCGCGTCGGGCTTCCGCGCCGCGCGCCTCGAAGACGGTGTCGCGGAGTGGCGATCCCGCGGACTGCCGCTCGAAACCGCGGCTGAAGGAAGCGCTACATGAAAGCGCTTTTCATCCTCGAATGACGTTGGGAGTGCCCGGAATCTGCATTGACACACACGGCATTGCGGCCGAAGACGAGCCCAAGGAAATTCCATGTCCAAGTTCTCTCTAGTCGAGTTCTCCATCAGCCGCCCGAAACTGGTCGTGGCGGCGACCGCCGCGCTCACCATTCTGTTTCTCACCCAGTTCCCGCGCATTACGACGGATACCAATCCGAAGCATATGCTGCCCGAGACTTCGGATGTGCGCGTCTGGAACAACGAGGTGGATAGGATCTTCGCGCTCTACGAGGACACCATCGTCGTGGGCGTGCAGAACGATGCGGGGGTGCTCAACCGGGAAACCCTCGGCCGCATCGCCCGCATCACCGAAGAGATCCTGAAGCTTCAGGGCGTGGCAAGCCGCGACGTGAATGGCTTCACCACGATCACCAACGTCACTGCCGAAGCCGGCACCCTCAAGGTCGGTCCGCTCATGCCGGCCGCACCGCCGAGCGAGGCGGAAGTCGAGTCGCTGCGCCAAGCGCTTTTCGGCAACCCGCTGTTCGTCAACCGCATTGTCTCATCCGACGGCAAGACCACCGCGATCTATGTGCCGTTGGAGAAGGGCGCCAACGGCGCCGAGATCGCCAAGAAGATCCACGCCATCGTGGCCAAGGAGAAGGGCCCGGAGCGCTATTACATCGCCGGCGACCCGGTGGCGCGCGACACCTTCGGCGCCGAGATGTTCAAGCTGATGGGTATCTTCTCGCCGATCGCTGGCATGATCATGTTCATCACCATTCAGCTCATGTTCCGCAACCTCTCGCTGTCGTTCACCATGATGGCGGTGGCCATGGCGGCGATCATCTGGAGCATGGGGCTTTTGATCGGCGTGGGGCTTCCGGTGCACATCATGAGCTCGATGGCGCCGGTGTTCCTCATGGCGATCGCCACCGATAGCATCCACATCTTCAACGAGTTCTATTTCCGCTACCGCGAGAAGCGCGACAAGCTCGCGGCGATCCGCGAAACGATGCAGGCGGTCAGCCGGCCGGTACGCTACACGGCGCTCGCCACCGCCGCCGCCTTCGCCGTGCTGCTCTTCATGAACATCATCCCGGTCAAGGTCTTCGGCGGGCTGATCGCCTTCGGCACGGTGGTGCTGCGCTTGTTCTCCTTCAGCCTGATTCCCGCCATTCTCACCTTCGTCAAGGAGGAGAAGATCGCCAAAGCCGCTGAGAGCGAGAGCGCGGAACTGGATCGAACCGCCCGTCTTCTGCGCCGCATTGCCGAAGTGGGCGCGACGCGTCCCTTGGCCACCGCGCTGGTCGGAGTGCTACTTCTGGTAGTTGCGATCGTCGGAACGTCTAAGATCCATGTGAACAACAACCTGGTGGCCTGGTTCAAGGAATCGAGCGAGATCCGCGTCGCCGACACGGCCATGAACCAGGCGCTGGGCGGCACGTCGCTCGGCTACCTGGTGGTGCTGGCCAACGAGCCGGAATTCATGAAGCGACCGGAAGCCGTGCGCTGGCTCGAGGGCCTGCAACGGCACCTGGAGGGGATGCCGGTGGTGGGCAAGACCTTCTCGGTGGCGGACTACGTGAAGCGCATCAACCGCGTCCTGCACGACGACGACAAGACATACGAAGCGGTACCCGATACGAAAGAGGCGATCGGGCAGTACCTGTTCCTGTTCAACATGTCGGCCAAGCCCTCCGACCTGGACAACGTGGTGGACACCACCTTCCAGAAGGCCAATGTCTGGGTGCAGCTCAAGACCTGGGACGCGGAGGCCATGCGTCAGGTGATCCAGGCAGCCGGGGCCTACCAAAAAGCCCACGCACTTCCCGTGTCCGTGAAGTCGGCGGGGATCGCCTATTTCAACCTGGTCTGGAACGACGAGGTGCTGGGCGACATGGTGCGCGGCTTCGTGATGGCGCTGGTCGTGGTCTTCGTCATCCTCGCCCTCGCCTTCCGCTCCGCCAAGTGGGCGCTGGTCGGCTACATGCCCTTGCTGTTCACGATCCTGCTCATCTACGGAGTGGTCGGCTTCGCCGGCAAGGATTTCGACATGCCGCTCTCGGTACTGAGTACGCTGTCGCTCGGCATGGCGGTGGATTTCGCGATCCATTTCATCAGCCGCTTCCGCCAGCGGCTCGCCGAGACGGGCAGCCGCGACGTGCAGGAGGCACTCTTGTGGACGGCGGCGCGGCCGGGCAAGGGGATCTTCCGCAACGCGGTGCTGTTTGCGGCGGCGTTCTCGGTGATGCTCTTCGCGCCGCTCACGCCCTATATCGCGGTGGGGGCGTTCATCGTCAGCATGATGCTGCTCTCCGCGTTGCTCACGATTCTCTATCTGTCCGCCCTGATCATGCTCGGGCGGAAATGGCTGCTCGATGTACCGATGCCGGCGGCGGGCGCCGCACCGGCAGAGACGAAAGGAGGCTGACATGAGACGCTGGTGGATATGGATCGTCGCCGGGCTGCTGCCACTGCAGGCTTTGGCGCTTTCGGGCGAAGAAGTAATGAAGAAGTCCCAAGCCGCCTTCCTCTATCCGGGCAAGGACTTCAAGGCGCGGGTGATGATGAAGCTGATCAACAAGGACGGCCAGGAACGGTTGCGCGAACTCACCATGCTGCGCAAGAACGCGGGCGGGCCGGGCGGCGACCAGAAATACTTCATGTACTTCTTCCAGCCGGCCGACGTAAAGGACATGACCTTCATGATCCACAAGTACCCGGCCAGGGACGACGACCGCTGGCTGTTCGTGCCGGCGATCAACATGGTCAAGCGTATCGCCGCGCAGGACAAGCGCTCCAGCTTCGTCGGCTCGGACTTCACCTACGAGGACGTCTCGGGGCGGGACATCGAGGACGACAACCACATCATCGAGCGCCAAGAGAAGGTAGGAAACCGCGACTGCTACGTGGTGAAGAGCACGCCCAAGGGGACGGACGCCGATTTCGGCCACAAGGTTACCTGGGTGGACACGGCGAACTTCCTGCCGCTCAAGGAGGAGCAGTACGACAAGCGGGGTAACCGCTACAAACTCTTCACCGCCGACGAGGTGACAGACATCAAAGGTTTCCCCACGGCGATCAAGCGCACCATGAAGAACCTGCAGACGGGCCACCGCACCGAGGTCGCGTATATCAAGACCGACTACGACCTCGGAATCGAGGACAGCTTGTTCTCGGAGCGGTATCTGCGCCAGCCGCCGCGCAAGTGGATTGACTGATGCCCGGCATCCGGTCAATTGCTGTCGCCCTCTTCGCCTTCGCGGCGCTAGCGCCGCCAGGCACTTCGGCGGAGGTTACGCTGTCGGGCTTCCTGCAGCAAAACACCGCGTCCAACACAGTGACGGCGAATCCGGACGGGCGGAACTACAAGTGGCTGGAGGAGCGCGCTCAGCTGAAGCTCGACGCCACGGGGGATGCCTGGCGCGTGCTGCTGAAGGGCGAGGTCGCCTACGACCATCTCGGCCGCCAAGACGAAGGCGAGCTGCGCGAGGGCTACGTTGACTACGCAGCCCGGAGCTGGGATCTGCGCGCGGGCCGGCAGGTGATTACCTGGGGGCTCGGCGATCTCGTGTTCGTGAACGACGTCTTCCCGAAGGACCACGAGGCGCTGTTTGCCGGCCGTCCCCTGGAGTATCTCAAGCGCGGTGTGGATGCCTTGAAGCTGGGCGCTTATCCGGGATTCGCCTCTTTCGAGCTCGTCCTCGCCCGGTTCCGGGAGAGCCGCACGCCCGACGCGCAACGGTTCTGGCTCTTCGATCCCATGCCATCCGTGGCCAACCGCGACCGCGTCAAGCCGGATGAAGGCGATGCCGGGCTGCGCATCTACCGGGACATCGCCGGTTACGACGCGGCGCTCTACCTCTACCGAGGCTACCAGCGCACGCCCTCCCTGCGGCCCAACAGCATGATCGCGCCGACCCGGATCACCTATTTCTACCCCAAGCTCTCGGTCTACGGCGCGAGCCTCTCGGGGCGCGCGGGCGCGGGAGTGCTGAGCTTGGAGGCCGCGCTCTACGACTCGCGCCAGGACCGGTCAGGAAATGACTTCACCGTACCCAATTCTCAAACGCGGATGCTGGCCGGTTATCAGGTTCAGCCCGTGGAAGATCTGACGCTCAACTTCCAGTACTACGCCGAGCGCATGCACGACTACGGCGCCTATCGCGCGGCGCTGCCTGCCGGATTCCCGGTGGAGAAGCGGGTCAATCATTACCTCACTGCGCGCGCGACGCAACTGCTCCAGCACCAGACCCTGCGGCTTTCCGTGTACGCCTCCTACAACCCGAGCAACGGCGACTATTTCGTCAACCCGGAGCTGCGCTACAGCTTCACCGACCGGCTCTGGGGTGCGGTGGGCGGGAACCTCTTTGGCGGCAAGCCGTGGGGTCAGTTCGGGCAGTTGTCGCGGAACGACAACGTGTATCTCCAGGTTCGGCGCGAGTTCTAAGAAACGCGGAGCGAAGGCTTCGCGTTTCTTACGTCTTCCAGCCGCATCGCGCATCGTTCCGCGGGCTATTTGCCCGGGCACGCCGCAACGTCTCCCGGCACCTTGCCCACCAGCAGCAGGAAGCTCTGGAACGGCCCCATGTTGCCCATCGCCTCCATCATCGGGCCCTCGAAACGCAGGCGCTGAAAGAACATCGCCCGCATCGGTCCGTACTCGCCCTTGCCCATTTCGACCCAGCGCGGCGTCTCCGCCCACATCAGGTAATCGACGTCGGCGTCGAGTTTCGACTCGGCCTTGCCCCCGTACACGCAAACGGCCTTGCCGCCCTTCTCCGCCACCCTCATTTCGATGCGCGGGCCGCCCTCGCACTCGGCGCGATAGATCTGGATTGCCTTGTAGCCGCGGTCCTTGTTGTTCTTGACCCATTCCGATTCGACCAGCTCTCCGGTCAGGGTCGCATCCGCGTTCCACGCCTTGCACATCTCCTGCGCCCACTCGGTCCCCATCATCACCGGCGCGGCGTGGCTGACGGACGACGCGAGTGCGAAGACGAACCCCGACAATATGGCTTTCTTCATGGCATTCTTCCCGTTCGAACTCAAAAAAAGAGGGCCGGAATCATGCTCGTTCCGGCCCTGTGCGGCTTCGCTTCGCCCGCGCGGCCTTACATCTTCCAGCCGTAGGCAATGCCGATCGAGTTCTGGTACATCTTGAGGGACTCGGTGCCGAAGTTCGCGCCGCCCAGCAGCGTCGTGATCGCCGACGGGCCAGTGACGGTCTTGCTCAAAGCGTGCATATACGACACGCTCAACTCCCCGCCGCTCTTGGTCTTGTAGGTGAGTCCCAGCGTCAGATGCGTCTCCACCACGCCCGGCGCGATGATGTTGAAGCTGATGTCGTTCGCTGTGGTGCCGATCGGGCCCTTGCCATGGTTCACACCGGCGCGCAGCGTCCAGTTCTGGTCATACTGGTGCTCGATGCCGAGCTTGAACACGGTCATGTCCTGCCACCGGAAGCCCGACCCGCCCGGTGAGCCGAGCGGATTGGCGGGCGGAGCGACAAGGCTGTTCAGCACGCCGTTGGCGATCGAGGGAATCTCGCTGTAGTTGATCTGCTGGACATCGAAGGCGATGAGCGTCTTGGGCGTGGCCTGGAAGGCGATACCGACGTTGTAATTCTCGGGGATATCGAACTCGCCTGCGTTCGCGAACAGCCCGCGATAGGCGTCGAATTTGCTCATGTCCATCTTCGGCGAATACGCGGCGCCGACCGATACGGTGTTCGTGAGCTTGCCCATCCAGCCGACCCGCACGCCTACGCCAGTCGACTCATCATAACCCTTATTGGTAACGCTGGCCGGGGCGGACGAGATACCTTGGAATGCCTGGAGGCCATCGACCTTGAAGCGCTGGTAGCCGAGGAGCGGCGAGAGCCCGATCGCGTGGCGGTCGTTCACCTTGTAGGCAACCGTGGGCGCAATGATGAGCTGCATCATGTCCACCCCGAGGCGCCCGCAACCGAGAAGCATGTTGGCCTGCGCGGTGCCGCACGCGGCGAACGGGGGCCCCGCGAGCGGGGTGTTGAAGTCAGTGTTCATCCCGCCGTTACCGTAGACGGTCACACCGAGCGACAGGTTGGGATTGAACATCTTGTTGTAGCCGAATTCGGGGATGATGAAGTAATGACTGTCGCTGTCGGCAGTGCCGTTGTAAATCCCGCCGAACGCGGTTTCGCCTTGGCGCGATACCGACCGGCGCGGGCTGAACAGGTCGGCGCCGAAGTCGATCCGATTACCGACGAAGACCATCTTGGCCGGGTTGACCGCGCCCCCCATCGTGTCCGATGCCGTCGCGGTGGACGCTCCGGCCATGCCTTTGGTCTTGATGCCGTAGCCGTGCGAAAAATAGCCGTTGGTGGCGAGCGCAAAGGCCGGCGCGCAACAGGCCGCGAGCACGGCCAGCTTGATGCATGTCTTCAACTTCATGACCCTCCCCCTTCTTGCGGTTGTCCTGCGATCAAATGAACAGACTGACGTCGGCGTCCCGCGCCATCGGCAGAAACGTCGCCGCGCCGCAGTACTCCTTCACTTCCGGTATGAAATCGGCGTGCGTGAAACCGAACAGATCCACGGTCATCTGGCAGCCGATCAGGTTGACCCCCCCCTCGACGCACAGGTCGCGCAGCTCCGTGACCCCGGCGACCCCCTTGCTGCGGATCGTCTGCTTCATAAGCGCGGTCGCGAGCGACTCGAACCCCGGCACGATGCCCTGCACGGCGTTCGGGATGTTCCAGTTGATGCTCCTGAACCAGTCCGGGCCAAACGGCATCTTCATCGGCATGCCGGGATTGCCGAGCGGGCTGATCTTGAGATCGCTGATGTCCTTCCTGAGAAGGATCAGGCCGTAAAAGGTGAAGAACACCGACACGTTCCAGCCGAGCGCGGCCGCGGTCGAGGCCAGGATGAACGGCGGGTAGGCCCAGTCGAGGGTCCCCTTCGTCGCGATGATCGTCATCGCGGGGGTTTTCTTCTCGCGCAGCTCCGCGAGCTTCTGCGGCAGCAACTCGTCGAGCCGGCGCTTGATCAGGTCGTCGAGCAGTGCGGTGTCGGGGGTTACGCCCATCGGGATGCTCCTAATTGCCGCGTTTGATGACGAACTTGAACACGTTCCCGTCCTGGCTCGAGGTGACCAGCTCGTTGCGGGTGGCGCGGCAGAACGCCTCAAAGTCCTTCACCGAGCCCGGATCGGTGGCGTGGATTTCGAGCAGGCCGCCGGCCGGGATGCCCAGCAGGGCCTTTTTCGCCTTGAGAATCGGCAAGGGGCAGTTCAAGCCCTTCGTATCGAGCACCACCGTGGTCATTCGCCCCTCCCGCGTCCAGGTTGAAGGATCGGGCGGGCGCGGTAACTTTGGCCTGCGTCCGCCACAATATTAGAAAATTATTATATTATAGGAATTGAATACTACAATTCGAACCCTGTCAAGCGATGCTCGGCCATGCCATCGGGCAGACGGCCTCCGATACGCGGGACTTGCCGGCCGCTGCGCGCGGGCCGCGCCCCGCCGGCGGCGGGCCGGACGGGCGGCGGTGTGCAGCGCCAGGGCCGACAGGCTGTTAGAATTGCGGCGCTATCGCGGTGGGCACAGGAGCGAACGAACGCTCCGGGCGCGGGTTCCCGCCGTGATGAGCGGGCCGAATCAAGAACGATGGAGGACCGCGCCGCCTCGATCACCGATTGCGGGAATTCATTCCAATGGATGTAGCCGAACTGAAAAAAAGCGCCAGCCGGGCGACATCACTGCTCAAGGCGCTGTCGAATCCTTCACGCCTCCTGATCCTCTGCCAGCTCGCGGAGGGCGAGAAATCGGTGAGCGAGCTACAACAGCAGGTCGGCGTGAGCCAATCGGGCCTGTCCCAGCACCTCGCGGTGCTGCGCCGGAAAGGAATCGTGGCGACGCGCCGGGAGGCGCAGTCGATCTACTATTCGCTGGCCAGCCAGGAAGCCGCGGCGGTCATGACCACCCTCTACGTGGTGTTCTGCGCCAAGGCCTCGACCAAGCCGCACGCGGCGCGGCTGCGGCAGGGGCTCGTCAGAGGGACGCTCCCGCGCGCGCGCATGGCCTGACCGGACGGCGGCCCGGTACGCGCCGCGCACCCGCTCACCGGGCGACCCCGCGCATGCGTTGGAAATGCTCCAACGCCTCGCCTCGATCGAGCGCTCCGCGCACGGCGTCCGCGGCGCTTCTCAGGGAACGGTGGCGCCCGAGATGCCACAGGCACAGCGCGGCGCCATAGACCAGGCTGTCGCGCGTGGGGCCGGGATGTCCGGCAAGCGCCGCCATGCCGGCCTCCGCGGCCGCTTGCGCGACGGCGGCGGCATCGAGCGGCGCCGCGCTTTGCCCCTCGTCGTTCGCATCCGGCGCCGGCGCGCCGGAAATGCGCGGTGCGCGCACGGACCGATCGATTCCCAGGTCGGCCGGCTTGAAATCCGTGGAGCTCTCTTCGCCGCCGCCATGATAGTGGAACGCCTTGCCGGTCTGGGAGAGGGATGGAATCACGCCGCCCTCGACCCCGCGCACGATGAGCGCGGAGTCGAAGCCGGCGTGGCGCGCGAGCAGCGCGTAGATGCGCGGATAGGGCTTGTGCACGTAACCGGTGACGAGATGGGTCTTCAGGCGGCCGCGCACGGGCCCGGCCAGCACCTCGGCGGTGGTAATGGCGGGCCGCTTGACGATGAGCGTGCGCAGGGCGGCAAGGTTGTAGAGTTTGGGGCAGAACGTCTTCTGGTCCACGTAGGCCCAGCCGATGCGCGGGTCGCCCACGCGCGCGGCGGCTTCTTCCGGCCCCGGATCCACCGGCAGGCCGGCGGCGCTCAGCACCTGCCGGTGCGTGACGCCGTACTTGGGCCCCATGCGCTCGACGCCGTGCGAGATCGTCGCGACGCCGCAGGCGGCGAGCACCGGCGGCAGGAAAGGCGAGGCCGGCAGCGTCCGGTTGTAGCCGTCGTAGGGGTCGCCGATGTCGAGTACCTCGTCCACCGGCGCGGTGGCCCTGCGGGTCGCCTCGCGGATCGCTTCGAGCATGCCGCGGTTTTCGTCGTCCGTCTCGCGCTTCATGCGCAGCGCGATCAGGAATACCCCGGCCTGCACCGGATCCACCTGGCCGTCGAGCACCGTGCGCATGCCGGCGCGGGCCTCTTCGCGCGAGATGTCCTTGCTCAGCTCCGGCCCGGTGGCGATGCGCTTGAGTATCGAGCGCATCAGGGCCGCGGGGTCGGCGGGGATCGCGCCCATGGGGGCGCTCATGGCGTCCCCGCTTCGCGCAAGCCGATCAGAATGCGCTCGCCGTCCAGGCGCACCGGATAGGTCCTGAGATTTTCTTCCGCCGGCTCTTCCAGCGCCTCGCCGGTGCGGACGTTGAAGCGGCTGCCGTGCAGCGGGCATTTGACCAGTTCGCCCTTCAGGACGCCCGTCGAGAGCGAAGCCTCTTCGTGGGTGCAGGTATCGTCCGCGGCCCAGAAGCGCCCATCCACGTTGGCGAGCAGGATGCGCCGGCCGCGAATATCGATGCGCTTCATCGTCCCGGGCCGAAGCTCGCCTGCCTGCCCTACCTCGATGAATCGTTCCACCATCGATCCTCGTTTGCGTCCGGCGCGGATCTCATGCCGCGGGTTCGAACCATTTTAGACGCTCGCGCAGCCTCACGACCTCTCCGATGATGATCAGGGTCGGCGCCTTGACGCCGCTCTCGCGCACGATGGCCGGCAGCGACTCGAGGGTGCCCGTCAGCACGCGCTGCTGCGGCGTCGTGCCCTGCTGGATGAGCGCGGCCGGCGTGGCGGCGGGCAGGCCATGTGCGGTGAGCTCGCGGCACAGGACTTCGATGCCGACCAGTCCCATGTAGAACACGACGGTCTGGCGCGGCTGCGCGAGCGAGCGCCAGTTCAGGTTCATGGTGCCATCCTGCATGTGGCCGGTGACGAACACCACCGACTGCGCGTAATCGCGGTGCGTGAGCGGAATGCCGGCGTAGGACGCGCAGCCTGCCGCCGCCGTGATGCCGGGCACCACCTGGAAGGGGATGCCTTCGGCGGCGAGCGTATCGATCTCCTCGCCGCCGCGCCCGAAGATGAACGGGTCGCCGCCCTTCAAGCGCACCACGCGCTTGCCCTCCCGCGCCAGGCGCACCAGCAGATGATTGATGTCCTCCTGCGGCAGCGCGTGCTTCGCGCGCTCCTTGCCGGCGTAGATGCGCTCGGCTTCGAGCCGCACCAGATTGAGGACGGGTTGCGACACCAGGCGATCGTACACCACCACATCGGCCTGCTGCATGAGCCGCAGCGCGCGGAACGTGAGCAGATCCGGATCGCCCGGGCCGGCGCCGACGAGGGACACCTCGCCGCCGCTGAAGGCGAGGCGCGTGTCGCCGAGAGTTTCCTGCAGGGCCTTGCGGGCCTCCTCGTCGCGGCCGCTGAAGACCAGCTCGGCGATCGGGCCTTGCAGCGCGCGTTCCCAGAAACGCCGCCGCTCGGCCGGCTTGAAGCGCGCCTTGACTCGATCGCGGAACGCCGCCGCAAGCTCGGCGAGGCGGCCGTAGCCGGCCGGGACCAGGCTTTCCAGGCGCGCGCGCAGCAGGCGCGCCAGGACCGGCGAGGCGCCACCGCTCGAAACCGCCACGATGAGCGGCGCGCGCTCGACGATGGAGGGCATGATGAACGAGCACAGCGCAGGCTGGTCGACCACGTTCACCGGGATATGCCGCGCCCTGGCGGCGACGGCTACCGCGCGATTGACGGCATCGTCGTTGGTGGCGGCGATCACCAGGGCATACCCGGCCGCGTCCTCGTCGTGAAAGCTCGATGCGCGGTGCGCGATCCGGGCTGCGGCGAGATCGGCGTCAAACGCCCTGCCCAGCGCCGGTGCCTGTATCGTGACGCGCGCGCCGGCACGCAACAGCAGCGCACACTTGCGCGCGGCCACTTCTCCGCCGCCCACCACCAGGCAGGGCTGTTCGCGAATGTCGAGAAAGATCGGCAGAAAATCCATGGCGTTCCACGCCTGCGATCGGGCGCATCGGCTTCGATATAATACATTCATACATGAGCGAAACCCATCACAAAGCGCATGCCGCAGCTTCTTTCACTGTTACGTGCTGCACGTCTGGTCGGCGTCAGTCGCGGCGCGCTGCAGCGCAAGATCCGGAACGGCGATCTGGCCGCATTCGAGGGCATGGTATCGGCGGAAGATCTGCTGCGCGCCTAGCAGCCTGTCGGACTTGGCATTCCGACAGGCTGCTTACAGCAAAACCGCCTGCGAATTTCGAATGAAATACGGGATGACGACCCTTATTAGCCTCCAACGGGCACGCGCGCAGGCTGAACATAAGGTTTTCACTGCCTTTTTGTTTCGTTTTCGCGCAGGCGGTTTTGCATTTAGGAGTGTGTCGGCCCTAAGTCCGACAAACTCCTAGAATCATGACGGCGCACGTACGGGTCGATCCGGGGGGCCGGGAGTTTTTCGTCGACGGCAACGACAACCTGCTGGAGGCGGCGCTGCGCGCCGGGCTGTCGCTCGATTATGGCTGCAGCATCGGCAGCTGCGGCAAATGCAAGGCCAGAATCCTGTCGGGCGAGGTGCATAAAATCCGCCATTCCGACTACGCCCTCACGGCAGCCGAGAAGAGCGCCGGCGTCGTGCTGATGTGCTGCAACACCGCCGTCGCCGACCTCGTGATCGAGGCGCGCGAGGCGCAGGGCGCCGCCGACATGCCGCTGCAGCATATCGACGCCAGGGTCAAGTCCGTCAGCCCTATGGGGGAGGACATGCGGCTGCTGCATCTGCAGACGCCGCGCACCAACCGGCTGCGCTTTCTTGCCGGCCAATCGGTGTCGCTCGAGCTGCCCGGCGGGCTCACTGCGTCGCGCGCGGTGGCGAGCTGCCCGTGCGACGACCGCAACCTGCAGTTCCACATACGCCGGCGCGCCGGGAACGCCTTCGCCGAGCGCGTGTTCGAGGGGCTGAAAAGCGCGGACACGGTGCGCGTCGATGGGCCGCGCGGGGAATTCGTGCTGAATGAGGAATCGCATCGTCCGCTCATCTTCATTGCCTGTGAAACGGGTTTTGCTCCCGTCAAGAGCCTGATCGAGCACGCTATGGCGCTCGATGTGCCCGAATCGCTGCATTTGTACTGGATCGCCTCCGGCAAGGGCCACTACCTCGACAATCTCTGCCGCTCCTGGACCGACGCCCTGGACAACTTCCGCTACGCCCCATTGACTGCGGACGGCGCCTTGCCGGACGAAGCCGTCATGCAAGGCGCGCTGCAGCAGGTGCTGCGGGATCATCCCCGACTGGGCGATTACGATATATACGTCGCGGGGCCAGGGTCGTTGGCGATCGCAGCCGAGTTCCTGCTGCTCGACCACGCGCTGCCGCGTACGCAACTGACCGTCAGCACCCTGGACGCCTGAAGTGCGGGCGGGCTTCCCGCGCATCACGCGCCGGACCCGGCGCGCGGTCGCGACGTCCGCGCCGAGCGCCACGGCACGCGTCTGCATCCGTTGCAAAAGAGGGGTCCAAGGGGGACGCGACCCGCTTGACTTGGATCAATGCGGCTCCCTCCGGCACCGGTAGGATGCGCCCAGGAATCGACGGTCGTGGAACCGCCCCCATCTGAACGCGCCCGCGCGGCGCTCGACTCGGCCAGGGCGCCCGATGCACGCAAGGCGGCGCAGGTGTTCGTCGCCCAGGTCGGCCGCGACGCCGCGTTTCAGCTCGAGGCTTGCGTGCATTGCGGCCTGTGCGCAGAGGCCTGCCACTTCCATCTCGTCACCGGCGATCCGCGCTACACGCCGGTCTACAAGCTGTGGCCGATGATCAAGGCCTACCAGCGCGAGCGGGCGCCGTTCGCTTCGCTGAAGAGGCTGCTCGGCGTCGCGCCACCCGAGTCCACGGCGCAGGCGCTCGCGGACTGGTCCGAGCTGCTCTACGATTCCTGCAACCTGTGCGGCCGCTGCACGCTCGCCTGCCCGATGGGCATCGATATCGCCGGCCTGGTGCGCCAGGCGCGCGAAGGCATGTCGGCGGCTGGATTTGCGCCGCCGGACCTCTATGAGGCCGCCGGGCGCGCGCTCGAGACCGGCAGCGCGATGGGCGTGCGCTGGCCGGCGCTCAAGCGCCAGATTGAGCTGCAGGAAAAGGACACCGGGCTGAAGGTGCCGGTGGACGTGGAAGGGGCCGATTACCTGGTGGTGCTGTCATCGATGGAGATCATCGGATTCGCGGAAATCATCGGCGCGTTGGCCCGGATCTTCCACCGGGCCGGCGTGTCGTGGACTCTCCCCAGCGCCGGTTTCGAGGCGACCAACGTCGGCGTGCAGATCGGCTCCCGCGAGGTCGCGGCGGTGCTGCTGTCGCGCATCGTCGACGCGGCCGAGCGGCTGAAGGTGAAATACGTGATCAGCCCGGAATGCGGCCACGCCTACTCGGCGCTGCGCTGGGAAGGGCCGAACCTGATCGGCCGGCCCTATTCCTTCAAGGTGGTCCAGATTGTCGAGCTGCTCGACCAGCTCGTGCGCGAGGGCCGGCTGCGCACGCGCGGCAAGGACGCCCGCCGGCTCACGTTTCACGACCCGTGCCAGATCGTTCGGCGCGGCGGGGTGAGCCAGGCGCCGCGCCGGCTGATGGACGGGGTGAGCGGGCGCTTCGTCGAGATGCCCGCATCCGGGGCGGCCAGCTTTTGCTGCGGCGGCGGCGGGGGCGTGAGCGCGATCCACCGCGCCGAAAAGCTCCGCTTCGCCGCCTTCGAGTGCAAGAAACGCCAGGTGGACGCCACGGGCGCAGAGGCGCTCGTCACCAGCTGCAGCAACTGCCGCAACGTGCTGGAAGAGGCGATCGAGCAGTACGGCATGACGCTGCCGGTGCTCGGTCTGACCGAGCTGGTCGCGCAATATCTCGAGCCCGAGAGGCCCCGGCCGTGACGCCGACGGATCTCCTGGAGTTGGCGCGAGGGCCCGCGCTGTGGGCCTCGCTGGCGGTCCTGGTCCTGGGAAGCCTGTGGCGGGTGGCGGCGATCTGGCGGCTGGGCGCTGCGCCGGATTTGTCCGAGCCGCGCAGCACCCGGCTGCTCGCCGGCGCGATGCGCGGCATCTTCGGGCGGATGATTCCCCGGAAGGAAATCGGGCGCAGCGGCAGGCTCGGCGCGCTCAACGGCTACCTCTATCACGTCGGCCTGGCCGTGATCGTGTTCGGCTACCTGCCGCACATTGGCTTCATCGAACGCCTTGCCGGCCTGGCGTGGCCGCCGCTGCCGGGGCCGGTGGTGTATTTCGCGGTCGGGCTCACCTTCGTGGCGCTGTTCATCGCGCTGATGGAGCGCCTCGCCGATCCGGTGCGGCGCCTGCTGTCCGGCTTCGACGACTACTTCAGCTGGTTCGTCGTGATCCTGCCTTGCGCCACCGGGATGATCGCGATCAACGTGTCGTACCCCGCGGGCGCCGCGCCGCCGCCGCTCGACCCGCTTCCGCTCGCGATCCACCTGCTCAGCGCGGAACTGCTGTTCGTCTGGCTGCCGTTCGGCAAGCTCGCTCACGCGTTTCTGGTGTTGGCATCGCGCGGGGTGACCGGGGCTGCGCTCGAGCGCAAGGGCGCCGCCCTGTGAGCCCCGCGCGTGGCGAGCCCGCCGCTCACGTACCACCCCGTCCCCGACATGCCCCGATCGCCGCCACGCGGCGACAGGCAGGCTCAGCCCGCGTCCGCTTGCCGAGGTCGACGAAGGGCCGCGCCTCGTCCGGTCAATCGAGATCTGCAGCAAGCGCACTCCGGGATCTTCATTTCTTCCTTCCCAGTCCGTGTTCGACCGCGGCGACGGCGGCCTCGACGCGCGAGCGCATTCCCAGCTTGCGCAGAATTGCCTTGACGTGCAGCTTGACGGTGCCGTCCGCGATATCGAGGGCGCGCGCGATCATCTTGTTGCTGAGGCCCATGGCAACGTGCTCCAGGATCTCCAGTTCTCGCTGCGTGAGGGCGGCGAACGGCGTCGCCGCCCGCCGCGCCTCCAGCTCCGGGCCGGCGTTGCTGCGCACGATGCCGGCCAGCGTCCCGACCATTTCCCTGGCCACTACGTTGTCGCCGCGCAGCGCCGCCTCGAGCGCCGGCAGCAGCTCCTCCGGTTCCATGTCCTTCAATAGATAACCCTGCGCGCCGGCGCGCAGCGCCGCGCGCAGGTCGGCGTCCTCGCGGCTCATGGTGAGCATCACCACCGGCGTGCGGACGCCGCTTGCGCGCAGCTGTTTCAAGGTCTCGACGCCGCTCATGCCCGGCATCTTGACATCGAGCAGAATGATGTCGGAGGAAAGCTCGCGCGCGCGCCGCACGCCCTCCTCGCCCGAGCTGACCGAGGCCACCACCTGGACGCCGCGGCTCTGCAGCAATTCCTCGAGGCCCCTGCGCACCAGCGCGTGATCGTCGATCAGCAGCACCCGCATGTCAGCCTTGCGCCGCGTTGGCGGGCGCGGCGAGCGGCGGCGCATTGAAGATCAGCACGATGCGCGTGCCCTCGCCGGGCTCGCTCTCGATCACGAACTGGCCCGGCAGCCGCTCGGTGCGTTCCCGCATGATCGCCAGCCCGGCATGCTCGCCCCGCATGCCATCGGCTGCCCCGGCCATGCCCAGGCCGTCGTCTTCGATCAGCACGGTATACAGATCGCCTTCGTTGTTGAGCATGATGCGCACATTGCGCGCGCCGCTGTGCTTGCGGATGTTGGTAAGCGCCTCCTGGACGATGTAGAAAACCTGGATTTCCTGGGCTGGGGTGAGCGCGAGCGCCTGGCATTCGTTCTGAAAAAACACGGCGATGCCGGTCTCCCGGCGGAAGCGCTTGACCAGAGTGGCGAGCGTCTGCACGAGCCCGGATTCATCGATTTTCAGCCGATAGTTGGTCAGCAGGTCGCGCAAGTCGGCATTCGCCTGCGTCATCGCCCGTTGCAGCGCCTTGGCTTCGTAGCGGGCGGCGCCAAGGTCCTCGCGCGACAGCGACTCACTCAGCATTTTCAACTGTAAGCGCATTCCGATCAGCGACTGGGCGAGAGAGTCATGCAATTCATTTCCGATGATATTGCGCTCTTCCATGATGGCCAGGCGGCGCGCGTCGCTCTCCAGGCGCGCCTTCTCGATGGCGAGGCCGAGGTGGCGGCCCACGCTGATCAGCAGGTCGGGCATGTCCTCGCCCATGGCCGCGAGCGGCCGGTCGAGAAACAGGTTATAGACACCCAGGATGCGGTCCTGGTACTGCACTGGAACCGCCACGAACTCCGTGCAGTCGGGCTCAAGCATCGGCCGGCCGATGAGCGCCGCGCAGGGCGCGGTGCCGCGCTGGATGCGCAGCCCCCCCTCGCTCGCGGCCCAGCCGCACGGGCAGCCGCCCGCCGGCATCAGCCGGTCGCGCTCGGCCACCTCCGGGGCGAGTCCGCGGCCCGCGACCAGGCGGGTGTGGCCGTCGCCGGTGGCGAGCCGCACGCTCGCCGCGCGCGCGTCCACCAGCTCGATGAAGGTGTCGAGAAAGCCGTCGAGCAGCTGCTCGAGGCTGCCGGGCTGGCTGAGGCCGGTCGCAATCGCGTACAGGATGTCGAGCGACTGGGTCTTGCGCGCAAGGCGCACCGCCTGGGTCTGCGCCCGCGGACCTGCGCGCGCCGCGCGCGAGCCATCTTCGGCCTTCGCGTCCGGTTCCGGGGTAATGGGCTCTGACATACCGCAAACGTGTGCCGCGGCACGCGGCGAAAAGCGCTGATCGCCCAGACTAACTCCATGCCGCGGCGGCGTCCACTGCGCCGGGCCCTAGCAGCCTGTCGGACTTGGCAATCCGACAGGCTGCTAACCGCAAAACCGCCTGCGCATTTCAAATGAAATTCAGGATGACGACCCTTCCTGGCCTCCAACGGGCACGCGCGCAGGCTGAAAATAAGGCTTTTTGCAACCGTTTTCTTCCGTTTTTGCGCAGGCGGTTTTGCATCAGGAGTTTGTCGGCCCTAAGTCCGACAAACTCCTAGCGCGCCGGCTTGGGCGCCTTGTGCGACGGATCGTTCGGGTTGCTGAAGATGAAGCGCCACTCGCCGGGATTGATCTCGACGTAGTCCAGGGTGGCGCCGGTCAGCAGCTCGACGCTGCCGGGCGAGATCAGCAGCGTGATGCCGCTGGCGGCGACCTGCGTGTCGCCGTCGGCCTTGTCGTCGAAGCCCATGCCGTACTCGAGCACGCCTTTGTCGTCCAGGCGCGCGGCCAGGCGCAGGCAGACGCCGCCCGCGCCGGCTTGCTGCGCCGACTTTGCAATCTGCTCCGCGGCCTGCGGCGTGACGGTGATCACGGCGTCAGCCGGTGCTCCAGGCCCGCGGCCTGCGCATGCCCGCGAGCTTGCAGGCCTGCTTGACGTAGCCATAGGGGAAGAGCACGAACAGGTCGTTGCGCCCTCCGCTGCCCGCGCCCTTGAACTCAGCCAGGTGCTTCATGACATGGCGGGCATCCGGGGCAATCTGGCGCCGCTCATAGTACTCGCGCATGAACCTGATCACTGCCCAGTGCTCATCGGACAGAACGATGCGCTCCCGGCGCGCCAGCTCCTCGGCGACCTGCTCATTCCATTGCGCGGGATCGATCAGGTAGCCCTCGTCGTCGACCGGCAACGCTTTTTCCTCGGCCTCAAGCGGCATGCCGGCAGCTCCGGACGAAGTCGACGAAGCGCCGCGCCCACGGGTTGCCGGCGACATCGCGCAGGTGGGCAAACGATGCCAGCAGGTTCTTGTGCACGATGCCGTCGTGCCGGCCGTCGACGCCGTGACCGCGCTCGACCTCGTAGGCGAACTCGACACCGGGGGGGAGGTTCTCGACGCTCGAATAGTGAAACTCGTGCGCGCGAATGGGCGGCGCGTCCCGCGCGGGCGCCTGCGGCCAGGGGCCGCGGCCAGTCTCGCGCAGATGCACGTAGCCGCGCCCGACCGGCCGTCTGTGCATGACGATGTCCGCCGGAATCACGCCGACCATCCCGGCGCGACGCCCGTTCCACTCGATGCCGCGCGCCAGATACATCAGCCCGCCGCATTCGGCATACGCCGGGAGGCCGGCTTCGATCGCATCGTGCAATTCGCGGCGCAGATTTGTGTTCGCCGCAAGCGTTTCCATATGCGTTTCCGGAAATCCGCCGCCGATGAACAGGCCGTCGATCCTCGGCAAATGCTCGGTATGCAGGGCATCGAAGCTCACCAGCTCCGCCCCGGCCGCTTCCAAGGCTTCAAGGTCGCCCGGATAGTAGAAGCCGAACGCGGCATCGCGCGCGATGCCCAAGCGCACCGGCGGGCTGCCTGGCTGCGCCGGGGCGCCGCTCATCGGGGTCTGGGTTCCGGGCAAGGGCAGCGCCTCGCGCGCGATGGCGAGCAGGCGATCGAGGTCCACCTGGGCGGCGACGAGCGCCGCGATCTCGTCCACGCGCTCGCGCGCGCCCTGCGCCTCGTTGCTCGGGATGAGGCCGAGGTGGCGCTCCGCGATGGTCATGCGCTCATCGTGCTGCACGGCGCCGAGCACCGGCACGCCGGTGTAGTGCTGGATCACCGCGCGCAGCTTGGCCTCGTGGCGCGAGCCCCCGAGCTGGTTCAGGATCACGCCGGCGATGCGGATGTTCGGGTCGAACGCCTGGTAGCCGAGAATGAGCGGCGCGATGCCGCGCGTCATGCCGCGCGCGTCGATCACCAGCACCACGGGCGTGCCGAGCAGTGCCGCCATCGCCGCGTTGCTGTTGCTGCCATGGAGGTCGAGCCCGTCGTACAGGCCCTTGTTGCCCTCAATGATGCCGAGCGTGGCCCCGCGCATGCTGCGCGTGACCTGGGCGCGAATCTCGTCCGCGCCCGTCAGATAGGCGTCGAGGTTGTAGCAGGGCCGCCCGGCCGCCAGCCCGAGCCACAGCGGATCGATGTAATCCGGGCCCTTCTTGAAGGGCTGCACCACCTCGCCGCGCGCGCGCAGTGCCGCGCACGATCCGATGCACAGCGTGGTCTTGCCCGAGGACTTGTGGGCAGCGGAGATGAACAGGCGGTTCATGCGGCCGCGGAATCGACGTCACCGTCCGCCAGGCTGCGCGGCAGAAACGGTAATACCTTGAGCGCCACCGCGGTGAGCGCCAGCGCCAGCGCCACGCCGCCCACGCCGAGCGCCAGTTCCGGCAGGCTCGGTGCGTAGCCTGCGACCACGCCGTCGAAGAAGCTGCTGCTCACTTCCTTTTCCGGGAACATCAGCTGCGGGTAGGCCTGGCCGCCGATGACGAGGACATAAAGCTGCGCAAGCCCCCCCAGGATCACGCACACCGCCGCCGCTGCGAGGGCGCGGCGCGATGTGGTCCCGAACAACAGCGCGAGGGGCAGGACGCCGCCGGTCAGGACCTGAACAAACCAGAACAGCGCTGTGTAGATGCCGCCCTCCCAGAGGAAGAAGCGCTCTACGTCGTGCTGGCGCGCGACGTAGAGGTTGGTAAGGTGATGGATCGCGACGAAATACAGGACCGTGGCGACGAACACGCCGAGCAGGTTCCTGAGCCGGTTCAGCACGACGTCGCCCAGCGCTCGGCCGGTCCAATTGCAGGCGGCCATCAGCACCAATACGAAGATTGCCAGGCCGAAGGAGAACGACATGATGATAAACATCGGTGCGAGCAGCGCGCTGGAGTAAGGCTCGCGCGCCACCAGGAAGCCGAAGATCGATCCGGTGCCGGTGGTCAGGATCAGGCGCCAGACGAACGCGAACAGGCCTGCCGGCTTGTTGTAGTCATTCATGCGCCGCTCGAACATCGTCCACAGGTAAACCGCCACGATCGCGTAGAAACCCGTATAGAGGAAAATATTCCAGGCGAAAATCGACTTGACGTTGTAATGGGTCATGGCCACGATCAGCCGCTCCGGCCGGCCCAGATCGAGCACCAGTACCGCCAGACCGCCGGCCAGCAGGGTCAGCGCGAGCAGGCCGGACAGTCGCGCCAGCGGCTTGTAAAGTTCGCGGCCGAACACCGAGGCGATCGAGGCGACGTTGAGCACGCCCGACGCGGCGACGATCAGGAATATCGCGAACACATGCGGCATGCCCCACACGATCCGGTTGCTCATGCCGGTGACGTAGTGGCCGTTGTGCTCCATGTACCAGGAGGCTCCCAGGCCGGCAAGGATCAGGGCGCCGAGCGCGCCCAGCAGCGCGTAGAAGCCACGGCTGTCGCCCTCGATTTCGCGGTAATGCACGCGCGCCATACGCTATAGACCCCGGTAACGCACGCCGGTATTGAGCGCGAGATCGGCGCGCACCTGGGTCGAGGGCTCGGCGCGCAGGCGCCGGTGGATCTCCGCGGAGGGGTCGTTGAGATCGCCGAACACCATGGCCTTGCCGCCGTCCCGGTTGCAAGCCTCGACGCAGGCCGGGGTCTCGCCGCGATCCACGCGGTGCACGCACAGGGTGCAGGACTCCACCGTGCCCTTGCCGCGCGGCACGTCCGACTTCTGGCCGCTGACGGTCTCGTGGACAAAGGAGCGCGCGCCGTACGGGCAGGCCATGACGCAGTAGCGGCAACCGATGCAGGTGTGCTTGTCCACCAGCACGATGCCGTCGTCGCGCCTGAACGAGGCGCCGGTCGGGCACACGTCCACGCACGGCGGGTGCTCGCAGTGCTGGCACATGAGCGGCAGCGTCTGCGCGTAGCCGGTGCGCTTGTCGCGCAGGCTCACCTTGCGGATCCACTGCGGATCGGTTTCGGGCCGGCCATGGCCCGTCCAGCCGTTCTCCTTGCTGCAGGCGGTGACGCACACGTCGCAGTCCGTGCACTTCGTGATGTCGATCAGCAGTCCCCAGCGCTGCAGCGCGGAGGCGGCCTCCTCGGGCGAGCGCGCCTGCGCCAGCTCGATCAGCCTCAAGCCCGGCGCGAGGGCCGCGCCGGCAGCGGTGACTGCGGCGGCGGCGCCCCAACCCAGAAACTGGCGGCGGTCCGGGCTCATCGAGGAGCGCTGGCAGTCCGGCTCTGCCGGAGCGGCGTATGGCACTCGAAGCAGTCCATGCTCACCGCGGCGTAGGTGTGGCAGCTCGAGCAGAAGCCGTCCTTGCCGAGCACGCTGCCCGTCTTCCGGCTCGCGTGGCACTCGACGCAGTTCTTCAGACTGAAGCGCGTGGTGCGGATGCCCTCGCGCACGGTGCGGTCGCGCTGGTCGAGGAGCATCGCCATGTGGTTGCGCCGCATCTCCTCCACGGGCGCGACGCAGGCCTCGCCCTGCTCGATCCTGATGACGGGCAGCGGCACGCGCTGCGCCTGCCGCGGGCTGGTGTCGGCGGATCCCGCGACCGCCAGCAGCGCGGCGAAGATTCCGGCAGCGATGCGCGTCATGTCCCGCCGCTCAGTGATCGCCCATGCCCATCTTGATGTAGCCGGTGGGACAGACGTCGGCGCAGATGTGGCAGCCGATGCACAGGTCGTAGTCCGTGTAGACGTAGCGGCCCATGGTTGCCTCCGACTTGGGGGTGCGCTTGACCGCGGTCTGCGGGCAGTAGATGACGCAGTTGTCGCACTCGAAGCACATGCCGCAGCTCATGCAGCGCTTCGCTTCGTCTACCGCCTGCTTGTCGGTCAAGCCGACCATGCGCTCGGAGAAGTGGCCGAGCACCTCCTCGGCCGAAGGTCCGATCTCGGTGCGCTTGATGCGCTCCTGGTACGGGAAATGGCCGAGGAACAGCTCCTCGGCCTGGCAGACTTCCGCGGCGCTGCGATCCTCGTAATTGTGGATGGCAAATCCGCCCACCGACTTGCCGGCAAGCGAGGTCCCGCGCAGCCCCCGGTCGATCTCGCGCAGCTCCGGCTCCGCGACCGGTTTGAACGGCCTGGGCTCGAGGTTCACTTCGCGCAGCTTGTCGAGCAGGTTGAAGTGGTGCACGTCGACCTTCGGCCGCTTGGCCATCTCCTTCCTGCCAAGGTAGCGGTCGATGTTCTCGGCGGCGATCGAACCCTGTCCGATCACCGTGGTGAGCAGGTGCGGGCGGATGATGTCGCCGCAGGCGAACACGCCTTGCCGCTTCGGCACCTGGTAGAACCTGTCGGCCGCGATCAGGCCCTTGCCGTTGTCCAGCTCCTCCATGCCGCGGAGATCGCCGGCCTGTCCGATGGCGGAAACGATGAGATCGGCCTCGAGGTCCATCTCGGTGCCGGGCTTCTCGACCGGCTTGCCCGTCGAATAATCGAGCTCGATCACGCGCAGCGCCTTGGCGCGCCCGGTGCGCTCGTCGAGGAGGACTTTCACGGCCAACAGGCTGCCGCGGATTTTCACGCCCTCGCGCTGGGCGTCCTCGATCTCGTGCTTGGCCGCGTTCATTCCCTCGATCGGCTGCATCGAGATCAGCATGACGTCGGCGCCCTGGCGCGCCGCCGCGGCCGAGACGTCGTGCGCGGTCTGCCCCATCACCACGAACTCCGGGCGCTCGGTCTCCTTCAGGTCCTTCACGTAGCCGAGCCGGCGCGCCACCGAGACCACGTCGACCGAGGTGTCGCCGCCGCCGACCACCACCACCCGGCCGGCGACCGATTTCAGCCGGCCCTGGTTGAAGGCCTCGAGAAACGCGACCCCGCTGATACAGTTGGGCGCGTTCGCCCCGGGAACGGGCAGGCTGAGGCCGGCTTTGCAGCCGATCGCGAGCAGCACCGCGTCAAAGCCCGTTTCGAGGGCGTTCAGGGCGGCATCCGTGCCGATGCGCGTGTTGAGCCGGACCTCGACGCCCATCGCGACGATGCGGTTGATCTCGCCGTCCAGATGCTTGCGCGGCAGGCGGTAGCCCGGCACGCCGTACTTCGCCATGCCTCCCAGCTCGGCGTGATCGTCGAACAGGGTCACGGCATGCCCTTTGCGGCGCAATTGATAGGCCGCCGACAGGCCCGCCGGGCCGCCGCCCACGATCGCGACGCGCTTGCCGGTGTCGGGCCCCGCCTGGAAAGCGAAGTTCTGCTCCAGCGCGTAGTCGCCGAGGTACTGCTCGAGCGCGTTGATGCCGACGGTGTCTTCCACCTTGTTGCGATTGCAGCCGGTCTGGCACGGCGCCGGGCATACCCGCCCCATCATGGAGGGAAACGGATTGGCATCGGTGGAGCGCCGGAACGCGTACTCCTGCATGCTCGTGCCCTTGGGCGCCTTCTCCACTCCGCGCACGATGTTGAGCCAGCCGCGGATGTCCTCGCCCGAGGGGCAGGTCGCCTGGCAGGGTGGCGTCTTGTGCACGTAGGTCGGGCACTTGTCGGTCTCGTCGCCGGAGAAGATCTGCTCCTGGAACGAACCCCACTCGTGATCGCCGTCCTTGAACTTGCGGAAGGTGTGCCCGCTCTTCGCCTCGGGCTTGCTCGCTGGCGCTGACATGGTTATCTCCGGTTGAACCGCCTCATTGCTTCGGCCCCAGCACGATCGCGCTGCTTACCAGCCCGTGCACGCTGCCGATCATGTCCATCGGGTGCTTGTAGTACGGCAGCACCTTGGTGAACTGGCTCTTGCAGATGGCGCAGATCGCGGCCATGTAGTTGACGCCGTGCTCCTCCACCACCTGCTGCAGCGCCTGCATGCGCGGCAGCGCGCCCTTCACGCGCAACTCGATCAGGTCGTCGCTGAGCAGGCCGCCCCCGCCGCCGCAGCAGAAGGTGGTCTCGCCGATGGTCTCGGGCGCCATGTCGACGAACCTGTCGACGCAGGCGCGGATGATCTCGCGCGGGATGAGAAATTGCCCGCCCGGCACGCCGCCCATGCGCGAGCCGCGCGATACGTTGCACGAGTCGTGGAAGGTCACGACCTTGCCGGCGTTGGCGCTCTTGTCCAGCGTGAGGGCGCCGCGGCGGATGAGATCGTAGGTCACCTCGCAGATGTGCTGCGGCGCCGGATAGCGCGGATCGAGGAAATCGAACGGCCCGATGAGCGTGTTCCAGAAGCTGTAGGCGACGCGCCAGGCGTGGCCGCACTCGCCCACCACGATGCGCTTCACGCCCAGCTCGAGCGCCGCCTCGCGGATGCGCTCGGCCACCTTCTGCAGGTTGTCGTGGTTGCCGATGAACAGCGAGAAGTTCGCGGCCTCGGAGGCGTGCGAGGAGAGCGTCCACGAGATGCCCGCGGCGTGAAACACCTTGGCGTAGCCGATCAGGCCGTCGATGTGCGGCTCCGCGAAAAAGTCGGCGCTCGGCGTGACCAGCAGCACCTCGGCGCCCTTCTGGTCGAGCGGGAACCTGACGTCCACCCCGGTCGCTTCCTTCACGTCCTCTTCGAGGCCGTCGAGCGTGTTGCGCAGAGCGGGCTCGGGCAGTCCGAGGTTGTTGCCGATCTTGTGGACCTTGCCGATGATCTCGTTCGAGTATTTCTGGCCCAGGCCGACGCTGTCCATGATGTCGCGCGCCGCCATCGAGATTTCGGCGGTGTCGATGCCGTAGGGGCAGAACACGGAGCAGCGCCGGCATTGCGAGCACTGGTGAAAGTAGCTGTACCAGTCGTCGAGCACTTCCTTGGTCATGTCGCGCGCGCCCACCAGCTTCGGGAAGTGCTTGCCGGCGAAGGTGTAGTAGCGGCGATAGACCGAACGCAGCAGGTCCTGGCGCGCCACCGGCATGTTCTTGGGGTCGGAGGTGCCGAGATAGTAGTGGCACTTGTCGGTGCAGGCGCCGCACTTGACGCACGAGTCCAGGAACACCTGCAGCGCGCGCGACTGCGACACGAGCTCGCCGAGCCTGGTGACGGCGACCTTTTCCCACTCCGGCACCAGCTCGCCGGGAAAGCCGAGCGGCTTTTGCAGATCGGGCTTGGCCACAAACGGCTTGCTGTGCGCCATGACGCCTTCGCGCACCGGCGGGATCACCGGGTATTCGCCCAGCGGCGGCGTCTGGAATGCGGCCATTCAGCCTCCGCGCGCGCGGCTGACGTGGACGATCCGCGCCGACCAGCCGGCCGCGTGCCGCCGCTCGCGCGCGTCGTCGACCTGGTTCAGGCTCGGGCTGAAGAACACCCCCGGCGCATGCAGCAGCTTGCTCACGGGAAAGACGATCATCAGCGCCGCGACCAGCGCCAGGTGCACGAGCAGCACCGGATCGGCGGGAAGCGCCTGCCAGTCGAACGCCATCAGGCCGAGGAAAAACGCCTTGAGCGCGACGATGTCGGTGTGCGCGAGGTATTTCATGGCGAGCCCGCTCGCGGCGATGGCCGCGAGCAGCGCGAGCATCAGGTGATCGGAGGGACTGCTGATGTAGCGCACGCGATCGACGAGGAAGCGCCGCGCCCAGAGCCCCGCGAGGCCGGCGAGCATGGCGAAGCCGGCGTAGAGGCCCGCGGGCTGGACGAGGGCCACCCAGGCCCAGACCGGCTCGGTGAAATAGCGCAGGTGGCGCAACAGCACCGCCAGCAGCGCGACGTGGAAGATCCAGCCGAAGAGCCAGATCCACTTGTTGGAGCGGAACAGGCTTCTGAAGAGCGTGACCTCCACGAGCATGCGCAGCGCGACGCCGCGGCGCGTGGCCGGCGCCGGCGGGATCGGGATCTTCAGCGGCTGCGGCGTGCGCGCATACACCCAGCACTGGTAGGCCACGCCGCCGACGAGCGTGGCGGCGGCGACGTAGAAGAGCAGCGCGTAGAGGACGGTCAGCGCGGACAACGCTTACTCCACCCTAGCAGCCTGTCGGACGTGAAGCTCTGACAGGCTGCTACACGCAGCCGGTCGGCTTGGGCAGCCCCGCGTACTTGCAGGCCTGCTTGGCGGGGCCGTACGGGAACAGCTCGTAGAGATACTTGCTGTTGCCCTTGTCCGCGCCGAGCTTCTTGCCGATGGCCTTGGTCAGCACGCGCACCGCCGGCGCGATCTGGTACTCGTCGTAGTACTCGCGCAGGAAGTTGATCACTTCCCAGTGGTTCTCGCCCAGGTCGCAGCTGTCTAGGCGCGCCATTTCCTTCGCCACCTCCTCGTTCCAGTCGGCGCGGTTCGCGAGATAGCCTTCCTCGTCGGTTTCGATGGTCTTGCCGCTCACTTCGATAGGCATGTCGTGGTTTCCTCTAAGGGTCAAAGCCAGGATTGCACGGCGTTGTGCTCCGCCACGAGGTCAACGAACCCCCCGTAGTCCACCAGGCGAACGCCGTCCATCACCCGGTTCTGCATGCCTCGCGCCTCGACGTCGGGCTTGAGCGCGTAGATCGACACGCTCTTCAGCGCCTCCTGCACCTGCTTGGAGACGGCCGTGTCCCTGGCCGCCGCGTACACGCCGTCCTCAATCAGCAGCACCGCGCTGCCCTGCCGGGCGAACTTCAGGCAGGTCTCCAGGGCCCTGTGGTCGAACGGCGACTTGTTGACGGTATGCAGCACGTTTCCCATCCTCAGAAGCTCAGGATCACGTCCTGGGCTTCCATGATCTCGGCCATGCGCTGCGCGCTCACCACCTCGACGGGCACCACCAGGTCGGCCTCGAGCAGCCCGCGCGCCTCAAGCGCTTCCTTCTCCACGTAGAGCTTGGTGACGTCGTAGTCTTCCAGCGCGCGGAAGGTCGGCGAGAAGTTCTTCATCTCGAGCCCCTTGGTGTCCTGGCCCTTGGTCAACTGGTAGACGCCGTCGCCCACAAATGCGAGGCTCACGTCCTGCTCGAACGCCGCGCCGATCAGCACCACTTCGAGCGACTCGAGCGCGTAGATCGTTCCATAGGGCGCCTTGCGGTTCACGTACAGGAACTTCTTGCTGACGCGGACCTGGGTCTCCTGTGTCATTTTTTGCTCCTTCAACCGCCGAAAACCACCAGGCGGTCGGCCTGGATGCCGGCTTCGATGAGCTGGCCCAGGCCCGAAATGCGGAACCCCGGCGCGATGTTGTCGGCGTCCTTGCCGTTGCGCTTGGCCTCGGCTGCGTCCATGAGTCCGCGGCGCTGCGCGGCGGCGATGCACACCACGAGGTCGAGCTTGTGCTGCGCGGCGAGATCGCTCCAGCGCTTGACGACGTTGCGCTCGTCCTGCGGCGGCACGGTAAGGCGCGTGCCGTTGTTCACGCCGTCGTGATAGAAGAACACGCGATAGATCTCGTGCCCCTTCGCGAGCGCGGCCTTGACGAACTGGTAAGCCGTGTCCGAGGCCTCGTGGGTATACGGCCCTTCATTGACCAGGATGCCGAACTTCATGCCCCGACTCTCATCCTCGCCCACGCTCAGAAACGGATGTGGGCCGAGGCGTTGAGGCTGTTGCGCGCCCCGCGCCAGTTGTCGATGTGGAACTTGGTGAACGGCAGCCCGGTCAGCTCGAAGAACCTCGGCCAGCCGATGCGCTCCACCCAGTCGCCGACGCGTTCCCAGTCGCGCGCATCCTTCTTGTAGGTGTAGAGGATCTTCTTCACCACCGCGGCGACCTCGGGCCAGCGCGGCGGATTGTTGGGTAAGCCGGCCGCCACCAGTTTCTGGAACATCGGCTTGGAGCGGGCGTTGGAATTCTTGCCCCCCACCCAGATGGCGAGCTTCGAGTGCACCGGATCGTTGATCTGCATCGGCGGGCACGGCGGGTAGCACGCGCCGCAGCAGATGCATTTCTTCTCGTCCACTTCGAGCGAGGGCTTGCCGTTCACGATCGCCGGACGGATCGCCGCCACGGGGCAGCGCGCCACGACCGAAGGCCGCTCGCACACGTTGGCGACCAGATCGTGGTTGATCTTCGGCGGCTTGGTGTGCTGCACGTTGATCGCGATGTCGCCCTGGCCGCCGCAGTTGATCTGGCAGCACGAGGTGGTGATGTGCACGCGGTTGGGCATCTCCTCCTTGATGAACTCCTCGTACAGTTCGTCCATCAGCGACTTCACCACGCCCGAGGCGTCGGTGCCGGGGATGTCGCAGTGCAGCCAGCCCTGGGTGTGCGAGATCATGGTGACCGAGTTGCCGGTGCCGCCGACCGGGTAGCCTGCGTCGTTGAAGGCCTGGATCAGCGGGCCGACCTTCTCCCACTTGGAAACCATGACCTCCATGTTCGAGCGGATGGTGAAGCGCACGTAGCCCTCGCCGTACTGGTCGATGATGTCGCACAGGAGGTTGATCTCGTAGGGCCCGAGCTGGCGCTGGGTGCCGACGCGTACCGTCCAGATCTCGTCTCCCGAGTAGGCGACGTGGTGCAGCACCCCCGGACGGGGCCGGTCGTGGTACTTCCAGTTGCCGAAGTTCTTGATCATCAGCGGATGCATGTACTGCATGCCGTCGGGACAGCCGCTCTCGATCGGCGGGCGCATCTGCTTCTTTTCCACCGCTACCTGTGCTTGTGCCACTGCCACCTCCTCGAAATACGATGCCCGGCGATACCTAGCAGCAAAACCGCCCGGGGAATTAGTACGAAACCCGGGGAAACCACCCCTATGGGCCTCCGATGGGCATGCGGGCAGGTTGGAAACGAGGACTTCGCCGACTTTTGCTCCCGTTTTCGTGCGGGCGGTTTTGCATAAGGGGTTTGTCCGACGTAAGTCCGACAAACTCCTAGGCGACCGCCTGCTTCTTGCGCTCGATCCACTTCTGCGCTTCCTGGTCCCAGTCGTCCAGGCGCACGTAGGAGCTGGTGCGCGGATGGGCGATCATGTTGGGATCGACCTCCACGCCGATGCCCTCCAGGAAGTTCGCGAGGCCGATGCGCTCGATCATCTCGCCGCAGCGCTCGTGCTCCAGGCCGTTCTCCGCCCAGAAATCGATCACTGTTGCGGCGAGCTGGCGCAGCTTTTCGTAGTCCTCGTCGGTCTCCATCTTCATGAACGGCACGATCACCGTGCCCATGGTGTCGCCGATCTTGAGGGTGCGCTTGCCGCCGATGAGGAGCGTGATGCCGCGGTCCTTGCCGGGCTTGAGCGCCTTGGTCATGACGTTGATGCAGTGCATGCAGCGCACGCAGCTCCTGTTGTCGACCTCGAGGGTGTCGTCGTCGTTCAGGGACAGCGCCTTGGTGGGGCAGCGCGCGATCACGTTGTCGATCGTGTACTTGCGGCCATGGCTCTCGACATACGCCTTGACGCCCTTCTGGTCGACCTGCATGTCGTCGCGCCAGGTGCCGATCACGGCGAAGTCGGCGCGCTGGATGGAGTTCATGCAGTCGTTCGGACAGCCTGAGACCTTGAACTTGAACTTGTAGGGCAGCGCCGGGCGGTGCATGTCGTCGATGAAATTGTTGACCAGCGTGCGGTGGATGCGGTGCTCGTTCGCGCACGACTGCTCGCAGCGCGCCGCGCCCACGCACGACATGGCGGTTCGCACGCAGGGGCCCGCGCCGCCCAGATCGAAACCGTACTCGTTGATCTCGTCGAAGAAATGCTGGGTGTTCTCGGTGGTCGCGCCGATGAACATGATGTTGCCGGTCTGGCCGTGAAACGCGATCAGCCCGGAGCCCCACTTGTTCCAGGAGTTCGACAGCCGGCGCAGCAGCTTCGTGGTGTAGTGGTTGCCGGCCGGCGGCTGCACGCGCAGCGTGTGGAACTCCTTGGACTCCGGGAACAGGCTCGCGACTTCCGAGAAGCGCGGGATGATGCCTCCGCCATAGCCGAACACCGACACCGTGCCGCCCTTCCAGTAACCGAGGCGCGTCTTGTAGGAATGCTCGAGCTGGCCGAGCAGATCGACCATCATGTTGTTCCCGTGCGCCAGGCGCTTCAGCCCGGTGACGAAACTCGGCCACGGGCCGCTTTCGAGCTGGTCGAGCATGGGCGTCGGATGAAACGGCTTGCTCGACTTTTTCTCTTTCGGAACGTAGGTGCTGTGCCGCTCCGGGTTCTTGGGCTGCTGCTTGGGCGCGTCCGACATGGGTCTCCTCCAGACGGGGCAAACGTCGAATCCCGGTAGTGTAACGACGCATTCCCGTGCGACTCCGGGGTCTTTTGGGATAGTCGCGGCGCAAGCCACCTCTCCCTTTGGAGATATACGCTGCGCAGGGGCATCGCAAAATTCACCTTCTTTCATAAGGTTGGCTGATGACGATTGCGCTCCCGCCGGCTCCGGGGAGGCCGGCCGGCCGCGGCGCCGGGCGTCCTCAGCGCCGCGCCGATGCGCTACCTTCTGTTTCCTCGATACCTGACTCCGGCCACGCGCCTTGATCACCGCCCCGCCCGACATCCTCGAATCCCCGTTCGCGCTCGAGCGCGCGCAGGCTTATCTGCGCTGGCGCGAGCGCAAGCTCGCGCGCTATCCGCGCCGCGCCGAGGACCTGATCGTGGAGGTGCGCGATCCGCGCAACCTGAGCGCAGCCGAGGCCGCGGAGATCCGGCGCGTGTGCGCCGCAGCGAACATGGCCGTCTATGCGAGCCCGCTCGCCGGCCTCGCCGACAAGGACATCCCGCGCCGCCTCGGCGCGCGCCTCGGTCTTGAGCGCCTGCAGGCCAACCCGCTTGCGGACGAGGACGGCATCAGCTCGCTCGAGGTGGCGCCTGACAAGTCTGCGCGCGGCTACATTCCATACTCCAACCGGCGGCTGCTCTGGCACACCGACGGCTACTACAACGCCCCGGGCGAGCGCATCCACGCCTTCATCCTGCATTGCGTGCGGCCCGCCGCCGCCGGTGGGGAGAACCGCCTGCTCGATCCGGAAATCGCCTACATACTGCTGCGCGACGCCGACCCCGAGTACGTGAGGGCGCTCTCGGCGCCCGACGCCATGACCATTCCGGCCAACGAAGAGGACCCCGCGGCCCCGCGGCCGGCGCAGACTGGACCGGTCTTCTCCAGCGACGGCGGCGCGCTGCACATGCGCTACACCGCGCGCACGCGCAGCATCGAATGGCGCGCGGACGAGGCCTCGCAGGCGGCGGTGCAATTCCTGAAGGGAATCCTCGACTCGGACTCGCCCTACGTCTTCACGCTGCGACTCGAGGGCGGGCAAGGCCTGGTGTGCAACAACGTGCTGCACGATCGCAGCGCATTCACGGACGACCCCGCGCCCGCGCCGGGGCGGCTCGTGTATCGCGCGCGCTACTCGGATTGCATCGCCCCGGCATGAAGTACATCCCGCTCAAGTACATCAAGGAAGATCCCGCCGTCGGCAACGCCGACAGCAGTGAGGATGCGAAGGAATCGACCGGGATGCTCAAGCGCCTGGTCGCCGACCTGCGCGAGCAGCTCGCCGAGCTTGCGCCGCAGGCCGAGACGCTGCGCCGCGCCGACCTGCTGCTGCAACTCGGCCGCGCCCTCGTGCGGCTCGAGCAACGGCCGGAAGCCTGGGCGGCGGCGCGCGAGGCATTCGACCTTTATCTGGCCGAGCAGGCCTGGGAAGGCGCGGCGCAGGCCTGCGACATCCTGTTCCTCTGCGACCAGCCGCAGTCGCTCGCCGCGCTCGGCCAGGGCATCTGGCTTGCCGTGACCTACCCGGTCGACCCCGAGCTGAGCGTCGCGCTGCTGCAGCACGTGGTCGATGAGACACCGCCCGACGCCGACGGCGCGGCGGTTGCTGCCGTCATGGCGTACTACCTCGCGGATCTGCGCGCCCGGGAGCCGCAGCGCGAGCACCTGCTCATCTACACCAATCAGGTGCTCGCCACGGTGGCGCGCCGGCACAGCGGCGTCGAAGGGCAGCAGGACTTCAACCAGTGGATCGAGGACATGGAGCTGAACGACCCGGCGCTGTTCCTGCCGCGCCTGCGGAACGTGGTCGACGTGCTGGTGCAGAACGACTGGTGGTTCGACCGCGAGGCCCTCCAGGCCGCGCTGCCCGTGGACTGAAGGGCACGATGCTCCAGGAAACAGACAGCGCCGCCGCGGAACAGGCCGTTCCCGGCGATATCGTGGACGCGGTGTTCGCGATTGTTTGCCGCTGCCTGCCGGTCGACCACGCGTATGCGCTGCAGCAGGCGATTCAGGAGGCGCTGCCCTGGTTCGCGCAGGAGCCGCACGCCGGCCTGCACACCGTGCATGGCGCGGCTTCGGCGAGCGGCTGGATGCGCCCCGAGGGCGCGGACGCCCTGCTGCAGCTGTCGCATCGCGCCAAGCTCGTGCTGCGACTTCCCCGGCACCGGCTGGACGACGCCGCTGCCTTGCTCGGCCGTACCCTGCACGTCGCGGGCCGGCCGTTGCGCGTCGACAGGATCACGCTGCGGCCCCTGTCGCGAATCACGACGCTGTTCTCGCGTTGCGTCGTTCTCGCCGCCGAGGGCGACGAACCCGCTTTCGTGGCCGCGGCCGCGGGCGAGCTCGACGCGCTCGGCATTCAGCCCGGAGAAATGCTGTGCGGCCGGATGACCTCGATCGCGACGCCGGGGTGCACGCTTCAAACCCGCAGTCTGATGCTCGCCGGTCTCACGGTCGAACAATCGTTGCTGCTGCAAAAAACGGGGCTGGGCGCCGAACGCAAGCTCGGCTGCGGCCTGTTTATCCCCCATAAGGCAATCGGCGACCTGCGCGCCCGGCTGGACTAAACGGTAGCGCGCAAGAACGGATCAAACAAACCGTGTCCGCCGAAGCCAAAATTGAAATGGGACAAGTCAGCGCGCTAGTGCCCTTCCGGCTCTCCCTGCCACAACATGTCGTAGCCCAGCTCCTTGGTCTCGGAGCACATCTTCGCCAGCGCCTCGAACTTGTTGGTGAAGGTGGCGTCGGCGTGCGATCGCTCGTGCTCCTCGAAGGAGCGCCAGTACGTGACGATGACGTAGTGCTCGTCCGCGGTGCGCGTGGCGTTGAGCGAGCCCTGGTCGGACACGAAGCCGGAGAACTTGAACACCTGGCCGGCGATGAAGCCGCCCTTGTCGCCGCCGTAGGTCTCCTTGACGACGTTGCACATCTCGCCCACCGCGAGCTCGACGTCCTCGAACTTGACGCCGGGCTTCAGTTTCACGGTGTTGAACAGCATCTTGGCGCCGAACGGCAGCGTGATCGGTTCAAACATCAGCTTGCTCCGTAAGTAAGAGAATCTTTCGACAACCCCATTTTGCCCCGGTTTCAGGAGACAGGACCATGATGTACGAAGTAAACGGCAGGACGCTTGACGCCACCGAGAACGGCTACCTGGTGAACCAGGACGACTGGGACAAGGCCGTCGCGGAGGCGATCGCGGCCGCGGAGGGACTCACCCTCACCCCGGACCACTGGGACGTGATCGAGTACCTGCGCGACGCCTGGTTCAACCACAACGGCGAGCAACCGAACAACCGCGCGATCCTCAAGGCGATGCAGGAAAAATGGGCAGGCCGCAAGGTGGACAACAAGACCCTGTTCGATCTCTACCCGGGCAACCCGTCCAAGCAGGCGGGCAAGATCGCGGGGCTGCCGGAGAGCCTGCGCAAGGGCGGCTACTGACGTCAACTGGCCTTTTTTGACCCGAAGCGGACAGCGGGGCGGCGGCCGGGTCCAGTCGTTCTGCCTTCTGCCTTCTGCCTACTGCCTTCTGACTTCAGCCAGCCGCTGGCCGGGTCCTGTCGGAACGCCCGGCGCCTTCCCGATTCTCCCGGGCGCAACCAGGCATAGAACTTGGCCGTCGTGTTGCCTTGACTCAGTACCAGTTCCGGGAGCATCGGATCAGTCACCGGCCATTCCGCCACCCGGCCGCGGCGGGTAGCGTCTTATGCCTCACAACCGCTCTCCCGCTCTCCCGCTCTCCCGACCTCCCGCTCTCCCGGGTTCTTGATAAGGGGCCCACTAAAACCCCCCCCGCCACCCGCCCTGTTCCGCTGACGCTCGTCAGCGAAATTGATCGGACCTCATGAACCACCCCCTCCCCGGCCCCTCCGAGGGGAAAGGACGGAAACAAATCGGTCGAAAAGGCCGATTTCGTTTCGGTGATTTGTTACCGAGTAATCTGCGAAGCGGCAATGTCTGTGACACCCGCTTCGGCAAAAGCATTCCTCAATACCTCCTCAAGGATTCCGAGTCCCTTCGGCCGCACTCCATCTGCGAAATACTCTCGCTTGAACTCGAAGCCGCCCGAGTTCTCTACCTCCACGACGTTGATTGATCCGGGTCTCTCCTCGAAGCTCTGGCTATATTTCCATGGGGCTTCACCCGTAACTTCTACCTCGTCGGGTAGCGCACGTAGCACAGCCTCAGCAAGCGACCTCCGTATATAGGGACAGTATTCATAGCGGTGCAGGTTTGCTGCAAGTTCATGGCCAATCCATGCCTTGTCAAACACCCAAACGCGTTTTTGTTTGAGGATCCCCGCGGACTTGAACTGGCCGTACGAAAACCCAGTAGCCCATTCTGTCCAATCCATGCGAGCTTGTTTGCAGCCCCAAGGATTAACCCGGTTCTCATCCTTGCCAAAGCAATATTCAATCGGCCGGTACGCCGCTTCCCTTCTCTGTGCGCACCATGCAAAACCAAAAAGCTGTTCCCAAGGAATCTCGGCCCCGTTGTGATAGCACCTTCGGTTCCTGATCCCACTCAACAGCCGCCCAAGTTTCAATGCTGATGCAAATGCTTGTTCTGGCCATGCAGCCAAGTACCAAGACTTGTTGATTCGTGTGGCGACCAAGAAGGTTGGCGCACTCCTTGCGAAATCTAGCGCCGCGGCGAAGCTTCCCGACGACGATTCACAAAATTCGATCGCGAATCCAGTTTTCGGGATCTCAAAAGCAAGTTTTGCTGGCCCCTCTTCACTGTGAGAAATGGCCGTCCCGCAATTAGGACAAAACCTTGCGTTACCCTTGACGGTTGAGGAGCACGAAGGACATACGACTGTAATCTCGCCTTGTGCCGCACGTGCAATCGCTTCCGAGAACATTTGGTCAACTTGGCCATCAGTGAGCCCCACCCTCCTACAGAATCCCCTAATCGCTTCCTCCTCGCTCTTTGCGAGGTCCCCATCCACGTGACACGCATAGAGCATGTCCGAGACATTGCACACTTGAGCTACAAGACTTCCAAGCATGAATAGGTCGAAGCTTCCGGATTCAGCAGCCTTTGCAGCGGATTTCAGGACACCTTTCTTTGCGCCAATAGCGAGACGAATTTCGTCTATCGCCGCTGTTTCGCGCGGCGACAGCGAGCCATCGGCTCTCGCCACCCATATTACATTGGCGAGGTACGGCAGGTGTTCCTGCTCGGCCAGCTTCATGGTCGTAGTCAGATCGCGCGCCGGTATCACCTTCAGCACGAAGCAAGGAATTGGCTTACAAGCCCGGAAAGTGTCATGTTTTCCGAAACAGCGTCGTGCGGGACCAGCATGTATTTCCACGGTTTGCCGCCGTTTCCCGTGGCGTGCGCGGTGGCAAGGCCACACCATTTCACCGCGGCTTCCTTCTTCGCCAGCACGTCGGCGTCGCCCAGTTCGTTACGCGCCTTGGATTCCATCATGTAGATGCAGTCCCCGGTTTCCGCGACGAAGTCGGGCTGGTATTCCGGATGGTCGGCGCCTGACTTGTAGAAAATCTGGAACTGGCCTTTCGCCGGCCGGAACCACTTCTCGGACTCGCGATCGAGAATCACCGAGAGCCTGCGCTCGGTATCGGACTGAAACCTGACCGGCTCGACCAGGCAGCGCCGGAACCCGCCAAAGAGCATTTGCGGAACCCGGCTGCGGTCTTCAACGGCCTGCCGGAAATCGTGAACGGGTTCGCCAACCTTGGCGGTGGAGGCGCTTTCCTTCAGCTTGGTGAAGCCCTTGGTGACCTTCACGTCGTAGTCCGCCGCCTTCTCCCATTGATTCGCCTGCATCTGGGCGTGGACGAACGCCGCGATCTGTTTCTGGTGATAGACGAGTACGTTACGGGTGTCATCCTCCGAGAGGTAGCTCTTCAGGTGCGCTACGACCTGCCCGGCAAGATCGTAGAGCAGGTCCGCGTGCTCGTCGTAGGATACATCGTCGAAGTCGATGAGCCCGCGCACCACGTAGTCTTCCAGCCGGATTTCGTGCTGTGCCCCGGGACCGAAGCTGATCGTTTCCTGCTCGCGGGTGCGCAGGTGCTGGATGAGCAGGTCGCGCTCGACCGGCTGATAGCGGATGCTGGATACGTCCACCCTGAACGGGCGATAGCCGACAGTCACATCGCCCTTGGGCACCACAACGATGCGCGGTATGTCTATACCCCGATCGACGACGAGACGCGTCATCCGCTTCACTACCGCAGTGACATCGGGTCTCTCGGTAACCCCCTCGAGTTCCAACTGTTCCGGCGCAATCGCCTGGGATACGTCCTGCACGATCTGCCGCTGCACTTCTTCGGCAAGCAGGCGCGTGGAGCTCGGCAGGGATTCGTACTTCTGGATGAATTTCAGCGTTGCATCCGCGATTTTCCGTTCGAGCTCGTTCCTGAACGGCATCGCCGGCGACGGTTGAGCTTCGAGCATCCGGTCGAGGGCGGACCGGGACACGACGGTGACCGTCTTTTGAAGGTCCCTGTCCGGATCGAGAATCACCTGCTTCAACCGCACCACGGAATCGGGCTTGCTCGCCTCGTCCACGATTTCCTGGAAGCGGTCGTGCGCGACGATGTTGAGGCGGTCCACGGCGGACGCCCCGGTCCGCTTGCCATAAGGCAGGCGCAGGCCCCGCCCGATGGACTGCTCGATCAAGGTGCGCGCGTTCGCCGCGCGCAGCGGCACGATGGTGTAGAGATTAGTAACGTCCCAGCCCTCCTTCAGCATGTTGACGTGGATCACGATTTCCGTCGGCTCCTCGGAGTGTTCCACCTTGAGCAGCCGCTCCACGATCTCATCCGCCTCCACGCCGGTCCTGCTCGAGTCCACTTGGATGACCTTGTCCTTGTAGCGGCCCTCGAAGAATCTCTCCGACTGAATGAGCTGAAGCAACTGCCCGGCGTGGGTGGTGTCGCGCGCGATGACCAGCATGAAGGGCTTGACGATCCGCTGGTCGTTTTGCCGCGCCCAGGTCTCGATCTCGACCTTGGTCGCCTCGTGCAGCCGCACCCCGTCCTCCAATTTGATTTTCTCCAGTTGGTCTGGCGTGAATTGCCCGGCGTCGAAATTCTTCTGGGTGACCACCGCCGGCTCCTTGACGAAGCCGTCTTCCATGGCGGACGCGAGTGGGTAACGGTAGATTACGTTCTTGAAATCCACCGGTCCCCTGCTGCTCTCGACGAACGGGGTGGCGGTCAGTTCCAGGCCGAGGATCGGCTTCAGCTCGTTGATCGCCCGCACGCCGGCGGATGCCCGGTAGCGATGCGACTCGTCCATCAGGAGCACGAGGTCGTCGAGCCCAGCGAGATAGTCGAAGTAGCTCTGGCCGATATACTCGGAAAGGCGCTTGATTCTCGGCGACCTTCCGCCGCGCACTTCGGTATTGATCTTCGAGATGTTGAAGATGTTCACCCTCACGCCGCCGAACAGCACGCCGCTGGTGGGATCCCGCTGGTCGTAGTTGTCGCCCGTAATGATCGCCGGGGAATTCACCGCGAATTCCGCGATTCCGGTGAACACGTACTTGGGCGTGTTCGGAGTGAAGTCTGCGATCAGCTTGTTATAGATCGTGAGGTTGGGCGCCAGCACGAAGAAGTTGTTGATTCCGTGCGCGAGATGCAGGTAACTGATGAACGCGCCCATCAGCCGCGTCTTGCCGACCCCGGTCGCAAGGGCGAAGCACAGCGACGGAAAGTCGCGCTCGAAGTCCGTGACCGTGGGAAATTCGCTCTTGATCGTCGCAAGTGCGGCTTCGATATCCGCGCCTCTGCGCGGCGGGACGATTTCCGTCACCCGGTCGAGGATCTCCAGCGACCGCCGCTGCGGCGGCCGCAGGCTCAACCGCCCGGCTATCGCATTGACCTGGCGGTTCATGGCTTGCGCCGGGTTTTGGGGGCATCGACAAGACGCGCGAGCTGCATTCTTGCGTGTTCGATGGCCTTGTGCAGCTTCGTCTCCAGAGTTTTCCGAGACGGCAGTTCCGTCAGGTATTCGGCGACCCGGATGCCGCTCCTCTCCAGCTCCAGCAGTTCCACGGTTTCATGTTTCCTGCCGGCACAGAGAATCAGGCCTATCGGTGCGTCTTCGTCCGCCTGCCGCTCGTGCTTGTCCAGCCAGCGCAGGTACAGTTCCATCTGCCCTTTGTCAGCGGGTTTGAAGTCTCCCAGTTTCAGGTCAATGGCAACCAGGCGCTTGAGTATGCGATGGTAGAAAAGCAGATCGATGTAGTAGTCGTCGCTATCCACCTGTATCCGCTTCTGACGGGCGATGAATGAAAAGCCCGCGCCTAATTCGAGAATAAATTGCTCCAGCTCCCGAAGAATGGCGTCTTCCAGGTCTTTTTCCAGATACCTGTCCTTGAGCCCGAGGAATTCGAGAAAATAGGGATCACGAAACACCAGGTCCGGCGTGAGCCGGTCATCCTTCCGCAAAGCGCGCAGCCCGCGCCGGATGAGCCTCTCCGGCTTCTTGGACAACGCCGTGCGCTCGTAAAGCATCGAATCGATCTTGTCGCGCAGGCTACGAACGCTCCACCGTTCCACGCGGCACATTTCGGCGTAGAAGTCGCGTTGCAGCGGTTTTGCGAGCGGCAGCAGCTCGTTGAAGTGGGACCAGCTCAATTGTTGCGACAGCGTCGCGACAATCTTGAAATCCGAAAAAACCGTCGCAAAACGACACATGCGGGTAAGCGCTGAATAGTTGAAACCTTGCCCGTACTCCTTCGACAATTCTTGCGACAGCGTCGCAACAATTCGTCGTCCATACTCGGCGCGAGCGCCTTTCAGAACTTCCGCATTGATTCGCTCACCGATCTTCCAGTAGAGCATCGTTAAACCGGCGTTGACCGTCACGGCAACCGCCGAACGTGCCTGCTCGATCAGACCGCGAATGTCGTGCAGCAGGGTGCGCTTGGCGACGGCGTGAGAGCGCTTCGCGCTCATTGAAACTCCAGCGCGGCCATTGATTTCCGACACACTGTCTCGGAATTTTCCAACCGGCCGGATTTCCGACGCGCTGCGTCGGAATTTGCCCCCGGCAGCAGATGCGGATATTCCACCGCCTTCTTCGGCTTGATTGCCATGCTATTTCCCGTCCCCGTCGTCAAACAGCGCCTGCTGCCCCGGTTCGGGGGGCGCTTTGGGCAGGTTTTCCACCTGCAAGCTGTAGTCGTCCTTACCCCACTCGCAGCGCTTGAGCACGGCGTTGGGGATCTTCTTCAGCGTCAGGTTCGGGTAGCGGTCGGCCTTGCCGCGGAAGGCCGAGCAGAGCACAAGGAGTGAGCGCTCCGTGCCGACCTCATCGGAGAGCGCCTGGAGCTGCTCGTGGCCGAGGTTCTGAGTCGTGACGTAGATGAAGTCGCGCTCGGTCGAATGGCCGTGCTGCCAGTACACCGCGTCGCTCGGCGCGTAGGTGAAGCCCTCCAGTTTGCACAATGCCTCGGCCAGCATCGCGGCATTGAATTCCTTGTTGATGACGTAGTTGCCCCACTTGTCCTTCTCCAGCAGCGAGGGCGCCAACCGGTAGTACCTGAATCCCCCGCCGCCCTTCCAGCCCACGGCCTCAGTAATTCCGCCCGGGTCCTCGCCATCAATGACCTTCTTCAGGCGCGGAATGATGTGCGTATGACAGTGCTCGCCCAACTCGACCATGATCCAGCGGCGGCCCATCTTGTGAGCGACGGCGCCGGTGGTGCCGGAGCCGGCGAAGGAGTCGATAACCATGTCACCTGGCCTCGTGGCAATGGTTAATACCTGTTTCAACAGCGCCTCTGGCTTTGGCGTTATGAATCCAGAATCTCCAAACAGCGACAGTATTTCTCTCTTGGCGTCCTGATTTCCACCAACTTCTTTGTAGGTCCACCATGTCCTCGCAATGACTCCTTGCTTCGCGTTCTTCAGATACACCTTCTTCGCTGGCATTGCATCACCATCTTTGCCAAAAAAGATCTCGCCAAGTTCTCGTTGGCGTTGAAACTCATCCTTGGGGAAAGACCAATGACGCCCCGGTCCAGGCCTCACGACACGCCCTGATGGCGTTGTTACGTCGTAGCGGTACTTTTCGCGCTTCGCTCCATCTTCGGTGCGCACGTCAAGCGGGTACGTTCTCCATGGACCCTCAGGGTCCTTGTCTGGATTCCTGAAACGGGACTCCTGTTCCACGTTCCTTGGAAGGAGATTCCAACCCTCCTCTAACCAACGCTCTGTTTTTGCGAATATCAATATATGATCGTGATCGGCGCTCAAGCCGCGCGCATTGCTTTTCGGGGTATATACCTTTTCCCACACGACATTTGCAATAAAACAGGAACGACCGAACACCTCATCACATAAGACTTTCAGGTAGTGCGCCTCGTTGTCGTCGATCGTGATCCAAAGGGAACCATCATCGGAGAGTAGACGCCGGATGATCTCCAGCCGATCACGCATCAGCGGCCCTCACAACCGCTCTCCCGCTCTCCCGCTCTCCCGCTCTCCCGCTCTCCCGACCTCCCGCTCTCCCGACCTCCCGCTCTCCCGGGTTCTTGATAAGGGGCCCACTGAACCGCCCCCACCGCCCGCCCTGTTCGGCTGAGGGGCGCGTGCGCCGCCCTTTCAGTCCCTCGCCACCACGGTGTCATAGAGCCCGTAGTGGGTCAGGCCCTCGTGGCTGTCGATTCCCGTATAGCGGAGCGAGGCGTCTTCGTAGCGGCGGAAGGCGAAGACGGCCTGATTCATCTGCTCGGTGTTGAACACCTTCAGACGCACGAGCAGGTGGAAGTCCTTCACCGTCAGGCCGGTGACGGCCAGAAACAAGTCCGGTTCGAGCTTGGTGATGACATCCTGCAGCGTGTTCTCGCGGAAGTCGGTCAAGTACATGAACGCGGGGATGCGCGTGGCGAACTTGATCAGTTTCTCCTGGACGAGCTTGCGCTTGGACTTGTACTCCTTCTCCTCGTCGGTGAGTTGCTTCTTCTGCTTCGCAGACAGGTCGCCGTCCTTGGCCTTGTTCTTGAGTTTCTTGACTATGTCACTCTTGTTGATGATCGTCTCGATGATGTTGTCGCCGAGCGAGCGCCAGCCCTCGATGCGCTCTACGGCGGCCATCGCCTCGGGATTGTCCAGGATGCGGCGCAGGGTGTCGTTGTCCACGTTCACGAGCAGCGCGGACTCCCACTTGCGAGCCAGGAGCGTGGCCGAGGTGCCCGCCATCGCGATATCGAGAATGCCACCCGCATCAATCTGCGTCATATTGGCGCCGTCATAGGCCAGCACCGGCAGAAACGACACGAGATCCTTGACGGCGTTCTCCGGGTTCGGCTCGCTCGGCGAGAGCCCGATCCCGTACTCGGAGAGTTGGCGCAGCGCACGGGTGGGCGCGAAGTCGAATACGAAACAGACGGGCTTGAGGATCGCCTCCTCGTTCGGGTTGTCGCCATTGGGGTTCTTGATGGACCACGGCGACTGCACGCGGAACGCGGCCTGAAAGTAGGTCTCGGGCGACGTGAGATTGCGCAGCATCAAGATGGATGACCACTGCGAAACGGTGACACCGGTAGTCAGCTTGCCGCACGAGAGCGCGATCGTCTTGGTCTCGAATCCGCTCCCAATGGCCGTGCGCACAGGCGGCAAGGCTTCCAGCCCGATGCCCGCCGATGCACCGGCGGCGACTACGACCTTGTAGTCGCGCCAGAATGTGTAGTGCTTCTCAGCCAGCAGGTTCGCCATTGCGTGACAGGCCGCAACGTTCGGCAAGAACCAGAGTGAGTGTTGGAGGTACGGCAGCAGGCGGACGTCGGAGTATGGAAACGGCGGTCGTGTCCCGGTCTTGAGGTTCTCGACAACTTGCGGCGCGTACGAACCTCGGATGATGTCCAGCCACTTCTGTACGTCGCTCTTGTGCTTGAACTGCGCGCCCTCGCCCGTACCGGACGCGGCGAAGAACTCGTTGAGATCGAACTCATCGAACTCCCCGCCGCTCGCAATCGCCAGCAACTCGTCCGGCATCTGATAGGTCAGCAGGCGCATCTGCGGCAGCGCGCCATACGGACTCCATTTGCGGGGGTTCTTTACGGCGAACGCTTCCTTGGCGCGCTGCTCGTCGGTGTACGTCCAGTTGAAGATCTGTTCCTCGATGAACTTGCCCGTGGCCAGCGCCTTGAACGGCGTGCCGGAGAGGTAGAGATACGCCTTGGTTGTGATGGGGAGGAACTCGATCTCCTTCTCCGAGAGCACGCTGAGGTCCTCGTTCATCTCCTCCAGACCGGTCGCGTATTCAAGCCTAGTTTCCTTCGCGGCGATTGCATGTTCCTCGCCCTCGAAGAGTTCTTTCGCGGTTTCCCGCCATGCACCGAAATGGTACTCGTCGAACACCACGAGATCCCATTTCACCTCATGGAGCCATTTGTTCTTGGGCTTGATGTTTCCCACCTCGTCGCGGCCGAGGAGGTCCTGGAAGGAGCCGAAATAGACGACCGGCTTCCTGCGATCAATTTTGGTGGGGTCCTTCTCGGAGTGGCGGGAGAGGTATTGCCACCCATCGAAATCCACATGGGACTCGAGGTCTGTCTGCCAGGCATCCTCCACGGCGGGCTTGAAGGTCACCACGAGCACCCGCTTGGCACCCAGCTTCTTGGCGAGTTGGTAGGTGGTGAACGTCTTGCCGAAGCGCATCTTCGCATTCCAGAGGAAGTGCGGGACCGCGTGCATATCCTCCTTCCAGATTGAGTGGAAGTAGGCGTGCGTCCGGTTCACAGCCTCGGCCTGCTCCCGGCGCATCGCGAAGGTCTCGTGATGCGTGCCGGTGAACCGCCGGCCCGTGCGCAGCTCGGTGAGCACGGTCTTCACGTCCTTGACCGAGCAGCGCATCCACTCCAGTTCAGCCTTCTCGAAGCCCTTTCGGCCAAGCGCCGCGCGCACGTCATGATCGGTGAAAATGGTGCCGTCCTTATGCTCGGTAGACTCGTCCAGCTCGATCTTGTAGTTCTTGATGGCGGCAGTCTTGACCTGCTCGGCGACGCGCTGCTTCACATCACGCGTCGTCTGCCCAACCTTGAGAAGACCCTTGTGCGCCTTGTCATCAATGGAATAGGCGTAGATGCGCGGCCGAGCCTCCGGTTTCGGCGCGAGGATCTCCTCGATGGTCGGTTTACTCATCGTCACCGTCGGCGGAGTCCGCGTCGTCTGGAGTAGTGTCGGTGTGCTCAGCGATTTGCGACTCGATGAAGGCGATCTCGTCCTTGGTCAGCCCGTACCGCTTGTAGAGCTTGGCGTCTGTCCACTCCCGGTCCAGCGGCAAATCCGGTACGAAGGAGTACACGTCACGCGTGGCGTGCTGCGTCGCCTTGCGAAGAGAGACAAGGAATCGAACAAACCGAGTGCGCAGATACTTCGCGTAGTTGGCCGCCGTCGTCTCATTGTCGAAGTGACCGGCAACAAGGTAGGTCTCCGTACAAGCGGTACCGGGTGCGGCGATGATAGGCTTGCTGAGGAACTTGTTCTCGACCGCCGCACTCGTCCCCTGCACGGCTGTCATAAGCACCTTCCACTCATCTATCCACTCGGAGTTGATCAGGATGTCCTTGCGGGCGACCCAACCGATGCGCTGATTCTCAAAGAGACGAACCGGTTTTCTCAAGCCCGCCGAAGACGGTTTGCCCTTGAAGTTCGTCGCAAGACCGAACGGCTTTCTACTGGAAACGCGAGCATCAAGCGTGGGCTCACCCTTCGCTCTAACCTTCTCCAAGATCGGCACGGCCTCGTTACGCCGGACGAGGATGTCGTAGCTGTCGAGGTGGCGGGACACCGCCGGCCCCGTCGGCTGACCGTCCCAGATTGTTTCAACCTGGCACGGGCCGTGGTGGTCGCGATCCCACAGGAAATAGGAGATGCCGCCGCGAATCTTCACCCCGGGAAAGCCCTCATAGAGTTTCGGGAAATCCGCGATGTTTCGCAGACGCCTGTCGGAGAGCATACGCTCCCGGTACTTGTCGAGACCCTTGCCCCCAGCCATCCACCGCGAAGGTGTCACGAACACGGCATAACGTGGATCAAGGGCTAGGGCCTTTTCCACGAACAATTGATAGATCGGTGCGGCGCTTGTGCCATAGCCGCCGTCGTCCAGCTGGTACGGCGGGTTCCCGATGATTACGTCGAACTGCATAACGCCTCCAAACAACTCGGCTACCCGAGCCTTGATGTCGTCGGTGTGAATGAACGCATACGCGTGGGTTTCGAAACCTTCGCCCCGGTCAAGGGTCTTCTTGCTTGCACCGCAGTACTCGCACTTTCCATCAACCCACGTGTGCTCCGTGCGCTCGAACCAGATGTTGCCATTGTCACTGTCGAAGGACTTGGCGATGGAGTGCTTGCCTGTTGCGTGCTTCGAGCAATACACACTCCGGCGTGCAAGCAGGCTGGTGAGATGCGTGATGCCTATTCCGAACACCTGCTTGGTCAGGATGTGATTGACGCGATCCTGAAGATTCGGGATCTCGTTCGCCAGGCCTTTGGTGAGGCGGCTAGTGATCGCACGGAGATACACGCCCGACTTCGCGCACGGGTCAAGGAACCCCACCGAACTGTCGGCCCATATGTCCGCACCGTTGTTGTCAGCCGCCCATGCCTCGGCGAGGGTGTCCAGCATCCTGTTGGCGAACTCGGGCGGCGTGAACACCTCATCGTTGGAGAGGTTCGCAATGCACGTCAACACATCCGGGTTGCGGCCGCTGAGCGAAAAGCTTGCCTGGCCGTTCATACGACTTCCTTCGGGGCATCGCCGAGGGACTCGCAGGCAAGCTCGCGTACCGTCATCGGGGGGTACGTCTTGGTCGGCGTGAAGATCTCGTGCTTGCCGAGGTGGGCGAAGAGCGTACCCTCCTCGCCGAAGGCCGAACTGTGAGTGAGGACGTCAAAGCGGAAGTCGCGACGCTGGAACCTCCCCTTGCCGAGGTAGCCCCACTCGGCGAATGTGATCGGTTGGCCATTGCTGGTTCGCATCGTCAGAGCGTCACCGTGGACGAGGTTCTGCGACAGCACACAGGCGGCGGCTCGATAGAGTTCCTCCGACTCCTCGAGATTCAGGTAGTCGGCGAGGGTCTCCAGCATGTTCGCGCGGCACTCGGCGATGTTATCCGTCAGGAGTTCAATCCCGTAAGTGCACATCAGAGCGAGAAGAGCGTAGTGCCGTTTTTCAAAATCGGACTTCCCGAACTTGAGTTCGACGGCAACGAGCTTGCGCTGCAGGATCCGGACGAGGAAGTTCCCGCTCCCGCACGCCGGCTCCAAGAAGCGGGAGTCAATGCGCTCGGTCTCGCCTTTGACGAGGTCGAGCATCGCCTCGACCATCCATGCAGGGGTGAATACCTCCCCGTGGTCGGCGATACGTTGTTTTGACTTGATCAAACTCATGGAGCGAATGCAGTCAGGAGAACGGTAGCCAAATCTGGATCGTGCGTGCGTTTCGCCGCCAATAGTTCACGTTCTGGGTGCCATATCGACCGGATAATAGGAATGGCAGGTTGTCCCAGCCATATCAACGTTCCGGTTTAGGCGCGCGCGGCCGCATGGTCGCCTGCAACCGGAGTTAGGCGTCACTTTGCGCCTCCCTTGGCGTTCTGACGTTTCTCGACGATCCAGTTCAACCAGGATGAGTAGTCGCTGTCAGGTGGGAAGAGTCCACTTTCCTTGGGGCCGCTGAAATCGGGCGCGCTTACGGTTGGAGCATCCTTGCCAAACTGTTCAGAGAATAGCGCGCCTTTGGCTTGCCCGTGCGTCGCCAGCTCCGCGCACAATTTCCCACTAAAGTAGATAAGGTCATTGGTGTAACTGTGAATGACATCCACGAGGTCCGCATACTCTCGATGAGTATGACCCGACGCCAATTTCTCGCCAAAGTAGCGAAGAGCGAACGCATCAGGCGGCAGCGCAGAACCTTTGAATTCCGCAATCAAGCGGTCGCGCTGATCAATTGCATTCGCAAGACCGATGCCCGCATTCTCCACAAGTGACACAAGGTTCAATGCTTTTCCATATGCGCTGATTCGGTCGAAGACAAGCAGCTTTAGCGTCTCAATGGGCAATATCGGGGCCATGAAGCCTTGAAGGTCAGCTTCGAAGTGAAATGGCGCGTTGCCCTGGGACTGCCCAGCCTGACGATGCTCACGGAAGGCTAGAAATTTCTTGCGGGCTTCAAGAAACCGCTCATGCATTGGCCCAACAAGCTGCTTTTTCAATCCGAGAGCGGTATTGCAGATAGTGAAGGACACCATCATCGCAGCGTTCGTGTTCCGAATCTCCTTAAGCAAATCATCGCGAGCCCTAGAGCGCTCTATGACACGCTGAGCGGCCAAGGCACCAGCGGCTGCACCCGCAAGTGCGCCGACGAAGGACAGAGCAAACGCCGAATTCAAGAACTTGCCAATGTAAGCAAGGCCGACAGAGCCGGCGGAAAGGATGACTTCTTGGATCTCAGCGGCGGTCATCGCAAAGAGACACGCGCGCTGGCAAAGATAGACGTGGCAGTTTGCGGGGTGCCCATTTGTGACGCCTAACGCTGCGGATGCGCCGCGCTTTGCAGCCGCGCGTTTTGAACCGCAAATCGCCACAGGTTACAAATACGCGGCTGTAAAGCGTCGGTCTCGATCCGCTTGTTATGTGTCATTTTAGTCCACTCAATATTTGTAGTCTTTGGGATCGAGTTCCTCGATGAGTTCTGCGATACACGGATTATTTTGGTCCGAGTTCAGTCGGACTAGAAAGCACTTGTTGCGACTTAAGCCTTGACTGTAGCGAACAAAATCAACGTCCCTGTATGATTTATCTGCCGGGTCAATTACCTCGTATCGATATTCGTAAACCTTAGCGTGCTTCTTATACTCTCTAGAGATGATTCGTATCTTTATCTCTTGACCTGCAATCGGGACGCAGCCTCGCTTGGTTCTTCTATCCGTCCACTTTCGCGTAGTTTCACTAATAGAAAGAGGTCTATTGAACGGCATCGACGCTGATTCCTTTGCCAACCTGTCAGCGGCGCGATTGTGAATATTCGATTTGTGTCCTCTTACCCATTCAACGTTGACGCGAATGGGGCAAGCTTTAACTTCCTTTTTCAGTCTTTTCCAAAGCTCAATATTTTCTACTGGGACGCCGTTCGCGCCGCGCCAAGCCCGATTCGGCCAGACGTTCATGGCCTTCACGAAATTGCCAGTCACGTACATTGAGTCTGAAAATATTAGAACTCTCCTAAATCGGCTCATATCTTTGAAGAGCCGCCGAGCTTCCTTCAACGCGACAGTGCAAGCCTCAATTTCCATCTCGTCGACTGTCGCCTTTTGCCAGCCGACCGGAGCATGGTCCTCAGTTTCTTCGTCGCCGGATTCATTCATCCATACGAAACGGACCCCTATGCCTGCGGCTCTTTGATTGTTTGGGTAGGAGGAGCCATCGGTATAGATATTCAAAGCGTACTCATCCGGGATACCTAGCCCGGTTGCCATCGAACTGCTCCAGCCAGGTATGGTTGTCTATGACACATAACTTGAAGTAGGTGGATCAATAGCCGGTTTGTAAATCGGCATTGTGCGCGTGCCATTCTGGCTCTTCAAGTCAGTCAAGATCTTACGTGGGAGAACTGCATAATAATTCAGGTTGAATGTGTTGCGAGTGATGGGCGTGAGTCTCCCGCGCAGCGGATGGAACAGGGCGGGCGGTGGGGGCGGTCCAGCGGGCCCATTCAAACTCTGTTTGATGCACGCGCCAGCCGCGGCCGGGTGGCGGAATGGCCGGTGGCTGATCCGGTCTCCCGGTACCGGTACTGAATCGAGACAACGCGATGGCCAAGTCAATTGCCAGAATTCGCCCGGGAGAATCGGGAAGACGCCGGCCGTTCCGACAGGACCCGGCCAGCGGCTCGGTGTCCGCTTCTGGCCGCTAAGCGCCTCTCGGCCAGGAGGCAGTAAGCGACCCAAAGCGGCCGCTCAATAACTGAGTCCGGCTTCTTTTTGTCCCTTCGTTCTCGGCTTGCTGGCGGCAGAGCCCTCGTGTGGATTTACGCGTCGCCTACTCCGAACCCGCGGATAGGTAATCCAGATCTAACTGATCACTCTCGAGGTAGTCCTCCGCCGTCAGCTCCTGATAGGTGGCAATCTGCGAAAAGACTCTCTTGTACCGGCCTTTAGGCGGTATTCGCTTCTCCCACGTAGCAAGCACACCACTCCGGCGGATTTCAGTGGCGTCTTTCGGATTCGCTATGAACCAGAACATCAGCTCAACCTCGTCCGCATCCCATGACGGTGACGCGCGAATCCTTATCTCGTCCAAGCCCCTTAGCGCAGCGCCCTCCGGGCTAGCCTTTTCGTGCTTTTCCTTAATACGGCTCGTAAGTTCTGTAGCGAACTCGTTGAAGTCGTTTGGGAACGCGAAGCGCGCGTGCTTTCGCGCTACGGCTTTGGCGAAGTCGCGCGCTTCAGTATCGTTCCTGCACCCTCTGACTAGCTGCCACGTGGCGACAACCCGCTTATCAACCGTCATCACTCGATCGAGGTCTGCGACCAGTTTCTCAGTTGAGAGCCCGGGAATCGCCGCGAACTGCGGCCGATACCCTTTCGCGACCATGGGGAAATCAGAGTCGCTCACTTTCGCAAGCGGCGCCACCACAACGAAAGGGCGATCCTGGTACCTTCGTACTATGTCACAAGATTGCGTCACCACGACGAAACCAGGCACCTCCACTTCTAGAAGCGACACAGGCTCTGCTTCGCTTGGTTCCGAAACCGACTCCGTGCGATGGACGAACCAATGCTCGCCCTCAAGGACGCAGTCTCCCTGCCGCCAATCGGCTAGTGCGGCATTGATTGCTGCTTCTGTTGGGTCATCAGGCGTCGTCAAATTGTTTCTGTTTCTTCACTCGTACAGCCCGTACCGGTCGGACGCGTCCAGTGCCAGTATCGATTCTGCCCTGTAGGGCACCAACCAACGTCTCGGGACTGCTCGGCATACGCATGCGTCGAGCGGACTCCGAAAGCGGTGCAAGCGTCGGTCGTTCCAAACCACTACCGGCGCCCAACAACCTGACGACATCCGCATACTGCCCGGTACGCAACAGGTCGATGGGAGCCATCTCCCCTTGTGGCGCGGTGAACAGTAGGTCGCGGTTCTCCTGTGCAGCCCCCCTATCAATCTGGCGAACGGCCGACAGAATCCGATACAGCTTTTCCTCGTTGTAGGAATTGAGGGCCTTCCCACTGGCCCAGAAATGAACAGTGCGGCGAGTGACCTCGAACAAGCTGGCGAGCTGCTCCCAAGTCATTCCGCTGAGCCGACGCAATTCCATAATTGCCGGCCCGACAGGCGTCTGTTGGTCTGCCGTCAGTCCACTGTTCGTTTGAGAGACGAGCTCACACAGAGCATCACACGACGAGGCAGGGGCGCTATGCGTGGTAGCAATGCCCATCGAAAGAGCACCGGCAATACAAATCACTTTGATTGAACGAGAAATCATATTTCCGCCCGATGACGTCCCACTCTCTGGTGAGATTACTCGAATCTCACTGCTATCGCTCATACCCGTCCCCCATATAGTTTTAGAAATTCCTCTCTAACGGCCCACCTAAAGAACGCATAAATTCGATCAGCATACGTACTGATCTGATCAAGCACGTTCTTCGACGTGAAAGGACTAGGTCCTTTACTAGACATGTCCAAATCTAGAATCCAACTTGGCTTCGCAATGGCATCTAGCGCAGCGGGATCCACGGTCGCTTTAGAGGGCAAATGTCCCCACCGCGCTAGCAACTGAGCCTTCTCATCTGGTACGTCAAATAGACATTCCGTCATGGCGTGCTGCACGTTCGGCATAACCTCAGAAGTGAGAATGCCAACGACCTCGGAACGCACGTACATTGCCAGGTTGCTTAGCGGCTCCCCTACAACCCTGTCTATGAATCGGAGGCCGATTCGATCCACTACCTGCGGGTTCACGTGCTCGCCCAACGCGTCAACTACGAGCTTCGCACGCTCGAGGAAATCCGCTTTGCTTTTATATGCTGTCGTCTCTATGGCCAGGAAGTTAGGAGCGAGTGCCACCCGCCAAGAGTTATCCGGCTGACTAAAGCGCCACGTCGTCTGCGTTTGCGGAGTCGACGGAGTACCAGGGGTGATCGAGAACGCAACACTAAGAGCCTGCTCCGGCCGCAGTACTGGGTAGACGGAACGCAAGCTTTCCTGAAAAGGCGCAATGAACTCCGCCTTACCAATCGACACCACAACGGGAAAATTGATTCGCGTAACTACACGAATCAGCGGTGCCTTAGGCAACCATATCTCGCGTGGCGCCGACGCCGTCAGGGGGTTTTGTCGGCTGCCCATAGACCGCAGTATACGCGCTCTACGCGGTATGTGAAGAGAAGTGTGAAGTACCTATTATAACCATAATATTTCAATTGGTTATGATCATCATCACTGCCTCACTTGGATGTCCAATGTGAACCTCGGCCTCGTGTGCCACCTTTGTGCCAGGAGCCAGGTACACCTTCTCCTACTAAGGCTCAGATGGGGTAAGCACTCTTAGGGGACAAACCACTAAGGATTGCCGATTGTTCTCGCTGACGTGCGTCAGCAGAACAGGGCGGGCAAGGGGGGCGGCTGTGACTCGTTAGCCGCAGGCCCGTTTGCGGGAACAGCCGCATGAGGCCCGGACCAACAGAACAATTGATCCTGTCGGCATTTCCTTGTCTGACTGGTTCGCAACAAGTGATGCCGGGCCGACGGTCAAGTGGGCCCAATCTATCCACCCTGTGGGACGCGAGCCTCAGCCGCGGCCGGGTGGCGGAATGGCCGGTGGCTGATCCGATCTCCCGGTACAGGTACTGAATCGAGACAACGCGACGGCCAAGTCACACACCAGATGCACCAGCGGGAGAATCGGGAAGACGCCGGGCGTTATCGAGCGTTCGCCAAGCGCTGACGCTCGAATCCCTCACCCCATGCCCCTCTCCCGAGTGGAGAGGGGAAATTATGGCGGTAAATGATCTGTCAATCATTTACCGAACGATCAATGGACAGGACCCGGCAGGCGGCTGCGCCGACGGCAGAAGTCAGAAGGCAAAATGGCTACGGCAGCCACCCTCCCAAAGTCAGAAGGCAGAATTAAAGCAGTTATTTCGGCTGGCCCGGACTGGGGTCAACGCAGGGCCGGCACAAACGTTCTATTGATTGGCCGGTCGACAACTCACGCCCCTCCGATGGAACCGACAGAAGCGATCGCATCGCGAATTTTCCTCGTGAGAGGACAAAAGGTCATGCTTGATGCAGATCTAGCTGACATCTATGGTGTCACGACCAAGGCGTTGAATCAGGCCGTAAAACGAAATATGGATCGGTTCCCAGGCGATTTTGCCTTTCAACTGAACGCTTCCGAAGCCGCGAGCTTGAGGTCGCAAATTGGGGATGGGTAAAGAAATTCTGTTGACGCTAAGGCTCTGTAGGGTCGATTCCCCCTCGGGCGATAGGGTGGGATCTGAGGTAATTCGCATGCATGAAATCCAAACATGCGAAATCCCCCTGTTGTGGCGCTCGGGTTCG
>JACPTK010000086.1 GCA_016192825.1 Betaproteobacteria bacterium | reverse complement strand
CCTGCTGTCACTATGAGCGCGCGCACTGCGGCGGCGATTGCTTGCATGAGAGCCGGATGCGGGAAACCTGCACGTCCGGTTCGACGAGGGGGGAGGGGTAGTGTTACTTTGTGACACTACTTCCTCCTCTACTCTACCGCCCCGTTGATAGACCCGCTGCCGGGCGTCAGCACGAGAATCTCCCGCTGTTTCAGGCCCCGCCCGGGTTCGTGACAAATGCCCGGGTCCGCCAGAACGGCGTCATACTTTGATCTCGCGCAAGGTCTTGCGGGGGCGGGGGCACTTATACTGGCCCACCACCGCATCCTAAACATGAATCGGACCATTCCCGAGGAGGCAGCATGGCTGGCGGAATGATGAGCAGGATGATCTCCCTGGTGTCACCGCGCAGTGACAATTATTTCGTGCTCTTCAACGAGCTGGCGGCGTGCACGGTGCGCGGCGCAAAGGTCCTCGCGAAGATGAGCTCGGTGCGCGACCCGGAGGCCTTCAAGCAGCTGTTCGGCGAAATCACGAAGGCCGAGGGCGAGGCGGACGGCGTGACGCGCAGCATTTTCCTGTCCCTGCACGAGACCTTCATCACGCCCTTCGACCGCTGGGAGATCAAGGAACTCGCCATGGCGCTGGACGACATGATCGACTACATGGAAGAGATTCCCCAGCGCGCCGCGCTCTACGGTCCCGGCGACTTCACGCCGGAGATGGCGGCGCTCGGCCAGATCGGGCTGCGCGCCACGGAGAAGGTCCAGGAGGCCGTCGCGCTCCTGGTCGACATGAAGAACGCGCCGCGCATCCTGCAGATCTGCCAGGAAATCGGCGAAATCGAGAGCAACGCCGACCAGGTCATGCGCGCCGGGATGACCCGGCTGTTTGCCGAGGTGACGGACGCGCGCGCGCTGATCCGCGCCAAGGAGCTCTACGAGCTGTTCGAGGAGGCGGTCGACCGCTGCGAGGATGCGGCCGATGTCATCCACGGCGTGGTGCTCGAGCGGATATGAGCGAGCACGGCCTGCTCGTCATGGCGATTCTCGTCGTCGTGGCGCTCGCCTTCGACTTCATGAACGGGTTCCACGACGCGGCGAACTCGATCGCGCTGATGGTCTCGACCCGGCTGCTGACGCCGCAGGCGGCGGTGGCGTGGGCCGCCTTCTTCAATTTCGTCGCCTTCCTCTTTTTCGGGCTGCACGTGGCGAAGACCGTCGGCTCGGGGATCGTCTCGCCGGCGATCATCGACAACGCGGTGATTTTCGGCGCGCTGTGCGGCGCGATCTCCTGGAACGTCATCACCTGGTGGTTCGGCATTCCCTCGTCCTCGTCGCACGCGCTGGTCGGCGGGCTGGTCGGGGCGGCGCTGGCCAAGGCCGGCTGGAGCGTCATCATCCCGCATGGACTGATCTGGACTTCGGCGGCGATCATCCTCTCGCCCCTGCTCGGGCTCGTGCTGTCGCTGGCGCTGGCCGTGACCCTGCTCTGGGCGCTGGAGAATGCGTCGCCCGCCCGCACCGAGGCCAAGTTCAACAAGCTGCAGTTCGTCTCCTCCTCGCTCTACAGCCTCGGCCATGGCGGCAACGACGCGCAGAAGACCATGGGCATCATCGCGGTCCTGCTGTATGCCAACGGCTACCTGGAAGGCGCGTTCCACGTTCCGTTCTGGGTCGTGCTCTCGTGCCAGTTCGCGATGGGCCTCGGCACCCTGTTCGGCGGCTGGCGCATCGTGCGGACGATGGGCATCGGCATTACGCGGATCCGGCCCACGGGCGCGTTCTCCGCGCAGACCGCGGGCGCCGTCACGCTGTTTCTCGCGACGTGGATGGGCATACCCGTTTCGACCACGCACACGATCACCGGCGCCATCGTGGGCGTCGGCATTTCGCGCCGGGTATCGGCCGTGCGCTGGGGCATCGCCGCGCGCATCATCTGGGCCTGGGTACTGACCATTCCCCTGTCGGGGCTCATCGCGGCCATTTTCTGGAACCTGGGCCGCGGCTTTTTAGGCTAGCCCGGGCGGCTGACTGAAGGCGGAAGGCGAAAGGCGAAAAGCGAAACTCGGGCCCGGAGCCGGACTAGAATCGGAAAGCCGGATACCTGTGGGGGCGGGTATGAGCGAGCCGGACTGGTCGAAGTACGAGGCGGTCGCCGGAAAGCGCTGGGGCTACTACCGCCCGCGATTCGAAAAATTCGCGCGCGGCGGCTGGCTGTCGTGGAACCGGGCGGCGTTCTTCGGCACCTTCGCCTGGCTGAGCTACCGCAGGCTCCACGCGTGGTCGTGGGCGTATTTCTTCGTTTCCACGCCGTTCCTGCTGTCCGTTCTGCTCTTCGCCGTGCCCGGCGACACCTGCGAGCAGGCGCTCGATCCCGTGCCGACCCGGATCATCACCGGGACACTGCTCTCGCTCGTGGCGCTGGGCTGGATCGTGCCGCCGCTCCTCGCCAACCGGCTCTACTTCGACCACGTGCGCGCCATGGCCGCGAAGGCGGAGCCGGTCGCGGGCACGGGCGCATTCATCGGGCCGCTGGCGCTCCAGGCCGTGACGCTGATCGTCACGATTATGGTGGTCCCGGGCATCGCCCATTACGTCTATCGCTCCATGGTCTCGGAAGGCATTTCGCTGGCGGGGGCCGCGAAGACGCCGGTGCAGGAGTACCTGAAGGAGCGCAACCGCCTGCCGGCGAAGATAGAGGAGGTGGCGGGCAACACGTCGGGCAAATACGTGGGGCGCCTGGTGCTGGAGGCGGATGGAACGATCCGGGCGATCTTCGGGGAGCGGGGCAAGAAGCTGTCCGGCCGGAGCGTGATGCTCACCCCGGTGAAGAAGGACGGCAACATCGTGGAGTGGGTCTGCCGCAGCGCCGACCTTCCCGCCACCTGTTTGCCGGCAAGCTGCCGCTAGGCCCGCTTCGCGGTCCTCTTGCCCTGCGGCTTGTGCCTTCGGCGCAGGGCCCGCGGACGGTACGCGGCCCGCGGCTCGTGCGCTTCGCGGCGCCCGCGCGTGCGCACGCGCCCGCGCAGCCAGGCGGCGAATTCCCGCTCGCTGAGCTTGCTTTCGGCGAGGGCCAGTATCGTCAGGTACTTGTCCTCGTCAGTCGCAGCGAGACCGGTGCCATTGAGCTCGAGAAATGTTCGGTAGGCCACATGCGCGGCGCGCTTGTTGCCATCCACGAAAGGGTGGTTGCGCGCGAGTCCGTTGGCGAGACTCGCCGCAAGGTCGACAAGATCCGGCTCCGGGTCGCCGTAGGCGTGGAGCTGCCGCGGCCGCGCAAGCGCTGACTCCAGCAATCCTTCGTCGCGCACGCCGGCGCTGCCGCCATGCTCGGCGAGCTGGCGGTCGTGGATGGCGAGCACCAGCGCCTTTTCGAGCCATACGATCATCGTCAGCTCTTTGCAAGCTTGCGCAGCACGTTGCGGTCTTCCCGCATGACGCGCTCGGCGACTTCCATCTGGCCGGCAAGCTTGGGGTCGAAGGGCGTGAGCTTCACGCCGTCGGGCAGCTCGGTAGCATAGAGCGCGTCGCCCTTGGCAACGCGCAGCCGCGCCAGCAGCTCCCGGGGCAGAATCACGCCGGCGGAGTTGCCGATAGTGGTGATCTTGAGCTTCATGAGGACGATCTCCGTGGCGATGTTATAACGTATGTTATCACGCCACGTCGTCGTTGTCCGGCTCGGCCCAAGGCGGGAGGGCGGAGCCCTAAGGCGAAAGGCGGAAGGAATAAGGCTCAAGAGCGCCAGGCGCCAGGCGAGAGAGGAGAGACGGATGAACCCGATAGACGCCAGGCGAGAGACGAGAGCGGGTTCCGTCTATCGTTTATCCCTGGAGCCGCTACGCGGCGAACGCCGAGGGTTAGCCGATCGCCCGGCTCACGCCCCACGGGGAATATGTGGCGCTCGGCCTGGATGATCAGGCGCGCCAGCCCGCTTACCGCGCCTTATTCGAAAGCGAGCTCGACCCGCGGGTGCTGCGCGATCGGCGGCAGCCGTTTCCACTAGGAGTTTGTCGGGCTTAGCCCGGACAAACTCCTTATGCAAAACCGCCCGCACGATAACGCGGGCCAACGACAGTGAAGACCTCATTCTCGGCCTATGCGCCTGCCCACTGGAGGCCAATCGGGGTCGTTACCCTGGGTTTCATTCGAAACTCGCGGGCGGTTTTGCTGTTAGCAGCCTGTCGGACACCTAAGTCCGACAGGCTGCTAGGACGTCGAGAACGCACTCAAGCAGCGCGCGACGCCGCGCGGTCCGGGGCGACAAGCAAGCGAGCATCGGTTGTAAGATGGCGTCAGCGGCGCGGTGCATCGATGTCAATGAACAAGGAACTCTCATATGACGCAACTCGTGTTCCTCCACGGTCCGGGCGCGGGCGCCTGCGCGGAGGCGTATGACTGTCAACGCAGGCATTTCCCGGACAGCGTCGCGCCCAACCTGCCCGGGCACCTGGAGGGCACCCGCTGTCCGGACGTTGCGCGCTACGCGGAGTGGGTGCGCGGCTGGCTGTGGGCACAGGGCCTGAACAGGGACCTCGTCCTGGTGGGGTACACGCTGGGCGCGTCGATCGCGCTGCAGTACGGCCTGGACTATCCGGATGAAGTGAAGGGCCTCGTGGTGATGGCGGTCGCGGCGCGGCCCAAGGTGCGCGCGCCGGGCACCTACGAGATGCGTCTGCGCGCCCCGGAGGACCCGAAGGTCTACGAACAATGGCTCGCGTTTCAGCGCGCCGCGATGCACCTGGTGGAGCCGGGCTTGCGCGAGCGCCTGATGGAGCGGCACCGCCAGGTGGGCCCGCTGTCCCAATATCACGACCTGATGGCGATAGACACCTTCGACGTGCGCGACCGCATCGCGGCCCTCAAGCCGAAGCTCCT
>JACPTK010000066.1 GCA_016192825.1 Betaproteobacteria bacterium | reverse complement strand
CCTGCTGTCACTATGAGCGCGCGCACTGCGGCGGCGATTGCTTGCATGAGAGCCGGATGCGGGAAACCTGCACGTCCGGTTCGACGAGGGGGGAGGGGTAGTGTTACTTTGTGACACTACTTCCTCCTCTACTCTACCGCCTTGGCGGCTATTTTCCGGTTTTCATGCATAAGCTGATCCTCAAGCCCGGGCGGGAGAAATCGCTCAAGCGCCGCCACCCGTGGGTGTTTTCCGGCGCGGTGGCGAAGGTGCAGGGCAAGCCCGACGCGGGCGAGACGGTAGAGGTTCACTCGGCCACCGGGGAATTCCTGGCGCTCGCGGCCTTCAGCCCGCAATCGCAGATTGTCGCCCGCATCTGGGACTGGGGAAAACGCGCCATAGACGGCGCGTTTTTCCGCGAGCGCATTGCCCAGGCAGTGGGGCAACGCCGGTCGCTGCTCGACGGGGCCGACACCGACGCGATGCGGCTGCTCCACGGCGAGTCCGACGGGCTGCCCGGGGTGGTAGCCGATCGCTATGCCGACACCCTCGTGCTGCAGTTGACGAGCGCCGGCGCGGATGCGTGGCGTGATGTGATCGCCGAGGCGCTGGTCGAGGCGAGCGGCGCGGCGCGGGTCTGGGAACGCTCGGATGCCGAGGTGCGGGAGCTGGAGGGGCTGGCGCCCGCGAGCGGTCCGCTCCGCGGCCCGCGCGAGCCGGCGCGCATCGTCGTGCGCGAGCACGGTCTCAAGTTCGAGGTGGACCTCGAACGCGGCCACAAGACCGGCTTCTATCTCGACCAGCGCGACAACCGCCTGCGGGTGCGCCGGCTGGCGCGCGGACGTGACGTGCTCGACGGCTTCTGCTATACCGGCGGTTTCGCGCTCAACGCGCAAGCGGGCGGGGCGCGGTCGGTCATGGCCGTGGACAGCTCCGCCGAAGCGCTTGCCCTGGCGCGCGCCAATGCGGAGCTCAACGGCCTGTCCGGTGTGGACTGGGTCGGGGGCGACGTGTTCCAGATGTTGCGGCACCTGCGCGACGGCCGCCGCCAGTTCGATCTCATCACCCTGGATCCGCCCAAGTTCGCGCCGACCGCCGCGCACGTCGCGAGGGCGGCGCGCGCCTACAAGGACATCAACCTGCTGGCTTTCAAGCTGCTGCGTCCCGGCGGGTCGCTCGTGACCTTCTCCTGCTCGGGCGGCGTTTCGATCGATCTTTTCCAGAAGATCATCGCCGGGGCGGCGCTCGACGCCGGCGTGAACGCCCAGATCGTGGAGCGCCTCGGCGCGGCGCCCGACCATCCGGTCGCGCTCAACTTTCCGGAGGGGGACTATCTGAAGGGGCTCGTCTGCCGCGTGGCGCAATAAACCGCGGATGGCGGATCGCGGGTCGCGGTTAGACCCAGTCACGAGCCGCGAGCCGCATAACTTCCGTCACGTATTTCCAGGCGGCGGGACGGGGTCCGGCCCGCCCGGATGCCACGGCCCGCAGCGCAGGATGCGCTTCACCGCGAGCCACGAGCCCTTGAGCGAGCCATGCACCTCGATCGCCTCGCGCGCGTAGGCCGAGCAGGTGGGATAGAACCGGCACTGCTGCCCGAAGAACGGGGAGAGCAGCAGACGGTAACCATCGATCATGCGCAGCAGAAACCATTTCATTCGTGGCAGTATACTGTGCGGGCGTGCCCGACCGGTTTCGCGGGCAGCGCAGCAGTGCCACTCCGAACCCGTTGTCTGGCGCCCGCTGTTTCCGGGTGAACATGCGTCACGAGCACGCGATGACGTCTGAAATATGCGGACCGCAGCAGCGCCGGCAAGCGCGGCATGCACTCCTCGTATTTCTGGCGCTGAGCGTCGTCGCGCATGCGGCGGTGCTGGTCGCGCTGCCGCCGCCGGCGCACGAGCCGGAGCCGACCAGAGCAAGCGCGCTCGAAGTGGTGATACTGCCGCCCACGCCGCTGCCCGACGTGCTTCCCAATTTCGCGCCCCGGGTACCGCTTCAGCGCAAGCCGGAGCGGATGCAGGCAACAGCGCGGGCCATGCCCCCGCTCGAGCGGCAGGCAGCGGTTCTGGCGATGAACGAGCAGCAACCGGCGGAGAGCGCATTCGTGGCACCGCCGTCCAAATCCCCGGAGCCGCAGTCAGCCGCCCTCGACCAGAAAGCGCAAATGGCGGGCATGGCGGCGATGCCGCCGAGCCTCAACGCCGCTTATCTCAGCAACCCCACGCCGCGCTACCCGCTGGCGTCGCGGCGCGCCGGCGAACAAGGCACGGTGACGCTGCGCGTGCTGGTGGCGCGCGACGGATTGCCGATGCGCGTGGACGTCGAGAAATCGAGCGGATCGGGCCATCTCGACGGGGCCGCGCTGGAGGCGGTCCGCGGCTGGCGTTTCGTCCCGGCGCGGCGCGGCGCGGAGCCGATCGAGTCGTGGCTGCTGGTGCCGGTCGTGTTCCGGCTGGAAGGCGTGTCTTAGCGAAGGCGGAAGGCAACAGGAACTTATTTACGGAGGCTTTTCTTCCTGTTTCGCGCTTCATCCTTAGTGCCGGTTACCAGTCGCGGGTCGCCGCGTCAGCCTGTCTTGTAGACGGTCGCGCGCGGCGAGATGCGGATCGTCCAGCCCGTCGATCAGCGCGACGAACTCGTCCCCGCCGCAGCGCGCTCCAGTCGGTCCTTCAGCAGGTTGCGGTTGGGTAGCCCGGTGAGACTGTCGTAGAACGCGAGCGTGGAGAGGGCATCGTGCTGCTTCTGCGCGCTGATGTCCTGCAGGAGGTGTATGAAATGGGTCACTGCGTCCGCGTTGTCGTGGACGGGATACACCGACTCGAGCATATCGAGCGTTTCCTCGCCGCCGCAAATTTGGACCTCACGACGCGGGTTCTGGGCGGCGCCCGAAAAGTCTCGCGGCTCGCCGTGAGGTCCTGGAACCGCCGGGCGCACGAATCGCGACAGGGGCGCGCCGGCAAGTTCTTTGCCGCGCGCGCCGATCAGCTTGAGGAGATACGCGTTGGCATACTCGAGCGTCCCGTCGAGGCGGGTGATGGCCATGCCAATCGGAATCTGCTCGATGACCTTCGAAAAACCGTGTTTGCGCCAGCTCATGTCGGCAGACCGCAACAATGGAACTGCTAACCTCGACGTGCAGCGACTTGATTTCGCGCATAGGCTACTACTGGTTACTCTACAAAGCAACCAGGAGTAACCTGTCACCTTCATGCTTGGTGGTAGTGTTTCCAGGCATGACTCTCGCTGACGAGAAACAGGGCTTCAGCAAGCGCCTCAAGGAGGCAATGCGCAAGGCGCGAGTCGATGCCGGCGGCCCTACCCGCATCGCGCGCGAGTTCAATCTCCGTTATCACGGCGACCCGGTTTCCACGCAGGCGGTACGGAAATGGCTGTCGGGCAAGGCCCTGCCTTCGCAGGACAAGATCCGCGCCCTCGGATTGTGGCTCGATGTTAGCGCGCATTGGTTGCGCTTTGGCGAAGCCGAAAGGAAAGATGAGCGGCAACCATTGGCAGCGCGGCAGGAGGCGGGCTCCTACCGGCTCGAGCACGGCTGGCCGTCAAGGAAGTTCGAGCTGCTGAACGACGCGCACAAGCGGATGGTGCTGGAGATGGTTCACGCGCTGTTGCGTCTGGAGGGCAAACAGTGAGCGGTGAGCAGTAAACCGCTTACCGCTTACGGCTTGCTGCTTACCTAACGAGCACCATCGGCTTGATGCCGAGCGCCTGGCTGATGCGGTGCGCGATCTGCCGCGCTTCGCGCTGATTGGCGTACGGGCCGACGTGGACGCGGAACAGCCCATCGCGCGGGAAGATGTGCGGCGCCAGCCAGTCCAACTGTGCCTTCAGGCGCGCGAGGAAGCTCTCCGCGTTCTCGCGCGAGCCGAACGCCCCCAATTGCAGGTAAACCCCGCTTGCGTCCGCCATTAGCGGCACCTGCGGTGTGCTTGCAGCCGGTGACGGCGGCTCTGTCGCTGGCGTTGATATTGCGGGAGGCTGAGCCTCGCGCGGCGCCACGGAAGGCGCGGCCTCGGGTGCCGGGACGAGAGGTGGAGGAGGGGGGGGCGCCGTGGCGACCAGGGCGCCGGATGCGTCGGGGTTGATGGCTTCGACTTCCACCATCGCGGCTCCGCCGGCGAGCACGCCGAGCCGGTGGGCCGCGGTGTACGATAGATCGACGATGCGCCCGCCGACAAAGGGCCCGCGATCGTTGATGCGCACCACCACCGACTTGCCGTTGTCGAGCTTGGTCACGCGCGCGTAGCTGGGGATCGGCAGCGTGGTGTGCGCGGCCGTCATGGCGTACATGTCGTAGATCTCGCCCGAGGACGTCGGCTTGCCGTGGTAGCGCCGGCCGTACCAGGTCGCGATGCCGCGCGCCTTGTACGGCTGGTGCGAAGTCATCGGCGTATAGCTCCGTCCCATCACGATGTACGGACGGCTGGTCCCGCGATGCAGCGGCTCGGGCCTGGGCACCGCGTCGGGGATGCTGTCGAGGTTCGCCGGCGGGCTCGCGCCCGGACCGTCGTCGAGGTAGTAGCCGCCGCCGCGCGCGGGCGGCGCCCCCGTGGCTGCGTCGCGCCTGGTGGCTGTTCCACAGCCGCCGAGCGCGATCGCCAGCGCCACGGCGACCGCCAAGTGCTGAGTGCCGAGTGCTGAGTAACGAGGGTCAAACCTGGTTTTTGACTCAGCACTTTGCACTTTGCACTCCGCACTGATCATGTCTGCACGAGCTTCTTGTGGCTCTGGATGCTCATCAGGATCCCGAAGCCGAGACAGATGGACACCAGCGCGGTGCCGCCGTAGGAGACGAGCGGCAGCGGCACTCCGACCACCGGCAGCACGCCGCTCACCATGCCCATGTTGACGAAGGCGTAGGTGAAGAAGGTGAGCGTGATCGCGCCGGCGAGCAGCCGCGTGAACAGCGTCGGCGCGTTCGCGGTGATCAGGAAGCCGCGCACGATCACCAGCACGAACAGCGCGAGCAGCGCGAGGCCCCCGAACAGGCCGAACTCCTCGGCGAAGACCGCGAAGATGAAATCGGTGGTGCGCTCCGGGATGAAGTCGAGATGGGTCTGCGAGCCGTTCATCCAGCCCTTGCCGAACCAGCCGCCGGAGCCGACCGCGATGGTGGACTGGATCGTATGGTAGCCGGACCCGAGAGGGTCCTGCGCCGGGTCGAGCAGCATGAGGATGCGCTGTCGCTGGTAGTCGTGCAGCGCCGACCATGCTAACGGCGCCGCGGCGGCGGCGGCCACGGCGAGGCCGGCGATGATGCGCCACGGCAGCCCCGCGAGGAACAGCACGAAAAACCCCGATGCCGTGATGAGGAGCGCCGTTCCGAGATCGGGCTGCCGCGCGATGAGGGCGACCGGGACGACTAGCATGAGCGCGCCGACCACGTAGTTGGAGAGCCGCAGGGCGGCCTCGTGCCGGTCGAAGTACCAGGCGAGCGCGAGCGGCACCGCGATCTTCATCAGCTCCGAGGGCTGGATGCGGGTCACGCCCAGGTCGAGCCAGCGCCGGGCGCCGTTCACCACGTCGCCGAACAGCCCCACCGCGACGAGCAGCAGCACGCCGAGCGCGTAGAGCGGCAGCGCGAGCCGCAACAGGAAGTGGGGCGGGATGTTGGCGAATGCCCACAGCACCCCCAGCGCGATCAGCATGTTGGCGAACTGCGCGGTGACGCGCGCGGCGCTCGCGTTGGAGGCGCTAAACAGAACCAGCAGCCCCAGCGCCATCAGGGCGAGCACGGGCCCGAGCAGCGCGCCGTCGAGGTGGCGCGCGAGATAGTGCTTGAACCGCCTGATGACTCCGCTACTCATGGTCGTCCTTGCCGCGCTTTTCCGGCCCGGGCAGCTTGCCGAGCAGGTAATAGTCGAGCACCTTGCGCGCGACCGGCGCCGCGTAGCGGGCGCCGAAGCCGGAATTCTCGACCACCACCGCGAGCGCGATGCGGGGCTGCTCGGCGGGCGCGTAGGCGATGAACAAGGCGTGATCGCGGTGGCGCTCCTGCACCCGGCTTTCCACGTATTTCTCGCCCTGCTTGATGCCGATCACCTGCGCGGTGCCGGTCTTGCCGGCGCTCGCGTAACCGGCGCCGGCGAAAGCGCGCGCGCCGGTGCCCTCCTGGTTGACGCCGACCATCGCTTCCTTGATGAACGCGATGTGCTCCGGGTTGAGGTCGAGCGTGCGCAGCGGCTTGGGCTCGATCAGCGTGCGCTCGTGGGTGCGGATGTCCTCGACGTAATTGACGATATGCGGCCGGAACATGACGCCATCGTTGGCGATCGTGGCCACCGCCGCCGCGAGCTGCAGCGGCGTGTAGGCGTTGTAGCCCTGCCCGATGCCGACGCTGATGGTCTCGCCCGCGAACCACTTCTGCCCGAAGCGGCGCATCTTCCACTCCTGCGAGGGCAGTACCCCCGCCGCCTCGCCCGCGATGTCGATGCCGGCGCGGGCTCCGAAGCCGAACCGCGCCATGAAACGCGAGATGGCGTCGATACCGAGGTCGTTGGCCAGCATGTAATAGTAGGTGTCGGAGGACACGACGATGGACTTGTACATGTCCACGACCCCGTAGCCCCCTGGTTTGCTGTCGCGGAACAGTCGACCGCCGAAGTTGAAATAGCCCGGGTCGGAGATGGTCTGCTGGGGGGTGCGCTTGCCGTAAGCGAGCGCGGCGAGCGCCATGTAGGGCTTGAAGGTGGAGCCGGGCGGATAGGTGCCGGCGAGCGCGCGATTCACCATCGGCCGGTCGGGCGAGCTGTTGAGATCGTCCCAGTTCTGGGGATCGATGCCGTCCACGAACAGGTTGGGGTCGAAGCCGGGCTTGCTCACGAAGGCGAGCACGCCGCCGGTGGCGGGCTCGATCGCGACCAGCGCGCCGCGGCGCTCGCCGAACGCCTGGTAGGCGACTTCCTGAAGGCGCGCGTCGAGGTTGAGCGCGAGGTTGTTGCCGGACACCGGCGGCGTGCGCGAGAGCGTGCGCACCGGGCGCCCGCCGGAATCCACCTCGACCTCCTCCACGCCGGTGGTTCCGTGCAGGTAGCGCTCGTAGTTGTGCTCGAGCCCGGTCTTGCCGATGTAGTCGGTGCCGCGGTAGTTGGCGTACAGGCCGTCGGCCTCGAGCTGCTCGAGCTCGCGCTGGTTGACGCGGCCGATGTGGCCCACCACGTGGGAAAACAGCTCGCCCTGCGGGTAGTGCCGGAACAGCCGCGCGTTGATTTCCACGCCGGGAAAGCGGTAGCGGTTCGCCGCGAAGCGCGCGATTTCCTCCTCCGAGAGCCGGGTGCGGATCGGGAGGCTGCCGATGCTCTTGCTTTCCTCGAGCAGCCGCTTGAAGCGCCGCCGGTCGCGCGGGGTGATCTCGACCAGGGTGGCGAGTTCGTCGATCAGCGATTCGAGGTTGCCCGCCCGGGCCGGCCGGATCTCCAGCGTGTAGGCGGAATAATTGTTCGCGAGCACGACGCCATTGCGGTCCACGATGATGCCGCGGTTGGGCACGACCGGGACGATCGAGATGCGGTTCGCCTCCGCGAGCGTCCGCAGCTGCTCGTGCTTGACGACCTGCAGATAGAAGAGGCGGACGCCGAGCAGCAGGAACAGGAACAGCACGATACCCGACGCGATCGCCAGCCGCACCTGGAAATGGTGGAGCTCGAGCTGCGCGTTGCGCAGCTCGACGCCGGGATTGAACGACAATTCCGAGCGCATGGCCTGTCACACGTGATCGGGGTCGGGCTTCGGGCGCTGCGGAAGCTTGAGCAGCACGCCGAGCGGAAGCCACAGCGCGCCGGCGACGAAGCTGCCCGCGAAGTACTGGAACCCCGGGAAATCCGCGCCCGCCGCCGCGCGGATGCCCAGCACGATGAGGTCGTTCATCAGGAGCAGCGGCACGACGTGCAGCACCTGCGGCGTGCCGGAAAACATGCGCACACGGCGGTGGAGCACGATGCCGGCGTAGGCAAGGATGGAGTAGGCGAGAGCGTGCTGGCCGAACAGCGAGCCGTCGGCGACGTCCATGAACAGCCCCAGCAGCCACGCCGCGACGAACCCGACCTTGCGCGGCTGCTCGATGCACCAGTAGAGCACGAGGAGCGCGACGAAGTCGGGCTTGATCCACAACGCCGCGCCCGACCACGGCAGCAGGTTCAACAGCAGGGCAGCGATCAGCGTGAGCACGATGAAGCCGGCCTTGACGGGCAGCAGGATGACGTGGGGTGCGATGCGCGCGTCGGCCATCAGCCCTTCCTCGATTTCCTGGCCCGCGGCGATTTGGGCTCCTCGACCGGGCGCGGCGGTAGCTCGCGGGCCCCGCGGACGATCAGCACCTGGGCATGGTTCGACACGCCGCCGAGCGGCGCGCAGGTGATGCGGGCGAAGATCTGCGCGGCGCTGCGCTCGACGTGCATCACCTGCGCGACCGGCAGTCCCGGCGGGTAGACACCGTCGATACCGGAGGTGACGAGCCGGTCGCCGTTCTGGTAATCCGCGTTGAGCGGGATGAAGCGCAGCTCCAGCGCGCCGTCGTTCCCGGTTCCCGCGAGGACCGCGCGCAGGCCGTTGCGCAGGTTCTGCACGGGAATGAACTGCCCCTTGTCGGTGACCAGGGTGACCTCCGCGAGCCAGGGATAGACGCGCGTCACCTGGCCGACCACGCCGCGGTTGTCGATCACCGCCTGTCCGGGGAGCACCTGGTGTCGCGAGCCCCGGTCGACGATCACCTTGCGGGTGAAGGGATCGCGCGACGCGTACAGCACCTCGGCGGCGGCCAGCTCCACGCCAATGCGTCCGCGGATCGCGAGCAGCTCGCGCAACTGGGCGTTTTCCGCCCGCAGCGCCTCCAGCTGCTGCAGCCGTGTCGCGTTCTCGAAATTCTCCCGGGCGAGACGGGCGTTGTCCTCGCGCAGCGAGCCGTGGGTGACGAAGAACTCGCCAATGCGCCGCGCGATGCTCGCGGGCGCGGTCGCGATGCGCTGGAAGGGGTAGACGACGACCGCCGCGACCTGGCGCAGGGTGAGCAGATAGTTGAAGCGGGCGTCGGCGACGAGGAACGCGAGGGACAGCGCGGAGAAGATCAGCAGTCGGGCGAGCGGGGTGGGGCCGGTCTTGAAAAACGGAGGCGGCTGATGTTCCATCAGCAGTGCTGAGTGCTGAGTGATGAGTGATGAGCGAAACCCGCCGCGGCGGCAGCCGCTACGGGTTCAGGACTCCGCACTTTGCACTTTGCACTCAGCACTCGACGTCAGTCGTTGGTGAAGATGCTGGCGAGCCGCTCGATCCTCTCGAGCGCCTTGCCCGAGCCGCGCACGACGCAGGTGAGCGGGTCCTCGGCGATGATGACCGGCAGCCCGGTCTCCTCCATGAGCAGCCGGTCGATGTCGCGCAGCAGCGCGCCCCCCCCGGTGATCACCATGCCTTTCTCGGCGATGTCGGCGGCGAGCTCGGGCGGGGTCTGCTCGAGCGCGGACTTGACCGCGGAAACGATGGAGTTCAGGGGCTCGGTCAGCGCCTCGAGGATCTCGTTGGAGGAAATGGTGAAGCTCCTCGGGATGCCTTCGGCCAGATTGCGGCCCTTCACCTCCTTCTCGCGCACCTCCGATCCGGGGAACGCGGAGCCGATTTCCTTCTTGATCTGCTCCGAGGTGGTCTCGCCGATCAGCATGCCGTAATTGCGGCGGATGTAGTTGATGATCGCCTCGTCGAACTTGTCCCCGCCGACGCGCACCGATCCCTTGTAGACCAGGCCGCCCAGCGAGATCACGCCGACTTCCGTCGTGCCGCCGCCGACGTCCACCACCATCGAGCCGGTGGCCTCCCCGACGGGTAGGTCGGCGCCGATCGCCGCCGCCATCGGCTCCTCGATGAGATAGACGTGCGAGGCGCCCGCGCCGATCGCGGACTCGCGGATGGCGCGCCGCTCGACCTGGGTCGAGCCGCACGGCACGCAAATGATGATGCGCGGCGACGGCTTGAACACGCGCGAGTTGTGCACTTTCTTGATGAAGTGCTTGAGCATCTGCTCGGTCACCGTGAAGTCGGCTATGACGCCGTCCTTCATCGGCCGGATCGCGGTGATGTTGCCGGGCGTGCGGCCGAGCATCTGCTTCGCGGCAAGGCCCACCTCCTGGATCACCTTCTTGCCGTTCGGTCCGCCTTCCTGGCGGATCGCGACCACCGAGGGTTCATCGAGGACGATGCCCTTGCCGCGCACGTAGATCAGGGTGTTGGCGGTGCCGAGATCGATCGCGAGATCGTCGTTAAAGTAGCTGCTCAAGAAACCAAACATAACGCGTTCCGGCAAAAGGGATTTGGCGCTCTGCTTCAAATGGTTATGATACCCTATGCCGCACCGGTTTTTAAGGCATTTACGGCATTTTTCCCCGGGATGACATGGCGCTGACGCTGGATGAAGTGAAGCGAGTAGCCCACCTGGCGCGGGTCGCGATCGACGAAGCCGAAGCGCAGGCCGCGCTGTCTCAGATCAACGACGTTTTCCGGCTCATCGCCGAGATGCAGGCGGTGGATACCCGCGAGGTCGTGCCGATGGCCCATGCCCTGGACGTGGTGCAGCGGTTACGCGAGGACGCCGTCACCGAGGGCGACCGGCACGCGCTGTTCCAGGCGGTCGCTCCCCACGTCGAGGGCGGCCTGTACCTGGTTCCCAAGGTTATAGAGTGAGGCGGGAGGCGAGAGGCGCGGAACCTGCGACGTTGCGCCTCCCTCCTCCCTCCTCACACCGCCCGCCTCCCGGTTTTCGATGCACAACGCCACCATCAAGAGCCTGTCCGAGGAACTGGCCGCGCGCAAAGTCTCCGGCGTCGAGCTGGCGCGATATTTCCTGAATCGGATCAAGGTATTAAACGATAAGTACAATTGCTTCATCACGCTCGACGAAGAAGCCAGCCTGACGCAGGCACGGGCGGCCGACGGGATACGCGCGGCGGGTGGCGGCCAGCCGCTGACCGGCATCCCCTTGGCCCAGAAGGACATCTTCTGCGCCAAGGGGTGGCTGACCACCTGCGGGTCGCGGATGCTGTCCAACTTCGTATCGCCGTACGACGCCCACGTGGTCGAGCGGCTCAACGGCGCCGGGGCGGTCAACCTCGGTAAGACCAATATGGACGAGTTCGCCATGGGATCCTCCAGCGAGACGTCCTATTACGGGCCGGTCAGGAACCCCTGGAACGTGGACACCGTGCCCGGCGGCAGCTCGGGGGGGTCGGCCGCGGCGGTGGCGGCGCGGCTCGTGCCCGGCGCGACCGGCACCGATACCGGCGGCTCGATCCGGCAGCCGGCGGCGCTCTCCGGCGTCTGCGGGTTGAAACCGACCTACGGCGTGGTTTCGCGCTACGGCATGATCGCGTTCGCGTCCAGCCTCGACCAGGGCGGGCCGCTGGCGCGCTCCGCGGAAGACCTGGCGCTGCTCCTGAACGTGATGGCCGGCTTCGACGCGCGTGATTCCACGTCGCTCGAGCGCGAGCGCGAGGATTACGCGCGCGCGCTCGGCGCGCCGCTCAAAGGCACGAAGATCGGGCTGCCGAAGGAGTTTTCCGCCGCGGGCGCCGCACCCGGCGTGGTGAAGGCGGTGGAAGCGGCGATCGCGGAGTACCGCCGCCTCGGCTGCGAGACGGTCGAGGTGAGCCTGCCCAACATGAAGCTCGCGGTGCCGGTGTACTACGTGCTTGCGCCCGCGGAAGCCTCGAGCAACCTCGCTCGCTACGACGGCGTGCGCTACGGCTACCGCGCCCCGGACCACACCGATCTCACCGACCTCTATGAAAAGACGCGGGCGCAGGGCTTCGGCGACGAGGTGAAGCGACGCATCCTGATCGGCACCTACGTGCTCTCGCACGGCTACTACGACGCCTACTATATCCAGGCGCAGAAAGTACGCCGGTTGATCGCGCGCGATTTCGCCGACGCGTTCAAGCGCTGCGACGTCATCCTCGGGGCGACCAGCCCGACCACGGCGTTCCGGCTCGGCGAGAAGATGCACGACCCGGTGCAGATGTATCTCAACGACATCTACACCATCCCGGCGAACCTCGCGGGGCTGCCCGCGATGTCGATACCGTGCGGCTTCGACGAGAAGGGGCTCCCGGTCGGGCTGCAGCTCATCGGCGACTACTTCGCCGAAGCGCGGATGCTCGGCATCGCGCACCAGTACCAGCTCGTGACCGACTGGCACACCCGCGCCCCGCAGGGCATCGATTAGCCGCAAAGACGCAAAGGTATCAGTGATCGACGGCGGGACAAGTGAGAATGGAACGGACGGGCGGCTTGTTGTTTCCACTGCGCTCGCGCATATTTTCGTTTCCTTGGCGCCTTGGGTGTGCCAGGCCAAGCCTGGCTGATCTTGTGAACTGAAAGGAGTTTACCCTGTGAATTACCCGTTCAACAGGTAGCCAATCGAGCGCGTTGTCCGAGCAATCGGCGGCGCGAAGCCTCGTGCGGCGAACATGTG
>JACPTK010000065.1 GCA_016192825.1 Betaproteobacteria bacterium | reverse complement strand
CCAGCAACTTCAGGCGGCGCGCAGGGATTTACTCCTGCACTCCGACCTCAACTATTTCAACCGCCCGGTGCGGACCCGCATGCCGGGTGGTGTGGGAGGGGTCGGTCAGGTAATCTGGCCGCCCCTATCCCGATTTTGGGGTGACGCTGTAGCAAACCTCCTTTCCCCTCACGGGGGAAGGCCGGGATGGGGGTGGTTCATGGGGCCCCTGAGAGGCGCCGAGCAGCACAGACCAGTCCGGGGTTTCGGGCGAGGACTGTGTGAGCCTGGATGGCGCTCGCCAGCCCCCGGCATTACACGCCCAATGTGTGGCTAGCACGATGTCCTGGTGCGAGTTGCGCAGACCGCCGGGCTGGTCGAGCAGCGCAGGGGACCGCTACGAGCTTGCGAGGTGGCGGCGGCGAACCGGGGGACCCCTTTCTTTGGTGACTTTCTTTGGGGGAGCAAAGAAAGTCACACGGTCCCCGCGAGGGGATCGTAATGCAAGGCGGAAGGCAGAAGGGCCTGAACTTCCGTGATGGGTGATGAGTGATGGGTGATGGGTGATGAGTCTCGGAATTAGAATGACCGGGTCGAACCCCCGGAAACGCCTATGCTGAGCATCCTGCTGTCGATCGTCGCTTTTTTCGTCTCGATCTACTGCGTCAGGCGCTACCTCGAGAGCATGGGCATCCCGAAGGGCATGACGCGCGGCGCGCTGATTTTCTCGATCGCGCTGGCGATCTCCTACCTCGTGGCGTTCGCCGTGGACCGGCTCACAACATAAGGCGGAATGGTGTTAGACCCGGTGACTCGCGGATCGCGGATCGCGGATGGGCTTCTAAGAAACGGTGACCGGTGTTCCGGGCGCGCTGTAAGCGTCGTGTTGCAACCGCCTGGCGTTTGGAGTAGCGTTGTGGAATAGAATCGTATTCTATACCACAAACGGCGCAACCCCTTGTTAAAAATAAAGCAATTCGACGTGTCCCTGCGCACGATCTACGCGCAGGCGAAGGAGTTTGCGCTCGCGCAAAAGGGGGTGCCGCTCCTGACCGCGGGCAGTCTCCAGACGGAGGAGCGGGCCGGTGGCAGGTTTGTTTATCGCTACCGCTATGACGCGCGCGGAAAGCGCATCGCCGAATATCTCGGTCCGGCCACGGCTGCGGAAACGGTGGAGAAGGTCGAGCAGGCAAAGGCGGAAATCCGCGATCAGGCCGCGATCGCGGAGTACAGCCAGAAACTGCGCCGGATCGGGTTCCACAGCGCCGACAACTCGACCGTGGTGACCGTGGCCTCGCTGTTCAACGCGGGCGTGTTCGGCAGCGGGGGGGTGCTGGTCGGTACCCATGCCTTCGGCGCCATCCTCAACGAGCTTGGGGTCGCCGCCTCGCCGTTTCCGATGACCGAGGACGTGGACGTGGCGGCCCGGAGCATCCAGCTTGCGGCGCTGCCCGAAGGCGGATTCGTCGGGCTGCTCAATCAGACCGGCTTGCCCTTTCACGAGGTGCCGACGCTGAAGCGGGGGGCGCCATCCACCTCGTTCAAGGTTCGGGGCCGTCGTCTCAAGGTGGACCTGCTGGTGCCCGCGCGCGGCAAGCCCTATACGTCGGTGAAAGTCCCCGGACTGGGCGCGCACGCGATGGGGTTGCCGTACCTGGATTATTTGCTCAAGGCAACGAGCGAGGCGGTTCTGATCGGCCGCGATCGCATCGTTCCCGTAACGGTGCCGCATCCGGGATGGTATTGCCTGCACAAGCTGGCGCTCTTCGAGCTGCGCACCGGCTCGGACAATCCCAAGCGTGAAAAGGATCTGTTCCAGGCCGTGCTGCTCGCTTCGGCTCTTGCACAGGACCAGGATTTTCTTCTGGTCGAGGCGATTGAAGGCACGGATGCCAGGCTGCGGTCCAGGCTGAAAGCCGGAGTCCGGCGCGCGCTGGCCTTGTTGAAGGACGGCCCTGCGGAGGCCGTGCGCCTGCTCGAACCGCTGGCCTGATTGTGGAATAGCATCGAGGCGTATCCCACAACGCCCCGTCGAACGCCAGCCAGCAAATCGTCAACAAGGCCTGCGTGACAGAGGACACCCCCTTTCTCGAGCCTGTCAGCGAACGACAATGCCCCCGGGTCTAAAGTCCGCTTCTGCACCGCGATACCCCGCTCCGGTGGGGTTTTGTTTTTGCGGCCGGAACTCGAAGGCGGAAGGATGATAGGGCTGTGCGCGTCCTACACTTTCCAGCCGATCCACTCGCACAGTCCACGTCCCATGATCCACTTCAGGTCTTCGGCCGGGAGCCAGGGCATCTCCTCGGTGAACATGGTGACACACTGACGGTAGGTGCAGGGTAGCCGGGACAGGTCGCTGCCCCAGAACATCCGTTTGGGACCGAACGCCTCGTAAACGCGACGGATGTAGGGGTGCAGCCAGCGGTACGGGTAAGCGTCCGTCGTATACAGAGGCAAACAGCTTGCCTTCACGGCAACGTTGGGACAGGGGGCGAGCTCCAGCAATTTATCGAAATCGCGAAATGCCTCCTCGTCCTTGCCGTGGGTCAGCGCGAAGTGATCGATGACGAGCTTCAGTCCCGGGTGGCGCTCGGCGATGCTCTTTATCAGGTGCAGGTCGGACTGCTGCGCGAACAGCATGATCGGGCAGCCCGCTTTTCCCGATTCTGCAAATAGCCATTCAATCCGGCCTTCGACGAGCAGCGGGCGTATCAACGGCCGGTGAAAGGCATAGCGGAAACCCAACATGCCGGGCTGATTGCGCCAGGCCGGTATCAGCTTGCGCGACGCGGGGTCGTTGAGATCGACGCGCCCCATGACGGCGAAACGATCCGGGTGCCGCCGTGCCGCAGCCAATGCGTAGTCGTTGCGCACGCCTTCCCATACCGGCGGCGCGATGACGGCGCGATCGACGCCTGCAGCGTCCATCTCGCACAGCATTATTTCGGTCGTTATGGGTTCCGGCTTGTGCGGCCGACTTTGCGTGGGATGAACGATCGGGGGCCAGGGCCGTTCGGGCGTGCTGGCTGTCCAGATATGAACCTGCGCATCGACGATCACGGTGCCTGTATTCCGATTCATTCGAAATCGCGCGTACTTGTCCTTAATTCACTGGACGCGCGCGCCCGACGCCTTGATGATCGGCGCCCAGCGCGCGATGTCGGCCTTAAGGAAACCATCGAAATGCGCCGGCGTATCACCGACCACTTCGGCCCCCTGGCCGGCGATGCGTTCCCGGATGTCGGGCAGCCCCAGAACCTTGACGATCGCCGTATTCAGGCGACGGACGATTGAAGGTGGAGTACCGGCCGGCGCGAGCACCCCATACCAGCCGACCACTTCGAAACTGGAGAGTCCGGACTCGGCAACTGTCGGCAAGTCCGGAATAAAAGGGCTGCGTTTGGGGCTCGTAACCGCGATGCCTCGTACCCTGTTGGCTTTGATCTGCACTTGCGCGGGCAAAAGCCCTGCGAACATGAACTGAACCTCGTTGCCGAGCAACGCGACGATTGCAGGACCCGTGCCACGGTAATTCACGTACGTTGCCGTGAATCCGCCCATCGATTTCAACATTTCGCCGGCAAGATGGCCGCCGCTGCCGATTGCGGCTGCGGTGAAATTGAGTTGATTGGGCCTGGACTTTGCGAGTGCAATCAGTTCCTTGACGCTATGCGCTGGCACTGCCGGATTGACGATCAGGATCAACGCGGCCGAGGTCACCATGCTGACCGGCGCGAAATCCTTGATCGCGTCGTAAGGGAGCTTCGCGTACATGCTTGGCGTCGTGGTGTGGGAAGTCAACGTCATCAGGATGGTATAACCGTCGGGCCGTGCCTTGGCGACAATGTCGGAACCGATGGTGCCGCTTACGCCGGGACGATTGTCGATTACGAATTGGTGTCCCAACGAATCCGAAAGCTTCTGGCCGATCATCCGCGCAAGCATGTCGGCAGTCCCGCTCGGTGGCTGTGGCACGATAAAGCGGACCGGCTTGGTCGGATACGCGGGTTCCTTGGAAGCTGCCTGTGCGCCGGTTCCGGTGGAAATGCCCACGGTGGTAAATACCAGCAAAGTATTCAGTAAGGCTGACTTCATGCGAATTTCCTCGAGTGACGGGTGATGTGTGATGAGAATTTCGATTTTCCCAAGCGCTTTCATGCTTAATCGGCGCGGATGCCGACGTCCCTGATGACTTTGCCCATCTTGGCCATGTTGGCTTTGATGATGGCCGTGGACTCTTCGGGCGAGCTGCCAACGACCTCCAGACCGATACTCAGCAACTTGCTCTTCGCGTCCGCGGTACTTAGCGTCTTGACTATGTCCTGATTCAGCCGGCTGATGATGGACGCGGGAGTGCTGGCAGGCGCATAGATTCCGAACATCTGCGTGGACTCGTAGCCCGGCAATCCGGACGCCGAAACGGTCGGCAAGTCGGGCGCCAATGCCGACTGTTGTGCGCTGGTAACGGCCAGCGCTCTTAATCTGCCCGATTTAACGTGCGGCATGGCGATGCCGGCGATGGCGAACATCAACTGCACCTGGCCGCTGATCAGGTCGGTGAGACCCGGTGCGGTGCCTTTGTACGGAACGTGCACGATGTTTACGTTGGCCATCGACTTGAACAGTTCGGTCGAGAGATGCGCCCCGGAGCCCACGCCGACCGAGGCGTAGTTGAGCGCTCCCGGGCGGGACTTGGCGAGCGCAATTAGCTGCTTGATCGAGTTTACCGGCACCGACGGATGCACGACGACGATGTTCGGCGTCTTGTCTGCAATCGTAATCGGCTCAAAGTTCTTGAACGGGTCCCAACCCGTGTTGTCCTTCAGCAACGGCAAAATCCACACCGCGCTGCTGTACGCAAGCAGCGTATAGCCGTCCGGTGTCGACCGGGCAACCGATCCAATGGCAACCGCGCCGCCACCGCCACCGCGATTTTCCACAAGTACCGGCTGGCCCAGTGGCGCGGATATTCCTTGCGCAACGATGCGAGCGGTGAAATCCACGGCTCCGCCAGCGGTACCCGTGATGATGCGGACAGGTTTGTTGGGGTAGGCTTGTGCGGCAGCTGAGCCAAGATCGAGAATCAGGAGTCCGACAAAACTCCCAAGTACCGCAAGAAGTTTGAAATGCATACGAACTCTCTCCGCGTAAAAACAGGTTGGACGGGATGGCGTGGTCATGCGATCGAACGCAGGCCGGGAAGCTCGAGACTGTTGACAGCTTGTATGACTTCCTTGAGTTCTGCGGCGCCTATTGGCAGGCGCGGGGGTCGCAAGTAGCCACCCGGCAGGCCAAAGGCGTTCATGAGCGGCTTCATCGCCCGCATGGAGCTGGGTGTTCCCCCATAACGGGTGTCGATACCGTTCAGCGCGATCAGCTTGCCGAATGACACACGCAGGCGATCCATGTCCTTTGCCTGCCACGCTGAAATGACCGAGGCGACCAGCTGGGGGGAGAGATTGCCTTCGCCACCCATGAAACCGTTTCCACCTAGCCCCAGCGCGGTTAACGCCATGCTGGGCCCCGCGCAGTGCACTTCGATGCGATCGCCAACGCGTTTGATGAGCTCCGCCAAGTACGTCGCTTCGGATCCGCCATAGGCGATACCGGCGATGCTCGGGTAGCGCTTAACGAGACTCTCGATCAGGTCAAGGGGCAGAAAGTAGCCGACGGAGCGATGGCTGGATAGGTAAACCGGCAGCGAAGTCGACTCGATGACCGTCGCGTAATACTTTTCCATTTCTGCGTACGTTGGCTTGGCACCGTGGCCGACTTCGAGCGAGAAGATCTGCGCAGCGTCTACTTTCGCGCGTTCGGCGGCACGTACGAAATCCACCATCTCGCTGGCGATCCGTGGTTCGAATCCCATCGCCCGCACCGGCACTCTACCTTTGAGTTCCTCGACCGCGATGATCATCACGCGGTCCCGCTCCTCGGGTGTGAGCGCATAGGCCTCGCCGCTGCCTCCGCCGCAAACGTACACTGATACACCCGCCTCCCGCATTCTGCCCAGCTGATTGCGAAAGGCCGCTTCGTCCAGTCCGCCTTTTTCATCAAATGGCGTAATACTGATGACGACCACGCTTGACTTCTTGACCATGACTCGATTCCTATTTGTCTGGCAGCCTGTCGGACTTGGCGTTCCGACAGGCTGCTAACAGCAAAACCGCCTGCGAATTGCGAATGAAATACGGGATGACGACCGTTCTTGGCCTCCAAAGGGTACGCGAGCAGGCTGAAAATATGGTTTTGGCTGTTTTATCTTCCATTTTTGCGCAGGCGGTTTTGCATCAGGAGTTTGTCGGCCCTAAGTCCGACAAACGCCTAGGTTCTCGGGGAAGACGCTTTTGGAGAAGCCCATGCGGGCAACAGGCGTTATTCTGCGGGCGGGGACAGACCCCGATGTTGAGCCAGATCAAGAAAGACTTCTGGAAAAGCCCCATTTTGAAACCGGGGTTCCTGTTTGCCGCAGAACTGCCCGACGAGTCCATACACTCGATTGGCGACGTGGAGCGGGCGGCAAGAACCGGGGTGATCAGTTACGTGAAACTCAAGCTGAAAAAGTTTGGCACGCTCGAACTCCTGGGGGGTACTCTCCCGTGCTTGACGAACGCGTAATTGAGCAACATACGGAACGCAGGGCGCAGGTGCCGGCTGGACTGATCAGTCCAGCTTGATCCCCGCGCTTTTCACAACCTTGCCCCATTTCGCGAGCTGTTCACCCAGATGCACCCGAAGCTGCTCTGGCGAACTGCTGGTGGGTTCGGCACCAAGCGCAGACAGTTTTTCCCGCATGTCATCGGTCGCGATCGCTTTTAACATTTCCGCATTTAACCGCTGAATAATCGCGTCGGGTGCGTTGGCGGGCGTCAATATTGCGAACCAGCCGCTGGATTCAAATCCGGCTATGCCACTCTCGCTGACCGTGGGCAGGTCCGGCAGCAGGGCCGATCTTTTCGATGTGGTTACCGCAAGTGCCCTCAGCTTGCCGGATTTCACGTGAGGCAGCAGGGCAGGCATGTCACCGGACAACAGGTCCACGTGTCCGCCGATGAGATCGCTGATTGCCGGGCCGGTGCCCTTGTACGCGATATGGGTCATCTGGATATTGGCGCTGGTCTTGAGCAGCTCCATGGCCAGGTGATTGGTTGTGCCCCGGCCCGGGGATCCAAAGTTGAGTTTTCCCGGCTGGGCCCGCGCAAGCGCCACGAGTTCCTTGATGGTGCGAACCGGGAGCGATGGATGCACCACCACGATCGACGGAATGATTGCAACCAGACTGACCGGCCCGAAATCCTTCAGGGGATCGTACGGCATTTTCTTGGCAACGTGCGGCGCGACCGCGAGCGGGCCATTTGCTGCCATGAGCAGTGTGTAGCCATCGGGGCTCGCCTTGGCCACGATATCGGCACCGATGACGCCGCCCGCGCCGCCGCGGTTGTCCACAATCACGCTTTGGCCCAGAGCGGATGTGAGCTTCTGGGCAACGATGCGCCCGGCGATATCCGTCCCGCCGCCGGCCGCGAACGGCACGACCAGGCGTATCGGGCGCTGCGGGTAAGCTTGGGCGCTTGCCGTCTCCGGTTGGATCATCAGCAGAGCTGCAAACGCAAAAACGCCGGCGACAGTCAAACTGACGCGATTCTTGGTGTCATGCACGGTATATCTCCTTGAAGGTGGGATCGGCATCAAGCTTGAATGCCCGCAAGGCATTCTTGTGAAGGATCTTTGGTAGTACCTCGTCGGACCAGGGCAAGGTGAGGAATTTCTCGACATAGGGCTTGATCTCGATCAGCGGATACGCGCTGCCAAACAAAAACTGATCGCCTATGCCAAAGTGATGAGAATTGACGGCCTTGAGCCAGTCTTCCGTTCCGAGATCAAACAGCATCGAGTCCGGCGACATGAAGATGTTCTCCCTTCGCGCCGCAACCACGATGGCCTCGCGGACGTAGGGATAACACCCGTGTCCGGCGATAATGCGCAGCTTTGGAAAATCCTCCGCAACCTGATCCAGGTGCACGGGATTCGCATAATCGATGCTCTTTGCGCCCAGCATTCCCGAGGTCTGGGGCATCAGCGTCATATCGAGTTCCGAGCACAGCTCGTAAATGGGGTACAAGCGGCGATCATCAAGATTGCAGCCCGGCGAACGCCCGGGTTCAATGAAGACTGCACGTAGGCCCAGTGCGTGGCACCTTCTGATTTCACTCAATGCATCGTGGTAGGTATTACCGGCGTCGATTCCGGCAACGCCGACTATCTTGCCCCAGTGCTTGCGTTGCAGTTCCGCCATCAGATCATTCGACGTGGTTCGAGGCGCCAGTTTCCACTTGCCAATGCTCAACCCTGGATTGTTGCCAGAGACAGAGACGGCGGTAGTGACGCCAGCTTCACCGATCTCGTCGAAGAATGCTTCTATCGTGCCCGTCTCGAAAGCCCGGATACGCGGTCCCTTGCCCCCCGATTTCTGGCGCCCGGAGAAATATTCTCCGGCCTCTGCAATGGTGACCCGGCACCGAACGTCGAAAATGGGCAATCCGCTACCGTCTGACATGACATCTCCTTGCTTGTCTTTCCAGGGCGCGCATCGGAAAATTCCAGCATCCGCAGTGTGCGGGCGGGGACAGACCCCGATGTTGAGCCAGATCAAGAAAGACTTTGAGAAAAGGCCCATTTTGAAACCGGGGTTCCTGTTTGCCGCAGAGCTGCCCGTACCGTGAAGCAGGAGGATCGAGGCAGAAAGATCCGGTGATGGTCCAGGCGTTGAGAAGCCCCGCTACGGTGGGGTTTTTCGTTTAATCTAGCGTTTGTTTACCAAGGGCGTGATAAGGGAAGAGGGATAAGGGATAGGGGCTGAGGTCCAACGCCGTTTCAAACCTACCGCGCGCGAGCGCGGGAGCCTTATCCCCTATCCCTCGTCCCGCCGTTGATCGCCTCCTCGCATTTCATCAATCGGAGCCTGTACATGGATATGCCGACTGCAACCGACAAGCTGATCGCGCGGAAGGAAGGCGCGATCGGCTGGGTGATCTTCAACAACCCGGCAAAGCGCAACGCCCTGTCGCTCGACATGTACGAGGCGACGGCGGCGGCGCTGGAGGATTACACGAAGGACCCCGCGATCCGCGTGGTGATCCTGCGAGGGGAGGGCGACAAGGCGTTCATCTCCGGCGCGGACATCTCGCAGTTCAAGGACAAGCGCTCCAGCATGGAGCAGGTGCGGGCGGCCGATGCCATCTCGGAGCGCTGCAACAAGGCGCTCCGTGAATGCCCCAAGCCGACCATTGCCATGATCCTCGGCTACTGCATGGGCGGGGGCATCAGCATCGCGGTGGTGTGCGACCTGCGCATCGCCTCCGAGGACTCGCGCTTCGGCGTGCCGGCGGCGAAGCTCGGCGTGGGTTACCGCCACGCCGGCGTGAAGCGGCTGATGGACCTCGTCGGCCCGTCGTTCACGGCGGAGATCTTCTACACCGGGCGCCAGTTCAGCGCGCAGGAAGCGCTGCAGATGGGGCTGGTGAACCGCGTGCTGCCGGCCGCCGAACTGGAGAAGTACGTGATGGACTACGCCGCGACGCTCGCCGGAAACGCGCCGCTCACGATCGCCGCGGTGAAGCGCTCGCTCATCGAGCTGCGCAAGGACCCCGCCGAGCGCGACCTCGCGCTGTGCCAGAAGTTGGTGGACGACTGCTTCGCGAGCGAGGACTACAAGGAGGGGCAGGCCGCTTTTATGGAAAAGCGGAAGCCGGCGTTCAAGGGTCGCTGAGCCCTCGAACGCCGGGAAAGGCGGGATAAGGGATAAGGGATAGGGCTCCAACTTCAACAGCGGGATAGGGGATAAGGGATAGGGCTCCAACTTCAACAGCGGGATAGGGGATAAGGGATAAGGCTCCCGCGCGAGCGCGGGTATCTTGTCCCCTATCACTGGTCACGTATCACCAGCTTGCGCGATTTCGACCGCCCCAACACACTGCCCGGTCACGCTCACAGCGCGCGTTTCACTCTGCCAAGCCGCTGTCGCGTTCGCGCAACCACCCGCCGCCATCAGCGATAACGATCCACAAGTGTGGAAGCTAGGCTAGAAAATGCACGTATTCTGCGAGCGTATTTCGTGCGCAGCCTTCAGCAATGTTTGAGGGAACGGAAATCGCGGCGCTTTTAATCTGCCGCGTCAAGCCAAAAATCTCCTCCTTGGGAAAGTCCGCAGTTTCCCGATAGACAGTCTCCACCAGCCGCATGGCTTGCTACCATGCAACCAACTCTCGATGTGTGGTGTATGGGGCCATCATTGGGCGTAACGCATCAGCGGCGACGCGGTTTACAATGCGAACCCCACCCCTTATCCCACCGTTTAAGCCTCATCCCTTATCCCCTATCCCTCATCACGCTGTTTTTCCGGAGGAATAGCATGAAAGTGAAGTCAACGCTGAAGGTTATCCATGAGAAGAACCACAAGGGCCGTCGCGGCGTGACGAAGGGCCAGACCTACACGCGGCTGGTCGGCTGGCCGGAAGTGATCATGACCGACCGCGTCCGGCTGGGCCGCGCGAGCTACAAGCCCGGCACCTACGAGCAGCTGCACTGGCACCCGATCGAGGCGTGCTACTACGTGATCTCGGGCCACGCCACCGTGCGCGACATCAACGGCAGGGAGTATCCCGTCAGCGCCGGCTCCATCATCTACGCGCCGCCCGGCATCGCGGGCGCCCACGAGTGGGAGGTGAAGGAAAGCCTGGAGCTGATCGACATCCGCGCCACCAACGAGACCAACCGCAAGCTGCAGTTCACCGTTGACAAGAAGACCAAGCGGTCGTACATCGAGCTGCACGAGCTCGCTTATCGCGACGCGATCAGCTTCAAATCTCACTACTGAGATTTGAGTGATAAGTGACGAGTGATAAGTGATAAGGTCCCCGCGCTCGCGCGGGATTTGGCCTCTATCACCTATCACTTATTACGCAGTTGAGCGATGACTCAAAGGGTCAAGAGCGTTGACGTGCATTCGCACGTCCTGCCGAAAGAAATGTTGGAGGCGATCCGGAAGCGGCCGCGGGATTACCGGATGCGGGTGGAGCACCGGGACGGCAGCGAAGTTTTCATACGCGACGACGGGCACTCGACACCGGTCTACGCCGAGTTTTACGAATCCGACGCCAAGGTCGAGGGCATGGACCGCCGGGGCATAGACATCTCGGTGATCTCGGTGTCGCCGGTGGTGTCCTTTTATTGGCTCGACGCCGACGCCGTGCTAATATCCCTGCGGGGGTCAGGGGATTTCACGATGTCGATTGCGGGTGACGTTTTCAAGGACATTCAGAGAATTGAGGCCGACGTACTGATCATCGGCGGCGGGGTCGCCGGCATGATGGCGGCGATTGGCGCGGTGCGCGGCGGGGTGAAGCCGGTCGTCATGACCAAAGGCACCTACGCTTCGGGCAGCTCCTCGATGGCACGCGGCGGCCACTCGGTCGCGATCGGTCACTCCGACCCGGCGGACAATCCCGAGATTTTCTTCGAGGACACGATCAAGGGCAGCTACGGCCTGAGCAATCCGCTGCTGGTTGAGGTGATGTGCCGCGAGTCGATCGACCGCACGCTGGAGCTGGACGCGTGGGGTTTGGGCCTGGTCAGGCTTCCGGACGGGCGCTTCGAGCAGAAGAAAGGCGCCTATCCTCACCGTTACGCCCGCATGGTCCACTGCGGCAGGCTGATGGGCAAGCCGTTGATGGCGACGCTCACGAGGAAGACGGAAGAGCTGGGGATCGAACCACACGAGCACATCATGTTCGTGGACCTGCTGCGCGAAGGGGACTGCGTGGTCGGCGCCTGGGGCTTCCGCTACCGCGAGGGCGCGCCGGTCGTGGTGCACGCGCGCTCGGTGGTGCTCACCACGGGCGGAGCGCCGCAGCTGCACGCGCTCAACGACTCCCCGCCCACCGTCACAGGGGATGGCTACGCGATGGGGCTGCGCGCGGGCGCTGAGCTCGTGGACATGGAGTTCATAGACTACCAGCTGATCACCGCCGCGCCGCCCAAGCTCGCGGGATATCCTCCTCACTCGAGCGGCTTTCTCAACGCCGGCGGCCACCTGCTCAACAAGGATCGCGAGCGCTTCATGGGCCGTTACGACCCGGAGCGCATGGAGCGTTCCACGCGCTCGCTCATCAACCGCGCGGTCGCGATCGAGATCTTCGAGGGGCGAGGCACCGCCAATTCCGCCGTCTACGTCGACATCCGTCACGTCTTCGACAAGGCAAACAGCGGCGCTTCCGCCGACGTCATCAAGACCTTCCGCAACAGCGGCGTCGACATGAGCAGGGACCTGCTGGAAGTCACGAGCTGTCCGCATACCTATCTCGGCGGACTGCGCATTGACGAGTGGGGGCGCACCACCATCCCGGGTCTTTACGCCGGGGGCGAAGCGGCGGGCGGCGTGCACGGCGCGAACCGCCTGGGGGGCGCGGCGCTGATCGATAGCTACGTATTCGGATTCCGCTCCGGGGTGGCGGCGGCGTGCGAAAGCGACACGCGCCCCGCGCCCGGCGAGGAGGCGGGCGGCTGGCGCCGGGCGCTGGAATCGCTGCGCGAGCGTGCGGCGCGGCCCGCCCACGACGTCTCGCCGGACGAGTGGCGCAAAGAAGTGCAGAAGCTGGTGGTCTCCTGCCTCGGGCAGGTGCGCCGCGCCGACCGGCTGCTGGACGGACTGCGAAAGCTCGACGAACTGGAGCGCGTGTTCGAAGAGATCGGCGTAGAGGGCGAGACGGTGCGTGAGCGCTCCGACAATCTGCGCCGCTCGCTCGAGACGCGCAACCTGATCCACGTCGCCCGCATGCTGGGGACGGCGGCGCTCGCCCGCGAGGAGAGCCGCGGCGGCCACTACCGGCTCGATTTCCCCGAGACCGACGACGGCCGTTTCCTGGGCAACATCGTGCTCTGGAACGAAGAGGGGAAAATCCGCCACGAGCTGCGTCCGGTGCCGGGCCGCTCCGCCGTGGCCCCCGCGCCGCGCGGCGCGGTATCGACTGCCGTATCGGCGTGAGGCCGCCGCGGGCCACTCGTTCGCACTTGGCAAACGGAGGAAGCCCAATGAAACCGCAATCGCTACAGCGTTATACGGGAATCGCGTTTTTCGCCGCCACGCTCTGCGGCGCTGCGTCTGGAGCACACGCCCAGCCGACCATGGGCGAGAGGGACGGTCCCGGCGCGGCGCGGGGGTTTCCCAGCAAACCGATCCGTTGGATCGTGCCCTTTCCCCCGGGAGGCGCCGCTGACATTATTTCGCGCGCGATCGGGCAAAAGCTCGGCGAGGCCTGGGGCCAGCAGATCGTGATCGACAATCGGCCCGGCGCCGGCGGAAACGTGGGCACTGAAATCGCGTCGAGAGCCGCCCCGGACGGCTATACCGTGATCGTCGTTCCGGCCACATTTACCACCAGCCCGAGTTTGTACCGCAACCTGCGGTTCGATCCGGTGAAGGATTTCACGCCGGTGACATTGATTTCCTACTCCCCCCTCGTTCTCGTAGTGCATCCTTCGTTACCCGCAACTTCGGTGAAGCGGCTGATCGCGCTTGCCAGGGCGAGGCCGGGGCAGATTAATTACGCTTCTTCCGGCGTCGGTGCTTCGGCACATCTTGCGGCAGAGCTGTTCAAGGCGACCGCGGGCGTGGACATCGTGCACGTGCCTTATAAAGGACAGCCTCCGGCGATGATCGACCTCGTGAGCGGCCAGATGCAGATGATGTTTCCGAACATGCCGGTAGTGCTGCCCCACGCGAAAGCCGGCAAGCTGCGTCCGCTGGCGGTCACGACCGCGAAGCGCGCCACGGTGATGCCCGGGATCCCGACCATGATCGAGTCGGGGATGCCGGGCTTCGAGGTTACCCAGTGGACCGGTCTGGTGGCGCCGGCCGGCACGCCGAAGCCGGTCATCACGGCGCTCCACAGCGAGGTCGTCAGGGCGCTCGGGCAGCCGGACGTGCGCCGCATGCTGTCGAACCAGGGGTTCGAGCCGGTGGGCAACACGCCCGAACAATTCTCCACTTACATCCGGGCGGAGATGGAGAAGTGGGGAAAAGTGATCAAGGAGGCTGGCATCCGCGCGGAGTGAGTCGGCGCGGCGCTCGACATCTACTGGGACGAGCCGCGCGTGCCGGAGGTGCTGATCGGCATGGACAACGTCGTCCTTACCCCGCACATCGGCTCGTCCACGCTCGAGGTCCGCGAAGCGCGCGGGGTGAAATTGCTGGAGAATCTGCGCGCGCATTTCGCCGGCAAGCCGGTTCCCAATCCCTTTGCGGGACGCGTGACAAGTGCGTGAATCGTGATTCGTGAGTCGTGATTCGACTCCCGCAAGCGGGGCGGCTGACGAGGCGGAGCAGGGGCCACAACTTCAATTGGGGATGCGACCCGAGTCGGACGCATGGGATCGCCGCCCACGATCGCCTGCGAGGCCAGATCCCCGAAGAATCATCGGGGCCCCTCTTCCGCTCTCCGGCGATCCCGCTCCTTCCCTCGACGCGCTATCCTTCCGCCATTCGCCTTTCGCCTTCTGCCTCAGCTCCCCATCCCTTATCCCCTGTCACCCCTGCGGTGACAGTCGGGTGCAGCGATCACTGCGGTTTGATCCCCGCCGCCTTGACCACTTTCGCCCAGCGGTCCATCTCGCTCCTGATGTGGGCGGCGTATTGCTGGGGCGTGCCGCCAAGCGGCTCGACACCTGAGCTGGCGAGCCGGTCGAGGACTTCGCGCTTCTGCAGCATCTTCTGCAGCTCGCTGTTCAGCCGCGTGATGATTTCAGCGGGCGTTTTTGCCGGCGCGAGCGGGCCGTACCAGGTCGAAACCACGAAACCGGGCAGCCCCGCTTCGGCCGACGTGGGGACTTCCGGGACCAGCGCAAGGCGCTTCGCGCTGGCCACGGCGAGCGGGCGCAAGCGGCCGGCCTTGACCTGGCCGAGCAGCCCCGGGACGCCGGTGCTGGTGACCTGGGTCTGCCCCGCGACGAGCTCGGTCACCATCGGACCGGTGCCCTTGTAGGGGACGTGCGTAATGCCGGTCTTCGTCAGCAGCTTGAAGTACTCCATCTGCAGATGGGAGGCGCTGCCGACGCCCGCCGAGCCGTAGTTCAACTGGCCGGGCCGCGCCCGGGCGAGCGCGATCAGCGCCTTGACTGAACGCGCAGGAAGCGACGGGTGCACCACCAGCAGGTTGGACACGCCGCCGAACAGCCCGATCGGAACGAAATCCCCGATCGGGTCATAAGGCAGCTTGGAGTAGAGCGAAGGGGCCACGCCGAAAGTGCCGATATGTCCGAGCACCAGCGTGTAGCCGTCGGGCGCCGACCGCGCCGCGTTTTCGACACCGATGGTTCCGCCGGCGCCGCCCCGGTTGTCGATGACCACCTGCTGGCCCATCTGCTGGGTCAGTTGCTGCCCGATGAGGCGGCCCAGCAGGTCCGTGCTGCCGCCGGGCGGGAACGGGATCACGAAGCGGATCGGCTTTGCAGGATACTGCTGCGTCCACGCCGGCGCGGCCGTCATCGCGCACAGCATCGCCAAGGCAAGTTTGAAGTTCATACTGGTGTCCCTCCTTTTTTCGTACGCGGCGTCGCCGCAACAACGTGATTACTGCGCCTTGATTCCAGCCTGAATGATAACCTTGCGCCACTGGTCGTAGTCTTTCCGGACGAGCTCGCGCACCCGCTCGGGCGTGCCATCGCTCTCCGGGAAAACTCCGCTCTTCGCCAGCGTGCCCGACACGTCCTTCCGGGCGACGATATTCCGAACTTCGTTCGCCACGCGCTCCACGACCGCGTCCGGCATCCCTTTGGGGCCGATCATGGCGTGCCAGTTGGTGGCCTCGTAGCCGGGCACGCCTGACTCGGCAAAGGTCGGGATGCCCGGCTCGGACGGAATGCGCTTGAGGCTGGTCATGCCGAACATTCCTCTCGCTCTCTCCATCGGCGACTACCTGCACGCGCGCGAACTCGCAAACGGACAGGTGAGACCCTGGGGCGGCCCGCCAACCGACTCATCTAATTCCTGGTTAACAGCGGTCTCTTTCTTATCAGCTCATCCCAGCGCGCGGGCAATTTTATTTCCCTGGTCACCGGCTTGATGTACGCTGAATGAAGAGCCATGGTCTTGTTCCTGGTGCGATCTCCGCATACCGCAATATTAATCACGTGAGGGTACACCAGGACTGGAACCGTATCCTCCGGCCCAAGGGCCGCCCATTGTTCCGGAATACCTATCTTCTGCTCTATCAGGCCGCTGATCGTTTCGGTTTCGCCACAGCAAAAGCCATATTTCAGGATGAGATCGATGTGACTGATGCTGACCCTTGAATTCTCAAAGAAGTACTTTTTGACATCCTGTTTTGAGTAGCCTCCGTTTGCGAGAGCGTGAGCGACCGGAGGGGTTATAAGCACGGTCAGCATCTGCGAGTCCTTATGCATGAGCGGACCCCACAGGACCACGCGCTTGACAATATCCTGGCATATCGCTTTCAAATGTCCCTCTGGCTCCGTCCCGGAAGGAAAAGCCTGAAAGCCCCAACTCTGGGTTGCTCCCACGGTCACGGCGCTCGTATTTTTCTCGAAACCGTGCTCTACGTGATAAGGCTCCCATGGGGATCTCGCTTCATCCTCGGCGAGAGTGAAGGGCGTGATATAGCCAAATGTTCCCATGTACTGTTCCGCTGGCCTGAATTTGGCGATGTTTCTTATTATCAAGCCGAGCGCACGTCCAATAGAAGGATTCGGGCCTCTGGAAACAAGTCCTATGTCGAATTTGATGCCCAACTGATCGACAATTGGACCATTGACGAGCAGGAATGGATTGATTCCGCCAGTAGTGCCAAGCTGATCCAGATTGAAGTTTGGATCCGCAATCGCCTCCACGGCCGCTATCAGGATGGGCATGTGTTCGGGGCGGCAGCCTGCCATCACGGCGTTCGCGGCAATGATTGAAGGGGTTGCGCGCAAATTTCCCGGCTGGAGAATGGCGATCTCCTCATCAGCGGCGCGGTCCGTATATTTCAGAAACGCCTCGACCTTCTTCGAGGTGGGGGGAATTATCGGCAGCCCATCCGTCAAATGCTGTTCGCGGAAGGATTCGTTGATTTCATCAAACGTTCCGCTGGATACGACTTCTTCCCTGCCGCTCCGTGTCTTGGATCGGGTTATTGCGTTCGCCGGCCTGGTTAATGCTTCTACGATCTGGCCAAGAGTCTCCCCTTCGAGTTTTTCCTTCATCACGGACTCTGACTCGATGCTGAACGTTCCGCGGTATTCGGCAACTTTTATGTCGGGCACCCCCTCCTGTTTACCCAATAGATGAACAAGCGGTAGAAAACTCGTGCCGGCAATTGCAACAGCGGGGATGCCTTCTTTTTCCGCCACGATGGCCGGCCGCGCCGCGGCCGGTGTGCAGGTTCCTCAGCCACCGTTACCGGTTATTACGGCATCGCAGCCCTTTTGCACGAGTGCAGCCCTTACCGCTTCCAATGTTCCTGCTTTCTTCACCGATTCCAGCGACGCTATGGTGACGGAAGGAAACTCGGTATACGGAATTATCGTTACCTTGGGATATCTCTCCCGCAGCATCTTCTCGATGATCGGGAACATGACGTCCGCCTTGAAACCGCCATTCCAGATCTCGCACACCGTTTTGCCGTTCAACGTATCAGGCCGCGGCGCGAGGGGAGTGGTCTTCTCAGTAATGATCTCTCCAACAGGGCTTGCTACCTTCAATCTGGCATTCATGACTCATTCCTTATCCACGGAGAGAACAAGCTGATTGGCAATGATGCCGATCGCTCTCAAGTGATCGAGAAAACCCTTTGGGGCCAACGATACGCACGCAGTCCCGTAGCAGCCATATTTACGATGGGGACAGCGTCGGGTGGTTGATATGGATCAAGAAGATTGTGATTATCTGGTACGCAGTGCTGAGGATTGCGTTGGCTGGTTTGCTGATACGCACGCTGATCGGCATCCCGCTTGCATGGATGCTCGCGGTAATCACCGGCCTCTGGGTGCTCCAAGGGCTAGCGGCGAACTTCCGCGCGAGCGCGGGTACCTTATCCCTTATCCCTTATCCCTTATCCCTTATCCCTTTCCCCTTTTTCATTATCCCTTATCACGCTTTTGCTATTATCGAGCCATGGAGCTACCTGTGCCACAGGCGATGCAGCCCGCGCCATCGGATGGGATGGTGACGCTGACGCACGTGCTGTACGCCCTGCACGGGTTCAGCGCCGTGATGGGCGCGCTGGGGCCGGTGTTCGTCGTTACGGCCTTCCTCACCGGGTGGCCGTCCATCATCGCCGTGATCATCAACTACGTGAAACGCGCCGACACGCGCGGCACCTGGCTCGATTCGCATTTCGGCTGGCAGCTCCGCACGTTCTGGTACGCGGTGTTGTGGGTCGTGATCGCGGGCCTGCTGATGATCACCGTCGTCGGCATCCCGTTCGCCTGGCTGCTCGCGGTGCTGACCGGCCTGTGGGTGCTGTACCGGATCATCCGCGGATGGATCGCGCTGGCCAATGGCAAGGCGATGCCGCTTCCGAATCAGGGATGAGGGATGAGGGATGAGGGATGAGGGATGAGGGATGAGGGATGAGGGATGAGGGATAGGGGGTTAAGAGCATCCGCTGCGCGGGAGCCTTATCCCTTATCCCTTATCACTAATCACGATTTTTCGTATCAAGGGAGGTTGCCATGACAAACGCCTGGACAAGAATGATCGCCGCCGCGCTCGCGATGTTGTGGCTCGTGGCGCCGGTGCTGGCACAGGAGAAGTATCCGTCGCGCCCGATCCGGATGATCGTGCCGTATCCGCCCGGCGGCTCGACCGACCCCACCGGGCGCGCGTTTGCCGCGTGGCTTACCGAGGCCTGGGGCCAGCAGGTCGTGGTGGACAATCGCCCGGGCGCGGGCTCGACGATCGGGCACGGGATCGCGGCGAAGGCGACGCCCGACGGCTACACGATACTGCTGGGCACTTCCGGGGGGCTGGCGGTGAGCCCCGCGCTCGGCACGAAGGTGCCGTACGATCCGGTCAAGGACTTCACGCCGATCGGCCTCGGGGTGTACACGCCGTTCCTGCTGGTCGTGCATCCCGGCGTGCCGGCCAGGAACCTCTCGGAATTGATCGCGCTTTCCAAGTCGCGGCCCGAGGGCATCAGCTTCGCGTCGGTTGGCTTCGGAACGCCCAACCATCTCGGCGGCGAGCTGCTCAAGGTGATGGCCGGCTTCAAGTTCGTGCACGTGCCGTACAAGGGCGGCGGCCCGGCGGTCGTGGACGTGATCGCCGGACGCGCGCAGTCGCTCTTCGGCGGCATTCCGTACACCGGCCCGCACGTGAAGTCCGGCCGGCTGAAGGCCATCGCCATCGGGCACCCGAAGCGCATGAAGGGGTGGCTGGACGTGCCGGCGATCGCGGAGACGCTTCCGGGATTCAGCAACACGACGTGGTTCGGATTGCTCGGGCCGGCCGGCATGCCGAAGACAGTGGTGAACCGCATCAACGCGGAAATGCGAAAGGCGGTCGCGGACCCGGGGTTCATCAAGCAGCTCGAGGCGATCGGGCTCGAGCCGGCGAGCAACTCGCCCGCGGAGTTCCGCGACATGATCCGAAACGAGCTCGCGCGCTGGACCAAGGTCATCAAGGAGGCGGGCATCAGCGCGGAGACCGCGCAGTAGATTGAAATGCGTGAATAGTGATTGGTGATTAGTGATTAGTGATTGGACTGACCCCGATGGCCGCGGCCTGCGCGCGGATTCGCTGTTTTTTCCAATCACCACTCACCAATCACGAATCACGCATTTTCGGAGACGCGCGCGATAAATTCTGAATACCGGAGACAGTTGAGATGATAATTGTGGATTCGCAAGTGCACATCTGGGGCGCCAACGCGCCGGAGCGACCGTGGCCGGCGCGGCAGGCGGTGAAGGCGCAGCGGGACATCCCGCTCGGGAAGGACGAGCTGCTGCGCGAGATGGACGCCGCCGGCGTCAATCGCGTCGTGATCGTGCCGCCGTCATGGGAAGGGGAACGCAACGATCTCGCGATCGCCGCCGCGCAGGCGCACCCGGAGCGCTTCGCCATCATGGGGCGCATCAATCCCGAGCTGCCGGAGTCGCGCGGCAAGATGGCGGGCTGGCGCAAGCAGCCCGGCATGCTGGGGGTGCGCTTCGTGTTCCATCGCTCGCCGCTGCTCGAGCTGCTCACCGAGGGCAAGGCGGACTGGCTCTGGCCGGAAGCGGAAAAGCATGGCGTGCCGGTCTACATGCTGGTGCCCCACCGCCATCTGCATTTCGTCGAGAAGGTCGCCGCGCGCCATCCCGGGCTGAAGCTGGTGATGGACCACTCGGGGCTGGTGGACGGGAAGGACGAGGAGGCGTTCAAGGAATTCGACAAGCTGCTGGCACTCGCGAAGCGTCCCAACGTCGCGACCAAGGTGAGCTGCTTCCCGTTCTTCACCGAGGACAAGTATCCCTTCAGGAAGCTGCATTCCTACATCCGTCAGGTTTACGACGCCTTTGGCCCGAAGCGGATGTTCTGGGGCACCGATCTCTCGCGCCTGCCGTGCACCTACCGCCAGGGCGTCACCCTGTTCACCGAGGAGTTGCCGTGGCTCAAGGGCCAGGACCTCGAGTACGTGATGGGGCGGGGCGTCTGTGAGTGGTTAGGATGGAAGATTTAAGGCAAAAGGCAAAAGGGAAAAGTAACACCGATCTCCGGCCACAGATTCGGGTCGAACCGCGGGTCTCATGGGGCATTGCCTTTTCCCTTTTTACTTTTTCCCTTTAGTTTCCCGACCAACGTACAACGCAAGACAGGAGAGGCGATGCGGATTGTCGATTCGCAAGTGCACATCTGGGCGGCTAACACGCCCGAGCGGCCGTGGCCGGCGCGGCACGCGCCGCACAAGCCGGAGCCGATAACGGCCGGGATGCTGTTGGCCGGGATGAAAGCGGCGGGCGTGGACCGATGCGTGCTGGTGCCGCCGTCGTGGGAGGGCGAGCGCAACGACGTCTGCCTGGCCGCCGCGCAAAAGCACCCCGACCGGTTCGCCGTCATGGGGCGCTTCGATCCCGAGGACCCGGCATCGCGCGGCAAGCTCCCGGGCTGGCGCAAGCAGCCCGGCATGCTCGGGCTGCGCTTCACTTTCCACCGCCCGCTCCTGCGGCCGTTGCTGACCGAGGGCAAGGTGGACTGGCTGTGGGGGGAGGCGGAAAAGGCGGGCGTGCCGATCATGACGCTGGCGCTGCACTCCGACATGCACTTCTTCGACAAGGTCGCCGAGCGCCACCCGGGACTCAGGCTGACGATAGACCACCTCGCGCTCACCACGGGCAAGGACGAGGAGGCGTTCAAGGGCATCGGCAACGTGCTCCCGCTGGCGAAGCGCCCCAACGTCGCGGTGAAGGTGAGCTGCCTGCCGCACTACACCACCGACCAGTACCCTTTCCGGAAGCTGGATCCCTACATCCGCCGCGTGTACGGCGCGTTCGGCCCCAGGCGCATGTTCTGGGGCAGCGACCTCTCGCGGCTCCCGTGCACTTACAAGCAAAGCCTCAGCTACATGAGCGAGGAGATACCCTGGCTCACCGCCGGCGACAAGGAGTGGATACTCGGGCGGGGGGTGTGCGAGTGGCTTGGCTGGAAGCTCCCGTGACCTGGAATAGGTCACGGGAAACGGCGTGATTGGTGATTGGAAAATGTAGATAACCCCCATGTAAGTTACGGGTATCAGGTTTAGTCCAATCACCATTCACATTCACTAATCACGCCTTTCCAAAAAAGGGGGAAGGTTCGCCCCCCGCAAGGTGTTTGCGCAGAAGGAGGTGTGCCATGAACGCATCCGTTGCCATCCGTTGCCTGGCCCCGATCCTGATCGGGGCGGCGGCCCCGGCCGTTTTCGCCGCGGGGGCGCCCGCTCCGGGCGACGTCTACATCTATCACCTCATCAACGGCTACAACAAGGAAGTCCTCAGCGTGATCCGCCACCGGGTGGAGAACGTGGAGCGAGCCGCCATCACGCTGTCAGTGACGCCTGACAACGCGGAAGGCGGCGTGGCGAGAACCGAGATCGTCACGCGGGAGGGCAACTGGCTGCAGACCGTGATGGAGAGCCACGACCAGAAGGTGGAGTACGTGTTCGCGACCGCGTATCCCGCCTATGTGTTTCCCCTCGACGTGGGGAAATCATGGTCGGTGCGCGTGCCCGCCACGGTTTCCGCCACCGGGCAGAGGAGAAGCGTGCGGGTGGACGGCCGGGTGCTGGGCACCGAGCGCATTCGCGTGCCGGCGGGAGAGTTCGACACCGTCAAGGTCCGCCGCTACGTCTATCCAGGCGACGCGGATTACTATCTGCCGGAAACCGCCGTTACCGAGGTCGAGTGGTACGTGCCCGCGCTGGGCCGGGCGGTGCGCACCGAACGAAGGTCCGAATACCAGGACTTGAATAGCTGCCACGAGGACAGCCCCTGCATTGACAATGGCGCCTGGGACGTGTTCGAGCTCGTTCAGGCGCCCGGGACCTCGAAACCAGGATTGAATTAACAGGACCGGGAGTTGGCAATTGGCAGCAGTCAGTTAGCGACTGCAAACTGCAAACTCATCCTTCGGGCAGCGCCGGCGGGTCTTCAGCCACCACCTCATCGGCGAACCGCATGTCCACGCAGTCCTCGTAGGAATATCGCTTCCGGATCAGGTCCGTGCCGAGCGCGGCGTCCCTCAGCCACAGCAATCCTTCGCGCTGGACCACGGGGTCCCGGTTCCACAGTCCGAGCGCAAGGTCGTCGCGGCAGCAGGCGCTCAGCGTGGCGGGCGGGATGCCCGGAAAGTAGCCGGCGACGGCCTGCGCGAGTGCCGCGTAGTAGGGCGCGTAGAACACCGCGCGGAAATTCTCGATCAGCGTGATGCGCATGGGCTTCAGAAGTGCTCGTCGCTCCGCAGGTAGCGCCACTGCCCGGCGGGGAGGTCGGCGAGCTTCACCTTGCCGATGCGAACGCGCTTGAGCCCCGTGACGGCGAGGCCGACCAACTCGCACATGCGCCGGATCTGGCGCTTCTTGCCTTCGCGCAGCACGAAGCGCAGCTGGTCCTTGTTCTGCCAGCCGGCTTCCGCTCGCTTCAATGGCTGGCCGTCCAGGCTCAGGCCGAAATTCAGCAGCGCCAGTCCGTTCGCGGCCAGCTTGCCTTGCACTCGCACCAGGTATTCCTTCTCGACGCCCGCGTCCTCGCCGATCAGCTGCTTGGCGATGCGGCCGTCCTGCGTGAGTACCAGCAGCCCGGTCGAGTCGATGTCGAGCCGCCCGGCCGGCGCGAGGCCCCTCAGGTGCGCGGGGCTGAAGCGCAGCGGCGAGCGGTCGCCGCCGAAGCGCGATTCGGCGGTGATCAGGGTGATGGCCGGCTTGTAGCCTTTCTCGGCCTGTGCCGAGACGTAGCCCACCGGCTTGTTGAGGAGAATGGTGACGCTTGCGTCCTGGCGCGACTGCGCGGCCTTCGCGAGCGTGATCTTTTGATTGGGGAAGACGCGCGTGCCGAGCTCGGTGACCGGCACGCCGTCCACCAGCACCCAGCCGCGCTCGATGTAGCTGTCGGCCTCGCGGCGCGAGCAGAGGCCCTGCTGGGACATGAGCTTTGACACTCTGACTCTATCCATTGAAGCGATTCTAACCGCCAAAACGCCAAGACCGCCAAAAAAGAACGAGCAAGCAATGGGCAGGATTAACAGGATTCGAACTCGATATTCCCGCGCGCTGCGGCGTGACGGGCAGGCGCGCCGCCCTTTCAGGCACGCCGACCGCATTGTCGATCGCCGCGCCGACGCCAGCGAAGAACTTTGACCTAGGTCAACCATGCAAGTCCCCAGGGTGCTAAGTTGGCCCACACGACACGAGGAGGGAGTGGTTATCGGCGGCGCCACCTGGAGTTTGCCGCTGGCGGAGCCGGCAAACCCGGGTCCGGTCATCGACAAACGTCTAGCAGCCTGTCGGACTTGGCGATCCGACAGGCTGCTCACAGCAAAACCGCCTGCGAATTTCGAATGGAATACGGGATGACGACCCTTATTAGCCTCCAACGGGCACGCGAGCAGGCTGAACATAAGGTTTTCACTGCTTTTTTCTTTCGTTTTCGCGAAGGCGGTTTTGCATTTAGGAGTTTGTCGGTCCTAAGTCCGACAAACTCCTAGGAAAGCGAGATGAGCGAAATGCGATATGAGGCGCCAAGAACGCTGGCGGCGGCGATCGCCCTGCTTTCGGGCGCGAACGGGCAGGCGAGCGCGCTGGCCGGCGGCACAGACCTGCTGATCCGCATGCGCGCAGGATCCGTCGAACCCGCGTTGCTGGTCGACATCAAGGGAATACCCGAGATGACGTCAATCGTTGCCGAAAACGGCGGGTATCGATTCGGCGCGGCCGTTCCCTGCATGGAGCTCGTCGAGCACGAGGCGTTTTCGACGGCATGGCCCGGCGTGATCGACGGCGTCAAGCTCATCGGCTCGATCCAGGTGAAGGGACGCGCAACCGTGGGCGGCAACCTGTGCAACGCCTCGCCGGCAGCGGACAGCGTTCCCCCATTGATCGCTGCCGGAGCCGTTGTCGGCATCGTCGGGCCCAACGGCAGGCGCGAGAGCCCGGTGGAAAATGTCGTCACGGGCCCGGGCAAGACCTCGCTCGCCAAGGGCGAAATCGTCACCTCGTTCCTGCTGCCGCGGCGGCCGCCGCATTCCGGCGATGCCTATTTTCGCTTCACGCCGCGTACCGAGATGGACATCGCGGTCGTGGGCGCGGGGGTCAACCTCACGCTGGATGACGGCGGCGTCTGCCGGCAGGCGCGCGTCTGCCTCGGCGCCGTCGCGGAGCGCGCATTGCTCGTGCCCGAGGCCGCGGCCGCGCTGATCGGCACCCGGGTTGACGCTGCCGCTCTCAAGCGCCTGGCCGCTGCCGCCAGCGCGGCCTGCCGACCGATCGACGATAAGCGCGGAACCAAGGAATTTCGGATCAAGGTTGCCGGTGTCATGGCGCGGCGCGCCGCTGAAATGGCGCTCACCAGGGCAAGGAGGAAGAACTGATGTCAAAGCATCATGTAACGGCGACGGTCAACGGAGATGTCGTCGAATTTCTTTGCGAAACGCACCGGAGCCTGCTCGATGTGCTGCGCGACGAGCTGAACCTCACCGGAACCAAGGAAGGCTGTGGCACCGGTGACTGCGGCGCCTGCAGCGTGACGATCGACGGGCGCCTGACGTGCTCGTGCCTGGTCCTTGGCGTCGAGGTCGAAGGCAAGGCCATCGAAACGATCGAAGGAATGGCCGCCGGCGCGGTTCTGCATCCGCTGCAGCGCAAGTTCCTGGAGCACGCCGCGCTGCAGTGCGGCATCTGCACGCCGGGGATACTCATTGCCGCGCGCTCGCTGCTCGAACGCAACCCCGATCCGACCGAGGAGGAGGTCCGCTATTGGCTCGCCGGCAACCTCTGCCGCTGCACCGGGTATCACAAGATCGTCGACGCGGTGCTCGATGCCGCACGCGAAATGCGGAGGCAATGACCATGTCCGCCACGCTCAAGCCCGAAGAGAAGAAGCTGAAGGTGGTCGGCACCCGCCCGATACGGCCCGACGGCGTGCCGAAGGTCACGGGGCTCGCCCGCTACGGCGCCGACTATTCGCTGCCCGGCATGCTGTGGGGGAAAATTCTGCGCTCGCCGCATCCGCATGCCCGCATCCGCTCCATCGACACCTCCAAAGCGCAGGCGCTGCCCGGCGTGAAGGCGGTGATGACGTCCGCGGATCTCCCCGAGCACAAGTTCGAGTATGTCGGGCCCGAGCGCGTCGCCGTGAATTTCTGGCACATGACGCGCAACATCATGGCCCGGGAGAAAGTCCTCTACGAGGGTCACGCCGTCGCGGCGGTCGCCGCGATCAGCAGGAGCATTGCCGACGAGGCGCTGCGCCTGATCGAGGTCGATTACGAGGTGCTCCCGCACGTCATCGACGTCGAGGAGGCAATGCGGCCCGATGCCCCTCTCCTCTTCGAGGACATGATCACCCGGGGCATCGAACCTGCGCCGGACAAGCCCTCGAACGTCTCCAAGAGGATCGAGTTCAAGATCGGCGACCCCGAGGCGGCCTTTGCGGCAGCCGACGAGATCGTGGAGACGAGCTTCAAGACCGCGCCGGTGCATCAGGGCTATCTCGAACCGCAGGCCTGTCTCGCTCGCTTCGACCCCGACGGGCAGGCGGAGGTTTGGGCATCGAGCCAGGGCCACTTCGTGATACGCGCGCTGACGGCGCGGCTCCTCGGCATGGACATCGGCAACCTGCGCGTCTATCCGGCGGAGATCGGCGGCGGTTTCGGCGGCAAGAACGTTCCCTATGTCGAGCCGGTGGCACTCGCTCTCTCCCGAAAGAGCGGCCATCCGGTGAAAATCGTGATGACGCGCGAGGAAGTGTTCAAGGCGTGTGGGCCGGCCCCCGGCTCGTCCATGACGGTCAAAATTGGCGTCAGGAAAGACGGCAAGATCGTCGTGGCCGAGGGCGTCTTCAAGTTTCAGGCGGGCGCCGTTCCCGGGTCGCCGGTCATGAACGCTTGCATGTGCGCCTTCGCGCCCTACGACATCCCGAACGTGCGCTCGGTCGGTTACGACGTGGTTTGCAACCGGCCCAAGACGGCCGCCTACCGCGCCCCCGGTACTCCGGTTTCGGCCTACGCCGTGGAGAGCGTCGTCGACATGGCCGCAGCCAGAATCGGCATGGATCCGTTGCAGTTCAGGCTGAAAAACATCGCCAGGCCGGGAACGCCGACCGTCTGGGGCCCGAAGCACACGCACGAAGGCTTCACGGAAACTATCCAGGCATTGATGAAGCATCCTGGCTACAGCGCGCCGCTCCGCAAGAACCAGGGGCGCGGCGTCGCTTCGGGCTACTGGTTCAACAACGGCGGCGAATCGAGCGCGGCGGTGCACGTCAACGAGGACGGCACGGTCCTCGTCGCCACCGGCAGCGCGGACCTCAGCGGCACGCGAGCATCCCTCGCCATGATGGCGGCCGAGACGCTGGGCATCGACTACGACAAGGTCCGGCCGATCGTCGCGGATACCGCCTCGATCGGCTACGGCCATCTTGCCGCCGGCTCGCGCACCACGTTCGCAACCGGCATCGCCGTGGTCGAAGCGTGCAAGAAGGTGATCGGCAACTTGCGCGCCCGCGCCGCGATGATCTGGGAGGTGAACGCGGAGGACGTCATCTGGGAGGACGGTTGCGCCAGGCCCGCGGGCGGGAACAAAGGTCGATTCGAACCGCTGTCGCTCAAGGCCATCGCCGCCAAACGCTCGGTGACCGGCGGTCCGATCGTCGCCGAGGTATCGGTCAACGCGGGCGGCGTGGCGCCCGGCTTCGCCACGGAGTTCTGCGACGTCGAGGTCGACCCCGAGACGGGCCAGGTGAAAGTTCTGCGCTTCGTGGCCGCGCAGGACGTGGGGCGCGCCATCCATCCGAGCTACGTCGAAGGGCAGATCCAGGGCGGCGCCGCGCAGGGCATCGGCTGGGCGCTGAACGAGGAATACATCTACGACACGGCAGGACGGCTTACGAACGCGGGCTTCCTCGACTATCGGGTCCCGGTTGCCTCCGATTTGCCGCGGATCGAGACGGTGCTGGTCGAAGTGCCGAACCCCAATCACCCGTTCGGCGTGAAGGGTGTTGGCGAGGCCAACATCGTTCCGTCGCTGGCGGCGGTCTCCAACGCGGTCAGCAACGCAATCGGCCGGCGCATGACCGAGCTGCCGATGTCGCCGCCGAAAGTACTCCACGCGATCGACTCCGGACGCGCGGGCTAGCGGTGCGAGCCGGGAAGCAGGGGCCCCGGTTTCCGGGGATGCGACCAGGCGAGTCGCCGCCAACCGCCGACTCGACGGGGTTGTTCTTGCGATGACGGTTGAGGAGGCGGTCGTGCCCCAGAGGCCCGCGCGGGTCGTTTTCACCGGAGATTTCAGCGACCGCTATACGGGCGGCGCGAGGGAATTCGAGATCGAGGCGAAGAATCTGCGCGGCGTCATCAGGACGCTGGACGAGCTCTACCCCGGTCTGGGCGAGCGCCTGGAGAAAGAAACCACCGTCGCTATCGACGGGGAGATCCACGAGATCGGTTATTACCAGCCGGTGCGACCGGGCTGCGAGATCTTCTTCATTCCGAAGATCGAAGGAGGGTAGGGCCCAAGCCGAGGCTCCCGGCACGCGGTTCGGCGCGCCGGTTTCGCCCCGCCCGGCAACCAGGCGGCTGGCGCGAGGGCCTGCTCGTCGCTGATGCGGTCGAGTTGGCTTGACCTCGATATTGCATCGCCTTTCTCGGCGACTTCGCATCTCCGCGGCTGACTTAAATCTGCGTTTCCTGGCGGCCTTGGCGCCCCAGGATCGCAAGTCGATAGCCCCGGACTGGATCCGGGGCAGGCTTGGCGGTTCAATTATTGCTTTGGTCTTCTTGGCGTCTTATATGGACGCCCCCCGCTTGGCAAGCGATTTTCTCGATGGTGACAGAGTGGCGTGGGCTGCAGTCTTATATTCGGCCTCGTCATGCAGGCTTGATCTATAAGCCTGCGGGCACATGATGGGATTCGCCGGGGAAGA
>JACPTK010000064.1 GCA_016192825.1 Betaproteobacteria bacterium | reverse complement strand
CCGGACGCGTCGAACCTCGCGCCGTGAAACGAAGACCCAAGACTCATCCCCTGCTGACCAGACCACGCCATGTTCTCCGCACGCAACTGCTCAAACAGCAGCAAGCGCACATCGCGGCCGGCTTAAGGTAGTGCCATTGGGTGCAGAGCCTAATTTAAACGTGACATGGTGATGCGTGACATGGTGATGCGTGACATGGTGATGCGTGACATGGTGATGCGTGACATGGTGATGCGTGACATGGTGATGCGTGACATGGTGATGCGTGATGTGGAGGAGCGTAATCGGTATTTGCAGGTAAAACACGCTGTGTCACGTCACGCCGTATCATGTCACGCCGTATCGTGTCACGCAGCATCACGTCACGCATTATGAAAGATGCGGACCTCTACGGCGGGCTGGTTCGCCTGCATATCCTGCACCACGCGAGCCGGGAGCCGGTGTTCGGACTCGGCATCATCGAGGAGCTGGGTCGCCACGGATACAAGCTGAGCGCGGGGACCCTTTACCCCATGCTGCATTCCCTGGAGCAAGCCGGCTACCTGCGCTCCTCGACGCGCGTCGTGGTCGGCAAGATGCGCCGCAACTACCGGATCACGGCCAAGGGACGAAAGACGCTCGCCGCCGCGAAGGAGAAGGTGACGGAGCTCTTCGGCGAGCTGTTCGAGGACGCGTGATCAGCGGCGGGCATTCCGCCCGTCGCGGTGCAGGCCCTGCAATGCGCGCTTCAGCGCCGCGCGCTCCGCGTCCGGCGCAAACTGCCTGCGCCTGCGGATGACGGCGCGCTTCAGCCGCGAATAGAAGGATGCGTCGGTCCGGCACCGTTCGATCAGCCGCGCGAGCGCCCGGTCGTCGCGCAGCGGGAAATACCCCGGATACTCTCGCCCCAGCATCCCGATGTTTCCCGGCACGCGCGAGGCGAGCACCGGTACGCCGATGCGCCCAGCTTCGCAGATGACATTCGCGCCGCCCTCCATCACGGAACTCACGACCAGCACATGGCTCGACGCGAGCAGGCGCAACGCGCGGTCGTGCGCCACGCTGCCGAGCCAGCGATAGCGCCGCTCGAGCTTCGCCCAGGCATTGCACCGCGACTTCATCTCCCGGTTCAGCGCCGCGCCGATCTGCAGCACCTCGACCCGGGCGGATCCGCCGAGACGGCGGATAGCCATCACTGCGCGAAACGGATCCTTCTCCTCGCGCAGATGCCCGATGACCGCGACGCGGAAGCGCGACTCGTCGGGGAGATGCCTCAGCTTCGCGTCGGAGGACTGATAGACGACCCGGGTCTTCTGTCTCAGAAACGGGCTCAGCTCCCGCAGCCCCTGCTCCTGCAGCACGATCAGCCGCGAGGCGAGACCCAGCGACTGTCTCGCCTCGGGCGCTTCCCGGATATCGCGATAGAGGTCGGTTCCCGTGAGCGCCAGGACGATGGGCGCGTCGGGCCGCCGGTCGCTGAACCGCCGCACGGACTCCGAACTCTTCCGGGCGTGCAGGGCGATGAGCAGCTCGTCGTTCCCGCTGCGCCACGACTTCACGATCCGGACGCGGTGCCTGAGCCCGCGCAGGAACCGCGCCCAGCGCTCGGCGGTATGATGGTTGCCGCTGCGCGGCGCCGCCGCGGCCGGAACGGTAATGGCGATTTTCATGTATGGCCTGTTATTCTTGATGCGTTCCCAAGGACTTGATGGAGTGACAGATGAAAAGATCAAAAAAAGACAGGATTAATTTTTTGGTGTCACGCGTGTTTATCTGTAGTTAACATGGCTTTCCGGGACAGGTTTCGGACTCGCGCATGATAGATCCCATTGACCTCGCCGGCGAGCTGCGCGCCAGCCGCGCCCATCTTACTCGAATCACCGCCGGTCTCGACAGTGACCGGCTGCTGGGCCCGAAGCTCGCCATCGTCAATCCTCCGCTTTGGGAGATCGGCCACGTCGCCTGGTTCCAGGAGTACTGGTGCCTGCGGCGCAGCGCCCCCGGCGGGATGGCGGATTCGATCCTGCCGGGCGCCGACGCGCTCTACGACTCGGCCAAAGTGGCGCACGACACGCGCTGGGACTTGCCGCTTCCGGATTTGAAGGCGACCCGCTCGTACCAGGCCGAGGTTCTCGAGCGCGTCACCCGCCGCCTCGAGCGCGAGCCCGAAAATCGCGATCTGGCGTACTGCGTCCAACTCGCGGTTTTCCACGAGGATATGCACGCGGAAGCCTTTCACTACACGCATCAAACCCTGGGTTATCCGGATCCTTTACACGGTAACGAAATCCCCGCCCTTCCCGGCGCTGGGTGTCCTGGCGACGTGGGGCTTCCCGGCGGGACCTTCTTGCTGGGGGCAGTTCCAGGCGGGGATTTCGTTTTCGACAACGAGAAATGGGCGCACGAAGTCGCGCTTCGTCCGTTCCGGATGGCACGCATGCCGGTCACCAACGCGGAGTATTCGGATTTCGTGATCGCGGGCGGCTATTCCCGCCGCGAATGGTGGAGCGACGATGGCTGGGCGTGGAAATCGCGCGAAGGCCTGCAAGCGCCGAAATACTGGGCCAAGCGGGACGGTGAGTGGGCACAGCGAAAATTCGACCGCGTCCTCGCATTGCGGCCGGACGATCCGGTCGTCCACGTGAGCTGGCACGAGGCGCAGGCATATTGCCGCTTCGCCGGGCGCCGGCTGCCAACCGAAGCAGAGTGGGAGTACGTCGCCTCATGGGATGCTGGCGCCCGTCCGAAGCGCCGTTATCCTTGGGGTAGTCATTATCCCGATGCAGTCCACGCCAATCTTGAGAGCGCCGGCGTTGCAGCCGTGGAAGCCTATCCGGAAGGCGACGCTGCATCGGGATGCAGGCAGATGATCGGCAACGTCTGGGAATGGACAGAAAGCACGTTCGGCCCTTACCCGGGCTTTGTCGCCGATCCCTACAAGGAGTACTCGGAGCCGTGGTTCGGCACACACATGGTCCTGCGCGGCGGCAGCTTTGCAACCACCCGCCGGCTCATCCGCAACACCTGGCGGAATTTCTACACGCCCGACCGGTATGATGTCTTCGCGGGCTTCCGCACGTGCGCGCCCGCCGCTTGAAGGTCGCCGACACCTCCAAAGGATGGGACAGCCAACATGATTGCCGAGGTTGCCAGGACACTGGCTTTGTTCGCCGTCACGGCGGTTGCCGAGATCGTCGGCTGCTATCTGCCTTACCTGTGGCTCAAGCACAACGGCTCGCCGTGGCTGCTGCTGCCGGCGGCCGCCAGCCTGGCGTTGTTTGTCTGGCTCCTGACGTTGCATCCCCACCTGGCCGCGCGAACCTACGCCGCTTACGGCGGGGTATACGTCGCGACCGCCGTGCTGTGGCTCTGGTGGATCGACGGCGTGCGGCCCGACGCCTGGGATGCCATCGGAACCGTCCTTACCCTGACCGGCATGGCGATCATTTATTTCGGGCCTCGCGGCGCCGGCGCATGACCTTCAAGCGCGGGACGCCACAGGCGCGAGCATGAACCGCCGGAAATTCGTGCTCGCAACGGCCGGGACGGCAACCGCAGTCGGCCTCGCCGCGGGTTTTCTGAGATCGCACCGCCCGCAGCCGCGCGTGCCCGCCGCGAAAGCCGAGGCGCCGCTGCCGCCGGACCCGGCGTTCCCCAACCCGCTGCGGCTTCCCGGAGCGCAGGGCATGTACGGCGTCATCGACGGGAGCGGCGCACTCACGCTCGTCGCGAAAGGCGTCGAGCACCCCATCCTCCCCGGCAAGCCGGCGCGGATGCTCGCCTTCGAAGCGGAACATCAGGGAACGCGGTTCCACAACCCCGTGCTTCGGGTCCGTGCGGGATCGCCGATGCGCGTGAGTTTCTGGAACGCGCTCGAAGAGATGAGCATCATCCACTGGCACGGGCTCAAGGTGGACAGCAACAACGACGGCCATCCTCATTACGCGGTCCCCGGCGGCGCCACCTACGACTACCACTTTACCGTGGAGAACCGCGCAGCAACCTATTGGTACCACCCCCATCCCCACCACCTGACCGGCAAGCAGGTCTATCACGGCCTGGCGGGATTTTTCATCGTCGAGGACGACGAGGAGCTCGCGCTGCAGAAATCGCTGGACCTCAAGCTCGCGGAAACGGACATTCCGCTGGTAATCCAGGACCGGCGCTTCGATGAAGCGGGCGAGCTGGTCTTCGCGCCCACCGCGGAGGAACGCTTTCACGGCCACTACGGCGGCGAGGTGCTCGTCAATCTCACGCAGCGCCCGCACCTGCACGTGGCGACGCGCATCTACCGTTTCCGTATCCTCAACGGCTCCAACGCGCGTCTTTACCGCCTCGCGTTCCGCCAAGGCGGGCGGCTGCTCGATTACACGGTGATCGGCACCGACGGCGGGCTTCTCGACCGACCGCTTGCCGTGGGAAATTCGTTCCTCGCGCCCGGAGAGCGCGTGGACGTGCTGCTCGATCTGCGCGCCGCCGGCCGCGGCGACGCGGTGACGCTGGTGAGCCTGCCTTTCGACGCCATGCGCCAGGAAACCGCCGCGAGAGGCGCGCCGGCGCATGGCGAGCTCACGCATCCGGCGGGACACGGCGCCGCAGTGGCGCCGCAGGCACCGGCATCGGACGGCGCGGAACTCGAGTTATTGCGGATCCGGGTCCGAAGCAAGACCCCGTATGACAGGACGACGCCGCAAGTGTTGTCGCGCCTCGAAGCGGTCCCGGACAGCACTTTCAGTCCGCGCCTCGTCGTGCTCGACCAGGCCAACGGGAAATGGCGCATCAACGGCACGACCTATAAAGGCGATGAGACGCCTATCGTGGTAAAGCGCGGCACCACCGAAATCTGGGACCTGCGCAACGTGCCGCCCACGATGCCGCACCCGATGCACATCCACGGCTTCCAGTTCCGGGTGCTCTCGCGCGAGGGCAGCCCCGAGCAGCAGCGGCGCCTTGCGCTCGACAAGAGCGGCCTCGCCGCGACCGACCTCGGCTGGAAGGACACGGTGCTGGTCTGGCCGGGCGAGACCGTGCGCATCGTCACCGACTTCTCGCACCCCTTTCTCGGCGACCAGGTCTACCTGGTCCACTGCCACAACCTCGAGCACGAGGACGGCGGCATGATGCTGAACCTCAAGGTCGCGGCGTAGGCGAGCCCTCAACCGGATCAGGCCGTTTCAGCTCAAAAGCGCGAATACAGCCAGTACTTCTCGTAGAGTACTTTGGCGCCGTGCCAGAGCAGGCCCGGCTCGCACAGGCGCACCTCGGGCAGCGGCTCCGCGTAGAAGTTGCCGCTTCCCATGCCGGCGCGGCCGCCGCCGGTCTCGATGAAACACATCCCCTCGCCCTCGAAACGCCGCGGCACGCCCCGGCCGGTGAATTCGCGCGCGATATTGTGCGCGACGACCTCGGCCTGTCCGTGCGCGAAAACACCCGCCTTGGGCAGCGGGCGCCCCATCTTGAGGCCAATTACGGTCACGTCGCCGATTGCGTACACGCCGGGAAAGCGGGTCGCGAGCGTGTGCCGGTCCACCGGGATCCAGCCGCTGTCGTTCGTCAGGCCTGCGGTCTTCACGACCGCCGGCGCGCGGTGCGGCGGCACGTAGAGCAGCAGATCGCAAGCCGCGGACCGGCCATCCGCGAACTCGACGCGTCGCGCGCCCGCATCCACGCTCCTGACCTGGTGCTCGGGGTGGTAGCCGATGCCCCGTGCCTCGACCATCGCGCGCACGCCCGCCGAGACCTTCGGACCGGCGACCATCATCGGGCCGGGCTCGGCGGCATAGAAATCGATCGCGACCTTTTCGCGCCGTCCACGCTCGCGCAGGTAGCTCTCCGCGAGCAGCGCCGCCTCGTACGGCGCGGCGGGACATTTGTATTGCGGCGCGGCGGTAAGGACCGCGAGCCGCCCGCCCTCGAAGCGCGCGAGCGCGTCGCGGATCGCGCTTGCGCCCTCGATCGTGTAGATGCACAGGCCTCCCTCGGCAAGGCCCGGGATCGACTGCGGGGCATAATCGGCGCCGAGGGCGATAACGAGCGCGTCGCCGCGCAGGGTGCGATCACCCACGCGGACGGTCTTCGCGGCCGGGTCGATGGCGGCGACCTCGCCACGCACGAATTCGATCCCGGGTCGCGCGGCGTCCTCGCACGGGCGCGAGATCGACTCCGCGTCGCGCTTGTCGACCAGGAGCCAGAGGAGCGACGGCGGGAAGACGTGCCGCGCCTCGCGCTCGACGAGCACGACGCGGTCGCTCTTCGGCAGCAATCGGCGCAGCGTCTGGGCGGCGACCATGCCGCCGAGTCCCGCGCCGAGCACCACGACGGTTCGCTCCATGCGCAGCTCCTAGCAGCCTGCCGGACTTAACGGTCCGCACAGGCTGCTAATCGCAAAACCGGCTGACCATTCGGCAAGAAACCCGGCCGAAGGGATCGAATGTGCAGAAAACTGGAGGTGATTTTGCAAGTCGTTCTTCTCTCTTGAAGCTTTCCTGACGCCGGTTTTGCATTCAGGAGTTTGTCGGGGCCAAGTCCGACAAACTCCTAGAACACCAGCACCTTGTCGGCCCACACCGTCCACTCGGTGAGCAGGTCCATGCTACCGCGGCTCGCGCCTGCGACCAAGTCCGCCTCCGCCATGCCCCGCGCGTCCATGCAGGAGCCGCAGACAGCCGCCTCGCCGCGGCGGCGGGTCACCGCGCCGAGCATGTCGGCGATGTTGTAATAACCCTGCGGCACCTTCTGCCCGGCCTTCGCACAGGCAGCCGCGTCGCCGATCAGGAACACGCGCACTTCCTCGCCTTCGCGCTTGATCAACGAGCCGGCCAGACGCAGCGCGTTGTAGCTGCGCTCCGTGCCGTAGGGCGGATCGTTCAATACGAATAGCGTCTTCATCGATCAGACCTCCTGACGGCGGTTGATGGCGTACGGACCGGCATCGTCGTGAAACGGGATGGCGAGCATGCGGTCGAGCCACAATTCCCTCGCCGCGCGGAACTGGCCGATGCCGATCGTCATCTTTTCATGCCCTGCGGCGGGCTGCGCGCGGTAGGTGCCGAACACGCGGTCCCACCACGGCAGGTTGAAGCCGAAATTGCTGTTGGTCTCCGGCGCGTCGACGGAGTGATGGACCCGGTGCATGTCCGGCGTCACCACGAACCAGCGCAGGACCCTGTCCCACGCGGGATGGATGCGCACGTTGGCGTGGTTGAACATCGCGGTCGCATTCAGTAGGATTTCGAACACCAGTACCGCGACCGCGGGCGCGCCGAGCAGCGCGATGGCGGCAAACTTGATCAGCATGGAGAGCAGGATCTCGATGGGATGAAAGCGCGCGCCGGTGGTCACGTCGAAATCCAGGTCCGCGTGGTGCATCCGGTGCAGCCGCCACAGCACGGGCACGGCGTGAAACATCAGATGCTGCAGGTAGATGGCGAGATCGAGGAGCAGGATCGAGAGCACGACCGCCACGGGATAGGGAACCGCGAAGTGATTGAGCAGCCCCGTGCCGCTCTCGCCGGCGGATAGGGCAAGTCCGACCGCGGTGGTTGGAAACAGCACCCGCAGCAGGATCGTGTTGAGGGCGACGAGAACCAGGTTGTTGCTCCAGCGCGTCGCTTTCGCCTGGCGCAGGACGCGGCGCGGCATCGCGATCTCCCACAGCGCCATCGCCGAGAACACGGCAAGAAATATTCCAAGCCGCAGCGCCGGTTCGTTGCTCAGCAGAAACGATTCTGTTGACATGGGACGCGCGCCCTACGTAGGGTTGCCAGGTACTGGGTGAGCAGGATAAGATAGTATTCCAGTAATTACTGGAATAATGGAATTGTAGCAGGGGACAACGCGATGTCAACCTTCGACGTCAAAGCCGAGCTGTTCGAGCAGCTGGCCCGCATCGGCAAGGCGCTGGGAAGCGCCTACCGCTTGCAACTCCTTGATTTACTGGCGCAAGGAGAGCGCAGCGTGGATGCGCTGGCGCAGCTGTGCAAGCTCTCGATCACCAACGCGTCCCAGCACCTTCAGCATCTGCGGCGGGCCGGCCTGGTCCGGGCCCGGAAAGAGGGTCTCTACGTGTACTACCGCCTGAGCGGCGACAGCGTCGTGCGCCTCGTCGCGGCCATGCGCGCGGCGGGCGAGGAGCACGTGGCCGAGGTGGACAAGCTGATCAAGGAGTACCTGAACGCGAAGGACGAGCTCGAGCCGGTCCCGGCGCGCGAGTTGCTGGAGCGTGCGCGCAACGGCCTGGTCACGATACTCGACGTGCGCCCCCCGGAGGAATATCGGGCGGGACATCTGCCTGGAGCGATCAACATCCCGCTGTCCGACATCGCGAAGCGCGCGAACGAACTGCCGACAAACCGCGAAGTCATCGCGTATTGCCGGGGACCCTACTGCCTGATGTCGTTCGAGGCGGTCGCCCTGTTGCGCAGGAAAGGACGCAAGGCCCGCCGGCTGCAGGACGGCTACCCGGAGTGGAAGCTGCTGGGATTGCCCGTGGAGCAGGACGCGTCGCGGTCCGGCTAGCAGCCTGTCGGACTTGGCGTGATCAACGATCGGGGTGAATGCATGGGACATCGCTCCTGGTTATCTCCGAGCCGACAGGCTGCTAATTCGCCCGCCGGCATCGGCGATCATGATCACCCCGCCCGCTGAGAACCCGTGCGGAACCCAAAGTCCGACATACTGCTAGCCGGCGCGGATCCGTTCTCAAGTCATGAGTGCCGAGTGCCGCGTTGACGGCCCGCAATATTTCGACTATTCTGGAAATATGGAATCAAACCAGGTAGTCGAAGCATTGGGCGCGCTCGCGCACGACTCGCGGCTGGCGATTTTCCGCTTGCTCGTGCAGGCGGGCCCCGCGGGGCTCGCCGCGGGCGCGATCGGTGAAAAGCTGGGACTGCCGCCCGCCACGCTCTCGTTTCACCTCGCGCACCTCGCGCGATCCGGATTGGCGTCCAGCCGCCAGGACGGGCGATTCGTCATCTATTCCGCGGACTTCGGGAACATGAGCAAGCTCGTCGAATTTCTCACGGACAACTGTTGCGGCGGAAAGGCGTGCGCGCCGGCTCCGCGCTCGCGCCGCAGCGCGTGACCCCGGCGGAATCCCGATGAAGGAATTCAACGTGCTGTTCCTGTGCACCGGCAACTCGGCGCGCTCCATCCTGGCCGAGGCGTACCTGAACGCCCGCGGCCGCGGACGCTTCACCGGCTACAGCGCCGGAAGCCACCCGACCGGAAAGGTCAATCCCCTGGCGCTGGAAATCCTGGAAAAAAACCGGATCGACACCTCGAACCTGCGCTCGAAAACCTGGGACGAATTCGCGCGGCCGGGCGCGCCCCGCATGCAATTCGTGTTCACGGTATGCGATCAGGCGGCCGGCGAGGTCTGCCCCGTGTGGCCGGGCCAGCCGGTGACCGCTCATTGGGGCGTGGACGATCCCGCACGGGCCAGCGGCAGCGTCGACGAGAAGCGCCAGGCGTTCCTGCGCGCGTTCTCCGTGCTGTCCACCCGCGTCAATCTGTTATTGAACCTGCCGCTCGAGAAGCTCGACCGGTTGGTGCTGAAAACCCGGCTCGACGAAATCGGCCGGAGCGGCGCCGAGGAGAAGGCGCGATGAGCGCCCCGGCCGGCACGGCTACCCTCGCGCCCGCGCCCGCGGGGCCCGCCATCGGATTTTTCGAGCGCTGGCTCTCGCTGTGGGTGATCCTGTGCATCGTCGTGGGCATCGCTCTCGGCCAGTGGCTGCCGGACCTCGTCCAGGTGCTGGGACGCCTGGAAGTCGCGCGGGTCAACATTCCGGTCGGGCTGCTCATCTGGGTGATGATCATCCCGATGCTGCTGCGCATCGACTTTGCCGCGATCGGCCAGGTGCGCCGGCACTGGCGCGGCATCGGCGTGACCCTCGCCGTCAACTGGCTGATGAAGCCATTCTCCATGGCGTTGCTCGGCTGGCTGTTTCTGCGGCATGTGTTCGCGCCTTACCTTCCGGCCGGCCAGATCGACAGCTACGTGGCGGGCCTCATTCTCCTCGCGGCCGCCCCCTGCACCGCCATGGTGTTCGTGTGGAGCCAGCTCACGCGGGGCGACCCCTACTTCACGCTGAGCCAGGTCGCGCTCAACGATGCGATCATGATCGTCGCGTTCGCGCCGATCGTCGGCCTGCTCCTCGGGTTGTCCGCCATCACGGTGCCGTGGGACACCTTGTTCGTGTCCGTGGGCCTGTACATCGTGGTGCCGGTGATCATCGCCCAGGCCTGGCGCCGCGTGCTGCTGCGGGGCGGCCGGCCGCGGCTCGATGCGGCGCTTGCGCGCATCCAGCCGTTTTCGGTCGTGGCGCTGCTCGCGACGCTGGTGCTCCTGTTCGCCTTCCAGGGCGAGCAGATCCTGGCGCAGCCGCTGATCATCGCGATGCTCGCGGTGCCGATTGTGATCCAGGTCTACTTCAATTCGGGGCTGGCGTATCTCCTCAACCGCCGCTTCGGGGTCGCCCACTGCATCGCGGGCCCGTCGGCGCTCATCGGCGCCAGCAACTTCTTCGAGCTTGCAGTGGCGGCCGCAATCAGCCTGTTCGGCTTCGACTCGGGCGCCGCGCTCGCGACCGTGGTGGGCGTGCTGGTGGAGGTGCCGGTGATGCTTTCGGTCGTGCGGATCGTCAACGCAACGCAACCGTGGTACGAACGGGGCGCCCGATGATCGAGACGCTCAACCGGGACTGCTTCTGCGTCAGTCTGGATCCCGGCGCGCTGCGCCGGGCGATCGAGGCCGATCCCGCCGCGCAGGGGCTGCACGATCTGATCGAGGAGCGCTGCCCGCACGTCTTCGCGGCGCTGCCCGTTTTCGTTTCGCGCCGGCACGTGGACGCAATGGCCGCCGTCGTTCGCGCGGTGGAGTCGGTGGCAGCGCTCCCCGCGTACCGCGAGGCGGCGCTCGAATGGGCGCCCGCGATCGCGCGCTTCGACCCCGGCACGCCCGGCGTGTTCATGGGCTACGACTTCCACCTTGGCGCCGACGGGCCGCGGCTCATCGAAATCAACACCAACGCCGGCGGGGCGCTGCTCAACACGGTCCTCGTCCGCGCGCAGCGCGCGTGCTGCGAGGATATCGAGTCGCTGGTGACCGGCCCCGTTGCCACCGCCGACCTGGAGCGGACGTTCATCGAGATGTTCGCGGCGGAATGGCGAAGCGCTGGCCGCAGCGGGCTGCCCGGACGCATCGCCATTGTTGACGACGCTCCGGAACAGCAATTCCTCTACCCCGAATTCCTGCTCTTTGCCCAGCTCTTCCGCCGTTCCGGCATCGAAGCTGCGGTCCTCGATCCCGGCGAACTGGCGTTCGCGGGCGGCGTGCTGCGCGACGCACGCGGTCCGATCGACCTCGTCTACAACCGCCTCACCGATTTCTCCCTGGACGCCCCCGCGCACGCGGCGCTGCGCGACGCCTACCTCGCCCGCGCCGCCGTGGTGACGCCCCACCCGCGCGCCCACGCAATCCACGCCGACAAGCGCAACCTGAGCCTGCTCACCGATTCTGCGCGGCTGCGCTCGTGGGGCGTGCGCGATTCAACCGTGGAAGCGCTGTTGCGCGGCATCGCGCGCACCCAGATCGTCAGCGCAGCGGATGCCGACCGCCTATGGGCCGCCCGGCGCAGCCTTTTCTTCAAGCCCGCGACAGGTTTCGGCAGCAAGGCGGCCTATCGCGGCGACAAGCTCACGCGGCGCGCATGGACGGATATTCTCGGCGGACAGTACGTGGCGCAGGAGCTCGTGCCGCCCGGCGAGCGGCGGATCGGGCCCGAGTCCAGCATGAAGTCCGACGTGCGCAACTACGCCTACGCCGGGCAGGTGCAGCTGCTCGCGGCGCGCATCTACCAGGGACAGACCACCAACTTCCGCACCGCGGGCGGCGGTTTCGCGCCGGTATTGACTACGCCCACTGCGGGCGGCGAACGGCAATCACCAGTCGCCTGCGAAGGGCGGCAACGCGTTGCCGTCGCAAATTGAGCAGCCGCTCAATTTCCGTCATGCCCGCGCAGGCGGGTATCCAGCGATGCATGACGAGCCTGGGTTCCCGCCTTCGCGGGAACGACGAAACGTCAGATCGCTTCGAGCGCGAGCGCGATGCCCTGCCCGCCGCCGATGCACAGCGTCACGATGCCCCGCTTGAGGCCGTCGCGTTTCATCGAATGCAGAATGCGCGTGGTCAGCACCGCGCCGGTCGCGCCGATCGGATGGCCGTGAGCGATCGCGCCGCCCTCGACGTTGACCACGTCGGGGGATAGACCCAGCTCCCGCGTGCAGGCGACCGCGATCGCGGCGAACGCCTCGTTGATCTCAACGCGCTCGACGTCGCCGATTTTCCAGCCGGCCCGTTCCAGCGCCTGCCGGACCGCGGGGACCGGGCCGACGCCGAAGAAGCCGGGCTCGACGGCGGCGATGCCGTAGGACACCAGGCGCGCCATCGGCTTCAGGCCGTTCTTTTCCGCCCACTTGCGCTCCGCAACGATCATCGCGGCGGCGGCGCTGTTGAGGCCGGGCGCGTTGCCGGCGGTGATCGTGCCGTCCTTGCGGAAAGCGGGCTTGAGCTTCGCCAGCGATTCGGCCGTGGTGTCGGGCCGGTTGTGCTCGTCCTTCGTGAACGGCTCCGGCCCTTTCCTGCCCTTCACCTCGATCGCAGCGATTTCCGCGGCGAACTTGCCCGCCGCCTGGGCCGCGCTGAAGCGCTGCTGCGAGCGCAGCGCCCAGCCGTCCTGACTCTCGCGCGTGATGGCGTGCTTCGCGACGAGGTCCTCGGTGTGCCAGCCGGAGTGCTCGCCGCTGAACGCGTCGTTGAGGCCGTCGCGCAGCATGCTGTCGTAGAGCTGGGCATCCCCCATGCGGTAGCCCCAGCGGCCGCCCGCCATGAGGTAGGGCGCCGCGTCCATGTTCTCCATTCCGCCGGCGATCGCGCAGCTCGCGTTTCCGGCCATGACCTCGAGCGCGGCCGAAACGATGGCCTGCGCGCCCGACCCGCAGACGCGGTTGACCGTCATCGCGGGCGCCGCCACCGGCACGCCGGCGGCAATCGCGGCCTGGCGCGTTTTCCGGCGCGAGCGCGGCGCGCTTCAGGGTCTCGCGTATCGCGGCCGCCCCGAGTTCCGGGGCAGTGATGTTCTTGAGCGTGCCGCCGTAGGTGCCGATGGCGGTCCGCACGGGATTGCAGAGCACAACGTCTGGATGACTCATGTCAGTGCCTTTCCGGTAGGTGAAGGGTCGGTCGCGAATCCAACATCCCGCAGTTTGCCGCACGGCCCGGGCTGCCGAATTGATCTAAATCATGCATTATCGGCGCGGCGTGCCGGCCGGTGCAACGTCAGCGCGATTCCCAGCCCCCCCTCCTCGCGGCCGGCAAGGCTGATCGAACGGCTCATGCAGCTCACCCGAACATGAGCCACTCCGGACGGAGCAGCAGCAGCGCGCCGATCGCGAGCAGAACCCCGCCGCCGGCGAGGTGCGAGAAGCGCGTGTAGCGGGTCGTCACGCCGGTCACCTGCAAAGTCCTCATCGCCACGACGAACACGATGAGGTCGTCGAGCATGAACACGAGGATGTACAACGACAGGTAGGCGTAATACTGCCACGCCGGCAGGTTGCTCAATGCCAGCACCTGCGTGTACACCGCGGGGATGCCCGCCGAGCAGATCAGCTCGACGAGGTTCACCGCGAACGCCAGCGCGAATATGCCGGAGAGCGCCAGCCAGAAGCGGCTCTCGGTCGCGAGCTTGCGCAGGCTCTCGAACACGCGCCGCCGCCCTTCCGGGGCCGTCACCTTGCAGGCTGCGTCCGGGTTCCGGAAATACTCGCGCAGGTAATAGAAGCCGCCGCCGAGAGCAACGAGCCCCACCGCGGCGCGCACCCAGACGACCGCGCCGATGAAGAGCAGGAAGTTGAGCCACGCCGCCATGAAGAGGAAGTAGACCAGCGCCGAGCCGGCGATGAACGCCGTGCCGAGCACCCACATGCGGAAGCGGTCCTGCATGCCGAGGAGCAGCCCGATCAGGAACACGAGCACCCACATCGCGCAGGGATTGAACCCGTCGAGCGCGCCCAGCACGATCGTCAACACCGGCAGCGACAGGTCCGTTGTGCGGATCTCTCCGAGCAGCGGGACGGCAATCACCGACGGAATGATTCTCTGGACGCCGCCACCCGGTGGTCCCGGGCCCGGGCCCGAGACGCCGCCGGCCCCGGCACCCGCCGCGCGCACGATCGGCCCGATCGTATCCGGGCAGCCGGTCGTCAGGCAGTATGCGATCCGCTGCTTCAGTGCCGCGCCGCTCGTCGCATCGGTCGCGTAGCCCACCATCGCCGCGTCGCCCACCACCGTCACCGGCACGGCAAGGTCCTCCAGCGCGAGGCGCTTCGCGACTTCGACGAACGCATCGCCGTTGGCGCGGTCGTTCCACACCTCGAGATAGTGCACGCGGATTCGCGGCTCCTCGGCCTCGAGGCGCTTCAGAAACTCCGTCTCGCGCTCGCAGTGCGGGCAGCCCTTCCCCCAGAAGAAGTAGACGTCCACCCGCTCGGGCGGCTGAGCCGCGGCGGTGACTGCGGAGAGCGCGAAGAAAAGTGCCGCGAGCAACGCGTTCAATACGAGTGGCACGGCGCGCGACCACCAGCAACCCACAGTCGTAATGCGGCGTGTCATGGCTCAGGGCTCGAGCGCGAGCTTCACCGCCAGCATCAGGGCCGCCCCTGCGGCGAAGGACCCGAAATGAATGAGGCTGGCCTTGGCGTCGGCATGCGCCTTGACCTTGGGGATCAGGTCGGACAGCAATTGGAGATGGATGCCACCATCACCACATCGCCAAGCGCGGCCGCGGATTGAAACGATGCTTTCAAGCTGTCGAACACCGCATCGGCATCGCCGGCGACGACCGTGCTCATGGTTCCGAGCCTGACTTCCAGCCCGCGCGCGCGAAAGACCTCGAGCGCCCTGGATATGGAGGGTCCCACGTGGGGTTGCCGAAGAGGGTATAGGCTCACTTGAACCGAAATCGTGTTCATGCTTTCGACTCCTCGTGCAATTGCAC
>JACPTK010000063.1 GCA_016192825.1 Betaproteobacteria bacterium | reverse complement strand
CAGGAAACAGCGACCTTGCTCTGTGTCGGCTTGAACCAGGACACAATCGATCTACCGCTTCCCCGTCCCCAAGTCCGGCCAGACTCGGAAACACTACAAACACTATCGTACAAAAGGAACATACAAGGACACGAAGGACACAGAGGAAGATTCACAACGATTCGAGCGTGGCCCCTTTGATTTTATCCCCCTGGATTTCGTTTTCCAGGAGGTGGCGGTTTCCCGGATCGGACAGGCGGATGGTGCACCCGCCGCGCGGGGAGAAGCTCTCGTCACTCGTCACCGGGTCACTTCTTCTTAAGCAGTCCCATGTCCGACATGAACTGCGTGAATTCCGAGCGCCGCGCCGCGAGGTACTGCGTGAACTGCGCGCCGTTCATGTAGACCTCCTCCATCATGTTGCGCCGCATGTTTTGCTGCCACGGCGCGCTTTTGTAGACCTTCTCGAACAGCGCCTCCAGGTACTGAGCGGCGCCGTCAGGAATGTCCGCCGGTGCCGCGAAGCTGCGGCCGGTGGCGATGTGCATGTCGAATCCCTGCTCCTTCAGCGTCGGGACGGCGGCGAGCCCGGGCAGGCGGGCCTGCGATGCGACGGCCAGGATGCGCATTCTCCCGGCCTCGACGTGCGGCAGGGCGTCGCTGATCTGGCCCGTGCTCCAGTGCACGTGGCCGCCGAGCACCGCCGTGACGGCCTCGGTGCCGCTCTTCATGACCACCACGTTGAACCGCGCGCCGGTGAGTTTTTCCAGCACGTACACGAAATAGTGGCTCGTGGAGCCCGGCGAGCCGATCGAGACGTTGATGGACTTCGGCTGCGCTTTTGCCGCGGCCACCAGGTCCTGGACCGTCTTATAGGGCGAGTCGGCGTTGACCATCAGGCAGTTGATGTCGAAGCCGAGCAGCGCGAGCAGCCGGAAGCGTTCCAGCCCGATGTCGAGGCCCGAGCGCAGCGGCGCGGTCATGATCATCCCGGTGGGGACGGCGAGGATGGAGTACGGATCCCCGCGTTTTTTCACGACGTAGGAGAAGGCGATCGCCCCACCGCCGCCGCCCCGGTTGTTGATCACCAAAGGCTGCGGGATCAGCTGTTCAGTGCGGATGATGTCCGCGACGAAGCGCGCGAAGATGTCCGAGCCGGCGCCGGCATTGCCGGGCACGACCATCTCGATCGGCTTCGCGGGATACGGCTGGGCGGCCGCGCCAAAGCCGAGCAATGACAGCAGACAGCAACCCCACACTATGAACGCCTTCATATGACCCTCCCTCGTACAGAAAACCCCGGACCGGGGTTCATGCCCGCCTCACCTTCGTATGCTGCACGATGCCTTCCATGCCCGCAAGCCGCTCCAGGCCCTGCACGGCCGACAACAGCTCGCGCGCCGCTTCGGGACTCAGAATGTCCCGCGTGAGCGTGCGGAACTTCTCGGCCGCCTGCTCCCAGCCCGGGTCGGCGGCGTCCTCCTCCGCGCTGCGGCGATATTCGGCCACGACCGTCTTCCCATCGCGCATTGTCGCAGAGAGCCGGCAGGCGCGCACCGCCGGCGCGATGTCCGCGAACTCCTGTGGCAGCTCGACGCTGCACCGGCCCATGAGCGCCCGCACGTCGGCGTCCCTGTAGCGCGCGCGCTCCATCGTTGCGGGGGTGATGGTGCCGTCGATCAGTGCCATGGCCACCGTGCAGGGCAGCGAGTGATCGGCGGTCTCGCGCGTCTCGGGCTTCCAGATCTCCGGCAGGTGCATCCAGCGCTCGAACGCCTGCCGTATCGACTCGATCCTGAGCGCGTCGATCTGGCGATAGTCCACCAGCCGGCGCAGCTTCTGGGCGGCGAACACGGGGACCTGGCAGTTGAACCGCGTGGGGAACGACTTGATCATCGTGCGCTGCACGGCAAAAGTGTGGCCGCCGAACGCTGCGGGAAACGCGACCTCGCAGGCGCTGCCGCCCATGAGCTGGTTCCAGAATCCAAATTCGCCCTCGAACACGCCGTCTGGACCCGTCATGCCTGCGCGCGAGAGGCACGCCGCGAACACGCCGGCCCGGGCGCCCTGCGGGCCGGCCATGCCCTTCCACATCGACAGCATGCCCGTGCGGGTCTGGTTGAGGGCGATGTTGGGAACGATCGCGAGCGAGACGCAGTGCGCCATCTGCTCCGCGCTCAGCCCGAGCAGGCTTGCGCACCCCAGCGCCGCGCCGAGGGCCACCACCGGCGTCTGGTCCCAGCCGCGATGGTTGTACGGCACGGCCTCGGCGAACTTGCATTGCACTTCGTAGGCGATCGCCGTCGCGAGCAGCAGGCTCCGGCCGTCGCGCCTTTCCGCCTCGGCCACCGCCAGCAGCGCGGGGAACGCGTCGGCCGGATGGCTGACCCCCGCCATGACGAGCGTGTCGCTCATGTCGAGGGATCGCACCATCGCCGAGTTCACGAAGGCCGCCATGTCGGGCGTGGTCCGGGTGAGGTCGCCCAGCACGCTCGCGGCCGGGCCTGCCGCCACCGGCTGGGCCATGCGCCGCGCGATCGCGACGGGCGGCATGTCGTAAGCAGCCAGGGCGACCGCGAGCGCGCTCAGTATTCGCGCCTTGGCGGCCGTGACCGCCGCCGCGGAAAGATCCTCAAAACGCAGCCGGGCGGTGAAATCGACGAGCTGTGCAGTGGTACGGTCCATGTCTACCAAGTCGGCAGCGGTCAGCCGCCTGCGGTCAGGCCACCGATGAGCTGCTTTACTTCGGCGGCCGACAGCTGATCGAGACGGTCCAGGCGTTCCAGGACGCCGGCTGCGTCCGCTTCGCGCAGGCGGGCGCCGAAGCACTCCATCAGCTTCACGCGGTGCTGCTTCGCATCGACAGGTGCGCCCCACGATCCGGGCGGCCGGTCGCACACTGCCTTGTGTTTCGACCCGCCGCTGCCCTCGACCTCGACCTCCACCTCCACCCGCATGTTGCGCGTATCGCGAGAGAGGGTCTTGTCGCGGACCACGGTGGTCTTCTCGAGCAGCGCGACCATGTCCGGCCGGTAGCGACGTTCGTCCGTGAACGAGTGAACGCCGACCTTGCCGTCGAGGAGCGCGGCCGCGGCCGTGTACTGAAAGCTGAACTTTCCTTCCAGTCCGCCGCGGGGCTGCGGCCGGTCGGCGTCGTCAATGTCCGGCGTCAGAATCCTCACGCGCCCGATCGCCGACGGGTCTCCGATGCGTGGGCGCAGCTCGAGCGCCGCCGCGATCGCGAAATGCGTGGGGTACTTCGACGGGAAGAACTTGATCGCCATCCCCGGATCCACGCAGCCGAACGGCCGCCCGAAGCGCAGCAGCGTGTCGTAGTCGAAATGCTTCGGGAAGAACGTCGCGACGTAGCCGGCGCGCGCCTCGAAGATGCCGGGATTGGCGAGGAACCCGCGCGCGGCCATCTGCGCCGATTCGACCCCGCCGGCGGCGGCGTATCCGCAATGCGTGCACTTGACCATCGAGCCCGTGTTGGCCGGCAGCCCGCTGCAGCGGGACGCGGCCATGCCCAGCGCATGGCGGAGCTGCTCCGCGTCGAGCCGCAGCACGTGGCCCGACGCGACCGCCGAGCCCATGACGCCGACGACGCCGGGACTGTGGAAGGGCAGCTCGCCGCGATCGTGCGCCGAGGCGACGAGCACGCGACCCTGGATCTCGAATCCCTTGGCGCAGGCGGCGACGATGTCGCCCCCGCTCGCGCCCCGCGCCTCGGCGAGGGCAAACGCCGCCGGTACGACCGGCGACGCCGCGTGCGTCGGAGGGCTCGACATCGGCTCGAAATCGAGGACGTGCATGGAAACCGCGTTGGCATAGGCGGCGTGCGCCGGGGCCGTCCTCATTCCGAACCCCCACACCGACGATGCCGGCGTGGCGCCCAGCTCGCGCACGTGGTCAGCGACAATGCGGGGCGGCACTTCGCGGCTGCCGGCGATGGCGACGGCGATCGCGTCTGCGATCAGGCGCTTGACGGCCGCTACGGTTTCGCGATCGAGCGACTCGAAGGTAACCGCGGAGAGGGTCTTGCAGAGCTCGGCCGTCGGGCTGGGTGGCATGGCGCAGTTTGCAAAAGGCGCATCCGGGCGCCTCGAAATATGCCACAGTATAGATGGCGAATGGCGGAAGGCGAATTACCACACATGGGGTCAGACCCCATGAAAAGAATCTATGTGTCTTGGCTTTAGAAGGTGAATACCCGGCCGACCGCCGCCGGCACCAGCACGTCCTCGCTGTAGAACTGCGCCAGCGCGTGCACCGCGCGCCAGCCGGTGCAGTGGCACGGCACGATCCGCTTCATGTTGAACTGGCCGAAGTCGCGGATCGTGTCGGGGATGACCGCTTCCACTTCGGCGCCGGAGAGGTGGAAGCCGCCCATCACCGCGTAGAGCGGCACGTCGCCGAAGACCTTGCGCGCGTCGGTGAGCACGTTGATCACGCCTGAGTGCGAGCAGGCCGTGAAGACGATGACGCCCTTCCCTTTGACGTGCACCGCGACGTAGCGCTCGTCCAGGATCAGCGGGTCCGGTTCCCAGCTCGCGCCATCCTGCGCCAGCTTTACGTGCGGCGGCAGGCCGCGCTCGTAGGGCGTAACCCGCGGAATCTCACCGCTCACGTAGAACAGGTCCTCCATGATGGCGCGCGCGTCCGGAGAATTCACGACCGTGGCGCCGCGCCGTTCGAGCGCGACCGGATCCATCACCGGCTCGGCCGGCACCACCACGCCGTTGGGCTGCTTCATGCCGCGGGTCACGAACATGCCCGGGTTGACGTGGAACGGTACCGGCTTGCCGCCGTTCCGGGACACCACCAGGCGCAGGGCCTCCGGCATGCCGCCGGCGTGATCCCAGTGTCCGTGCGACAGGAAGATACCGCCGACCTCGCCGAACGGCGTGCCCAGGCGGTCGCCGTTGCGCGCGAAGGTGTAGGCCTCCGGGCCAGCGTCGAACAGCAGGATCTGGATGTCGCTGCCGATGCGCGCGGTGATGACCAGCGACAGCCCGTGGTTCGCGCAGCAGCGCACGTGGCCCGAGGACACCTTGAGCCCCTTCGCCCTCAGCACGGCCACCTCGCCAGTCACGCCTTTCGGCAAGGTGGATAACGGGTCGACGACGTTGTCGACCAGGACGCTCACTTCCAGCGAATCGACGGCTTTCAGCTTGTTGGCGACGGTTGCGCTCATCTCCCCCCCTGGGTTGAAAAGCCTCGACACGGAGGAAAATTCACAAGATTTCGAGCCTGGCCCCAATGGCACTACCTTAAGCCGGCCGCGATGTGCGCTTGCTGCTGTTTGAGCAGTTGCGTGCGGAGAACATGGCGTGGTCTGGTCAGCAGGGGATGAGTCTTGGGTCTTCGTTTCACGGCGCGAGGTT
>JACPTK010000085.1 GCA_016192825.1 Betaproteobacteria bacterium | reverse complement strand
CGCCCGATTGCCTACGCAATCAGTGATCGAATTGCCGTGGAATCACTGATCGCTTTGCCGTGGAACCGGTGATCGGAATGACGTGGAATGGGTGATCGCTTTGCCGTGGAACCGGTGATCGAAATGGCGTGGAATACGCAGCCGAAAGCGCTGAAGCAGTCGGCAACGCGCGAGGCAATCCAGAAAATGACCCCTGGAACACGATCTGCAAGCTGCCCGAGCCTGCCAAGCGGCCCGGCAATCGCGCGCAGGGTTTACTAGCCGGGCATCGACTGCGCCAGTCGCAAAGTTTTTCCGGCACTGCAGGCGATCGCGGCAGAGCACCAACGTAGGGGCATTGGGAAGTGCCCAAACGGGCTGAGGGCGCGCCGGATCAGGCACGAACGCCTGCGCGCTGCGGCTGAGAACTTTGACTCCGTACCACGCGCAGGCTGCTAGAGCGCAAGCGCCAGCCCTTTATGGTGGGCCCGCAGATGACCGCGGTATGGGCCACCGTCCACTGTGACAACGCTCCAGATTCAGCCTATACCTACATGGGATACTAAGAACGGAAAAGACGCCATACAGGGCTTCCTATATTGTGGCCTTGTTTCTTGAACGCCATCGTCCTCATTCGATACGCGCTCCGCTGATTTTGATGACGTGGGCGTACTTTTCGTAATCCAACTTCAGACGCGCCGCGAACTGCTCGGGTGTGGTGTACATGGGGTCAAGCGTCTGCGCAATGAGCTTCGAGGCGACACCGGGATCGGAAAGCACCCTGCCGAGCGCGGCGTTTAGCGCGTCGACTATCGCCTTGGGCGTGCCAGCTGGCACGAAGCAGCCGACCCAAGCGGTGAACTCATAGCCTGGCACAAACTCCGCGATAGCAGGAATCTCCGGAAATTGTGTGGTCCGCTTTTCCGAGCTTACTCCAAGCGCCCGCACCCGTCCTGACTTGTAATGAGGGACGAACCCACTTATTGTGGCAAACATTGAATCAGTCTCCCCGGAAAGAAACGCGTTCCACGCGGGCCCCGCGCCTCGATATGGCACATGCACTAGCTTGATGTTGGTCATCGACTCCAACAGCGCCATCTGCAGGTGGTAAGAGGAACCGTTGCCTCCCGAGCCATAAGTGATCTGACCGGGACGAACCTTTGCTAACGCGAGAAACTCCTTGACTGACTTTACCGGCATGGACGGATGTGCCACCAGTATTCCGACTTGCCGTGCGAGTGTTGTTACCCCAATGAAATCTTTCAACGTATCGTAGGGAAGTGACTTGTACAGATGTGCATTTGCGAGATGGGTCGCAGATTGAACCATCACGGTATAGCCGTCAGCAGGGCTCCTCGCAACGTGTTCCGCGGCAATTGTGCCAGCCGCGCCGCCGCGGTTCTCTATGACAAATGAGCGACGCGTCACCTCCGACATTTTCTGGAACACGATCCGACCCACAACATCATTGGAGCCGCCGGGCGGAAAAGCGATAACCACGCGCACAGGTTTAGTGGGATACGCTTGTGCATGTACGATTGATGGAAGCAATAAGGCGGCAAGGACAAGCGAAACCGATAAGGCACGTAGCGATGTCATGTGTGCTACCTCCTCGTTATGATCCAGTTGCAGTAACGTCGATTTCCATCTGTACGTCTGGTAACTGTTTCAATGGCATTGAGCCGGCTCTGTTGCGGAGCGGTTGGTCATTACCCCGTAGCGCTGGGAACCGCCATGCACTTCCTTGCCGGATGCACGAGGCACCCGTTTCGAGCTCCGATGCGAACCCTCTGCAGACTTCGCGACTTCGATCCTCTAAGCGAGCGTGGAAACACGCAGCGCTTTCGATAACTCCGTCACGCTGGAACCGGCCTCCAGCTCGAAAATACTGTTGAGCAGTTGATCCGTCCGGCTGGGCGACAAGACGGCGCCCGCGGTACGCCGAAACTTGCGCTCGATTTCTTCCCGGGTGAGAGGAAACTGTGCACTGCCCTTGCGCTGCTCGACGTATTCCTCAAAATCCCGGCCATCCCGCGTGCGCGCGAAGATACGAATAGCGTGTCGCTTCGCAGCGCCGCCGCGGTCGAGCTCTGCGTCATGCACGATCTCGATGCGTTTAATCATTTCCAGGATCTTCGGATCCGCGATTCGGTCTTCGGTATATTGATCGATAAAATTATCGCCGTCGAGGAGTTTCACGGCAGCGGCAAAATAGCCGTTCATTTGCGCGCCAACGACCGCGGTGGGCCGGTAGGGCCACGCCACGTTGTAATGCCCCACCGCACTCATGTGAATGCGCATGTGATCCAGGTTGTCGGCGCGCAGGCCGCGCTTCAGCATGGCGTCTATACCGTCGATGGTTGTATGCGCGCTGGCGCACGCCGCGTAGGCCTTGAACCCGGTCTGCAGAATCTCCCACTCACTGCCGAGCGTCGCGACATAAGGCGTCATGTCCGGGCTGTCCGACAGGGTGCTCATGAATCCCCCAGACGCCGCCTCCAGGGCCTCGTGGCTGCCCGTGAAACCCTTCTCCGCCAGTAGTGCACCGACAACACCGTTACGGGCCGCGGCCCCCGCGTGAAACCGCTTGGCCATGGCTCCGCCCCGCCCGCCGGCGTGAAGACCGCCTGCCTGGGTCGCCGCGATGGCGAGCGCATGCATCGCTTCCTGCGCCCCCAGGTGAAGCAGGCTGGCGCCAGCCGCAGCGGACCCGATACAGCCCACCGTGCCGGTAGAGTGATAACCACGAAGCGTATGGGCGGTCCCCGCACATATGCCAACCCTACACCCGATCTCGTAACCGGCGACAATGGCCGTCAGGAGCTCCCTGCCGCTGGTCGCTGTCGCTTCGGCAAGGGCCAATGCCGCCGGAATGGTGACGGCGCCGGGATGCAGCATGGCGCGAAGGTGTATATCGTCAATCTCGAAGCCGTGAAGTGCTGTGCCATTTGCCAGCGCCGCGTCGGCCGGACTCGCACCGTCGTTGGTGCCCCAGAGGGTGGACTTCCCCCCGCCGCTCAGGTCTCGGGCCAGATCTGCTGAAATTTTTCCCCATGGCCGAGTGGAACCAAACAGGCCGCACCCGAGCCCGTCAAGCAAGCACAGCTTGGCGTGTTCTATGACATCAGCAGGAATCGTCTCGTAGCGCAGCGCGGCAGCCCATGCGCCAAACTGAGCGGTAGCGCCTTGATGGGATATATCAATGACTTTCATTCACCCCCCGCGAAATATGCAATCGAACCTGCAATTGCGAAACCGGAAAATCAACGCGCTGTTCCATTGCCATCCGTCCTTCCCACCGTCCGACTCGCGCTGCTCGGCCATGCCCAAACGGATCCTCATGCCTAAGAGATTTCCTTCCTCAAGGGTCCAATTCATAACAAGGGAATCTCTGTCTCCATTTCAAGGCGTTGCAGCCGTTCGAAGAGCCGGGTTGCAGCGGCCTCGCCGATAGTCTCGGTTAACCGCATAAACTTGCTGCGCAACTGTGTGGCCCAGATCTGCTCATCCGGCACGCGCCTGATTGAATCTCCATCACGGGCGAACTGAGTCCCGCTCTTGAGTCGCACGGTTACGCGCGTGCTCTGGGCAACATGACCGCGCTGCACGGGCACCAAGGTCACTGCACGGCAGGCAGCCAGAATGGCGGAATCAGTAAGCGCGCCCTCATCGAACGATTTGGGGTTGTCAGGATCGCGAAACAACGCCAGCGCAAGGCAAAACGGCATGCTGTACTGAGCCTGCGTGATGTCGCCCGGCTCCAAAATGTTGTGATGGCTGATGACATTTTCATCGCATTCAATCTTGAGACTCGAGACATCCGAGCCCAGGAATTCATGTTCCGCCATCAAATCGCGCACTGTCTGCACGGCAGCACGCAAGGCCACGTTGTAGGGATAGAGCTTCAGCCCAATGCTCAGCGTCTCCCAACGCTCGCCCAAACCTGCCGTGAGTAAGGAAGCGTCGCCATCACGACAGTATACTTCCAAGTAACCGAATCTTCCCTCAAGCACGGTTTCCGGGCCCGTAAAGCCCGCTTTAGCAAGTTGGGCCGCCAGGATGCCTGATTCCGAAGTTCGCCCGAGATGCAGACGCTTCACCATTCCACCGTGTCTAGAATTGACGAAGGCGAGCAGTCCGGCGGAAAGGGACCCGGCGATGCCAAGCGCATGTGCCATTTGCTTCGCATCGAGTCCAAGCACCCGTCCAGCCGAAATACAGGCGCCATATGGGCCCGTCAGACCTGGCGCGTGGAATCCCAGTCCTTCGGAGCTGTGGTGCGAAGCCAGCCCTATGCGGAACAATACTTCGCAACCAGCCACGAATGCGGTAATTGCTGTCTTGCAGTCGGACTTCGTTTCGTCACATGCAGCTAAAACGACTGGCAGCAATGTCGCACCAGGGTGAGCTCCGACCCCAGGATGACGAGCGCCGTCCAACTCGAACGCATTCGCAGATACGCCATTAGCCAAGGCCGCGTAAGGTGCGTGCACGCGTCGGCCCGCCGACCCGACGATCGAACATAGACCGCCGTTGCCGTAACGGCGCGCATATTCCGCAACCATTCGGCTCCAAGGCATTTGCGAGCCAAACAGCATGACCGCCAACGTATCGGTGATGCTGTCCTTGGCGCGCGACACGACAGCCGGCGGTATATCCGAAAACGTCAGCTCAGCCGCAAATTTCCCGAGGATTTGTGCAGGTGTAGGCATGGACATTCTCAGTGGAAGGCAAAAAAGTTCTGAACTGCACTACTAGGCCAACGGCTGAAGTATTTTCGACCGGGATCTCTGCACGTTTAAGTGCGCCAACGTAGATTGCGAGGATCCACCAGCGAATTGAATCGAGATCAACTACGAGTCTGGCCATGGGAACGCCGATGTCCTGTCAAAGAACAGTGTTGTCTATTCGCCTTAGTTGAGATAGCCACTCGTTACGAACAGATCCACAAACGCGTGTACCGGCGTGGCCTCGAGGCGCTTTTGATTGCGGCATAGCAGGAGAATCTCCGCTTGCCGCTTGGGCGGGAAGCTGCGCGCGAGGCTTGCCATGAACTTGGCTTCCAGCACTGGCACGCCCTCCTTGCGCCGGCGGGGATGGCCGAGGGGATACTCGATCGCCACTTTTGCCGTCCGGGCCCCGTCCCGGAAGAAAACCTGCACCGCGTTGGCGATGGATCGCCTGCGTAGATCGTAATATCCCCGGCTGTACTGCTTGTTCTCGACGCACACCGTTTTCGCGCGCAGTGCGTCGATGCGGGGATCACGGGCCACCTCGTCCTCGTAGTCGCCCGCGGTCAGTCCGCCCTTGATTAGCCCTATCGCGACGATGTACTGGATGCAGTGGTCGCGGTCCGCTGCATTGTGGAGAGGGCCCTTCTTGTCAATGATGCGCAGGGCGGGTTCCTGCGTCTGGATCACGACGCATTCAATGTCATCGATCCGGCCTTTCACCGAGGCATGAAGCTTCACCGCGCATTCAAGGGCCGTCTGGGCATTGAACTCCGTGGGAGACGGGATCTTGAACGCCGTATGCTCCATCACGTACGAGCCGAACCGGCGCGAGAATCGGAACGGCTTGCCGCCGAACAGTACGTCGTAAAAGCCCCATCGCTCGGCTGAGAGGGCCGTGGGATAGCCCATTTCACCCTTGAGCGCCATCAAGGCCAGCCATACCCCCTGGCTCGTGGCGAGGCCCGCCGCCCAGGACTTGCGCGAACCGGTATTCGCGCCTTGGCGGTACGTCCGCAGGGGCTGGCCGTCGATCCATGCGTTCGACACGGCGCTGAGCACTTCCTGATGCGATCCGCCGAGCATTGCAGTAACGACTGCGGCCGTCGCGACCTTCACCAACACAACGTGATCGAGACCGCGCCGGTGAAAACTGTTCTCGAGCGCAAGAACGCCCTGTATTTCGTGGGCCTTGATCATCCCCGTCAACACGTCGCGCATCAAGAGAGGGCGCTTGCGCTCGCTTAGCCGTTTGCGCGCAAGGTGATCCGCCGCCGCCAGGATACCGCCGAGATTGTCCGAAGGATGCCCGCCTTCGGCGCCCGACCAGCACTCGTTGAAGTCAAGCCAGCGAATCATGCATCCGATGTTGAATGCCGCCGTCACCGGATCGAGCTGAAACTGCGTGCCGGGAACCTTGGCGCCATGCGGCACGATCGTGCCCGGCACGACCGGGCCCATGAGATTGGTGCAACCGGGATGCGCCAGCGCCTCCAGTCCGCATCCCAGGGTATCCATCAGACAGAGCCGAGCGACGTTATAGGCCTCGGCACTCGTGATTTCATGGTGGCATGCGTAATCGGCAATATCGACTAGGACTTGGTCATACTTCTGCTTGCCGCCAGAGCTGCGGGACATCATAGTCGTACCATTGTCCGGCTGCACAATATGGCCGCCGCGGGCACGCCACGGGACGCTCAGCCGCGTAGCGCATCCGAGAGGGGCCGGATGGAAGGCAGCGCGTCGAGCCGCTCGATGACCTCGAGAACGTTGTTTAGCGCGGCGGGCGAAAGCGCGGCGGACCCGAGCTGGAGAAACCGCTCCCGGCGCTCGGCATCGCTGCACGGGTCGGTCGGCGTGCCATGGGCATCCAGCGCGGCGGACGTGCGCACCTCGCCACCACGCAGTTTCAGCTCCACGCGGGCGCCCAGCTTGTTCGGATAAACGGCTTCCGCCTGCTCGTCCACGAAGAGCGTGACCCGGCTGGCGAGTTCGCGCAATTCGGGACGTGCAAGAGCGCGATCGGAAAACATGGCAGGGTCCTTCGGGTCTGCCAGCAGCGCCACGGCGGCGCAGTACGGAATGCTATATTGCGCGCCCATAGTGTCGACCGGCGTCGCGTCTCCGTTGTTCCTGGCCGCGAACTTGCTGACGCCGATACGAACCGCCTGCACGTCTTCGACCCGCAGCGGCGCGCTCCCCCGCAGTCGCTCCAGCAGTTGCGCCGCCGTGTGTATGCCCCCGCACATGGGATAGAGCTTCACCCAGATATCATCGGTAGCCCAGTGATCACCCAAGCTCTCGCAGAGTCGCTCGGCATTCGCGGTCTTCCCGCCAAACACCTCCAGCAATCCAAACCGGCCGTCCAGCGCGGCGCGTGGGCCGGTAAATCCACGCACCGCAAGCTGGCACATGCGTACACCTGCCTCGGCGCTACGGCCTGCATGCATACGCTTCACCATGCCCCCGCCGCTGCCTCCTGCGAAACTTTTTATGCCCGAAGACGCGGAGCAGGCAAGGCCGATGGCCGCGAGCAGTTGTTCCTTCGTTAGGCTCATGGCTATGCCTGCCGCAATTGCCGCACCGACCGGTCCCACGACGGCGGTCACGTGAAAGCCCCGCTGCGATGGTTCGGCACCTAATGCAAGACTGACGCGCGCCATTGCCTCATAACCAACAATCACGCCGAGCAACAGTCTGAGCCCGGATGTGTGTGACACTTCGGCTGCCGCCAAAGCCGCCGGAATGATTATGGCTCCCGGATGTACAACGGCGCCGACAATCAGATCATCCAGCTCATATCCATGGATGGCCGTGCCATTGACCAAGGCCGCGGGAGCCCCCGCCAGTGAATCGGCGCGACCGAGCAGAGTGCACGGGCCCGAAGCACTTTCCTCCAGCGTGTTGGCGGCCATGATCTCGCCCCAAGGTTGCCGGGAACCGAATAGGCCACAGGCGATGCTGTCGAGAACGCATGCCTTGGCCTGCTGAATGACCCGTTCCGGAAGGTCATCTCGGCCAATCGAGCGCAGGAACTCGACAAACCGCTCGGCATGCCGAAACGCCTGGTCTGCTTGCTCCGCCATTTGATTGTTCCGCGCGCCTAGTTGCGCTTGATTCCCGCGATCTTGATGACTTTAGCCCACTTTGCAAGCTCCTCCTTCATAAAGCCCGCAAAATGATCAGGGCTGGTAGACAGAATCTCGAACGCCTGCTTTTCGAGTTCCTTGCGATAGTCGGAACTCGTGGAAACCTGGGCAATTTCCTGGCTCAAGCGATCGAGAATGGGGCGCGGTGTGCCTGCTGGCGCCAGCAGGGCGTACCACGAGCCAACGTCCACTCCGCGCAAACCCAGCTCGATCAGCGTCGGCACTTGTGGTAGAAGCGGCGAACGATTCGGACTGGTTACCGCGATTGCCCGGAGACGATTGTTGCTTACGTGGTGCATTACGCCCGTGACCCCGCCGAACATCATTTGCGATTCACCCGAGAGAATCGCAATCACTGCCGGCCCCGTACCCTTGTACGGTATGTGGACGATATCAGTACCGGTGGCCGCCTTGAATAGCTCCCCTATCAGAAAAAGATTGGTACCCGTTCCCGCGGAACCATAGTTGATCTGGCCCGGTCGGGACTTCGCCAGAGCGACAAGTTCTTTCAACGACTTCACCGGCAACGAGGGATGTACAACCAGCACATGGTACGAAGATGCCAGCAGGCTGGCAGCACTAAAATCCCGAACGGGGTCATATGGAACGTTCTCCAGGTTCGGGCTGATAGCTAGTGGAGATACCATCCCCAGCAGCAAGGTATAGCCGTCCGGAGTTGCCCGTGCCACCAGATTGCTGCCAATTGCGCCTCCAGCGCCAGCGCGATTTTCGACAACAAGTTGATGCCCGAGACGTTCACCGAGCTTCCGCGCGACCAGCCGGCCCACGTAATCGGTGCCGCCGCCGGGTGCAAACGGAACAATGAAGCGAATCGGCCGATTGGGATAGTTCTGCTGGGCCGATACGCTCACACTAACCAACAGTGACATCAGAGCTAGCAAAGCCACCGTGGTGCGATCCATGGGTTTCACTATATCCCCTCTCTCGGTCGGACAATGAAAAAGGCACGGTCACTCGATACACCAGCTACGCTGCTTGCTCTGCTATTTGGCACGCGGCGCGCCACACAGCTTCATGATGGGCGCAATGTCGGCGGTGTTTTCCAGATCCATGACAAGATCGTAGATACGTTCGCAATCACTTTCGGTCACAAAACCGGCCGTCAGGCCCCGGAACTTTGCCTTGAGTTCGTCAACGCTCATCGGGTTCTTGGGGTGTCCCTTTGGATATAGGACCTCCTCGATGAAGTTGCGTCCGTCGCGCATAATCACCGTTACGCGCCCGGGCTGGCTTCCGAGCCCGGCACGCTGGACGAGCTCCGCATCATAGGCACAGTTCACCCGCTGAATCATGGCGAGAACGTCGGGATCGGTCAGGACGTCTTCCTCGAACTCCTCGACCGTGACCTCGCCGCGCACCGCTGCTACCGCTAGTGCGTAGGGCATGCTGAACTGGGCGGAGACGACGGTCTTAACCTCTTTCTTCGAGAGGATCGGCACATATTCCAGAAACGACGCCTTGATCTCGGAAATATCCCCGTAGCGCAGACCATTGACCTTGATGATGGACAGTAGCGCCTCGGCCGAAGAATGGAGCGTGGAGTTCATCGGGTAGGATTTCAGCCAGGTTTCTTCAATCTTGTAGGACTTCCCCAGCCCTTCAATGAGGACCTGCGGATCGTATTCCCCATTCGCGAACACGCGATAGAAGCCGTACTCGCCTTCCAGCGGGCGCTCGGGACCGACAAAGCCGCGTTCACCGAGCAGCGCCGCAGTGACGCCGCGGGACGGCGTCATGCCGCCATTGAGCCGCCGCGTCCAGGCGCCTTCCTCATGTCCCTGGAAATACCCGCCCGTCAAAGCGCCGGCGATTCCTAGGGTCCAGGTCATCTCCCTTGTGGGCAGTCCGATGACCTTGCCTGCTGCTGCCGCGCCGCCGAAGGTGCCAACGAGCGAAGGCACATAAAGACCGCGGCTCAGCATGGGGCGGCCCCGCTGCGAAATCGCGACGGCCGTGGCGATGCGGGTGTTGACTTCATACCCCGCCACGATCGCCTCGATAATCGCTTTGCCGGGTCGCCGCCGCGCTTCCCCCAACGCTAGCACTGCGGGCAGGATCATCGGAAATGGCCGAGTCGCCGTGCCAGGATGCACGTCTCCAAGTTCAAACCCTTCTGCCATGGTTCCGTTCGCGAGGGCGGCCTGCACGGCCAAGGTCTTCCGGCCGCCTGAGGCGATGATCGTCGCCTCGGGTTGGCCGCCTCCATGGATCGACGCGTATTCCGCGATGACCTTGCCCCATTGCTTGCGGCAGCCCGTGAAGATACTTGCACCGAGGCAGTCGAAGACCACGGATTTGGCCTTCATCACCGTGGATTGCGGCAGGTCGTTGTAGGACAACGACGATACCCACTGCGCCAATTCCCTCGTGCCCAATCGGTTCCGCTCCCTGTCTGCGCTCATCATGCGAGGTTTGCTGATGCATCGCCTGATTTAATGTGTGCGTCGTCGCGCATCTTTACGCCGCTGGCTCGGTAGGGCGGACTATGCTCTTGTGAGAACGACTTGCCAAGACTTGCCGACCTGACGGTGGCAGTAGGTCCACAACTTGGAATGGAGCAACTATCGGCTTTCTTGTTCGGGGCGCCTCGATCAGGTTAGTATCAGATAATCGTTCGCATTTAAACCTCCTAACGATGGAGTAAAGCACCTGGGCCGACTTCTCATCAGCAATATCGGCGAGCTGTTCAGCGGCGATCTGGCGAACCCGCTGCTGGACGAGACCGCCATCCTGATCGAGGATGGCCGCATCGCCGGCTTCGGCCAAACCGCAACGCGGGATGTCGATCAGGTGATCGACGCCAAGGGGGCGGTTGTGTTGCCCGGCTTAGTAGACGGACACGTCCATCCAGTTTTCGGGGAGTGGACGCCTGCTCAAAATGCCCAAGGCTGGATCGGCAACTATCTCCACGGCGGCACGACCACGCTGATCTCCGCAGGGGAGCTCCACGTTCCCGGGCTCGACTTTGGTGCTCTGACTCCCGAGCTGGTCACCTCCCTGGCCGTCGTAAGCTCCGCAACGACCGGCCGCAGCCGCTGGAGCGGCGCGAAGATGCATGCCGGAACGGTGCTGCTCGTACCCGGCATGACGGACGAACACTTTGATCGACTGTCAGCTGTGAGCGCCCGTATCGCTAAGTTCATCTTTTATCCGCTGCACGAGAATCCTGACGAAGCGAAGCAGTACGTCCGCCAGTGCCACGAGCGTGGCATCCGCGTCAAAGTCCATACGGGGGGTGTGTCGCGCTCGGGCGCAAGCAGGGTGTGCGGCTATGAAACATTGTCCTGGCTTCAGCCGGATATAGCCGCGCACATCAGCGGTGGCCCTATTCCCATGAGCGATGAAGATATTGATGCGGTGGTCGACAATACGGATTTCTACCTGGAGATTTGCTCATCGAACAACTATGCAGCCACGCTCCGCGTCGTGCGCCGCCTTCTCGATAAAGGGCGCGTCGACAGGCTGACGGTCGGCACCGACACGCCCGGCGGCACCGGTGTTATTCCGCGCGGCATGTTGCGCAACGTCCTGTTTCTGTCTTCGATCTGCGGCGTTCCGCCGGCTCAAGCGGTCGCGCTGGCGAGCGGTAACACGGCCGTTGCGCACGGACTTGACGTAGGTCGAATTGAAATCGGCCGGCCGGCCGACCTGCTCCTCGCCGGGCCCATACAAGGCTCGCTAAGAACGGCGTCCGAAGCGATCGCGCATGGCGATCTGCTCGGCATTTCGTATGTGCTGGTCGATGGCGCAATAATCGTGGGCGGCCGCAGCGAGCAAACGCCGCCGCCGGTCATAATCCCGAGCCTTGATAAGAGCATCCGTTTCTAAGCAGCTCGACTCCTGAAACCAGGGGCGGCAGGCGGGTCGTTCATGAACGCACAGACAAGCTTGGTGCCCGTCATTCTGCTCACCGGGTTTTTGGGAAGCGGTAAGACGACGATGCTTCGCAGCCTGCTCGCCTACCCCGACATGTCGGGATCCGCAGTCATCATCAATGAATTCGGCGAAATCGGCATTGACCATCTCTTGGTCGACTCGCCAGTACTCGAACCGGTGCTCCTGCCCAACGGCTGTCTCTGCTGCACCTCGCGGGGCCAGTTGAGTACCAGCCTGCAAGAGTTGGCGGACAAGGACGCGTTCAAGGACATCCAGCGGGTTTTCGTGGAGACGACGGGATTAGCCGACCCGATTCCGCTGCTTCAAGGGCTTGCGACGGACCTGCCAGTGTCCGAGCGGTTCCGCCTCGGCGGCGTCGTTACAACCGTTGATTGCATTAACGGTGCGGCCACGCTTGCCACTTACGAGGAGGCGGTCTGTCAGGTCGCGATCGCCGACCGCCTGCTCATCACTAAGACGGACCTCGCTTCTCCGGAAGTCCAGACGGAGCTGAAACGCCGCGTTTCCTCAATTAATCCTGGAACGCAAGCCATTGAGATCATATCGGGCGCTATCGAGCCTCGCGATATCGCGGGGCTAAGCCTCCACGATGCGATCACGACCGGCGTAGACGTGGGCCGCTGGGTCGGCGTAGATGCGCCTTTGTCGCGCCAGCACCACGTGCATGGGCGGCGGATCGGCACATTTCACATTGTTCGGGACCGCCCTCTGCCTTGGGCCGCATTCGTAAACTGGATGGAAACGCTAGCGAATGTTCGCGGCGAGGACCTGCTGCGGGTCAAGGGGATCCTCAACATCGCCGAGTGGCCGGACGAGCCCGTGGTCATTCACGGTGTCCAGCATGTCTTCCACCCGCCGGTCCGCTTGCGGGCCTGGCCGGATAAGGACCGGCGGACGCGCATCGTTTTCATAACGCGCGGCCTCGGCAGGGAGACCATCGAGACTACGCTACATCTACTTGACGGCTACAGAAGCGCTGCCAGCTGCATGTAGCATTCGTCTTTTGGGGCTGTTTGCAGACGATGAGGAAGTAACCGTTGCCACCGGGGCCGTACTGGGTGTAGGACGTTCACGCGTAGACGCGCCAGCGTTCCTTCAGCACGTCCATGGCCTCGAGGTTGCCCGGCTAGTTGCGGTGGACGTGCCCATGCGGCAGCAGGCGGTGCGTGCGTTCCAGCTTCTCGACGATGCGCCGCACGGTGTCCGCCTGGATCGTGACTGGCTCGCCTTCGCGCGTGGACGACACGAAGGACAGCACCATCATGTCGGTGTCCGAGTCGAGGAACATGTCCTTCACGAACTCCTCCGTCCCGAGGCAGGCGAGGTGGCTCATCGGCCCGGGGCGGGTGCTGGCGTTTGCCGCGGCCGCCACCGTCGTCACGCACCTGCCGCTGCTGGTGCTGCAGACGCCGCTGCAGCTGGTGCTGGCGCGGGTGGCATTCGGTCTGACGGCGGCCGGGATGCAGACAGCCATCTTCCACCTGCTCCGGAATCACGCGCCGCAAGGCATGGATGCGCGCGCCATCTCCTATGCGACCGCTGTGCAGTTTTTAGCGATGGGCCTGGCGCCGTTCCTGGCGGGTCTGATCGGCCCCGCGATGGGGATGCGCGCTTATTTTGCGCTCACGATCGTGCTCATGCTCGGCGGCCTCGTGCTGTGGCTGCGCATTGGAAGGAGAGGGAAGTAGAAGGCGGAAGGACGTCCACTCACTACTCACAGAAAAGGCAGGCTTGCGCCTGCTTTTTTGTCGCGACGTGTAACTCTGCCGTATTACGAGCCCGCAGGCGTTGCGGGCACGGCCGGAACAGCGGACGTTGCCGGAGTCGCCGGAACAGCCGGGATGGCTGGAACCGTCGGACCGCCGCCGGGGACCGTGGGTATGGCGCGGACCGCCGGGGTCGCAGGGACGGCGTGGATCGCCGGAACTGCCGGCGTTGCGGGTGTGGCTTGCGCCGCGGCGGCCTGGCCGCACGCGACGGACAACAGTCCAATGGATATGACGGGCACGAATTTTCGCATTGCCGATCCTCCTTTAGCGTGGGATGCATCCGGAGAAGAGCAACCTTCGTACCGGGCCGCGTTTTCTCAAGTTAATCAATCCGCTAATGCGATTCAACCGCCGTCGCGACGAACGTGATTGTCGTCGTATTGCGACGGAAATCGTCCGCGATTTCTGCAACGTATTGGATGATTTGCCTTATCGGCGTCGTCGCTCGGCGACGGGGCCGGACCAGCGGATTGCGCGGATTCGGCGCGGTTGGACCGGTGGATGGCAAGAAGCGACGGGCAGCCGGCCACTTCTCCGCCGAGCCCGTCATTTCGTTGATCATTCACGCGTGCCCTTTGATCCTATAATCCCCCGTGCACGCAATCGTGGACTGGCTCGGGGGGAGGATGGTTGCAGCCCGTTTCCTGCGGTTCCTGTCGCTCGGCGCCTTGCGGGTCGCGGGGTGCGCGGCGGCCGTGTTACTGGGCGCGGTCCCGTGCGTCGCGCTGCAATCGACTGACCTCGCCGTCTATCCCGCCTATCCCGTCAAGCCCATCCGCATCATCGTCGCCTCGTCTGCGGGCGTGGCGGACGACTTCTTCGCGCGCGCTCTCGGCGAGCAGCTGGAAACCTTCTACCAGCGACGAGTCATCATCGAGAACCGCGCGGGCGCGGGCGGGCTGATCGGCAACACCCTGGTGTCGAAGGCGAATGCCGACGGTTATACGCTGGGCATGGTCGGCGTCACGCGCATCATCACCGAGCTCCTGCGCGATCAGCCGCCGTACCGGGCCCTGGCCGACATCGTCGGCGTCGCGCACGTCGCGTCGATCACCAACGTGCTGGCCGTGACGCCCGCGGTCCCGGTGCGCACGGCGGGCGAATTCGTGAGGTACGCGCGCGGGCGCGTCGGCGAGCTCAACTACGCCTCCCTCGGCATCGGGTCGGCTTCGCATCTTGCCGGCGAAGTGTTCACGCGGACGCTGGGCATCGACGCGATGCACATTCCGTTCAGGAATCTGTCGGATTCATTCGTCGAGATGGTGCTGGGGCGGGTGCATTACGCCGTTTTCACGCTGCCCGCGGTGCTGGCGCCGGTGCGCGAGGGACGGTTGCGCGCGCTCGCCGTGATGACGCCGCAGCGCAGCCCAGCGCTGCCGGCCGTGCCGGCGATCGCCGAAGCCGGGCTGCCGGAGGCGCAGTTCGACCGCTGGTCGGGCATCGTCGCGCCCCGGGGCACGCCGCGGCGCATCGTCGAGCAGCTGCACGGCGACATCGTGCGCGGGCTGCGCAAGGCGGCGCTGCGCGAGCTGTTCGTGCGGCAGGGGGCGGAGTCCACGCCCGAGAGCACGCCGGACGGCTTCATGCGGCTGATGCAGGAGGAGTATCTGCGCTACCGGGCGCTGATTCGGGATGGGGGCATCAGGCCCGAATGATGCGTGATAGGTGATAGGATGGGGGCAGCCCGATGAGGGCCTGTTAATCCTGTCTAGTCTGGCTTTGGCTTGCGGTATTTTGAATTTCGTTCCAGTCACCAAGCACGGTTACGCCGCAGGCGATTTCGCGCTTGCCAGGGCGCGGCGGGCTACGCCCGCGAGTGCGGCGGTCGCTACCAGGAACGCCGCGCCCATCACGTAGAAGCTCGCCTCGATGCTCCACGCCTCGGCGACGACGCCCATCGCGGTGGGCGTGACGATGGAGGCTAACCGCACCACGGCGTTGCGCAGCCCGACGCTCGCCCCGTGGCGCGTCGAGGGCGCGGCGCGGCTCAGGATCGAATACATGAGCGGCTGGCTGATGCCCTGCCCGATGCCGCGTATGACGGAAGCGACGAACAGTAAAGTCAGGAATGCGCCGACGAGGGGGGTGACCGCGATTGCGGTGACCGAAGAAGCGATGCACAGGAGCACGAGCCGGTCCCCGCGCATCCTGCGCTCCATGGGCGCGGCGAACAGCGAGCCGAGCACGCCGCCGAGCTCGCTGATTGCGACCAGGAGCCCGATCACCGTGCCGCTCATGCCGATCCCGTCGAGATAGACCACGTAGAGCGATGCCTGGATCGCCCCCGGCGCGTTCCGCAGGAAACTCACGGCAAGAACGAACGCCACCGCGGGTATCGCGGCGAGCGCAATCGCCCGCTTGTGCTGCGCCCATTGCGGGACGATCACGTTGAGCGCCCGCGGCGCCGGCGCGTCTGGCGCCCTGGCGGGCGCGCCGTAGGCGGCGGAGGCCACGATGCCGGCGCCGCACAGCGACACGCACGCGAACGCAATCCACGCGCCGAACAGGTCCCACGCCGCGCCGACGATGACCGGGCCGAGAAAGGTGCCGATGCGCGAGAACACGCTGAAGCGCGCGAGCATCGCGGTGTCGCCGCGGCTCGATTGCATGCTCCAGGTCTGCGAGGCCGCCATGCCGAGGCTCGAAGAGAGGCCGAGCAGCAGCTGCAGCACGACCAGCACTGCGAACCAGCCCGCGACCGGGTACAGCAGCGGCAGCGTCATGCTGCCCGCCGCGACCCACCTCAGCATGCGGCGGGTGCCAAGCTCGTCCATCAGGATCCCGCCGTGGATCGACAGAGCGGCGGGGAGGAGCGATCTCGCCGAGACGACCAGGCCGATTTCAGTCGCGCTCAGGCCGACCGCGACCGCGTACAACGGCACGAGAACCGACAGCATGTCCCACACGCCGTTGGTGAACAGCCCCGCGCCGAGCGTGGCGAGGCGTTCGCGGTCCTTGAGTGGCGCCCCCGATTCTTCTTTCTGCATGAGGGCGTAGCGTATCACTCGGAACGACCGTCCCGAGGGATGAGGGATGAGGGATGAGGGATGAGGGATGAAGGATGACCTTGGCGCGCGGCGCGGGGGTCCAGTCGCGAGTCACCGGTCACGAGTCATAACGCAGGCGGTCCAGCCGCGAGCCGCCAACCGCGCTCCTCCGCGTCAGCGGAGGTTTCGATGAACGAACTCGACGATCTTCTCGAGCGCGTCGACCGACGCCGGCGAGTCGGGCCGCTGGGGAATGAACAGTTGCTTCTCGCCGTCGTAGAGGCGCAGCTCCACTTTCCCGCCGGCGTTGCGGTAGGCCGCGACGAAGCGGTCGAGGCTGGCCCGCGGATGGTTGGTGTCCTGGGCGCCCTGCAGGTACAGCACCGGCGGCGTTTCCAGCTTGTCGCCGCGCTCGAGCAAGAGGGTGGTGCTGCCCTCGGCCATCGCCTCTTCCGTGCCCCAGTACTTGAGGTGATCTCCCGCGACGTGGTCCGCAAGTTCCGGTTGGCCGTCCGCCTTCAGCTTGAGGGCATGGTGGTAGCGGCCGAGCGGGTCGATGACGGGCCAGCCGATGACGACGCAGCGCACGGAGGAATCAACGACGGCCAGCGTGCCGCTGAGGGACAGCGCCGCGTAGCGCGGATCGCGCGGCTTCATCGCCACCAGCATGGCGATGTGCCCGCCGCTCGACGTGCCCAGCAGACCCACCCGTTCGGGACGGCTCCTGAAATCCACCGCGCGCGACTTGAACCACCGGACCGCATAATTGACGTCGGCGATCGAGCCGGGGTAGCCCGCATCGGGCGGCATGCGGAAGTCGACGGCGGCCACCACCACGCCGCTCCGCGCCAGCGTCTCGTGGATGACCTTGTTGTTCAACCGGGTCCCGCGGCACCATGCGCCGCCGTGCACTTCCACGACCAGGGGGAACGGTCCCGTTCCCCGCGGCTTGAAAACGCGCGCGAGCAGCGGCTTGTCTCCGTGGCGCAGGTATTCGATGTCTTCGATATCGATCTCGTTAGCGGTGAGCACGCCGGTGGTCATTGCTTGAACCCCGTGATGAATGACGAGTGACGAGAGTATAACAACCGCGCGTTCGCGTCGAATGCGGGGCGGCACATCGCCGCGCGGCTCGCCGAGCGGCAGTATCTCGCGGGCGAGCGGCCGCTTCCGGAGCTCCTGAAGCGCACGCCGCTCGACAGCCGGTCCACCGTATCGGGCCTCGCCACGCACATCGCGCGCCTGCGGACCGATGCCGCGCTCGACGCCGGCATCTTCGCGTAGAATTCCCTGCATGGGCTGCGGGGGATTCTTTCCCCGGTTGCAGTCGTCGTTACAATGCCAACGAGGAGGATTTGCGATGAAGCTCGGCTTTGTTCCAGGACCGCTCGTGATTGCCGGGATGCTGTGCGGCGCCGGCGCGGCGTCCGCCCAGGCCTACCCGGTGAAGCCGATCCGCATGGTCGTCACCGGGGTCGGCAGCGGCGGAGATTTCGCGGCGCGGGTGATCGCGCAGGGCGTTTCGCCCTCCCTCGGCCAGCAGATCATCGTGGACAACCGGGGTAGCGGCAACATCCCGGCGCTGGTCGTGTCGAGAGCGGCCCCCGACGGCTACACGCTGTGCCTGTCCGCGGCCCCGCTGTGGATCACGCCGTTTCTGCGCAAGACGCCGTACGACCCGGTCAAGGATTTCGCGCCGGTCACGCTGGTGATCACCTCGCCCAACATCCTGGTGGTGCATCCGTCGTTGCCGGTGAAATCGGTCAAGGAGCTGATCGCCTTCATCAAGGCCAGGCCGGGACAACTGAATTACGCGACTTCGGGAATCGGCGGCTCGGGCTTTCTCGCGGCGGAATTGTTCAAGTCCATGTCGGGCACCAACATGGTGCGCGTGAATTACAAGGGCGGCGGCCTGGCGCTGACCGAGCTGATCACGGGGCAGGTGCAGATGATGTTCGCCAACGCGGGCGCGGTGGCGCCGCACATGAAGACGGGACGGCTGAGAGCCCTGGCGGTCACCGGCTTGAAACCCTCCGCGCTGCTGCCCGAGCTGCCGACGGTGGCCGCCGCCTTGCCCGGCTATGAGCTGGTTTCCGTGCAGGGCATCTTCGGCCCGGCCGGAACGCCCAGGACCGTCATCGATCGCCTCAACCGGGAGCTCGTGCCGTTCCTCCAGAAGCCCGAGACGAAGCAGATCTTCCTGAAGGCCGGCGTGGAGACCATCGGCAGCACGCCCGAGGAGCTCGCGGCGCGGGTCAAATCCGAGATGGACCGGCTGGGCAAGGTCATCAAGGCCGCCGGCATCAAGGTGGAGAATTGATGGACGGGATTAGCAGGATCTGCGTCGTGAATCCTGTCACCTATCACCTATCACTCATCACGCCTCTGCAGCAAGCAGATCGCTGAACTCATTGACCGCCGCGCCCATCAGCCGCTCGTGATCCTGGCACAGGGCGCCGATCGCGCCCCGCCGCCGCGGGAGGCGGCGCGCGACGCGCTGCTCGAACTTCCTGACGAGGACGGGCAGCCCCTCTTTCCGCCGGCTCGAGTGCCCGATGGGGTAAAGGGCCTCCACCCGCCCGGTGCCGGTTCCGTCCTTGAAGCGCACCTCGATCGCGTTGGGGTTGGCGCGCAGCGTCGTGTCCCGGTACATCGTGGTGTAGCGCGGATCTTCCTTCACCGTCATCAGTGCCCTCAGCCGGTCGATGCGCGGGTCCGCCGCCACGTCGTCCTCGTAATCGCTCGCGGTGAGCCGCCCGTGCAGCAGCGCCACCGCGATCGCGTACTGCAGGCAGTGGTCGCGGTCCGCCGCATTGCGCAGCGGGCCGGTCTTCACGATCTTATCCATCGTGATGCGGTGCGTTGCGACCTGGATGTTCGCGATGTCGTCGATCCTCGCCTTTACCTTGGGATGCAGCTCCAGCGCGCACTCGATTGACGACTGCGCGTGGATCACGACCGGGACCAGCAGCTTGAACAGGACGTGCTCCATCACGGCGGTCCCGAACGGCGTCTCGCGCCGCGGCGTCTCGCCGCCGAGGAACGTTATTGCGAAGCCCCACTTCGGATGGCTGAACGCCTGGGGGTAGCCGGGCTCTCCCTTCAGCGCCATCAATGCGAGGCGCACGCCCTGGCTCGTCGCGTCGGCGGCGGCCCAGCCCTTGCGGGGGCCGGTGTTGGTGTTGTAGCGGTGCACGCACAGGCTGGCATCGAAGAACGCGAGCGAAACCGCGTTCACGATCTGCCCGCGCGTGCCGCCGAGCAGCTTCGTCACGACGGCGGCGACGGCGAGCTTGGCGAGAAACGGATGGTCGATGCCGTGCTCGACCAGCGCCAGCTCGCCGCCCAGCACGCCTTGCAGCTCGTGCGCTTTGATCATGCCTTCGAGCACGTCCTTGACGGTCAGCGGCGGACGTCCCTCGGAAACCCGCACCCGGCTGAGATAGTCCGCGGTCGCGAGTATCGCGCCCACGTCGTCGGAAGGATGCGTCGTGGTCGGCGAAGTGACCCAGGTGTCGCTGAAGTCGAGCCAGCGCACCATGCAGCCGATGTCGAACGCCGCCGTGACCGGGTCGAGCAGGTACCGCGTTCCCGGCACGCGCGCCCCGTGCGTCACCGTGATGCCCGGCACGGCCGGCCCCAGCAGCTTGACGCAGGAGGGATGGTCGAGCGCTTCCAGCGCGCACGCGAGGCTGTCCATCAGGCAATGGCGCGCCATGTTCCAGGCCGCGTCGCTGTTGACGGCGTAGCCGTCAACGTAATCGGCGATCTCGACCAGCAGTGCGTCGGCCGGCAGGCTGGCGGCGTGTGCGGACAAGGCGGGCTCCTTCTTGATCCAGTGGCAAGTAACGAGTGACGAGAGCGGAGTTTACCGTTCACCGTTCACCGTTTGAAGGATGGATCAGCGTCCCGGCGCCGTTGCGGTGAAGCGCTAGCCCGGCCGCGGCAGCAGCTTCCACGCCGCCGCCAGCAGCCCGAAACCCGCCAGCGTGATCACGATGGACCCCGCGTACATGCCCCTCAGTCCCACCAGGTCGGCGAGCGCGCCGGAAATGATCGCGCCGACGCCCATGCCCAGCTGAAACGAGAGGCTGAAGGTCGCCATGCCGCGGCCCCGGGAGCGGGGGTCGGTGAGATCCATCGCGAGCGCCGTGGTGGTCGATCCGATCATCGCCCATCCCAGCGCCACGAAAACGCCGCCCACGAGCATCAGCGGCAGGCTTTGCGCCATGACGATGAGCGCCAGGCCGATCAGTTGCGCGGCGAGCCCGAGGGCGATGGCGGGGCCGCGTCCCATGGCATCCGATTTTCTTCCGAGCACGGGCCGGATGACGATGCTCGTGATGCCGGCCAGGACGTAGAACAGCCCGATGTTGTCGATGCCGAGCGAGCGGGCGTAGAGCGGAAGGAATGCCATCACGGACGGCGCGGCGAGCGTCGCGCAGAGATTGAGCCCCGTGGCGAGCAGCACGCCCTTGTCGATGAACGATACCCGGTCCCCGGCGGCCGGCGCGGCTTTCTTCGACTCGCCCCGGTGCTTCGCGAGGATGGCGACGACCGGCAGCCCCAGCAGCACCAGCGTTGCGGAGAGCAGGAACACCGCGCTGAAACCGCCGTGCCCGGCGATGAGCCACAGTGCCAGCGCCGGGAAAACCACGGACACGCTCGTCGTCACGCTGGTGTAGTAGCCGGCCGCTTCGCCCCGGCGCTGCGCCGGCGCCGCGATCGCCAGCGTCGTGTAGCCGCCGATGTTGAGGCCGCCCCAGCCGAGACCGCGGACCACGCCGCCGACGAACACCATCGCCAGCCGGGGCACGAGGAACAGCAGGCTGCCGGCCGCCAGCAGGATCAGCCCGCCGGCCAGCACGCCGGTGGCGCTCCACCGGTCCGCGAGACGTCCGAAGAACGGCCGGACGATAAAGCTCGGCAGGGCGAAGGCCAGCAGCGCCAGCCCGGCCACGAAAGCCGATCCGCCCATGTCCTGGACGTAGAGCGGGATGATCGGCGTCATCAGCCACTGGTTCGCGTAGCCGAGGAACATGGCGAGACACAGCAGGACGAACGGCCTGGTGAAAAGGGACGCTTGCTCCCCGGCGTTGTTCACGATTTGGTCCCGGACCCGCTTCGGCGGGATGGGAAATCGCGCACTCTAAAGGGAAAGGGGGAAAAGAGGAAGGATGAGGGATGAGGGGTGTCTCTCCCGCGCTGCGCGGGGTCGAACATCCATTCACCATTCACGGATTGGCGCCCCCTGTGTGGTAATTTCCTGTCTTTCCAACGTGGGGGATAGAGATGACCAGTCCGAACAAAGAAGCAGGTGCGGACCCGCGCCGGTTCAAGCTGATCCCGCTGGAGAACCTGACGCCGGAGCAGCGCGCGGTGGCGGACGCGATCCGGTCGGGGGCGCGCTCGAAGGTTGCGAATTCCGCCGCCGCGAAGCCGGGGCCGCTCGGCGGGCCGTTCAACGTCTGGTTGCGCAGCCCGGGCGTCGGCAACCTCATCCAGCAGCTCGGCGCGGAGATCCGTTTCCGGAGCTCGCTGCCTGCGAAGCTCAACGAGATGGCGATCATCATCACGGCGCGCCGGTGGACGTCGCAATACGAGTGGTTCGCCCATTGCAAGCTCGCCCTGGAAGCCGGGCTCGACCCGGCCATCGCCGACGCCATTGCGCACGGCCGCCGCCCGGCGCGGATGACGGCGGAGGAGGCGATCGTCTACGACTTCTCGCGCGAGCTGCACGAGACTCACGGCGTGAGCGACGCCACTTACCAAGCCGCGCGGGACCGGTTCGGCGAGCGCGGCGTGGTGGACCTCATCGCGGTGAACGGGTTCTACGTGCTGGTTTCGATGTGCCTGAACGTGGACCGCACGCCCTTGCCGGACGGCGCGAAACTGCCGTTGCCGCCGTTGACCAAGTCAAGCTGATGATAGGTGATCACGCAGTTCGGCTCTTACCCCTCATCCCTGATCCCTCATTCCTTTCCCCTTATCACGCATCAGAAATCTTTGGGCCGCATCATCGTTCCCGCGACGCCGAACCCCATGATGGCGGTGGCGATGAACCCGATGATGATGCCGAGGACGATGGCGGCGACCATGACCAGGATGGAATAGGGCACGGCCTTGGACTCGGGCACCTTCATCAGCACGGGCGCGCCCAGGAAGAAGAGGTAGATCGAATACAGGCTGCCGAGAAACGACAGCAGCCAGCCGAGGAAAGGCACGATCGCGAGCACGCCGGCGACCCAGGAGGCGGTCATCGCGTAGGCCGTGAGCCTCAGCGCCCCGCTCGAGTCGCGGTTCCCGTCGAAGTTGGGCGCAAGAATCTCGGCGATGTAGGCTACGGCGTAAACCATGACGAGGCTCAGGACATATTGGATGACGATGGCGCCCAGGACGAGGCCCATCCCGATTCGCCCGCCGAACAGGCTGAGAAAGGTCGCCGCCACCGGAATGATCGCCAGAATGGCGATGTAGCGGGTGTAGAGCATCTTGGTGTCGGTCTGTTCGTTTTCGATCACCGCCCACTCACTTTTGGGCTGCATCAGGATGTTCTTCACGCGCTCCACGAGTTTCATGTTCGTCTCCCGGGCTTGGCAACAGGGTACGGCTCAGTCGCTTTCGCGAATGATGTGGGGCGCCGCAATGATCAGACCCGCCAGGTACATGCCCCACACGACCACCACGAAATGTAAACAGGCAGGAAAAGGCCGGCAGCATGACCTGGCCCGCGGCCTCGACGTCTTGCGGCGTGGCGCCCCAGATGCGCGGCCCCACGATGTGCCCGAACAGCGAAAGCAATACCGTCAGCCCGAGCGCGCCGCAATTTGTTGAATGCAAAGGCGCACGACCTTCCGGGGGCGACTCCCCCTCATGATGGAAGGGCAGGGCAGAAGGCAGAAGGCAGAAGGCAGAAGGGTCAACTGCTTCCGCGCTGCGGGGGTGGTGGCCCTCATCCCTTGGTTGGCTAGTATGATTCGGCACAAATACCCGTTACGCTTGTTTGGGAGGAGGCACCGATGACTCTGAAGCTCAACCACCTGCACCTCAAGACCCGGGACCCGGAGAAGACGGTCCAGTTCTACGTGGATACGTTCGGCGCGAAGGTGCTGAACAAGTCCCCGCGGGGCGGCTACCGCATCGATTTCCTCGGTCTGGAGCTCAACGTGACCCACTTCCTCGAGGACCAACAGCGCGAGCAGAAGTACGGGATGGAGCATATCGCCATCGACACCGACGAGCTCGACGCGCTCGTGGAAAAGCTCAAGGGGCAGGGCATCCGGATCCTCGAGCAGACCGTCGTCTCGGGCGGGCGGCGGGTGTGCTTCTTCGAGGGGCCGGACGGGGTGCAGCTGGAGTTCATCGAGATGAAGTAGTGAAGGCGTGTTCGTCACCCATCAGGCGGCAGGAGGTTTCATCCTGGCGTTTTGCTTTCTCAGCTTCTCCGCCTTCTTGGCGGCCTGGATCAGGCGCTTCTTGGCCAATTGCTTCACTCGCCTTCTTTTCAGCATCTGATTGTGACCCGTCTGACCGCGTCCGCTCATTGGAACCTCCGGTGGTTTAACTGTTGAATGGTCCGGTAGTTTGACCGGTCTTTGCGTTCTTGCCCACCGATATCGTTCCCTGCGCGGACAAGGGGCCGCGAAGAATTACAAACTACGGTCAGGTGACTCAACGGGGCCGGCTGCCGGTCACCGGTTGCTGAACACCAGCCCCGCGTGCTCGCGCAGGGCGTGGAAGCGAATCGCGGGCCACAGCTCGCGCGCGACCTCGATCTCGGCCTCGTGCGCGGCGAGGAAGGTCGGCGCCTCCACCGCGTCGTGCGCGATGCGGTAGGCGTTGGCGTCGATGAAGCGCTTCATGTCCCGCGGATCGTCCGCCGTGATCCAGCGCGCCCCGGTGTAGCGCGCGGGCGCGAGCCTCGCCTCGCACCCGTATTCGTGGCGCAGCCGGTGCGCCACCACTTCGAACTGAAGGTTGCCGACGGCGCCCAGCAGCAGCGTGCCGCCCGCGACCGGCCGGAATACCTGGATCGCGCCCTCTTCGCCGAGCTGGGCGAGGCCGGTGCGCAATTGCTTGCTGCGCAGCGGGTCGGCGATCTGCACCGTCTGGAACAGCTCGGGCGCGAAGAACGGCAGCCCGGTGAACTGCAGATCCTCGCCCTCGGTCAGCGTGTCGCCGAGCTGCAGCACGCCGTGGTTGGGGATGCCGATGATGTCGCCGGCCCAGGCGTCTTCGACCAGCTCGCGGCGCTGCGACAGGAACGACACCACGTTGTTGGGGCGGAACTCCTTGCCGGTGCGGCAGTTCTTCAGCCGCATGCCGCGCTCGAAGTGGCCCGAGCACACGCGGATGAACGCGACGCGGTCGCGGTGTCCCGGGTCCATGTTGGCCTGGATCTTGAACACGACGCCGGAGAACTTCGGCTCCAGCGGGTCCACCGCGCGCTGCAGCGCGCTCCGCGACCGCGGTGGCGGCGCGACGTCGACCAGCGCGTCGAGCACTTCCTTGACGCCGAAGTTGTTGATGGCCGAACCGAAAAACAGGGGCGTCTGCCGCCCGGCGAGGAACGCCTCACGGTCGTACGCCGGCGACACGCCCTGCACCAGGCCGATCGCCTGGCGCGCGTGGTCGAAAGTCTCGCCGAAGCGCGCGCCGCACGCCGGATTGGCGATGCCCCGGATGATCTCGCGGTCGTCGGCGATGCGGTCCTCGCCCGGCTTGAACACCAGCATGCTGTCGCTGCGCAGGTCGAACACGCCCTTGAACTGCCGGCCCGCGCCCACCGGCCACGTGCACGGCACCACCGGCATGCCGAGCGCGCGCTCGATCTCGTCCACGAGGTCGAGCGGATCGCGCACCTCGCGGTCCATCTTGTTGACGAAGGTGATGATGGGCGTGTTCTGCGCGCGGCACACCTGCAGCAGGCGCAGCGTCTGCGGCTCGACGCCGTTGGCGGCGTCGATCACCATCAGCGCGGCGTCCACCGCGGTCAGCACGCGGTAGGTGTCCTCGGAGAAATCGCGGTGGCCCGGCGTGTCGAGCAGGTTGATGACGCAGTCGCGGTACTCCATCTGCATCACCGAGCTCGCCACGGAGATGCCGCGCTGCTTCTCGATCTCCATCCAGTCCGAGGTCGCGTAGCGCGACGCCTTGCGCGCCTTCACGCTGCCGGCGATGTGGATCGCGCCGGCGTACAGCAGCAGCTTCTCCGTGAGCGTGGTCTTGCCCGCGTCCGGGTGCGAGATGATGGCGAAGGTGCGGCGCCGGGAGACTTCCTGGTCGATGCTCATGCTCGTGTGATACGTCCGGCGGGCCGGGGCCCGCGACGAAAGCCGCGCATCATACGGCATTTCTGCCGTAAAAACAATGTGATGAGTGCGCTATCCGCGAATGTGCTCCTCCTTCCTGGGCCTGCCGCGTTCGCGGTGGCGGGGCCTGGCGGCCGGCGCGACGGCGTAGGCCGGAACGGGCTCGCGAACGTCGAGCGTGAAAGGGCTGCGCACCGTCACGCCGCCGTACGCCGTGCCATCCTGCAGGTCCTCGGTCAGCAGCAGCGCGCAGCCCTGCAACTGCGCCGCGGCGACGACCATGCTGTCCCACCACGACAGGCGCCAGCGCTGCTCGATCTCCCGCGCCCGGGCGAGCAGTGCCGCATCAACCGGATGCGGGTTCCAGGCGAGGAACGATTTCACCTCCTGCCAGGCGTCCTCTTGAGTGACCGGTGCTGCGAGCTTGCGAGTAACGTTGACGTAGAACTCGGACAGGACCTGCGTGCTCGTCCGGCCAAGGCCCTCGCGCCAAAGGTGCTTGAGCCATTCCTTGGCGCGGTCTTGCTTTGACGGCTCCTCGGGATCGCGGGCGTAGATGAGTACGTCAGCGTCGACGAAGCACAGGGCGGTCATAGATTTCCTCGCGCAAGCGGCGCTGCGGCCCGCGCCATTGCTGCCGGACCAGTTCGCCGACGAAGCGTGACAAGCTCACTGTCTGCCGAGCGGCGTGTTTCCGGTCCCACGTAACGGTCTTGTCGTCCAGAATGACAGTTAGTTTCCTCATTGGACGGAGACTCCCTTACTTGGAGCGAAGAGCGGCCCGGTCGTGCAGCTCGTCGCGCGTGGCACGCCGTTCACCGGGCTGCCTGCGAATGACGAGATTGCTGCTGAAGTAGCGCTGCATCGCTTCCTGGTATTCGTCCGACGCGCGGATGTCCCTGCGCACCAGCTCGCCGATGTAGCGCGACATGCTCATGTCGCGCTCGGAGGCGCGCACCCGCGCCCGGCGCGCGGTCTCTTCATCGAGGGTGATGGTGATGTTCTTCATGGGCCAGCTACTCGCGTGAAATCACACGAGTAAAATAATACACGAATTACGTGTATTTAAATTCCACCGGGCGGGTTACGGACTTAAGTCAATGAAATTACGGAATGTTTAATGTGGAACGACCCTGAGGTCCTGGCCGTGGTTGCGGGCAACGTCCCGTTCATGAGTGCCGGCGATTGCGGAATCCGGAGTGCCGGGATTCGAGTACGCGACCTGGTACGGGCTCCTGGCGTCCGCCGGGACGCCGGGGCCGATCATCCGGGCTGCCCGAAAATCGAAGTGAAGTGCTTGGGTTCACGAGGGACGTTGCGCGGGACGTTTTGGAAGACTCCGGCGGGGAGGAAGGTAGCTGATTCGCTTGAGATCCTCTTCAAGAAAAGCAACGAACGACCTGATCTTCGACGAAGGATTGCGGGTATAGGGATATACGGCAAAGATATCCTTCGAGGTCGGGTTGTGCGTTGGCAGCACGATGTCCAGCGTGCCGCTCTGGATCTCCCTGTGCACGGCCCATAAGGGCAAGATGCCTATGTCAATGAGACTTGTTTGCAGTACCCTGTCTCCCATGCCGGACTGCGTGGGAGAGGAGGGGGTCGGGATGGGCATTTCTGTCGTCGGCAATGGCAAGCCGCTGGGTTTCGAGATCGAGGGTGTCGATCTGTCGAAGCCTTTCGACGATGACACGATCAAGGCGATTGAAGACGCGCTCGCCGGGCATTCAGTCGTCTTCACGGGCCTTCCCCCGGCACTGCCCTACCTCGGTGCGAAGTGCGTGCGTCCCCTCGCGGTGACAGGGGCCAAGCGATCGCGGGCGCTGGCGCACGTTCCAACGATGACGGAATCGGGGATACGGGGCTACGTGGTGAATCTCTGGCTGGGCCTGGTCGCGCCCAGGGGCGCGCCGGCCGCGATAGTCCGACGGCTCAACGCGCGCGCGCAGGCGATGGAACAATTGCCCGAAATCACGAAACGCGTCTCCGGTATGGGCCTCGAGACCGCCAAGAGCACTCCGCAGTAGTTTTCGGAGTTCATCCGGTCGGAGATAAAGCGGTGGGCTGAAGTGATCAGGAAATCAGGCGCAAGCATTCAGTAAATTCGCGTGCGAAGTACGATAGGTGAGGGGCCATGACGACACAAATTAGCTCTGCGGTAGGGGATATCCTGGTCTGGGACAACCGGTGCACAATGCATCATCACGATCCTTTCGATCCCGCGTGGCGCCGCGTGATGCACAAGACCGCCTGCCAGGGATCTCGTCCTGTCGAAATGACGGGAAATGCGCCGCCACATCCATGAACGCAGCATTTCAGATAACGCCGTGCGTCAACCGGGGACGCTGCCTGTCCAGGAGGAAGAATCGTGAGATGTTTTGAGAGCTTGGCAAGATGCTCTACGTTCGCAATTGGAATTTCCTTCGCTGGCGCGTGCGCGTATTCCCAAAGTGCGCCTGTCCAGAATACCGCGGCGTATCCCGAGCGACCTGTCCGGTTCGTGGTTCCATTCACGCCCGGGTCAGGAGTCGATGTCATGGCGCGATTGCTCGGGGTAAAGATGAGCGAAGGCTGGAGCCAGTCCGTCGTCGTGGATAACCGAGCCGGTGCCGGCGGCACGATCGGTACGAGAATCGTTGCGGAAGCCACCCCGGACGGGCATACGATCCTGATGGGGAACTTGGCGACCCACGGCATCAATCCCACCCTGTACCGGAAGTTGCCCTACGATGCGATCAAGGATTTCACCGCGATCACGTATGTCGCCAGCGTGACCAACGTGCTCGTCGTGCACCCGTCACTGCGGGTAGGAACGGTGAAGGAACTGATTGCGCTCGCCCGGGCGAAACCCGGAACCATCAACTACGGGTCCGGCGGCTCGGGATCGGGCGCGCACCTTGCGGCGGAGCTTTTCAATTTCGCCGCGGCCGTGCGATTGACGCACGTCCCGTATAAGGGAGTCGGTCTTGCCATGAACGATCTGGTGGGCGGGCAGATCCAGCTGATGTTCAGCAATCTGCTGTCCAGCCTGCCCCATATGAATTCGGCAAGGCTGAAAGCGCTTGCCGTGACGACCGGAAAGCGTTCTCCCGCGGTGCCGGATCTGCCGACGATCGCGGAAGCGGGCGTGCCCGGCTACGAGACGACCAACTGGTTCGGTGTTTTCGCCCCCGCGGGGATGTCAAAAGGGGTCACGACGAAACTGAACCGGAGCATCGTCAAGATACTTCACGCGCCGGAGATGAAAAGCCGGCTGACGGCCCAAGGCGCCGATCCGATCGGCAGCACGCCGGAAGCGTTCGCGGCGCACGTCAGGTCCGAAATCAGCCGCTGGAAGTCGGTCATCAAGCGAGTGGGAATACGCGCCGATTAGCGGCCGCGCCTCGGGCCCCCGTGGCCGTCAAAGCGGAATCTTGAAAGCAATTCCCTGACGTCGGCCACCTTGCGCATTTCAAGTCCCTGCGCCCAGAGGTTCTCCACCTCGGCGCTGGACAGGACCGGTCGCGTGTTCTCCTGGAATTTCCGGAACAACTCGTCCTCGGAAATCGGGTTTCGCGGGCTTCCCGGCTCGTGGATCTGCCGGTGCTCCAGACGGTTTCCGTCCTTCATGTGGAGCACGACCCACCCGGGCATCGTTCCGGGGAAAGGCGTTACCTCGTCGGGAGTCCAGTAAGACTTGTCGATCACCTCGAGGATGTCCGGTGCGCGCAACATCTTTTCCTCGAACGTGCTGACGGTAACTTCGCCCCGCGCCAGCGCGGCGCCGGCCACGAAGGGGATGCTGAACATGGCGGCGTAGGAGGTGGGAGGTCTGCGCTTCTCGGCCTCGGGCTCGAACCACCAGCGCGCCGCCGGCTTTGGGAGCCGGCATTCGACCTTTGCGATGTCGGCGCTCGAAATGTTGTGTTTCTCGCGCAGCTTCAGGCAGCACTCGATGGTCGCGTGCAGCCCGAATGAGCAGGGATAGCGTCGGAACGACGTGTTCAGGGTTTCCCACTCCTGCCCCAGGGCGGCGGTCAGCGCGTCGACGTTCAGCTCGATGTCACCGAGGTGGGCTTTGTAAAGGCCGAACCGCGCCTCCAGGATTTCGCGCGGGCCGGTGAAACCATTGGCGCCCAGCTGCGCAGCGGTCACACCGATCTGGGCGGCCCATCCCCCGAATAGCCGCTTGGTCCAGCTCCCGTCGTCGTTTCCGGTGCGCAGCCCCCCCGAGAGGGCGCCGGCGAGCCCGGCGGCGTGCGCCAACTGGCGGTCGTCGAGCCGCATGAGCTTGCCGACCGCAAGTGCATTCACGAACGGCGCGCACATCGAGGTCGTCTGTAGGCCCCGTTCGTGGAACTTTCCCGGTACCGCGAGACTGACGCGGGGGAGCAGCTCATACGCAACCGCGGCGGCCGCGAGGCACTCGGCGCCGGAAGCGCCCACGTTTTCCGCCGCCGCCAGCACGGCCGGCAGGCTGGTGGACCCCGCGTGCGTGATGGATGGAATGTGGCAATCGTCCATCTCGGCCCCGTGCGAAAGGACGCCGTTGGCAAAGGCGGCGCCGGCGGGCGCGTAGCCTTCCCGGAAGCCGACGATCGTGCAGCGCCCGGGAGCGCTGGACCGCTTCACGACATCGGTAAGGACCGTGGCGTAGGGCTGGTTGTAGGTCGCAAAGCAGATTCCGAGCGTATCCAGGACCCGCAATGAAAGGTTGTGCACGACCTTTCCGGGCAGTTGCCCGATGGCCGTCTTGTTGACGAATGGAAGCAGCGTTGTGACCAGTGGTTCCGCCATGAATGTTTTCCCGGTTGTCTATTGAGTCTTTCGGAAATGGTTGACAGACCATTTCCGCTGTTCATTCCCCCTCGCCCCTCGGGAGAGGGGGAAGGGGTGAGGGTCGAGCGGCGTCAAGTATTTGCGCAAAGCTCGTTAATTCAGGTGTAATGACTCGACCGGATGCTTCATGGCTCCAGCACGAACTTGATGCCTTCGCCGCTTGCGGCACGTTGAAACGCAGCCACGCCTTCCGCCAGCGGCACGCGCTCGACGGGCAGGGTTCCCGGCTGATTCTGAACCCGCGGCAGCAAGGACAGCGCACGCCTCCAGGCCGCAAGGGAATACGTTCTGACGGTCAGGATGCTCAGTTGATCCATGATGGCCGGAAGCAGATCGGCCTTGAAGGGTTCCTGCAGGTTTCCGATCAATATTGCGCGGCCGCGCCTTTTCAGCAGCGAGAGCGCCGAATTGATCGCCGGAGTATGTCCGCTCACCTCGAATATCGCGTCCAGCTTTTGCCCGCCGAACAGCTCGACGAGCCGGCGGGACGGGTCTCCGTCGTTGGCGCTGATCGTGTGTCGCACGCCGAGCTGGCGCACTGCGTCGAGACGGCCGTGATCCCGTCCAACCGCAAACTCGACCGTGGCGCCGCCGATGATCGCTTGCTGGATGAGGGAGACACCGATCGCGCCGACGCCCCACACGCCGATGCGCTCTCCGGGACGGATCCCGCCGATCTCCAGCGAATAGGCGGCGATCGCGAACGGCTGAAGCAGCGCGGCGTTTTCCAGGGCGACGCCCGCCGGTACCGCGTAGACGTTCGACGCCGGTACCGCGCAGTACTCGGCAAACCCGCCATCCGCATTGACGCCAATTGTGACGCGGTTGGTGCAATGATTCGGCAACCCGGCGTCACAGGACTCGCAACCGCCGCAGCCGATCACGCTCTGGATGACGACCAGATCGCCGGTGGACCGATTGTCGACACCGGGTCCGACGGCCGCAATGGTCCCGGAAAACTCGTGTCCCATGATGCGCGGCAACTGGCGGCTCATATCTTTCGCGCCGCCCGCGTGATAAGCGTCGGTCCAGCGATACCGCGCGATCTCGGAGCCGGAGATCCCGCAGGATTTCACCCGGACTATGACATGGCCCGGCTTCAGCTCAGGATCGGGCACATCGCGGTAAGCAATTCCCGGCTGGGGGCTCTCTTTGATCAATGCTCTCATGTGCTGGTGATTCCGGTTCCTGTCGAGTGTCGCCAGCAGGCTCCTGTGGAATACGGGGAGCACCGTGCTTACGATGCGGACTCCTTGAATCTGACCGGCAAGCTGTTGCCAATAGCCGTCTGCCAGCCAGTTCGAACAGCCCCGCGCCTCTGGGTATTTTACTGTGTTCCGGAGCCATGATTGCTCTCTACAGCGCGTATGCCTGCCGGGAGCGGTTCATCGCACGCGGAATAGCGCCGAGCGTGAGCGCCAAGGGTAATGTCTACGACAACGCGGTGGCGGAGGATCTCATTGGTAGCCTCAAGAACGAGCTCGTGCATCACTGAGACTTCCACGCGCGGGAGGCGGCGCGCGCAGCGAACGTCGATTACATCGAGATCTTCTACAACCGGCAGCGCCGGCACCGGACCCTAGCAGCCTGTCGGACTTGGCATTCCGACAGGCTGCTCACAGCAAAACCGCCTGCGAATTTCGAATGAAATACGGGATGACGACCCTTATTAGCCTCCAACGGGCACGCGCGCAGGCTGAACACAAGGTTTTCACTGCCTTTTTCTTTCGTTTTCGCGCAGGCGGTTTTGCATTTAGGAGTTTGTCGGCCCTAAGTCCGACAAACTCCTAGGCTGTGTCAGTCCGATGCAATTTGAGAAGAGAGAGGGGGTATCCCAATTAAACCGTTCGTACGAGCCGGGGCAGCTCCGTTCCTATATATAATGCCGTGCCACTGCACATAAATCGGAAGGGCGAAGAATCGTGGCACAGGCGATAGGGCGCGCCGCCGGGGGTCCGGGTCCGCTGGTGACCGTTCGTATCAACTCGCCGGCAAGCTGGTTGACTATGCGGTGTATCAGCGCGCTAAGCGCGTTCTGGATATGGCGAAACTCGATATTTGAGTGATCAGCGTACGAAATTTTATGACAGGCTTATATGACGATACTCTAATCGCATGTGGCGTCATGAAGCGCGAGCTGTTGGTGCTTAACCAGCGCGGCGAAGTCGTCCAGGAGGGTATTCAATCATTTCTGCTCAAGAGAAAGCTGGCTTGACCAGGCCAAAGCTCGGACAACGAGCCCAACGCGCGAATCCGGCCTTCGCGGTAAAGGCAGTGTCCCGACATCTATGAGCTCCGAATCCATCATCGATCGTTTCGCGCCCCTCATTACGCCAAAAACCGTAGCAGTCGTTGGCGCGTCTTCCAAAGGCAAAGCGTTGCCAAACGCATTCATACGGCGCATCCGAGAATTCGGCTACGACGGCGCTATCTACCCCATACATCCAACGGCGGCCGAGATTGAAGGTTTGCCCGCATACCGCCGCTTCGCCGATATGCCGGCTTCAGTTGATTACGCCTTCATAGCGATTCCGGCGGCCGAAATCCCGGAGCTCTTGTCTACGGCGGGCGGTCGCGTCCGATATGCGCAGGTTATATCCAGTGGCTTTGGCGAAAGCAGCGACGGCAGCAAGCTGCAGGAGCGTCTCGTCGCCGCTGCGCAAGCGGGCGGCATGCGCCTGCTTGGGCCAAACTGCCTCGGACTTTACACGCCGCGGGGCAGGATAACCTTTACCGAGATCTGTCCACGTGAGCTGGGGACTGTCGGTGTCGTATCGCAAAGCGGCGGACTGGGTACCGATATCGTGCGACGTGGAATGATCCGTGGTATCAGGTTCTCTGGAGTAGTATCGGTTGGAAACTGCGCCGACATCGGGGCGAGCGACCTTCTGGAGTTTTATCTTGCCGATCCCCAGACGCGTGTAATTGGACTTTACGTGGAGACGGCTCGAGACGGCCGGCGGCTTTTTGAAATGCTGCGTGCGGCACAAGCACGTAAGCCGGTTGTAATTTTAAAGGGCGGCCGCAGCAGACGGGGCGCGGCAGCGGCCGTGTCTCATACTGGAGCACTTGCAGGTGATTATCGTGCTTGGGTCGCGCTCGCTCGCCAAACCGGCTCCATATTGGTGAATACGCTTGAGAGCTTCCTGGACGCACTATCCATATTTCAAACAATCACGCCCCGCACGGAGACCCCCACTCGCCGCGTGGTCCTGTTCGGCAATGGCGGCGGGGCGAGTGTTCTCGCCACAGATTATTTTGAGGAATTGGGCCTCCATGTAGAGCCCTTCGACAAGCAAACGATCGAGGCACTTGCTGCTCTCAAACTGCCAGCCGGTTCGTGTATCACCAACCCGGTGGATTGTGGAGCCGTCAGTCTTCAGCGCGACGATGGCCGCGTCGCGGAAAGTATTCTGGACGCGATATACAAGGTAGGCAATCCCGAGGCTCTGGTAATGCATCTCAACATGACCTCCTTCTCCGGCATTACAAAGCCGGAGGTGCTGGAAAACATTGTGCAGGCGGCGTTGCGCGTCCAAAGGCAGTTCGCCAGTGAAGCTCATTTCGTGCTCGTGCTGCGGTCGGACGGAGAACCCGAGCTGGAAAGTCGAAAACACGAATTCCGGACCCGCGCCGTGAAACTCGGCATCCCGGTGTTCGATGAGATTACCAACGCGGGTCACGCATTGGCCGCCATGCGCAAACACGAGCAATTCGTGCAGTCGCGAAGGGCGGCCTGACCAGCTCTACTAAACCTGACGCATTGAAGGAAGGAACATGGGGAACGCTATTCGATATGACGTGAAGGACAGGATCGCCTTGATCACTCTCAACCGGCCCGAAAAACGGAACGCGATCAATCTTGCAATGCGTAAAGAGCTGCAGGAGGCGTTCGAGGACGTCAAATACAATCCGGACGTCTGGGTGGCAATTCTTACCGGTGAAGGAAACACGTTTTGCTCGGGTAAAGACATTCTCGACACCGCACCTGAGGAAAATCGGGGCATCCTCTCGAATCATGAGATCCATCAGTATCAAATGCACATTTTCAAGCCGATCATTTGTGCTGTTAACGGAGGCTGCTACGCGCAAGGATGTGGCTTTGCGTTAAACTCAGACATCGTCATCATGTCGGAGAAAGCTTCTTTTGGGTGGCCCCAAGGCAGCCGCGGCATTTCATCGGTAGGCGGTCCAAGCCGCGGCACTCACGTGCTGCCTTGGCACGTTGCAATGGGTTTCCTCATGCGCAGCAAGGCCATGACCGCGGCCGATTGCCTGCGCTGGGGCATTGCGACGGAGGTGGTGCCACATGAGGACTTGTTGCCCGCGGCGCGGCGTTTTGCTGAAGAAATACTGGAGTGCGCACCCTTGGCAGTGCGCGGCATGAAAGAGGCCGCACGCCTCGGTTACGACCTGCCATTGGAACCGCGCATGCAGCTTGCGCAATTCATCGTTGAACGCGTGGCGCTGTCCGAGGACAAGAAGGAAGGGATCCAGGCCTTCAAGGAGAAACGAAAACCCGCATGGCGAGGGCGCTAACTTCGCCCTGAAGGCTATGTTGGGATGCTATAACGCGAGGAGGAACGATGCATAGAAAAATGGCTGCCGCGGCAGTTGCTTGTCTCACAAGCATGACGCTGGTCTACGCGAGTGACGCGAAAGCGCAGGCGAGAACCTATCCCAATAAGCCAGTGCAGGTCGTCGTGCCCTTTGCGGCCGGGGGAGGAACCGATGTACTCACCAGGCTCATTGCGAAAGAACTCAGTGAGCTGTGGGAGCAGCCTGCCGTCATCGTAAACCGCGGCGGAGCGGGCAGTACGTTAGGTACTGGCCTCGTGGCAAAGGCCACAGCGGACGGCTACACCATCCTATTCAATAGCAGTGGCATAGCGCCCAACGTAACGCTGTTCCAGCCGTTGCGTTTCGATCTGTTGAGAGATTTGGCTCCGGTATCTCAGCTAGCCAAACAGTCTAATGTGCTGGTGATAAATCCAATGGTGCCGGCTAAGACCGTCGGTGAGCTGATTCAGTTGGCAAAAGCCAAACCACGCGGCTTTACCATCGGGTCGGGCGGCGGCGCCGCACACCTCGCGACAGAACTGTTTCGCAGCATGTCTGGCGCCAAGGTGGAAATTGCGCACTACAAAGGAGGCGGGCAGGCTCTCGCGGCTTTGATGTCAGGCGACGTGCAGATGTTGATATCAACCATGTCCGACGCCCTGCCGCACATCAATTCGGGGCGAATAAAAGCGCTTGGCGTCACCGCATCGGAACGGTCTCCGATAGCGCCAGACCTGCCCACTCTTTCTGAAGCAGGACTCACGGGCTACGAATACAGCACCTGGTATGGAGTTTTCTGCCCTGCGGGAGTGCCCCGCTCGATCATTACGCAGCTGAACCGGGATATTGCGCACGCGCTGGCGACACCAGGTGTCCGCAAGCGTTTTGCCGCGACCGGGGTCACGGCCGCGCCCAGCACACCGGATGAATTCGGGCGCTATGTAAGAGCTCAGGTGCAAAAGTGGCGCAAGGTGATCGAAACCGCGGGACTGAAAAAGTAACCACTCCATCAAATTCGCAACAACCGCATCAATGGCACGATACTCGGCTGTTTCTCGATATCGGTTGCGAGCGAGATTACCTGTTCGGACACTCCACGTTCCAAATTAGCCACGTTGAGCCAATACTTATCGAGTACCGCATTTCTGAATGCTTCCCCGCTTGACACGTGCCCGGCGCCGACGAACTTGCAAGTGCGGCCATCTGCGGTTCTTATTTCAATCGTGCCCGGCAATCGGTTGGGATTGGAATTGGAAAGGGTGTCGTCGATTTTAGGCGTGATTCGCGTGACGAGATTCTGCAGCTCCGGGCTTTGCAGCACCTTGCGGTCATCGAGGTGTTCGTCGTAAAGATTGCCGAACTGCAGGGCGAGAGCGATCGTGTACGGCATGCTGAAACGCGCGCCGTAGACATTCGCCAAGTCGTATTTCTTGCTGCGGGGCTCGAACCACCACTTACGTGCCTCGGTGCTGACATAAACCATCACCGACTCGATATCCTCCGGGCACAGGTTCAATTCCCGCTTTGCGCGACGCGCGGTATCGAGGAACGCATGATGACCGTGGCTGCACGGATAGCGCTTGAGATCGATTTCGCGTGAAACCCATTCCTCGCCCAGTCCGCGAGTGAGTTCCGTCAAATCGTAACCCCCTGCCTGCACGAATGCCTTATACAGGCCAAAGGGCTCTTTCTCCAGCGCATCCGGTGTCCCCGGATAGCCTTCCCTCGCCAGGGAGGTGGCCATGAGAGCAGCACGGCATGCCCAGCCGGTGATGACGCGCTTGCCCCACGTTCCGTCGTCGGAGAACGCGCGCAAGCCCGCTGCGAGGCTCGCCGCGAGTCCCGCGGCGCTCACGATCTGTTCTCGCGGCATGTTGTAGAGCCTTCCCGCGACAAGAGCGAGCGCGACGGGCGCACACAGCGCCGTCGATTGAAATCCCAGTCGATGCATGGCCCCCTGGGTGGCAAGACCCATTCGGATTAGCACCTCACATCCTGCCACCGCGCTTGCCACGAACTCAGCGCCAGTCGCCCCAACTTCCTCCGCCACGGCCATGGCGGTCGGAAAGACGACAGACGAAGTGTGCATGATGGACGGCAGGTGCGTGGCATCGAAATCGTTGCCGTGGATCGCGGTGCTGTTCAACTGCGCAGCGCCCTCCGCGACGAATGCTTGCGCGTGGCCTATGACCGTACATGAGCCCTCTTTTATTGTGCGATCGATCGCATTGGCCTGTAGAAGGACAAAGGGTTTTTTTCGATTTGCGATAGCCACGCCGATCGCGTCCAGCAAAAATAAGCCCGTATTGTTTCGCACATCGCCTGGAACGTCGTTCAACTTCAGACCGGAGACGAAGTCGGTCATCTTTTCGAGATACGTTGGACTCATCCTTCGACCTCCAGCTTCAAGGAACCAGCACAAACTAGGTGATGCCCGGTTCCGGCTTTTCTTTAATTATGGCTTTCAAGGTGTTGTGATTTTATGCGATGTTGAATCCGATTTTCGTCAAAGAATTGCGCCAAACCCCGGCCACGACGGATGTGCGGACGGACATTTGTAAATGATGAACGGGGCTTTGTTGTTTTCTTCAATGCGCTGCGTTGGTCCGACCCCGGTTCGGCAGCGCGCGTGACATTGATCACGCTTGCGGCAAGAACCGCGCCGCATTTTCAGCTGGTGGAACACCGGGAAAGTTGAAGCAAATGAGGAGCTAATGATCCATTTTCGACCCGCCCCGCCGGTGTTTTGACCTGCGTCAAGATGCCCCGACCTGGCGGTGTGCATACTGTTGTCATGCTTGATCAAAATCGCCAGGAGCAGGCTGCTCAGCTGAATAGCCTCCGCAAGTTCGCGCGGGACCTCGCGGTTTCCGAGGAACTCGTCATTGAGGTTTACGAACGGGAGCTGCTTCGCCTTCGCGAGGGCGCGCGCGTGCAGCGGTTCGTGTGCGTGCTCGCCGAGAAGCGCGCGAAGCACGTACTGAAAACACGAGGGCAGTAGCAAACCCGGGGCAGCGCGGTCTGTCCCCGGTTTACCGTGATCGTAAAGCGGTGACAGGTGACCGACGGGGCTACGCCTGTCGGCGGAAGGCGGAAGGAACACCAGACGGTTGCTGCTTGCGGCTCCTCACCGCTTCCTGCCCGTGTCGAATCCGTAAAAGGTCGCCACCCGATTGATGACGGGGTGCTTGCCCCAGCCGCCGCGGCGCGAACACTCGAGGTGCGTGATGCGGGTGTAGTCAACGAACAGATTCACTTCGGGCCCGTATTGAGTGATGTAGCGGGTGTACACGTCCCGGTCATCCGCCTCGAACATCACTTCGTCGAGGCTGAAGGCATTCGCGACCTTGGACACGACGTCCCAGCGGTAGTCCTTCTTGTGGCGGCTCTCCGTAAGCCCTTCCGACTCGAGCAGGACCTTCCACGCCCCGGCCTCCATGCACTTCTTCATGGTGCCGATGAGCTTTGCGTCGTCCACGTAGACTTCCTCGTCCGCGGTAATGCCATAGGCCACCCCGACCTCGGCCAGGGGAAGGATCCCCATGTCCTTGATCAAGCCGATCAGGTCGAGCAGGTGCGACAGCGGCATGATGACCGCCTGCCGGCACACTTCGAGGTGCGTGATGCCGAGATCCTGCACCTCGGCGAGGAACGCCTTCACCGTCCGTGGGCCCTGAAGCAGCGCGATTTCGAGCAGCGCGCCGCCGAGCCCCACCTCGACGTCGTATTTGCGGCACAGCTTGATCTTGTCGCTGATCAACTTTCTCGACTGGATGCGCGGCACGAAGCTCGTGAGCTTGAGGATGTCGATGAATTCCGCCGAGCTTTCCAGCACTGCCTCGAGGCTCTTCAGCCCCATGCCGAGGTCGCGGGCGTAGGTCAGGCCGCTGGTGCGCGGCTTGTCCTGCCGCTCCACCATCCGGATGCATTCAAACGCTTTCGGTTCGCTTGCCATGTTTCGTCTCTCCCTTCGTTGCATGATCGTCGCGGAACGCCGCTACCGCCATTCGACGTTCTTCTTCTTGACCGTCGGGTCCTGTCCCGGCGTGTAGAGCCCAATGCTCTTGTCGTACTTCTCCTGCTCCTCCGCCGGCAGGTATTTCTTCTCCACCTCCCGGATTTCCGCGAAACCCATGAACTCGTGGAAATGCGGGGGCTCGCCGTGCTTCCACGGAAACGATTCCGCCCATTGGTTCCAGTGGGCCATGGCCTCCGCGCCGCGCTCCCTCACGTCGTGGAGGATTTCCCACATGAGCCGGTCGACCGGATAGTTGCGCAGCGGCCTCAGCAGCCAGTTGTGCGCGTTGGCGATGCCCATCGCCGCCATCTCCTTCTGGGAGGGGCGTTCCTCGAGCGGAATGGCGCCGAACGTGAAGTAGATCGGCGGCCCGACCTCGACGATGGCGGTGCGGATTTCCTCCATCGTCTGGAACGCCTCGTAGTAGAGGACGTCGATCCCCGCCGCGCGGTACGCCTTCCCGCGCCGGATCGCGTCCTCGAGCGAGCCGCCCGCCGCGCCCCGCGCGTCGCAACGGGCGGTCAACACGAAGTCGGGGTCGAGCTCGTTGCGGACGTCGACCGCAGCCCGGTACTTGCCGACCGCTTCGTCGAGCGGGAGCACGGTCTTGCCCGCGATGAAGCCGCAGCGGCGCAGCTCGGCCTGGTCCTCCAGGAACATGGAAGCCGCTCCCGCGGAAATGATCTCGCGCACGGCCCGCCGCACGCTGTGGATGTTCCCGAACCCGGTCTCGCCGTCGACCATGACGGGGACCGAGACCGAGTTCACGATGTAACGGGCGTTGTTCACGACCTCCGTCAATGTCGTGATCCCGGCATCCGGATAGCCGCACATCGCGGCTGTCCCGGCCCCCGACATGCCGACGGCCTGGTAGCCGGCCGCCTCCGCGATTCGTGCTTCCAGCGCGTTGTTGACGCCGGCGCTGACGAAGAACTGCCGTTCCTCGTACCAGCGGCGCAGCAAGGTGGTTTTCTTCATCTGGGGCTCCTTGGTCCGAAATGGCGCGCGCCCGGGGTCCCGGGCGTGCCAAGCTAGTCATCCTAGTCATTATAATGATATGATTTTCGGGCCTCGGGCGCGCGGTGTCAATGCGCGGCCCGCGGCCCCGACCGGGAGATGCCGCCGGCAAGGCGGATCTCCGCAACGCATCCGCAGGGGGGAGATGGCGACCAGCATCGCTTCGATTCGCGGCACGCGATCCGCGGCAGCCGTGTCCGACGCGCCGCTCTATAAGGAAGTGCGGCGCACGATACTGCAGTGCCTGGCGAGGGGCGAATGGAAGCCGGGCGATCAGCTGCCCCCCGAGCCGCTCCTGGCCGAGCGCTTCGGCGTGGCGATACCCACGGTGCGGGCGGGTGTCGGCGACCTGGTGGCCGCGGGCGTGCTGATCCGGCGCCAGGGCAAGGGCACCTTCGTCGCCCGCCACGACTCCCATGCGCAGGAGTTTCGTTTCTCGAACATCCTGAACAGCCGCCACGAGAATATCTCGACCAGCCGAACGAAGGTGCTGATGCGGAAGGTGAGGGCGGATCCCGAAACCGCGCAACTCCTGCGGCTCGGCGCCGGCGGAGCCGGCGTGGTGTACCGCATCGAGAGCGTGCTGGAGGCGGACGGGAAGCCGGTGGGCCTGATGGAGCTGATCCTGCCCTTTACGCTCTTCTCGAGGCTCACGAAGGCGGACCTGGAGCAGAGCCAGGACAACCTGTACTCCGTTTACCAGAGAGCCTGCGGGGTGACGGTGCTGCGCATGGAGGAACGCGTCCTTGCGCGCGCGGCCGACCGGGACACCGCGAAAGCCTTAGGCGTGCGGCCGAATCACCCGATCCTGCTGGTCGACCGCCTCGCCTTTACTTTCGACGACCGTCCCGTGGAGATACGGCGCCGGAGCTTCGAGGGGCTGGAACATTACTACCTGTTCACTCACAATCGCCTGGATTGAAAGGTCCGCAGGTGCCGCCCCCGGGGCGCGGCAGGCTTTGAAAGGGCAATGAAAACGAAAACTTTTTAAAACGAGAGGAGGATTTATGCAGCTGGCGCGTTCGATCGTGAGCACGGTCTTGATTGGCATGAGTGTCCTTGCCGCGGGCGCGGCCTGCGGCCAGGCGTTTCCGAGCAAGCCCATTCGCATCGTGACCTCCCCCGTCGGGGGCACCAACGACATCATGGCGCGGCTCATCGCGCAGGAGACCGCCGCGCCGCTCGGCGTGCCGGTGATCGTGGACAACCGCGGCGGCGGCGGCAACGTCTACGGCGACGTCGTGGCCAAGTCCGCGCCCGACGGCCACACGCTGCTCGTCACCGGCAACGCCTTCTGGACCGGCCCGCTGCTGAGAAAGGCGCCGTTCGATCCGTTGACGGACTTCGCGACCGTCACGCTCGCGACGACTTCGCCCAACGTGATCGTGGTGCACCCGTCGCTGCCGGTGAAGTCCGTGAAGGACCTGATCGCGCTGGCGAAGGCGAGGCCGGGGGAGCTCAACTACGCTTCCGGCCAGATCGGGTCGGGCACGCACCTCGCCGGGGAGCTGTTCGGCATCATGGCGCACGTGAAGATCGTGCGCGTGTCCTACAAGGGCGCCGGCCCCGCGCTCAACGGCGTGATCACCGGGGAGGCGCAGCTCATGTTCGCGATCGCGGGCTCCGCGCTGCCGCACATGAAGTCCGGCCGCTTGCGGGCGCTCGCGGTGTCTTCGCTCGAGCCTTCGCCGCTCGTGCCCGGCCTGCCCACGATCGCGTCGGCGGGGCTCCCCGGCTACGAGGCGCTGCAGATACAGGGCGTATGGGCGCCGGCGAAAACGCCGGCGGCGGTCGTCAACCGCCTGAAGGACGAGATCGTGCGGGTCCTCAACCAGCCGACGGTGAAGAAGCGGCTCTTCGACTCCGGGCTGGAGGTCGTCGGCAGCACGCCGAAGGCGTTCGCCGACTTCCTCGAGGCTGACATGGCGAAGCTGCGCAAGCTGTTCCAGGATCTCGGCATCAAGGCGCAATAGCGCCGCTGGCGGATCCGAGCGGGCAACGACGGGGAGGCCGCATGGCCGCTGCAACCGTTACCGAGGCGTTCATCGACAGGCTGCTCGCGATCGACTACCGGTCGTTGCCGCGCGAGGCGGTCGAGATGTCGAAGCAGGTGGCGCTCGACGGGCTGGGGGTCGCGCTGGCGGGCTGGACCGAGCCGCTCGGCGTCGGGCGGATCTCCGCCGCGTACGTGCGCGAGATGGGCGGCGCGCCGCAGGCGTCCGTGCTCGCGGGCGGCTTCAAGACCTCGATGCAGAACGCGGCGTACGCGAACGGCTGCATGGCGCACGCGCTGGATTTCGAGAACCTCGCCGTTCCGCCGAATCACCCGACGTCGCCCACGCTGCCCGCGATACTCGCGATCGCCGAGCACCACCGGCTGCCGGGGGAAAAAGTCGTCGAGGCCATCGTCGCCGCGTTCGAGGTTCAGGGACGGGTGCGGCTCGCGGCGAGCAATCTGAAGGAGGGCGGGGGATTTCACAAGCCCGGCACCGTGGGACTGTTCGGCGCGGTGGCGGCCGCGGCCCGCCTGCTCGGCCTCGACCGCGGGCAGTCGCTGATGGCGTTCGGCATCGCCGGCTCGCGCGCGTGCACGCTCTCGATCAACAACGGCACCATGACCAAGTCGTCGCACGCCGGGCACGCGGCGCGCATGGGGGTTGAATGCGGCGTGCTGGCGAAAATGGGGTGGACCGCCTCGGCCGACGTCTTCGGGCCGAAGGGGTTCTTCGACACCTTCTGGCCGGGCGGCTCGAAGCCGGAGCTGCTGACCCAGGGCTTCGGCGAGCCGCTGTGGATCGTCGACCCCGGCGTCGGGTTCAAGGCGTTTCCGTGCAACGGTTTCACCCACCGCTCGGTGGACGCCGCGATCCGGCTGCGCGAGGAACACGGCATTCAGCCGGCGCAGATCGACTGCGTGGAGATCGTCTTCCCGCGCTTCGACTACGTCAACCGTCCGCAGCCGCGCTCGGGACTGGACGGCAAGTTCAGCCTGCAGTACACGACCCTGGTGGCGCTCCTCGACGGCGAGGCGACCATCGAATCCTTCACCAACGAGCGCCTCGCGGCGCCGGACGTGGCGGCGCTGCTGCCGAAAGTGCGGCTCCGGATGGACGATTCGATTCCGCTCGACCGGCTCAAGATGCACGTGGTCGTCAACGTCTGGCTCAAGGACGGGCGGCGGCTCTCGAAGCGCGTCGACAAGCTCCTGGGCGCGGCCGGGAATTCGCTGACGCGCGACCAGCGGCTGAAGAAATTCTTCGGCTGCACGCGGCGCGTGCTCGGGGAGCGGGCGGCTGGCCGCATGCTCGATCTGGTGGAACGGCTGGAGCGGTTACCCGACGTCACGGCGCTCATGGACATCGCGCGTGGCGACGCCGCGGCGGAGTGATGCGCCGTGCGGTGAGAAGCGCGTGGACGGCACATGACGGTGGACGGCATACAAGACGATGGGCGACGGCGGCGCGCCGTTCAAGGTGCTGGAAGCGATGATCAAGCCGCGCGCGTTCGGCGCGAACGTGATCTCGTCCGTCTGTTCGGCGGAGAAGGCCGCCGCCGCCCTGAAAGGCGTCGTGCGCGACGTGGCGTGCGTCGTCGTCGAGGTCTACCGCTCGCGCGAGAGCGGGGGCAGCAGCACGGCCGCCGGCGAGCACTACTGGCGACCGGACTCGCGCGAGACCGCGGACCACAGCATCCCGTACACGGTCGCGGCGGCGCTGATGGACGGGCGGGTGACGCCGCGATCGTTTGACGACGCCCACCTGCGCGACCCGGCGCTGCACGCCCTGATCCGCAAGATCGAGGTGGTCGAGAACGAGGAATTCACGAAGGCCTACGAGCGGGTCCCGGTGCAGCACCACACGCGCGTCACCGTCGTGACCGCGAGCGGGGAGCGGATCGTCGACGAGTCGAGAGGCGACCGGGGCGACGACCTGTCCGACCGCAAGAGCGACGCGCAGATCGCCGCGAAATTCCGCGAGCTGGCGGGCGGGGCGCTGGGCGACAAGCGCGTGGATGCGATTCTCGACCGCCTGTGGCGCCTGGAAGACCTGCGCAGCATGGCGGAACTGCCTGCCCTGTTCGTTCTCGAGCAGTGAATTTCGCGGAGGCTTATGGGCGGGGCAGGTGGGCCTTGAACGGGACCACGTTCGCCGGCGCCGTTCCGGTGCCGGTGGTCGAATCCCGGTTCGCGTTCTCGCACAGCCAGGTGACGAACGACCGCACCTCGGGGCGATCGATCGACTCCGGCCGGAAGACGGCGTGATAGTTTGACGGCGAGCGGAGGCCGAGCCCGAACAGGCGGACCAGGCGTTGCTCGACCAAGTGCTCGTGGACGAGCACGCTGCGGGCGAGGGCGATGCCCTGCCCGCTGAGAGCCGCGTCGAGCATCAGGCTCGCGTCGCTGAAGATCGGGCCCTGCTCCGGCTCGCCGCAACGGACGCCCGCTGCCTCGAACCACCTGCTCCACGGCTCGTGCGGCAGGCGCAGCAGCACTTTCTTGAGCAGGTCCTCGGGACGCGAGAGCGCGCCGCAGGACGCCCGGTAGGCGGGCGAGCATACCGGGAACAGTTCGCCGTCCGTCAGCTTGATAGCGGCAAAATCCTTCCACTCGTCGCCCGTGCCGTAGCAGATCGCGACGTCCCACTCCTTCGCGCGCAGGCTCGCAAGCTTGTAGGTTCCCATGAACTTGCTCGCGTTAATTTCCAGGTCCAGTTCCGGGTAACGGCGCGAGAAATCGGCGAGCACGCGCACGAGCCAGTACCGCGCGAAGGAAGGTCCGACGTTCACGCGCACCAACTGCCGCGACTTGTTCGACACGTTGAGCGAGGCCTTCTGCAGGATCGACAGCGCGTCGAGCACGCCAGCGAGCAGGTAGGTCCCCTTGGTGGTCAGCGTGACGTTGCGCCCGTGGCGGAAGAAGAGCTGCTCGCAGTAGTGCGACTCCAGCTGGCGGATGCGGTGGCTCACCGCGCTCTGGGTGACGCACAGCTCGTTCGCCGCTCCGGCGAAGCTGCGCAAACGGGCGACCGCCTCGAATGCAGCGAGCGCGTTCAGCGGGGGAACGTTTCGGTAAGGCGAAGACATGAGCAAATTATCAGTTTCGCTTGAAAGATATTCATGCCTCCGGGGCGCCCGATAACCATAATACAGTTACCGGGCCTGCGTAGAGGAGAGAAAAGCCGTGGCGCAAGATTTGCTGCTGGAATCGACTGCATTCGGCTTCATCCGCGTCGCGCCCCGGCCGTCGAAGCCGCGGCAGGCCGGCCTGACGATCATGGCCGACCGGGGCTTCGGCATGCACCACGTCGAGGACGTGCTCGAGACCTGCGGTCAATACATTGATTTCATTAAGCTCGGGAAGGGCTCCCACCGCCTGCAGAGCGAGGACTTCGTGCGCCGCAAGATCGCGGCCTACCGGCAGGCGGAGGCGGAGGTTTTCTTCGCGGGCGATGTCTCCGAGGCCGCGTTCCTGCAGGGCGTCTCGCGGCAGTACTTCAGGAAGGTGAAGGAGCTTGGCGCCGTGGGCGTTGAGATCTCGAGTGCGCAGGTGGCGATGTCGCTGAGCGACAAGTGCGAGCTCATCCGGATGGCCGCGGGTGAAGGGCTGCGCGCGGTGGCGGAGGTCGGGCAGAAGGGCCAGGAGAGCTGGACCGACGCAGAGAAGACCGTAGTCGCGCAGGTCAGGGCCTACCAGAAGGCCGGCGCGTGGAAACTGCTGCTGCAGGGCGAGGGCGTGAGCGAGGACGTCGAGGAGATCAAGGGAGACTTCATTCTCAAGGTAACGAGCGATTTCGACATCAACGATTTCATTTTCCAGGCGAAGAACACCGCGGCGCAGAAATGGTACGTCTCCATGCTCGGAAACCAGGTCAATGTCGACGTTTACGACGACCAGGTGATCGACATGGAGCTGATGCGGCGCGGCATTCGAAAACGCGGGCTGTTCGGGCTCGTGGGCAGCCTGGGACAAAACTAAGGAGGGGATCCATGCCTTGCTTGATGATGTGCATTGGCGCGCGGAGTGCCTGCCTGGCGGCCGTGCTGTCGCTCCTGGCCGGCGCCCTGTCAGCACATGGCGCCGCGCTGGCGTGGGAACCGGCAAGGCCGGTGCAGCTTATCGTTGGTGTTAGTGCGGGCAGCGCCCACGACAGGACTGTCAGGTCGATTCAGAACCTGCTGCGGGAAGGGAAGCTCGTTACGGTGCCGGTCGTCATCGTCAACAGGCCGGGCGGCGGGCAAACGATCGCCACGAGCTATTTGAGCCAGAGTGGGGCGGATGGCCATTCACTGATGCTCGCCTCGGTTCCCCTGCTCGCCAACAAACTGACGGGAAAGGGCACGCTGACCTACACCGACCTGACGCCGATTACGCAGCTGTTCAATGAATATATCGCAATTGCCGTGAGGAAGGACTCACCGCTGGTAACGGGCAAGGACCTCGTCGCCCAGTTCACGAAGGACGCGCGTTCGCTCACGGTGGCTGTCGGCAGTGCGCTTGGCAATGGACCGCATCTCGCTCTGAGCCTGGCGATGAAGGAAGCCGGCGTTGCGATACGCAACGTGCGCGCCGTCGTGTTTTCCGGCGGCTCGGAAGCCACGTTGGCCGTGCTGGGCGGCCACGTCGACGTTCTTGCCACCACGACCGGCAACGTTCTGCCTCTCGTCAGGAGCGGCCAGATGCGGGTCATCGCCGTTTCCGCGCCCAGACGCCTGAGCGGCACGTACGCGCAGGTGCCAACCTGGAAGGAGCAGGGAATCGATTCGGTGTTCTCGAGCTTTCGCGCGATCGTGGGACCCAAAGGGCTCGATGCAAGGCACGTAGGCTACTGGGAGCGGGTGTTCCAGCAGCTCGCCGGGATGCCGGCCTGGCTTGAGGAGGTCGAAAGAAACAATTGGCAAATCGCGGCACAAGGCGTCAGGGAGAGCGAGAACTTTCTCAGGCAGGAGTACGCGCGGTTGCAGGCCGTCATGACGGACCTGGGGCTCGCGAAATAACCGCCGCGGCGCGCGGCGCCGGAGCAGGGGAGGCAGTGCCATGGACAAGTACGCTTACGACTTCATCGACATTCCCGATCGGCCCGGGAAGCCGCGCACCCGCGGGCTGACGCTGGTGCGGGACCCCGGCATCGGGCTCACCTCGCAGCGCATCTTCCTCGAGGACGCCGGGGAGTTCGTGGACTACGTCAAGTTCAGGAACGTGACGCCGCGCCTCTACCGCGAGAGCCTGATCAAGGAGAAGATCCGGCTTTACCGCGAGCACGGCGTGGCCGCGATGTCGGGTGGGATCTTCTTCCAGTTCGCGTGGCGGCAGAAGAAGCTCGACCGCTATTTCGAATACGTCCGGGAGCTGGGCTACAGCGCGGTCGAGATCGGCTATAGCATGCTGGACATCCCGCTCCAGGACAAGCTCGACGCCATCATCAAGCTCCACGGCCTCGGCGTGAACGTCGTCTACGAATGGGGCAAGAAGTTTCCCGCCTCGTCAGTGAACGTCCGGGCGGCCGCGAAGGAGATGAAGGACCTGATTGCCGCCGGGGCGAGCTACGTGGTGATCGAGGGCGGCGAGATCCAGCGGATGTTCGAGGAGCAGGCCGGCGGAGCGATGCCTCTGGTCGATCTCGCGCGGGAGGTGGGGCCCGAGAAGATTCTCTTCGAGGTCGACACCGACCCGCACATCGCCTGGGTGCTGAAGCATTTCGGGGCCGACGCCAACATCGGCCCCAACCTCGCCATGGAGAAGGTCCTGTGGCTCGAGCCCATGCGCCGCGGCCTCGGCAAGCAGGTCAAATACTCGGTATTCGACAGCAAGTGATTCCCGTTGCATTGCGCGCGGCAAACGCGTCGCGGATGCCTTCTTGCGTCGCGCCGGCCGTGCCAAAAGCCGGAGCCGGCCCGAAATTGAAGAAATCCGGGACAGTCTGTCCCCGGTTTACCGTGACCGTAAAGCGGTGATGGGCTACGCTTGAAGGCGGAAGGCGAAAAGGACCCTCCCTGACGGGTGTTACTTTCTACTTTCTCCTTTCTACTTTCGCCTTCATACTTCCGGTGGAGCCGAGCAGGGGAGGGCATTGCAATGACTGCCGTAAGCGAAGCGCACCGGATCACCGACGTCGAGACCCTGGAGAAGCTCTACGGTGCGCCTTCCGGCGCGGCTGTAGAGAAGGAGATCGACTATCTGCATCCGCATTACCAGCGGCTGATCGCGGCGTCGCCGTTTTTCGTGCTCGCGACCGGCGGGCCGGACGGCATGGACGCCTCGCCGCGCGGCGATGCGCCGGGATTCGTCGTGGTCGAGGACGAGAATACGGTGCTGATCCCGGACCGGCGCGGCAATAACCGCGTGGACAGCCTGCGCAACATCATCGCCAATCCGCGCGTCGCGCTCCTGTTCCTGATCCCGGGCGTCGGCGAGACGCTGCGCGTCAACGGCCGCGCGGAGATCCGCACCGACCCGGCGCTGCTCGAGCGCTTCGGCGTCGAGGGCAAGCTGCCGCGCTCGGTGCTGGTGGTGCGCGTCGAGACGGTGTTCTTCCAGTGCGCCCGCGCGATCTTCCGCTCGAAGCTCTGGGACCCGGCCCGGCACATCGAGCGCAGCAGCCTGCCGAGCACCGGCACCATCGTCTCAGACCTCACCCACGCCAGGTTCGACGGGAAGACGTACGACGACGGGCACTACGAGCGGCTAAAGGGCGCGCTGTATTAGGAAGCGCCAGGAAATCCGGTTCGGCTCGGTCTTTTCCCGGTTTATTTTTGTCGTGAGCCGCAAGATGGGCTACCAGTGGTGGAGGCGCTATCGAGAGCGGGGCGCCCGCGCTTCCAGAGCAATCGTGCCGAGATAGGTGCTGCTTGCGAGATCGACCTCGATCGCCTTGTCCAGGTAGCGCTCGGCCGCGATCTCGATATGGTGGCCGCCGCTGCCTTCCTCCAGCCCCCGGAACTTGAAATCGCCGTAGGCGTCGCTGCGGGTCGCCGCGATTCTCAGGCCGCCCCTCTTCAGCACGATCTCGGCGCCTTCCACGCATTCGGTGACGCCACCGGCATTACCCGCGACGGTGCCGCCGACGAAAGCGTTGAAGTAGTGATCGAGGTTCTTGTAGTAGACCCGCGGCCCGGTTTTGTACTCGGGATGCAGAACTTCGAGTCCTTCCCTCGCGACCATTCTCTGCATTTCCTCGTCGTCGGCGTGCACCGTGCGGATGGCCTGTGTCGGGCAGACCTGCGACGCGCGCGTTCTCGTCCAGCCCTCGTCGAGCAGATGCGCGTCGAAGGGCCAGGCCTGGGGCAGCTGCCGTTCCCCATTCCAGTGGATTGCGCCGTAAGGGCAGGCGTCGACAAGCTGGCGCTGGCCTTTCGCCTTCACCGGATCGATGATGACGATGCCGTCTTCGCGCTTGCGCACGGCGCCATCCCTCGCGGCTTTGACGCAGGGCGCGTCGTCGCAATGGTTGCAGGTCACCGGCAGGTGGACGACTTCCACCATGGGAAACCGGCCCTTTTCCCGCTGCAGGACGTCGATCCAGCGCTGCCCGTGCTTCGCCATCGAAGCCGCGTAGCCGGGGAATTCGTTGTCGTGGTACTCGTCGTGGCAGGTGACGGCGCACGCCTCGCACCCGAAACATTTCTTCACATCGATTACGAGATTCCACTTTTTCATGACTGCCTCCGGACGTCGCCATCCACTTTCCCGACCCGGCACAACAAGCCACGCAGCTGGTAGGTCCCCATCTGCGGATCGTAGGGCGGGCCGTTATCGGTGAGCACGTTGACATTGGACTTCCAGATGCCGTATTCGGGCCCCGGCTCCTCGGGGAACCACCAGCCGTGCTCGGCGCTGATCACGCGCGGATCGATGCCCTCGCTGAGCTTCGCCTTCTGGCGTATGCGGCCGCGGCGTGTTTCGATCCACATCCAGTCGCCGTCCGCGATGCCGTGGCGCGCGGCGGTGTCGGGATGGATCTCGGCACGCGGGTCGCGGTAGGCACGCCGGAGCTTGGGCAGTTGCCGGTGCTCCGAGTTGAAATAGAACGGAATGCGCGCGCCGGTGGTGAGCACGAGAGGAAATTGCTGCGCCAGCGCGGGCGCGGAGTAGGGGCTTTCGGGCGGCTCCTCGCATGAGGGCAGCGGCGGGTAGCCCATCTGCTCGAAGCGCGTCGCGTACAGCTCGATCTTGCCCGTGGGGGTCCTGAAACCGGCCTGCTCGTAGCGGCGATACCTGAGCGGAGCCTGGGCGAAGCCGCGCTCGGCAAGCGCGTCGAAGTCGTAGCCGAGGCCGCCCGCCTTCAATTGCGCGTTGAGCACCTCCTTCACGTCCTCGGTGCCCACCGGCAGCTTCATGCGCCGCGCGAGCGCGACGAAGATTTCCTCGTCCGACTTGCACTCGCCCACCTGCACCGCCTTGCGCTGCGCGAGCACCACGTTCGCCGCGACGGTGGGCAGCCCCACGATCTCGTCGAGTTCGGGCCAGGCCGCGGCCGGGAGCACGATGTCGGCAAGCTCGGCGGTCGGCGTCATGAAGAGGTCGGCGCACAGCATGAAGTCGAGCTTCATCAACGACTCGTGCACGAGTCTGGCATTGGCGTAAGTGGACAGCGTGTTGTTGCCGAACACGAGAAACGCCTTCACGGGATACGGCTTTCCCTCGCGCATCGCCGCAAGCAGCGTCGGGATATGCGCCGCGGGCAGGTCGGCGCCCTCGCCGCCCAGCAGCTTGAAGCGCTCGGCGCCCAGGCGTTTTGCGCCCGCCTCCGGGCTCAGATGCTCCGCCAGGCTGGGAAAGCGCCCGATGGCGCGCGCGCCGAAAACCCAGCCGCCCGGCACATCGACATTGCCGGTGAGCACCGGCAGCATCGACAGCGCGCGCACGGTCTGGATGCAGTTGGGTGTGTGCTCGATTGCACAGCCCCATTCGAGCATCGCCGGCCTCGTGCGCGCGAAGAGGCGCGCTGCGGCGCGGATCTTCTCCGCCGGCACCCAGGTGACCGGTCCCGCCCGCTCGGGCGTGTGGCGCTCGACATGCGCGGCCAGCGCGTCGAAGCCGTGCGTGCATTCGCGCACGAAGCGCTCGTCCATCAGCCGCTCGGCGATGATGACGTTCAGCATGGAGAGGGCGAGCGTGTCGTCCGCGCCCGGACGCACGCGCAGCCAGACGTCGGCCTTCGCGGCGAGCTCGGTCTTGCGCGGATCGACGACGATGGTTTGCGGCCGGTGCTTGAGCGCCTCGCGCACATTGAAGCGCGTCTCGCCGTCGGGACCGGAATGGATCGGATTGTGGCCCCAGAAGAGAATGCAGGCGGGCGGCGTGCCGCCGGTGTAGTCGCAAACCGGGAAGTCGCCGAAGGTCAGCAGGCAGGTGTTGACGCGCGGATGGAAGCATTGCGCGAAGCCGGGCTCGCACCAGTTCGGCGTGCCGAGCGCGTGGCCGAAGCGCGAGACCCAGCGGATGTGATGGCGGCCGGTGCCGGTGCCGAGCGCGATCGACTCGGGGCCGGAGTCTTCGCGTATCTTCAGCAGTCGTGAAGCGATTTCATCGAGCGCCTCGTCCCAGGAAATGCGCTGCCATTGTCCCGAGCCGCGCGGGCCTGTCCTGCGCAGCGGGTGCCTGAGCCGGTCGGGATGATTCACGAGGTCCACGGTGGCCGCGCCGATCGGGCACAGGCTCCCGCGGTTGAGCGGCGAGCCGCGGTCGCCTTTGATTTTCACCAGCCGGCCCTCGTGCACGTGCAGGAGCGCGCCGCAGCCGCCGTGGCAGGAGCGACACACGCTTTTGACGACCTCCATGGCCGCTGCCTATTTCGCCATGACGGGCTGCCGCGCCGCCACGGTGCTTGCGGCCGCCTTGGCGGCCGCGGGCTCGGCGGTGGCGCCGACCCGATGCGGCAGGCCGTTCCACGGCACCATCTGCACCAGGCACGAATTGGCCGCCGTTCCGGTCACCTGCTTCGCGATCGACCGCTTCGGCGTGAGCTGGTTGATGCAGCCGCCGCGGTCGAGCGAGTAGCCCGGCTCGCCGAGCGGGTCGTAGCACGCCGAGGACTCGTAGGCGTGCACCACGCCGCGCGGCAGCCGCTCGGTGAGGTGCGCGGCGCAGACCACCGCGCCGCGATCGTTGTAGATTTTCACCAGATCGTGCTCCTTGATGCCGCGCTCCGACGCGTCCTGCGCATTCATGCGCAGCACCCAGTAGTAGTACCCCTGCACGAGCACACGGTGCTCCTTGATGTCATTGATCGAGCAGTCCTTGCCGTCCGCGAGCGTGTGATAGGAAAAGCGCGAATGCGGCGAAATGAGCTGCAGGGGATAGCGCTCGTAGAGCTCCGTGCCGGGTCCCTCCCATGAACGCAGGTATTTGACGATCGGCGGGCGCTCGGGGTCGCCGGCGTCGAAGCGCTTCAGGCTCGAGCATTCGAACTCGAACTTCCCGGACTGCGTTTGCAGCCCGTGCATGAACCGCTCGCCGTAATCGCCCGGCAGCGGATGCGGCTCGGGCACGTCCTTCTTTCGCCCCTCGTAGAACCAGCGCAGCGACACCGGGTCCCGCTTGCCCTCCGGAAGCGGCGGCACGACGAAATAGCCTTTCTTGAGGAATCGCCTCCAGGAGATGTGCTTCGGCAGGTCGGAAGCCTCGAACAGCCGCTTCACCCAGTCGAGCTCGGTCATGCCTTCCGAGAAATAGGCGCCGAGGCCGAGCCGGCTCGCGAGCTGCTGGAAGATCCAGAAATCGGACTGCGATTCACCGAGCGGCGCGATGCACTTGTGCTGCATCACCACGACGCGGTGGTTCATCTGGGTCTGGCCGTGCAGGGCGTAGCCGCCGATGCCGGCGAACTCGCTGATGTCCCAGCGCTCGAGCTGCGTGCACGCCGGCAGAATCACGTCCGCGAACTTCGCCTCGCCCTCGAGCCAGATCGACTGGTTGACCACGAAGTCGAGTTTCTCGGTGCGGTAGGCGTGCACGTAGCGGTTGGTCTCCGACATGGTTCCGATCGAGGCGCCGCCGTACTTGTAGAACATGCGGATCGGCGAGTGACCGGGCTCGGGGTAGCTGAATTTCCTGAACTGGCCCTCGATCGTCTTGCCGTTCCAGGGATAGCCCTCGGCCTTGCCTTCGAGTATCGCCTCCGGAATCTGCAGCCGGGGCACTTTCTGCGTCGAAGGATTGAACGTTGGCAGCTGCGGCATCCTCAGGTAGAGACTGATGGGCATGCCGGTGCCCTCGATGTCGCCGGAAACGCCGCCGTCGGCGTAGCCGGGGAAATAGAAATGCACGTCGATGGGCGTGCCCCATTGCAGGTGGCCGAAATTCACTCCGGGCCGGCCCATTCCCTGCATCGCCAGCAGGCAGGCGAGCGCGCGCGCCCACTGAATGCCGGTCGCGGAGCGGCACGCGCCGCCGTGGCCGTTGCCCCAGCCGCCGGCCCCCAGGTAGGTTTTCCTCGTGCCCCAGCGCCGCGCCAGCGCCCGCACATCCTTTGCCGGTACTCCGGTCTCCGTTTCCTGCCACTCCGGCGTCTTCGGCACACCGTCTTCCTTGCCGAGGAGATAGTCGCGCCACTTCTCGAATCCGACACAGCGCTCGGCGACGAACTTCCTGTCGTAGAGGCCCTCGGTAATCCATACGTGCGCGAGCGCGAGCGCCATCGCCGTATCGGTCCCCGGCTTGGGCGCGAACCATTTCCCGCCGTGGAATGCCGCGGTGTGATTGAGGTAAGGATCGATATGCACCATCTCGATGCCGAGCTCGTGCAGCCACATCCGGCGGATGGTGCCTTCGTAGGCTGCGTACGAGCCGCTCGTGGTCTCGGGGTCGGCGGCCCAGAACACGACCATCTCGGCCTCCTTCAGCAGGTCCTCGACCGTGCTGTACGTTTCCGTCTGGCCGAGCCGCATGCTGTAGCCGTAGTGATGCATCGCGCCCCAGTACCAGCCTTCCCAGCTGTCCGGGTTGTGCACCACTTTCGTGCTGCCGATCATGTTGAAGAACTTGTTGGCCGCGCTGATGTAGTAGCCGATATTGCCCCAGGTGTGGTGCGAGCCGTGGTTGCAGAGGATCGCGCCCTGGCCGTAGTCGCGCTTGCAGCGCCTGATCTCGCCCGACACGATGTCGAGCGCCTCGTCCCAGCTGATGCGCTCGTAGCCGGAAATGCCGCGGTTTTTCTGGTTGCGCGCGCCCTTCGGATCGAAGTCCACGCGCTTCATCGGATGCAGGATCCGGTCCGGCGAATACAGGATGGACCGGGCGCACAGCGCATGGGTGGCCGCCGTCGCCTGGTGCGGCGGCGTGAAGCTCTTGCCGCGTGCATTGATGGTCCACGGCTGCGCGTCCGTCTGGTCGAACACGAGCGGCGTCACGCGCACCACTTTCCCGTCCTTGACGTAGACGAACAGCGGGCCGCCGTTGTTGTTGGTGCAGTAGCGTGTCGTCCCGCCGGGCAACTGCACGCCGTACTCCCAGCCCGCCGAGCGGATCATCATCATCGTCTGCGTGAACCAGACGATGAGCTCGTCGGGGCCCTCGGCCTTGAAGTCGAAATTCTTCATCGCCTCGACCCGCTCGAGCTGGTCGACCCAGGGGACGAACAGGCGCGCCCCGAGCGCCGCCGACGCGACCGAGATGCAGATGGCGGCCGCGGGGTCGACGCCACTGCGCGATGTGACAATCCCGTTCTTGAACGTAAAGACGCGGCCTGCCGAACCGTCGAAGGTCCTGATCTGGCAGGTGAAGTTCTTTTCCTTGAGGCGCTCGCGCAAGTGCGGATAGCGCAGCGCCTGCACTCTCAATGCCAGATACAACCCGTAGAGCAGCCCCGAGAACTTCAGCGTCGCGACGCTCATCGTTTTCCTCCTCCGTTCCCTCGAAATGCTATGCCTCGCGTTAGCGGGGCGACTTGATGTAGATCAAAGCGGGCTGTGAGCTATCAGCCGGCAATCTACAGTCGAGACAGACGAGCATGCGTTCGCGGAAGGATGGGGGGTGAGGGATGGAGGGGCGGGGGTGAGGATGGCCGCGAAGGAGAACAACAATCTCACCGCGAAGGACACCAAGGAAAGGAAACGGGGCGAATCACGAATCACGATTCACGAATCACGCCTTATCAAGGAACGCGAAGACAACGCCAGGGGTGGTTCAAATTAACGCTCTCGGTCGTATTGGCTCAGCAGTTGATTGCGCTCTGCCTAGAACGGGCGTTTTGCCCCGAAAAATGCGGCTCTAAGCCTCTTCGGCGGCCCTAATACGGGGCTTCGATATTTTCTTCAATGCGTTGCGTTGGTCCGACCCCGGTTCGGTAGCGCAATCGCGGGGGTTAGGGGGCTCGGCCATAGCGGCTTCCCTTCTATAACGGGAAGCGTTATAATCGGCATGTGATTTCCAGCTTCGGGGACCGCGAGACGGAGCGTATCTGGCACGGCGAATTCTCGCGCCACTTGCCGCAATAGATCCAGCAAATCGCCCGGCGCAAGTTGCGGATGATCAATAACGCGCGGGTGAGTGCCGATTTGCGTGTGCCGCCGGCCAACCGGCTTGAAGCGCTGAAGGGCGGCCGGGCGGGGCAGTACTGCATTCGCATCAACGACCAGTGGCAAATCCGCTTCCGTTTCGCGAATGGTCAGGCAAGCGAAGTGGAAATCGTTGACTATCATTGAGGAACCGGAATGAAACGACTGCGTAACATCCACCCCGGCAAGGTCCTGCTCGAGGAATTCCTCAAGCCGATGGATCTCAGCCAGAACGCCATCGCGCGCGTGATCGGCGTGCCGCCGCGGCGCATCAACGAGATCGTGCTCGGCAAACGCGGCATCACCGCCGATACCGCGATCCGGCTTGCGAAGCATTTCGGCACTTCGGAGCAGTTCTGGATGGGACTGCAGGCCGACTACGACCTGGAAGAAGCGCGGCGGGGAATCAAGCTGGTGGCATGAGCTGGAGGTGGGCAAGAGGCGGGACCTGACCCCTTGTACTATCGTGATGAACTTCACTTCCGATGCTGATATTGACGGCTGAAACAGGGGAGAGAGTGATGCCGCTCGGCGGATTGACGGGTTCGGTATACGACGCCATCGAGTATTTTTACTCGAAGCCGTGGGCGGACGGCCTGCCTGTCGTGCCCCCAACGGCCGAGCTCGTGGCCGCCATGCTGAAGGGTACGCGGCGTGACCCCAATGAGGAACTCGGGCTCGTGCCGCCCAATTCGGAGCCGCTGACGGTGCGCCGGGTCGCCGAGCACGCAGTCATGGCGGGGGCGCGGCCGGAGTACATGCCGGTCATCATTGGGGGCATGCAGGCGATTCTCGACGAGAAACTCAACATGCAGGGCGTGCAAACCACCTTACATGGCGTGGCGCCGCTGTTGATTTTCAACGGCCCGTATGCGCGGAAGATCGGGATCAACGGCGCGCGCGGGTGTTTCGGCCCGGGCCACCGTGCCAACGCAACCATCGGCCGCAGCGTGCGCCTGATCCTTTACAACGTCGGGGGCGGCTATTCCAGCGCGTCATTCAGCTGCTTCGGCGCTCCGGCACGCTACTCGTACTGCATCCGCGAAAACGAGGAGGACAGCCCGTGGAAGCCGCTTTCGGTCGACCGCGGGTTTCGGGCGGAGCAGGACGTCGTCACGGCCGTGCAATGCGACAACCCGCAACTTGCGCACGACGACACTAACGACGACCCGCAGCGCCTGCATCTCGCTACCACGGACTGCATGGCTAACATGGGAGGCATGAACGCGTGGCGGGCGACGGACATGGTGGTGGCGCTTGCCCCGGGTATCGCGGACAACTATGCCAAGGCGGGGATGTCGAAAGCGGAGGTCCATCAGCTGCTTCGCGAGAAAGCCGGAAAGCGAGTCGGTGAACTCAAGCAGGGCGGGCTGTGGCGCATCGAACGACTGAACCGCTACGTCACCAAGGTCGACCCCTACGATGACAACTGCTGGGTGCCGACGATACAAGAGCCTAGCCGGCTCTTTCTCATAGTCGCCGGCGGAAGACCGGGCACCTCCACGGCGGTAATGCATGGCTGGAACGAAACAACGCGCGGTGTATCCATCGCTTATGAAGTGTGATCCCAACCCTAACTGGATAGCGAGGCGAGAGCCATGAGCACGTTCTATGATCCATCCGTGAGCGCGGCCACGAACATATCCCCGGCCCCGCGGCCGCGCAGCTTGGCCGGGAAGGTCATCGGTCTCTACGACAATACCAAGGAACAGGCCGACATCATTCTCGAAGCGGTGGGCGCGGAGCTTAAGCATCGCCATGGCGTGAAGGAGACGCTAAATTTCCGGGGGATTCATTATTCGAAGCCGGCTCCAATGGAAACCATAGAGGAGATGGCCCGAAAGTGCGACATCGTGATCTGCGCCGTCGGCGCGTGAGGTTCCTGCACAGTGTGCAGTGTGCACACTTCCGTTGAGCTGGAAAAGCGCGGCATTCCGACGACCATCGTCATCACTTCTGCCTTCCGCAACGCGCTCGAGCACCAGTACCGGGGCAAGGGCATGGCCGGACACGCGTGCATCGAGTTGCCACATCCGATTAATTACCTGAGCAAGGAAGACCTGAGCAGGATCACCCTCGGGCATACGGATGAAATCGTCAGACAGCTGACGCAATCGAATTGAAGGAGGAAGAAAGCTTTTGCCCGCTTGTTTTCTTCTTGTGGTAGCTTTGTTAAAGCAAACGCCAGAACTTTTCCGAGAAAGGAATGTGTTATGTCTTCCTTAAGATTGAGAATGTTTTCTCCGCTACCTGTTTATCTTGACGAGAAAGCGGCTGGCGCTTCGCTCGCCCCCCGGCCCGCCAACCTCGAGGGTAAGGTCGTGGGACTGCTACCAAACTGGCGCCCTGCCGCTGTGCACCTTCTAAAAACTATCGGGGCGCTGCTTGAGGAAAAATGCCGTGTGAAGAGCGTAGTGATGGAACCGCCTGTGCACGTGGCGCCGATGACCAAGGGGGGGAAACTGCTCGACGGCATGCGCGATCAGCTGGACGATCTTGCGCGGCGCGCCGATGTCGTAATAGTCGCCAGCGGCGACTGAGGGTCCTGCACGACGTGGTGTAGCCACGTCACGCCCGCCATGGAACAACGTGGCATCCCCGCGGTAATGATCACCACGGACACTTTTACGCAATTCGGGCGGCGCATGGCGTCCACGCAGGGGTGTCCACACGTCGTCATCGTTGATACGCCTAACCCTGTACGGGGACTCGATCCCGACTCCCTTCGCGCACGGGTCGAAGTGATGATGCCCATGATAATCGATGGTCTTACCCTGCCGCCCGCCGAGATAGAGCGCCGGCTCAAGGACGTGGCAAAGCGGCAAATCCATCCGGAGGGCATCGTGCGCTCTTCGGTACCAGTTTAAGAAAAAGGTCCCGCCCGTGACGCATTCCTATGTGGACTTTGAAGCCGGGTCGGTGAGAGAACTGCTGGCGCGGGCCTATGAACACGCCTATGACCAGGGCTGGACCGATGGCCTCCCCATCATCCCTGCCACCTTGGAGGATGTGCAGCAGTTTATCGCCGCTTCGGGCCGCCGTGCTGATGAGCTGATCGGAATTGTCCCGCCGCGCAAGGGCGAGGCGACGGTCGAGGCGATTGCCGTCAACGCCATCATGGCGGGCTGCCGCCCGGAGTACATGCCGGTCGTGATCGCCGCCGTCGAAGGATTGACCGATCCTCAGTTCCCGTTGGAGCCGATGCAGGTCAGCACTAACGCCATGACCCCTTTCCTGCTGATCAACGGCCCGGTGCGGCGCAAGCTGGATATTAATTGCGGTGTCGGCTGCCTGGGCCCGGGCTGGCGCGCGAACGCCACGATTGGCCGCGCTATTCGTCTCATTCTTAATAATATTGGCGGAGCCCTGCCGGGCGTTTATTCGGCGGCGAGCTTCGGCTCGCCGTTACGCTACTCGTACATCTGTGGGGAAAATGAAGAAGCGAGCCCCTGGATGCCATTCCACGTTGACCGGGGGTTTGCCCGCGGGCAAAGCACCGTCACCGTCTTCAGGGCCTCCAACTTCTGCAATCTCTCTGGCGGCGAGGGGGTAGGGCCCGATGAGATCCTGCGTCACATTGCAACCAGCATGCCGCCCATGTACGGTGGCGGCGGCGTGCTGTTGCTCCTCGGCGCCAATCACAGTCAGGCGCTGCATGAAGCCGGCCTTAGCAAGCGTGATATTCAGGAGCGGCTGTGGGAACTCGCCCGCTTCCCCGTCTCCTACTTCGCAAAAGCGTATGCCGCCGCAGAACGTGCGGCGGGTCGCGGTGACGCTGACACGGTGTGGCGCTCGAAGAGTCCCGACGAGATACTCATCATCGTCGCCGGGGGTCCCGGTCCCCAGGACGTCTACATCGGAGCGGGGTTGCCGATGACACGTTTAATTCATGGGAGTTGACCCACGGGCCACGGCGCTCGCTCCGCTTCGTTGGCCCGATTCTGCAAAGAACCTTTCTGCCAGCCAGTCCCCGCTGGGAGGTTTGCTTGCTTTCGACCGGCCGGGAATCCCGTTCCTACAAGGGAAGTTCGAGCCGCCGTCGTGTGAGATTGACGTTATTTGACATGAATCCCGCGGCTCTTGATGATCTTCTCGGATTGCAGCATTTCGGATCTGAGAAAAGCCCCAAACTGCTCGGGTGTGCTGCCCACAACTTCACCGCCGTCGGCGGCAAGCAGCGCTTTGAGCTTGGCGTCATTCAACGCTTTCACTGTCTCACGGTGAAGCTCCACCACGAGTCGCCTGGAGGTTCCCGCCGGCACCAGCATGCCGTACCAATTGCCATATACGTAGCCCGGTACGCCCGCCTCGGAAACGCTCGGAAGCTCCGGCAAGATCGGCGAGCGTTTGATGCTGGTGACGGCGAGCGCTCTTAACCGGCCGCTCCTGGCATGGGGTAAACCGGAAACGATGCTGCCGATGACAAGCTGCACCCGACCTGCCACTGCCTCCGCGAGCGCGGGACCCGTGCCCTTGAATGGCACGTGCACTATTTCAATTCCTGCCATGCTCAAAAAAAGCTCCGCCGCGAGATGCGACGCGCTGCCTACGCCTCCCGATCCGAAGTTAAGCTCTTTAGGCTTTGCACGCGCCAGTTCGATCAGTTCCTTCACCGATCTCGCGGGAACATTCGGATTCACCAGCACTATTGAGGGCGCCTCTGCGATTTGTGTGACGGGCTGCAGGTCCTTGAGTGGATCGTACGGCAGCTTCTTGTAGAGGCTCGGGCTAATGGCGTAAGCGCGCGGAACCACCAGCGCGGTGTAGCCGTCCGGCGTCGCCCTCGCGGCCAACGTGGCGGCAATGCTGCCGGCTGCGCCGGTGCGGTTGTCGACCACGATCGGCTGGCCAAGATTTTCGGAGAGTTTCTGCGCCAGTGCGCGCGCCACGAGATCCGTTGCCCCACCCGGGCCTTGTCCAACGATGACTCGAATTGGCTTGCTGGGGTAGGTCTCGGCGACGTTTGCCGCGCTGAGCGGTGCGGCCAGCACGAGCGCACCGACGGCTATCACAGCCCCTGTTGAGAGTATTGTGCTCACGTTTTCACCTTGATTGCTTGCGCTGTCCTTTTGTTCATCTACGGCAGGCGATCGGGGGAGGCGCTCCCTCCAAACTTCTCGTGTTAGATTACCATTTATCTTATCTTTTTAGAGCGCCTATCAAAATGACGCTTGTACGTTGATGAAGGTCTTGGTACGGTGAGGCATCGCCTGTTCCGGAGGGACGTGGATGCCGAAGCCGTTGATCGAAGACGCATTATGGGTACGTATCGAGCCATTGTTGCCGAAGAAGCGAAGGCGCAAGCGATATGCGGGGCGCCTGCCGCTGGAGGACCGTCGGGTGCTCACGGGCATCCTGTTTGTATTGAGGTCGGGCATTCCGTGGGAGATGCTGCCCAAGGAGATGGGGTGCGGCTCGGTGATGACCTGCTGGCGCCGGCTGAAGCACTGGCAGCGTCGCGGGGTATGGAGCCGGCTGCACCGGGTGCTGCTCTCGGAGCTGCGCGGGGCCAAGCAACTGGACTTCTCGCGGGCGGTGGCCGACAGCTCTTCCATACGCGCGGTGGGCGCGGGAAAAAAAGTGGATCGAACCCAACCGATCGCCGTCGTGCGGGCAGCAAACACCACCTTCTCACGGATGCGCAAGGTATCCCGCTTTCGATAATCCTCACTGGCGCCAATCGCCACGACGTGACCCAACTGTTGCCCTTGGTGCGGGCGGTTCCCCCCATCGGGGGTAAACGCGGCGCGCCCAAACGCAAACTGGCGCTCGTGCAGGCTGATCGCGCCTATGACTCCGATCCCCTGCGTGAGCTTCTGGCCGAGCATGGCATCGATACCCAAATCGCTCGCCTCGCACCCCTCATGGCAGTGGCTTGGGCAAAATCCGTTGGGTCGTGGAGCGCACCATCGCGTTGCTGCTGCTCGTTTTCGCCGCGATGTTCTACCGGGTTGCTACCGATCCCGTCAGGAACCGGGAGCTGATACTGTACGGCATCGGCCTGACGACTGCCTACAGCGGGGACTGTGTTCTTTTACCAGATCACCACCGGCATTCCTTCATGTGGGTGCCGTGGGCATGGGCGGACCTCGTTTTTCTCGTCGTGTTCGTAGTGGCCTGGAACAAGCTGGGCTCGCCGGCGGCATCCAGGTAGCGTCTGCCCTTGGGCCCGGGGGGGGCGGCGCTCCGGCCCTGGCAAAAGGATGAAGGATGATTGCCGCGCGCTGCGCGGGCCCGGTCACGAGTCACGGCCGTCAAGAAAGCGGCTCCAAGGCGCGCCCGTAGTTCGCGGACGCTGCACCGGGATACCGATGGGTTCGGCATGACTGACAGTTTCAAGGCCACCGCGAACCAGAAGGCGCGCGAAGAGAGAAAAGAGGCGCACCTGCGCGCGATCTTTGGCCGCACGAGGCTGCGCTGCTGGTCGAGATCGCGCGCGAGGCCGGCATGGAATTGGACAAGGCGCGCCTCGAACGCCAGAGCCATCACACCGTGGACACCTGGGGGCAACAGCCGGCGGCCGACAGGGCCTGTATATTCCTTGGCGATGATGGTGCGTGCCGGGTCTATGAGTTCCGGCCAAACACCTGCCGCAAGCTGCTCGTGGTGACCGACCCTGCGCTATGCAATGCGGACAAGCATCCGCCGGACAGTGTCGGCCGCTGGTTCAATTGGGAAGCCCAGATATTGGAGGCGGCTGCCCTGGAAGTCTTCGGGTCCGGCTTGATGCCGCGAATGTTGTAGGCCGCGTTGAGCGGTTTCGAACGGAAATCCGGAACAGACTGAACTGCCCCCGGTTTACTTTCTTCGCAATCGGCGCGTGGCGCTGGCCCGGCCCCGGAAGTAGGATGCCCCCGCGCGCCGCGCGGGGGCTTACTTCCATTCACCATTCACTATTCACGCCTTATCGACCCACGGGGTCGATCACCGGGCCTGGATGTTCCCCTCCTTGATCACCCGCCGCCATTTCACCTGCTCGTTCTTGAGGTAGGCGGTGGTCTCGCTCGGCGTGGTGGGGACGGGATCCATCCCGCCCTTGTCGAAACGCTGCAGAACGACGGGATCCGACAGGGTGGCCCGGATCTTCTCGTTCAGCATCCTGATGATCGCCGCCGGCGTGCCCGCGGGCGCCACGACGATGTGCCACGCCACCATCTCGAATCCCGGCAGTCCGGCCTCGGCGACGGTCGGCAGGTTCGGAAGCGCGGATGAACGCTTGAGGCTGCTGACGGCCAGCGGGCGCAGACGCCCCGCCTCGGCCAGGCGCGCGGTCTGCGAAATATTGGAGAAGCCGACCTGCACTTCGCCGCTCACCACCGCGGCGAGCGCCGGGCCGCCGCCCTTGTAGTGAATCGCCCGGATAGCGGTATGGCCCATCAGGTTGAACAGCTCGCCGGTGATGTGCGCGTTGGTGCCGATGCCCGCGGAGGCATAGTTGAGCTGGCCGGGGCGCGATTTCGCGAGTTCCAGCAGCTCCTTCACCGAGCGGACCGGGATCGACGGATTCACCGAGACCGTCGTCGGCACCTTGGAGATCAGCGAAACCGGTATGAAATCCTTCAGGGGATCGTAGCCGGCGTTCTTGTAGAGGATCGGGCCGGTGACGAACGCGACGGTGTGCAGGAGCAGCGTGTAGCCGTCGGTCGCGCTTTGCATGGTGATTTTCGTGCCGATCTGGCCCGAGGCGCCGGCGCGGTTGTCGATGACGAGCTGCTGACCGAGGAGGTCCGAAAGCTTGTCCTGGATCGCGCGGGCATTGAAGTCGGTGCTGCCGCCCGGCGGGAACGGCACGATCAGGCGTATCGGCTTCGTCGGGTAACGCTCTGCCGCGTGCGCGGGCAGGGCGGTGGCCGCCACCAGGGCGGCGGTTAGCAAACCGAACCGGATGGAACTACGGCGCAATGCTCCCATTGTCTTCCTCCTCCTATGTCGTTATCGAGCGGTTTCGAGACCGTCTGTGCCCAGTATCCACCAAAAAGGCCCTCCAAGTCACCGGGAAGCAAAGAGGGAGTGGGTAGGAGGAAGACTCCCCCGCGCCGCGCGGAAACGACCCACGACCCGCAAGAGCGGTCCGGGCGTTTTGCCCAGGAAACTGCGGCTCTAAGCCGTTCTGCAAGCTGATTTCAGGGTCTGTTCGCTGCCCAATCAACGCGTTGCGCTGGTCCGACCCCGGTTCGGGGTCCATGACTCACGGGTTCGAGGGCCAAGTCACGGCCCGCGAGTCACGGCAAGAGGAAGGTCCGGCGTTTCCTAAGTCGAGAACAGGGATTCGACCGGATCCGCTTCTTCTTCCCGTGTCCACGAGCGCATTTCCGGATTTAACCGGGCCCGGGCGGCGCGACGTATTTTTCGACGGGTCTCGGCGGCGGCAATATTGCGCAGGCAGATGGCGAGGGCAGGGACGTGAATCGCCACCTCGTACGGAACCCGCAAGCCGGTGCGGGCCCACGCCTGCCTCAGCGCGGATTCGGGCTCCGCGCGCGGTTCGAGCGGGAGTGCAAGCTGGCGACTCATGGCGGGGTCCTTTCCGTGCCCCATGGCCATTCGACAATCAGCGGCGGGGGAGAGTTCGACGGGAACAGAACGCCCCTCCCGAGTAGTGACATTCTCGAATGAGGCGCGGACTTTCAGGCAGCTCCGAAAATAGCGATAAGCGTCAGGTCCTCCTCGATTTCAAAGAACGTGTGCTCGGTGGTGGCGCGAACATAGAGAATGTCACCAGCCGTAACATCGCGGTCCTTGCCGGCGATCTTTAGTTTTGCCCTGCCACTTATGACGAAATAGATTTCATCTTCGAGGTGGGGTGCCTGCAAATCCTTAGCGCCAACAGGCAGTCGATACACCGCGCAACTGAGCTTCGGGTTACGCAAGAACTCGACAAATCGCGGCTCATTGCCCTCGACGCTGCGCGCAAGCTCGTCAATTTTGAACACCCGCCATGCCCGTTCGCTCACATGTCACTCCCAATAAAAAGCGGCTTCAACCATCTCCGCCGGCCCTGATCCGGGGCTTCGCGCTTCTCATTCAATGCATTGTGCACCGGTAATGACGATTTACGACACTGGCGCTTAGAATAGGCGTTTTGCCCCCGAAAATGCGGCTCCAAGCCTCTACGGTGGCCCTCGCCCAACAAAGGCAGCGAGACCTCGGTGACTTCTCCCACTGGTTCATTGCGCTATGCTACACACCATGCGGCGTGATGGGTGATGAGTGATGGGACTCCCGCAGTGCGAAGCGTGAGTGGTGAGTCCTGATCGATGGGTTGGCAGCCGTCGGTCGCCAGCCAACAACGACCGCAAACTGCCCACTGCAAACTGCAAACTTCTCATCCCTCATCCCTCAGGACCCCCATGGCGAGACTGAAACGCATCACCGGCAAAAGCGACGTCCCCGCAGCCCATCACGCGATCGTGGACGCCATTATCGAGAGCCGCGGCGCGGTGCAGGGACCGTTCACGATGTTCCTGCATTGCCCGCCGCTCGCCGAGCGCGTCATGCGCCTGGGCGCCTACGTGCGCTTCGAAGGCAGGCTCGACAAGCGCGTGCGCGTGCTGGCCGCGATGACCGTCGCGCGGGAATTCGACGCGGTTTACGTGTGGGGCGCCCAGACCGGTCAGGCCCGCAAGCAAGGCGTGCCGGAGGCGACCATCACCGCGATCCACGAGAAACACTCGCGCGGCATCCCGGTGGACGACGCGCAGATCGTGGATTTCACGCGCGATCTCGTCCGCAGGCACCGGGTCGGCGCCGCGAGCGCGAGTGCGCTGCAGCAGCGGCTCGGCGACGAGCAATTCATCGAGCTGACCGGGACGATCGGCTACTACAGCATGCTGGCGATGACGGTGAACGCCTGCGAGCTGGAGGCGTCTCCCGGCGCGGACGTCCTTTAATGGCGAATGGCGGATGGCGGATGGGAAATGGGGAACGGCGAAAGGGTTCCCGCTGCGCAGGAGAAGCATTACCGATTACAGGTTCGTTTAGATAGGTCGATTCGTGTCCTTTGTGTCCTTATTGCTAAAGCTTCTGGAGCAGTCGCTGCCTTACCAGCTTCCTTACGCCATCCGCCATCCGCCATCCGCCATCCGCCATCCGCCATAGGAGTACGCCATGCTGATTGTCGATTCGCAGATCCACCTCTGGAAAGACGGCAAGATGAGTCCCCACCATCGCCAGATTCCGACCTATTTGGCCGCTGATGCGCTGGCCGAGATGGTCTCGGCCGGCGTCGATTGCGCGGTGATCCATCCGCCCAGCGCGCTCGGCGAGGCGGCCAACGCGCTCGCCGTCGAGGCGGTGTGCCAGCATCCGGACAAATTCTGCATCCTCGGGCATTTCGACCTGCTAAGCCCGGATCGCGAGAGCATCGTCGCCCGCTGGCGCGAGCGGCCGGGCATGCTCGGGTTCCGGTACACCTTCAACCAGCCGCACGAGAAGGCGTGGTGGACCGACGGCTCGCTCGACTGGTTCTGGCCCGCGTGCGAGAAGGCGGGGCTGGTCGTCGGCCTCCTCGCCACCGGCGAAAACATCAAGGTGCTGGGAAGGATCGCGCAGCGGCATCCCGGTCTCAGGCTGCACATCGATCACATCAGGCGCGGCGGCGGCCGAAGCGGGAAAAAGGACGACGCGGCGTATGCCGACCTGGCAGACATGCTCGCGCTCGCCAGACTTCCCAATGTCGGAGTGAAGCTGTCGGGCGCGCCGAGCACTTCGAGCCAGCCCTACCCGTACAAGAACATCCACGGCTATCTGCGCCAGATCGTCGACGCGTTCGGGCCCGATCGCTGCTTCTGGGGCACCGACATCACCCGCATGCCGTGCTCTTACCGGCAATGCGTGACGATGTTCACCGAAGAGATGAGCTGGCTGAAGGGCCGCGACCTCGAGCGGGTGATGGGTGGGGCCATTGTCGACTGGCTCGGGTGGAAGCGGCCCACCTAAGAATGAAGGATGAAGGGTAGCGCGTCGAGGGGTGGAGCAGGGGCCCCGATTTCATTCGGGGATGCGACCCCCGGTGGCGCGCAGAGCGGCCGACAAGACTGCGTATATTCATTGCAATGCCATATCGGAGGCCGCTCCCCGCAGCGCGGGCGTCGAAGCGCGATTCGCGCCGCATGAACAAAGCGGTGCGCGGTGAAGCGCAGTTCCTAGCGTATTGATTATTGCCCCGAAAAGACACTTCATATTTATGAAATCTAAAATGTACTGGTGACTGGGCAGGTCATCCTGCGTGATAACTGAAGCAATGGCCGGCTCAAATATATGGCTCGCGTCTATAGCTCGAAGCCCGCGGTCAACTCTTCTATCGATGGCAATGGTCGGCACAAGGGCAATACCAAAGCCGAGTTCCACGTATTTCTTGACCGTTTCAATGTCCAAGGCGTGCATGACGATGTCCGGTTGAAGCCCAAAAGATGCACAGCGCTCGGTAATGAGGGCGCTTAGCCTGGAGTCCGTGTCGGTGCTTATCGCAGTTGCTGAAGAGTCATTTTCGTTCTCCAGACGATTTAGTTATGCTGGAATAATAAATCGTTTCTTGCTGGCATGGTGGCCGTCTGCTAAGTTTCTGCAGTTGGTGCGCGATACCAATAACAACATTACGCAACGCCTGCCAACGAAACCGTCACGCAATGGAAGTGAGGAGGCAAGATGAACTCCAAGCTGGTTACCAAACGGCAAAATGTCCTGAAGCGATTCGGGTACGTTCTAGTGAGCTATCTGGCGTTTGCAGCTGTAGCTGCCGTTGCCCAGTCCTATCCTGTCAAGCCAATGCGAATGATCATTCCGTATTCCCCCGGGGGCGGAAACGACATCATAGGGAGGCTCGCCAGTGCCAAGCTTAGCGAAGCGCTGGGACAACAGGTCATTCCGGAGAATCGCCCCAGCGCCGGCGGTGTTATCGGGGCTGACGCTGTTGCGAAGGCGGCTCCCGATGGCTACACGATGCTGCTTGGGCACATCGGGACGCTTGCACTGAATCCAACGCTGCGCCCTGACCTTCCTTATAACCCCGTAAGGAGTTATCAGCCGATAACCTTGCTCGCGAAGGTGCCGAATATCCTCGTGGTACACCCGTCGCTACCGGTGAAAACCGCACGGGATCTCATTGCGCTCGCAAAGAATAAGCCTGGGGCGCTGACCTATGGCTCAGGCGGTGTCGGAGCAATTGGTCATTTGTGTGCGGAATACTTCAAGCAAGCCGCAAAAGTCGATATCTTGCACGTCCCTTACAAGGGTACCGGGCCCGCACTGATCGACCTAATGGGAGGTCAGATTGCAATGGTATTTGCTGGTGCGGCGGGTATTACACCCATTGTGCAGTCAGGGAAGCTCCGTGCAATCGGTGTGTCGACGTTGAAGCGGATAAACACGTTACCTGACGTTCCAACAATCTCGGAGAGTGGTCTAAAGGATTTTGAGGTAACCGCATGGTTCGGAGTCGTTGTGCCGGCTGGAGTCCCCCCCGCGATAGTTATGAAACTCAACGGAGTGCTTGTTAAGTCTCTGCAGAGAAACGACATGCGAAAAAGCCTGTCTAAGTTCGCTGCTGAGCCGGTGGGCGATTCACCAGACGAATTCGGGGCCTTTATCAAGAGCGAGATTGCTCGCTGGGCTGCCGTCATAAAGGCATCGAATATCAAAGCCGACTGAAAGATTCGCTCGGCGCCGCTGCAAAGGTAACTTGATCCGAGCGTTGAGGGTCACGGCGGGATTCACCCAAGTATGCGATCCAGGAAAATTTAATGAACGCGGCAATCGAGAGACAGTCCAGGGACGCCCCGACGAGGCGACTGGCGGAATTTGCAGCTCGTCTTGCGTGGCAGGATCTATCGCCCCAAGTCATTTCGAAGCTGAAGCTTCACATTCTGGACACGATTGGCTGCGGACTGTTCGGTGCAACCTGCTCATGGACTGCCATCCTGAGGGACGTCTCCAGACGCTTCGATAGTGATGACCGTTGTGTGCTGTGGGGCACGTCGTCGCGTGCATCCGGTCTGACTGCAGCCCTCGTGAATGGAACGGCTGCGCACGGTTACGAGCTTGATGACATTCACGTGCGGGGTGTCATCCATCCGGGGCCGCCGTCCGTGCCGGCGGCGCTGGCTGCGGCGAGATACTTGCGGCGACCCGTCAGCGGGAGGGAGTTGCTGGTCGCAATTGCTGCGGGCTACGAAGTGGGCGTAAGGGTGGCGGCCTGTATGGGTGTTCCACACTTGTTGAAGGGGTGGCATCCGACGGGAACCTCGGGTGTGTTTGCGGCGGCTGCAGCGGCAGGACGTATCCTGGATCTGGATGCTGACACGATGGTGCACGCGCTTGGCACGGCCGGACCGCACGCCAGTGGACTGATCGCGGCGCAATACGGCGGTATGGTCAAGCGCCTTTACGTCGGGCACGCGGCGCAAAGTGGATTGCTTTCGGTTTTCCTGGCGCAAGACGGCTTCAAGGGGATCGAGGACGTTTTGGAGGCGCGGTATGGCGGTTATGTGCGCACCTTTGACGGACGTGGTGATCCCGTTGAGATCGTGAAGGACCTGGGCGAGCAGTACGAACTCCTGAACACGGGTTTTAAGCGCTATCCAACGGCGGGCGCCATACACGGCGGTGTGGATGCGCTGGAGCAGATTCAGAACGAACATCATCTTTCGGTCGATGACGTGGAGTCGATTACCGCGTATGTGAGCCATTCGACGCATGAGCATTGCGGATGGCCTTATAGCCCGAATGGCGCGACCGGTGCGCAGATGAACCTGAGCTTTGCCCTGGCCAGCCGCCTTCTCCGTGGCGAACTGTTTGTCGCGGAGTTCCAGGACCAGCAGCTGACATCCCCCGAGGTACTGAACGTCGTGAAAAAAGTGCGGATACAGGTCGCGGATGACATCGACAAAATGGGCGAAGGTTCGCGCTATTCGACACGCGTGGTCGTCAGAACACGCGGCGGACGGGAGTGTACGGCGACTGTTCATAACCCGAAGGGCACGGTGGCCAACCCATTTACGCCGGATGAAGTGGAGGCCAAGTTCCGTCGCTTGGCGGCCGTAGTGTTGCCGAGCGCGCAGGTCGAGGCCGTTGTGAAGCTGGTCCGCTCGCTGGAGCACGTCGAGGACGTCATCATGCTTGAGCGGGAGCTGGCTATTCACTGATAGCAAGAGCATTGATTGCAATAATCACAACTTGTAACCATGGAGAGAATCGTGGAAAGAAAAGCCTTTGATTGCGTGCCGGTACTTGAAAGAATGGCAAAGCCTCGCACGCGTGGAATTACGTTTGCCGAAGATGCGTATTTCAGTCACTTGGGGTTGTCTGGAGCGCGTGACCTGATGCAATGCGCAGGAGACTGCATTGACATAATCAAGCTTGCGGCGACGACCACCCGCTACCAGCCGCGCGAGTTTTTGAAGCAGAAGATCGCAATCTACCGGGAGTACGGGGTGGACGTGTTCGTCGGCGGGGTCTTCCTGGAGCTTGCCCTGTCCAAGGGCGTTGCCAAGCAATTCCTGGAAGAGGCCAAGTATCTCGGCGTCAATATGCTCGAAGTGTCCGATTCCGCCTTGTCCGTAACACTCGATCAGAAAATTGAGATCGTGAAGTGGGTAAAAAGGGCGGGCTTCAAGGTGCTTGCCGAGTGTGGCCGCAAGATGGCGGATTCGGCACTATCGGTTGCGGCGACCAAGCGCAGTATCGAGCGGCTTCTGGAGGCGGGGGCGTTCAAGGTCATCGTCGAATCCGATGAGGTCGAGCACGCGTTGAACAGCGGCAACATGAGCGAAGTCGGCAATATTGCCGAGATGGTGCTGGCTGCTGGTCCGGAGAACGTCATTCTGGAGACCCCGCTCGGGGCGTCATACAAGGTTGCGCGGGAGTTTTTCTATTGGGCGGTCCAGACGTTCGGGTCAGAGGTCAATGTTGGCAACGTCTCGCCGGATCATGTCACCCTGCTTGAGATGATTCGACGTGGCAGCTATTGGCGGGGTTGGTACAAAATGATCGACACGACCGAAATAGCCCGCGAGAATCAGGCTGCCAAGAGCTAAGGGATCGCCCGAGTTCGGGTAAGTGGCCAAGCCCCCAAGGCAGCCAAATGCAGTTTGGGGGTAATCCGGGAGATCAAAGACCGTGACTGCGCATTCCCGAGTTGCGCCCATGTTGAAACATCCCGTCATCGTCATCGAGAACGACCAGTCCTTGAGATTGCTGCAGGCGTTTCTCGATGCCACGCCGCACTCCGAGCGTACCGCCGCGCTGGCCGATTACCTTGCGCACGACCTGCCCGATTTCCCCGGATGGCTTGAGTGCGCGCGCAGGCGCGCACAAGGGGCCTATCCCGCCGAGGTGCGGATGGTTTCGACGCAGGACGAGCTTATCGCGCGCCTGCCCGGTGCGGACGCCTTCGTCACCGAAGGGCTCGCGGTAGGTTCGCGCGAGTTGGCGGTCGCGGACCGGCTCAAGGTCGTGCAGAAGCATGGGGTCATACTGCGCAACATCGACGTGCCGGCATGTGCGGCCCGCGGTGTCAAGGTCGTGCCGCTCCGCCGGCGCGGCAACATGACCGCCGCTGAGCACATCTTCTCATTGATGCTGGGGCTCGCGCGCAAGCTGACGAAGATCAACGGACTGATCACCACCGAGCGGCTGACCGCGGCCGGCTACCGGCCGCAGTTCTTCGACCGGCGTTATTCCCCAAATGCGAACTGGGCGCGCATCGGCGGCCTGCGCTCGCTCCACGGCGCGACGCTCGGCATCGTCGGGCTGGGCGAGATCGGACGCGAGGTGGCACTGCGCGCCATCGCGTTCGGCATGCGCACCAATTACTACCAGCGCAGCCGCCTGCCCGAGGCCGAGAAGCGCGCGCTGGGCATCGAGCACCGCGATTTCGACGCGCTCCTTGGCGGGAGCGATTGGGTGTGCTGCATGGTGCCGGGCGAGCCGGCCACCCGCGGACTGTTCGACGGCGCGCGCCTCGCGCGAATGAAGCCCGGTGCCTGCCTCGTCAACGTGTCGCGCGCCGACGTCGTCGACCGTGAAGCGGCAGTGGCCGCGCTCAAGTCAGGCCGTCTCGGCGGGCTGGGACAGGACGCGTTCTACGAGGAGCCGGGACGGGCAGACGACCCGCTGCTTGCTTTCGACAACGTGATCATCACGCCGCGCGTGGCGTCGCAGCCGCGTCTCAATGCGCTCGACGACACGGAAGAGATGATGGTCAACCTGGCGCGGGCGATCGCCTGACGCCCGCCGTCAGTCGGCGCGGATGCCGGCGTCCCGGATCAGCTTTCCAAGGCGGTCCATCTCGGACCTCACCCGGGCCGCGAACTGCGCGGGCGAGCTGGCGACGATTTCCACGCCGGAAGCGAAGAGCTTCTCCTTCACGTCCGAAGCGCGCAGCACCTTCACGATTTCCGCGTTGAGCCGCGTGATCAGCGCTGCAGGCGTGCCGGCTGGTGCGAACACGCCGAGGAGAAGCGCCGATTCGTAGCCCGGCAGGCCCGATGCCGACACGGTTGGCAGGCCGGGAGCGAGCGCGGACGGCTCGGCACTGGTGACCGCCAGCGCCTTCAGCCGGCCGGCTTTGATGTGCGGTGTCACGGAACTCGCGCTGGGAAACATGATCTGCACGTGCCCGCCGATCAACGCGGTGAGCGCCGGCCCGGCCCCGCGGTACGGAACGTGCACCGTGTCGATGCCCGCCATGCTCCGGAACAGCTCCGCCGCGAGATGGTTCGACGAGCCGACGCCGCTCAAGGCGTGGTTCAGCGCGCCCGGCCGCGCCTTCGCGAGCGCGATGAGCTCCTTGACGGAGGCGGCCGCGACGGCGGGGCCGACGACGAGGACGTTGGGCGAGATCACGCTGAGCGTGATCGGCGAGAAATCCCTGACCGGATCGTAGGGAACGTTCTTCCGCAGAAACGGCGCGAGCCACAGCGGGTTGCCATAGGACATCAGCGTGTGGCCATCGGGCGCCGCTTTTGCAACAATCTCACCCGACCGGATCCCGCGATTGTCGACCACCACGGGCTGCTCCAGGCTGCCGGAAATTCCCTGCCCGATGACGCGGGCCACCAGGTCGCCGCCGCCCCCTGCTTCGGTGGTGAGCAGCCGTATCGGCCGGCTCGGATAATCCTGGCCCCGGGCCGGGCCGGCGGCCAGGGCGGAAGCGAGGAGCGGTAACGCCAGCCATGCGGCGCGCGGCATCTTCATGAACGTCTCCGAGGCGAGGCGGGGCGGCGCTAGTCGGCCTTGATGCCGGCGTCGCGGATCAGCTTGCCCCAGCGCGCGTGCTCGTTGCGCAGGAACGCCGCGGTCTGCTCCGGCGTCCGCGAGACGGTGTCGGCGCCGATGGTGGCGAAGCGCTCGCGCGTGTCCGCGGCCCGCATCGTCTTCATCGACTCGGCGCTCAGCCGCTCGATGATTTCGCGCGGCGTGCCCGCGGGCGCGAGCAGCACGTACCAGAACACGACCTTGAGCTGGGGCACGCCGGCTTCCGCGGAAGTCGGCACGCCCGGTAACGAGGCGACGCGCTTGGCGTCCAGCACCGCCAGCGGGCGAAGCCGTTTCTGGTGCACGTGGGGGGCGATGACCGGCACGGCGGCTATCACGATGTCGACATCGCCCGTCGCCGCACCGACGAGGGCGAGCGTGGCACTCTTGTACGGGATATGCACGATCTCGGATTTCGTAAGCTGCTTCAGCATTTCGCCCGCGAGGTGCGTGGCCGAGTTCACCCCACCGGAGCCGAAAGAGAGCTTCCCGGGGTAGCGGCGCGCGAGTTGCTGAAGTTCGCCCAGGGACCCGGCCGGCACCGAGGGATGCACCACCAGCACGTTGGGAATGAACGCGAGCAGGGCGACCGGCGCGAAGTCCTTCAACGGGTCGAAGCTGGCCTTGCGGCTGAGGTGCGGATTTATGACGAAGGTCGGCGCCGCCATCAGCAGCGTATAGCCATCTGCGGGCGCCCTGGCAACCGATTCGTGCGCGATGTTGCCGCCCGCCCCGAGACGCGGCTCGACGATCGCCTGATGGCCGAGCGCCGGCGTCAGCTTATGGGCGAGCCAGCGGCCGACGAAATCAGTGCCGCCGAGAAACGGCAGCACGATGCGCACCGGCTTGACGGGGTAACCCTGGGCCCACGATCCCGGTGCGAAAATCAGAACGGCGACCAGCGCGGCGGCGGTCAGGTGGTGGAATCGAAGCAGTCTCATCTAGAAAGTGGCGCGAAACTTCGACAGTCCGGATTGTGGAAAAAAAGTTCCACATGCCGCTTAACTTATCATATACGCTGCCGCGGCACGGAACTCAACGGAATTTCCAGGGGCACCCTTCAATGAGAGAACGCTTCGTCAACATCCCGGCGCCCGGAGGGGCGATGGAGACCTTCGTGACGCATCCGGATCGCAGCGGGCTGTTCCCGACGGTGATCGTGTACATGGACATCTGGGGCGTGCGCGAGGAGCTTTACGACATCGCGCGCCGGGTGGCCACGGTCGGTTACTACTGCATGGTTCCGGACCTCTACTACCGAAACGGCCGGGTGCGCCACGACTACCGCGACGAGCAGGGCCGGGCGATCTCCACGGCGCGGCTGGACGAAAAGCGGCTTGCCGCCGTGCGCGCGTCGCGTGACAGCCTGACCGACGCGATGGCGGTCGCCGACACCGGCGCGGTCCTCGATTTCATCGGCAAGGGGGAGCCGGCGCATCCCGGCGCGATGGGGTGCATCGGCTACTGCATGGGCGGGCGCCACGTGTTCCGCGTCGCCGCGGCCTATCCGGAGCGGTTTCGCGCCTCGGCGAGCCTGCACGGCACACACCTGGTCACGGACAAGGCGGACTCGCCGCATCGTTCTGCGGGGAAATTCCAGGGCCAGCTCTACTGCGGCTTCGGCGAGAAGGACGGGCATGCCGCGGCGCCGGTACGCAAGGCGCTCGACGACGCAATGAAGGGCGCGGCGGTGAAATACGTCTACGAATTCCATCTTGGCGCCGAGCACGGCTACGCGCTGCCCGAGCGCGACGTCTACCACAAGCAGGCGGCGAACCGGGACTGGGAGCGGATATTCGCGATGTTCCGCGAGCGGCTCGCGCCCGCGGCGTGAGCCTCAGCCCTTCACGCGCAGCTGTTGCGGCAGCAGCGGCAACGGCAGGGGTTTTCCGTCCGGTACCGCGGTGCGCGCGACGTTCATCACCATGGCCAGTAGCGCGTAGTAGCCAACCACGCTGATCAACTCGACCACGCCGGCTTCCCCGAACTGCTTGAGGGCTCGTTCGTAGGTCGGGTCGCTCACGCCGCGATTGGCTAGCAGTTCCCTCACGAAGTCGTGGACGATTTCCTCGTCGGCCGCCATGCCGGCCGGCCGGCGGCCTTCCGCGACTGCCTCGATGACCTCCGCCTTGAGCCCTGCCTTGAGCGCGTGCGGCACGTGGGCGTGCCACTCGTACTGCTGCGTCCAGTCGCGCGCGGCCATCAGCGCCGCCAGCTCCCGCAGGCGCTGCTCGACCAGGCTGTCGTAGCGCAGGTACTCGCCCAGCTTCTGCACGCGGCCCATCAGGGTGGGGCTGCGCAGGAAGGCGTGAAACGGCCCGCGCACGCTGCCGCGCCGGCCGGCGGCGATTTCGGCCGCGGCTTTCTTCTGTGCCTCGGTCATCTTTCCTTCCGGAATGGGCGCCAGGCGCTCCGGCGCGACGGTGTAGGTTTCCTGCTTGTCGGTCATTGCAGCTTTCCTGTTCTGACGAGTATGTGCATGAGTTTCTCGACCTCGCCCCGGTCGAGCCGCTCCAGGTTCGCGAGCGCGTCGACGGTCCAGCGCAGGTCCGCTTCGGGCAGCAGGTCGCGGGTGAACTTCACGAACAGCGCCTTGAACTGCTCCATGGTGAGCGGCTCCGTCGGCGAGCCGATGACGTGGTTCTTCTCCCGCGAGAACCGCCGCCCGTCCCCGAGCATCACCTCCAGTTGCGCCGGCGTGCCCATCGCGTACGCAGACGCCCACTCGGGGTGGAACACGACCTCGACCTTGGCGCGCGCCTCGCGGTAGCGCGGATTGTCCCGCGCCGCGTCGCTGATATGGCTGAAGTTCACGTCCCGGTCGATCATGGCGACGCCGTGCGAGTGGTGGAAGCTGAACTGCAGGTCGTCGAAGGTCTTCGGGTCCGGCCGGTCGCAGCAACGCTCGACCTGGCTGATGTGCACCCGCACCTTCTCGATCTGCTCGTACACGAGCTTCTCGGTTGCAAGCAGATCGAGGAACGCGTCGAGATAGCGGTGCATGTAGAAGCAGCAGGGGTATTTCTTGATCCAGATCGCGTTGAGGAACCAGTCCGACCCGAGGTTCTCGAGGAATTTCTCCGGCTTGACCTTGTCCTTGCCGATCAGGTTCGTCATGAAGGTCACGATGTCCGGGTTACCGCTCGCCCCCTGTTGCGCGAGCTCGGCGGCGATCAGTCCCTGCAGGGACTGCATCGCGGATTCGAAGTAGTGGGAGTCCGTGCCGAAGCTCGCGTACGCGATTGGCGGCGACGACATGGACAGACCGAGCGCCGCCACCGTCTCCGGCACGCCGAGCTTCAGCGCCCGCGCGGCGGCAGCGGCTGGTCCCATGGCGCCGGGAATCACGGTCATGCCCATGTAGCCCTGGGGGTAGAACAGGCAGGTGCGGGCGTGCACTTCGAGACCGATCGCCGACAGCTCTACCAGTTCCCGGCCGCTCAACTTCAGCTTTTCGGCGAACGTGAAGGTGACCGGCAGCACCGTGATATCCCAGCACGTGCCGAGGCCGCCGAAGCGGTCGTCTTCCAGCTCCGAGGCGTGCGCGAAGAACGCGTGGTTGAGCACCGCGTTCCACAGCGACGTCCTGAAGCCGGAGCCGATGACGCTGACTTCCGGCGCGTGTCCGCGCTCGCGCGCCGAATTCGATGCCCTCAGCCCGGCCGGCATCATCGAGCCGCGCAGCATGCCGGCCACCGTCTTCAAGCACAACCCCTTGGTGAACTCGACGGTGCCTTGCGGAATGTCCTCGAGGCGCGTTCGGTGTGTGAACTCCGCCAGTCGTTGCGCGATCTCCGTGCCCATCTCACCTCCCGGCATGTGCCGCGGTCACAGCGGTCCCTTGCGCTTCAGGCCCGCGGCCTTCACGACCCCGGCCCAGGTGGCCATCTCGTTGCGCAGGAACGCGCCGAACTGCTCGGGCGTGGCGTGCTCGACTTCCAGCGCGTTCGCGGTCATCCGGTCCCTGACTTCCGCCGTTCCCACCACGGTGGCCAACGTTTCGTGAAGCTTCGTCACCAGGGGGCGCGGCGTGTTTCTCGGCGCGAGCACGCCGTACCAGCCCGACGCGCTGAACTGGAAGCCGCTCTCGCTGACGGTCGGAAGCTCCGGAAACGCCGGGGACCGCTTCGCGCTGCCCACGGCGAGTGCGCGCAGTCTGCCTGCCTTGATGTGCGGCAGTGCCTGCGTGAGACCGATGAACATCATGTCCACCTCGCCCGCAAGGATCGCGGTCAGCGCCGGCAGCGCGCTCTTGTAGGTCACGTGGACGATCTGCGTGCCTGCGGACAGGTTGAGAAGCTCCGCCGCCATATGGATGCCGGTGCCGACGCCGCCGGAGGCGAAGTTGAGTTTGCCGGGCCTCGACCTGGCGAGAGCGATCAGCTCTTTCACCAACTTCGCGGGCACTTTCGGGTTCACCACCAGCACGTACGGCGCGGTTGCCACCAGCGCCACCGGCGCGAAGTCCTTGAGCGTGTCGTAGGGCGTGGACTCGTTGAGATGTGGCACGATCACGAGCGGCCCGGAGAAGCCGAAGAGCAGGGTGTAGCCGTCCGGCGCGGCCTTGGCGACCAGGTCGCAGGCGATGAGGCCGGCGGCGCCCGAGCGGCTGTCCACCACGACCGGCTGGCCGAGCAGCTCGGCCAGCCGGGGCGAGAGGATGCGGGCGCCCAGGTCGGTCAGGCCGCCGGGCGCGCCGGGCACGATCATGCGGACCGGCTTGACCGGATAGGTCGACTTGGCCTGGCCCGACGCCGCCGGGCTCAGGACGAGGCATGCCACGCATAGCAGAAGCGTTGAGGCGGGTTTCATGGCTTTCTCCTTCACATTACGCCAGGCAGCCGGCGGGTCTCGGCAAAGTGCGGCGCGCCACGCGGTCAGTCGCCGGGGCGGACCGTCGAGTAGTTGGGGAACGCCGCCGCGATCGCCGCTATGGCAACCTGCTCGTCCTGGTGGGATGCGACGCCGGAAACCCCTATCGAGCCGACGCATTCGCCTTCGATGATGATCGGCAGTCCGCCGCGCACCGTGAGGAGCGGCATGGTCGTCGACGATATCTTGCCGCCGTTCACCCAATCTTCCCAGATCTTGCTGGAGCGCTGGGTAAGGGCGGAGGTGCGCGCCTTCTGGATTGCGATCTCTGGATTGCCCGGCCGTGCCCCATCCATGCGGTGCAGCGCGACCAGGATCCCGGCATCGTCGAGGATCGCGATCACGATATTCCAGTTGTTCTTGATCGCTTCGGCTTCACCGGCCGCGAGCATTTTTTTCGCGTCGTCGAGGATGATGACGGGCTTGAGTCGCATCGGTGCAATCTCCCTGGTGCCGAATGAAAAGCCGGCCATGCCGGTTTCGGGCAAGTCGCCGCTTCGTGCCCGGCAAGCGTAGCACAGGCGCCGTGCGCGGCACGCCATGGCGTCACATCGTGGACCTGGGGCGATCCCGTGACGAAGCCGTGAAGCGGCGGCGTCCCCGCGCTTGACTCGCCTTGCCCGGAAACGGCATGATATTCCGCAACGTTCGTTGCGAATTTCCCCGGCAGCGCGGATCGGGCGGCGCAGCACGCGTGGGCGGCCCCGGTCGCGCGCGAGCGGGCCCGTCAAACACCGTTCCGGCGTTGCCGCAGCACGGCACGGGACGCCGGCGACGGGCGCATCGATCCTATTCTTTCGCATGCCCCACGCGCGCATCGGCAATACCGACATTCATTACGACGTGGCGGACTACACCGATCCGTGGCGTCGAGCCGAAACCGTGTTCCTCCATCACGGCTTCGGGCGCAACCTGGAGTTCTGGCGCGCGTGGGTGCCGCTGCTCGCTCGCGATTACCGCGTGGTCCGGATCGACGCTCGCGGTTGCGGCAGGAGCGCCGTTCCGCCGCCGGGCAATCCCTACACGCTGGACATGCTGGTCGCGGATGCGATCGACCTGATGGATCATATCGGCGTCGCGCGCGTGCACTGGGCAGCCGAAGCCTCGGGCGGCCACGTCGGCCTGGCGGCTGCCATCGCGCATCCCGCGCGCATTGCATCGCTGACGCTTTGCAACACGCCGTTTCAGCTACCCCAGTCGGCGAACGATCTGTTCATACCGGAGGAGGTCGAGAAATTCGGGCTCGGACACTGGGCGCACAAGACGCTCGCGCGGCGGATCGATGTCGATAAGGTCGATCCGGGCTGGATCGAATGGTCGACGGGCGAGTTCGACAAGTGTCCGCGCCATATCGCGATCGCCCAGCACGCCATGATCGCGGCCGGAAACCTCTTGCCGCGGCTGCGCGAGGTGCGCGCGCCGGTGCTGGTCCTGGCGGGAAACAACAGCCAGATCGCACCGCGCGAGCAGATGCTGCAGATGCGGGAGCAGATCCCGCAGGCGAAGCTCGTCCTGTTCGACGGCTACGGGCAGGGCATCGCTTTCAGCGCCCCCGAGCGTTGCGTCGCGGAAATGAAGACTTTTCTCATGGCGCTCCAGTGACCAGACGCCCCGTCATCGCGGTCGAGAATGATCCGTTTCCGCGCCTGCTGCAGGCATTTCTCGACGCGGAAGAGGTTCCCGAGCGTACCGCGGCCATCGCCGATTTCGTCGCGCACGACATCGCGGATTACCCGGCGTGGCTCGGGCGCGCGCGCGAGCGCGCGCAGGGGCTCTATCCGGCGGAAGTGCGGCTGGCGTCGACGCAGGCGGAGCTGCAGGCGGCGTTTCGGGACGCGGATGCGGTCGTGACCGAATCGCTGAGGGTCGGCGCCGAGGAGCTCGGTATCGCCAGGCGCCTGCGCGTCGTGCACAAGTATGGAACGATATTGCGCAACATCGACGTGGCCGCGTGCTCGGAGCGCGGCATCAAGGTCCTGCGGGTGCGCCGGCGCGCGAACATCGCGTGCGCGGAGTATGCGATGGGGCTCATGCTTGCGCTCGCCAAGAAGCTCAACCGCAGCGGCAGCTTGATCACCATGGAGCAGCTGCGCGCCGCTGGCTACGCGCCCCGGCGCTTCGACGCGCGGTATACGTCGAACTCCAACTGGGCGCGCATTGGCGGCTTGCGCACGCTCCACGAGTCGACGCTGGGCATCATCGGCCTGGGCGAAATCGGACGGGAAGTCGCGATCCGCGGGGTCGCGTTCGGGATGCGCGTCGTCTATTACCAGCGCACGCGGCTGCCCGACGCCGAGGAGCGGCATTACCCGGTGGAGTACCGGCCGCTCGACCAATTGCTCGTGGAGAGCGACTGGGTCTTTCCTCTTTTGCCCAGCAACGCGGCCACCCGCGGGATCATCGATCGGGTGCGTCTTGCCCGGATGAAGCGAGGCGCCTGCCTCGTCAACGTTGCGCGCGCGGAGCTGGTTGATCGCGCCGCGTTGCTGGAGGCGCTTGCCTCCGGGCACCTGGGCGGCCTCGGACTCGATACCTTCTACGAAGAGCCGGGCAATTCCGACGATCCGCTGCTGAAGTTCGACAACGCCATCATCACGCCGCGCATCGCGGCGCAGCCTCGATTCAATGCTTTCGGCGATCTTGCGCAGGTCATGGCGCAACTCGCGGAAGCGCTTCGCTGAAGGCCGGCCGCTTATCCGGGTGACGGTTGCGTCGGCGCCGCGCTCGCCGTGCCCTCACGGCGTCGGCGCGATCAACGGTTGCCCTTGATCTTCAGGCCGGCGGCTTCCACCACCTTGCGCCACGTCGCAAGCTCTTGGCGCAGGAAATCTCTGAACTCACTCGGTGTCGATCGCTCCAGCACGAACGCGTTTGCGTTCAGACGCTGCACGACTTCCGCGTCGAGCAATACCTTCGCGATGGCTTCGTATAACCGCGTGACGATGGCAGGCGGCGTCTTGGCGGGCGCCAGGACGCCGTACCAGCCGGATGCGTCCACGGGATAGCCGCTTTCCATGAGCGTGGCCAGATCCGGCGCCATCGGGTGGCGTTTCTTTCCTCCGGTGGCGATGGCTCGAGCCCTGCCCGATTTGATGTGCGGCAGCGCCTGCGTCAGCCCGACGAACCCCATGTCGACCTCGCCCGACAGCAGGCCCGTCAAAGCCGGCCCCGCGCTCTTGTAGCTCACGTGCACGATTTTCACGCCCGCCGCCAGTTTGAAGAGTTCGGCCGACATGTGAATGCCGGTACCAACGCCCCCCGACCCGTAATTGAGATTGTCGGGGTGCGCCTGGGCGAGCGTGATCAGGTCCTTGACCGATCGCGCGGGCACGCTGGGGTGTACCAGCATCACGTACGGCGCGGTCATCAACAGCGACACCGGCGCCAAGTCCCGCAGCGTGTCGTAGGGCATGCGTTCCCTTAGGTTCGGCACGATGACCAGCGGGCCCGAGAAGCCCAGGAGCACGGTGTATCCGTCCGCTTCGGACTTGGCGACCAGATCGCAGGCGATGGCGCCGGCGGCGCCGGTGCGGCTGTCAATGACGATGGGCTGGCCCAACAGCGCGACCAGGCCAGGCGCCATGATTCGGCCGGCCGTGTCGGTGGTGCCGCCCGGCGGGCCCGCAATGATCATCCGGATCGGCTTGGCAGGATAGGACGCATGGCTGGCCGGCGGCATCTGACTCCACACGGCGGCACTCAGCAGGGCGCAGCCTGCGCCGAAAACAAGCCTGATCGCGATCTTCATGGTTGTCCTCCTCCTTGGCTGATCAGAAGCCGGTGCGCGCGAAGCGACGGTTTCCCGGTGCGGTGCGGGCGGATCGCCGTCGCGTCAGTCCCCCGGCCGCACGGTCTTGAAGTTGGGAAAGGCCGCAGCGATCGCCGCCATTGCGACCTGCTCGTCCTGGTGCGAGGCGACGCCGGAGACGCCGACCGCGCCGAGGCATTCGCCTTCGACGATAATGGGGAGCCCGCCGCGTTTCGACATGAACGGCATGGTCGTCGAGGAGATCTTGCCGCCGTCGACCCAGTCCTCCCAGACCTTGCTGGAGCGCTGCGTGAGAGCGGAGGTGCGCGCCTTCTGGATTGCGATCTCTGGATTGCCCGGCCGTGCCCCGTCCATGCGGTGCAGCGCGACCAGGATCCCGGCATCGTCGAGGATCGCGATCACGATATTCCAGTTGTTCTTGATCGCTTCGGCTTCACCGGCCGCGAGCATTTTTTTCGCGTCGTCGAGCGTGATCACGGGTTTAAAACGCATGTGCGTCCTCTCCCTGGTGAGAATCCCGGTGCGCAAGCCTAGCACAAAGCGCGCGCGACTTGGCGTCACATCGTGGACGCAGGGCCATCACTGTGGACGCCGTGGCCGGGCGCGTCCAGGTCATGATCGCCGGCATGCCGCCGACAATCAACTACATCAAGTCCAATCGCCTGCGCGCCCTTACCGTGTCGGGCGCGCGGCGCTCGCCGGTCATGCCGGACCTGCCGACCATCGCGGAGGCGGGCGTTCCTGGTTACGATTGCACGATCTGGTATGCCATGCTCGTCCCGGCGTCCACGCCCAAGGCCATCGTCGCGACCCTGAATCGAAGCGTGGCCAGGGCATTGGGCGACGCGGACTTGCGACCGAAGCTGGAGCAGCAGGGCCTCGAGGTCCACTCGAGCACGCCGGAGGAACTCGCGAGGAGGATCAACGCGGAAATCGCGCAGTGGTCGAAGGTGATCAAGTCGGCGGGGATCAGGGTGGAGTAGAGGCGTGGGCGGCTGCGCCTTCTCAAAGGTGGTGATGGGTCTCCCGCGTGCTGTGCGGAGTCCGGTCACGAGCCGCGAGTCCCGGCACTTCGATGAACAGGAATAACAGGAACTACAAGATTCTAACGACGCACCAGCCGCGATCCGCGATCCGCGAGTCACGAGTCACGAAACCGGGCTTAGAACGGGCGTTTTGCCCCGGAAAATGCGGCTCTAAGCCTCTGCGCAGGCCTATTTCAGGGTCTGTTCTCCGGTTAATCAAAGTGTTGCGCTGGTCCGACCCCGATTCAGGCCCGATGCGCAAAATCGAGGCGTTGCGGAAGCAGATGGAGCAGGAAGAACGGGAGCGGCAGCGGCAGGCGGCCGTGGTGCCGGCGAAGCCGGTGAAGCCCGCGGCCGGAGCCGAACAGCCGGAACCGCTGCCCGTGTGATCGCCGTCTTCAATAAGAAACAAAGCCCCGCTTCCGCGGGGCTTTGTTTCTGCGTGGGCCGACGCGGTTGAGGTCGGCCTACTTGCCGTAGTGCATGCCTTCCAGCTTGAGGCCGTCAGGGTCGAGGAAGTAGACGGCGTAGTAGTTGTCGTAATACTCGCCCACCGGATCGACGATCCTCGCGCCGGTCCGCTCGAGGAAGGCCTCGAGATCGTTCACGTCTTTCCGGTTGCGCAGGGAAAACGCGTAGTGGTGAAACCCGACGTCGCCGATCCGGTGCCTGCGCTTGCGCCCCTTGGCGTCGGCCTGGTAGATCCAGAAGCGCGTGTTGCCGTTCTTCCAGCCGATCGCGTCTCCGTACTCTCCCATCACCTTCATGCCGAGGAACTTGAACAGCGCGCCATAAAAGCGCTTCGACCGCTCGAAATCGCTCACGGATATCGTGAGGTGATCCACGCTGGTGATGCGGGCCATGTCATCCCCTCATAGGCACTTTCTTGCACGGATTCGCTTAGAGCCGCGGTTTTGCAGCCGAAAATGCGCTTCTAAGCGGTCAGACGAGGCTCATTTTCGCGCTTTGTAGCTTCGGATCAAAGTGTTGCAGTGGTCCGACCCCGATTCAGCTTAACTAGGTGTCCGTACAATCGGGGCTACCTCACAGTGACCCCATTTACGTTGTTGATCCAAGTCAAAGGGAAACGGCTCGCTTCGAGTTAGCGTGATCCGATTGGTGGTTGGCTGGCAGGTCTTATCATGCTGACCGATTGAGTACGCAACACCGGGCGAATTAACGAGGGCGTTCCATGATTGAACCCATTTTCCGATCGATCGCTGCCGCGCTTGCCGTTTGCAGTCTCGCGCACGCCGGCATTGCCAGCGGGCAGGCGCAGTTTCCATCAAAACCGCACCGTTTTATCGCGATGGGAACGGGGTTTCCCGAAAACACGGCGCGCGTGCTGGGGGCCGAGATGTTCGGGTTGACCGGCCAACGCGTGATCGTCGAGGCGAGGCCCGGAGCGAACGGCATCCTGGCGGCTGAATATGTGGCGAGGGCGGCGCCGGACGGCTATACGATCCTGATCGGCACCAATTCGACGCATGCGGCGAACCAGAGCCTCTTCAAGAAGCTGCCATACGACTACGTAAAAGACTTCATTCCGGTGAGCGGGATTTCCCGGGGAATGGTGCTGGCGGTGGTGCACCCGCAAGTGCCGGCGAAGAGCATCAAGGAGTTGACCGCACTGGCAAAGAAAAGCCCGGACATGCTGACGTTCGGCTCAGGCAGTTCCGTGAGTCTGGCAGCCGTCGAGCTCTACAAGCTCCTTGCCGGCATCAAGATAAGGAACATTCCATACAAGACGGTTCCGCAGGCGAGTATCGATCTCGTCGCGGGTCGGGTCGACATGATGATGGCCAACCTCGTCGTGGTGATGCCCCACGTGAATGCCGGAAAGCTGCGCGCGCTGGCGATCTCCGGCACGCAGCGCTGGCCTACCCTGCCCGACGTTCCGACCATGCATGAAGCCGGCGTTCGTGGCTATGAGTGGGCGTTCTGGAACGCTGCCTGGTTGCCGGCCGGCACGCCCAACGAGATCGTGGCGCGAGCCAACGAATTGTTCGTCACGGTGCTCGGACGGCCGAAGGTCAAAGAATATATGCTCAATGCGGGCAGCATTCCGTTCCCGACGACGTCCGGCGAGTTGATGAGGTTCCAGCTCGCCGAGCACGACAAATGGCGAAAGGTCATTCGTGCCGCCGGCATCCAGGCGGAGTAAAAAGCGGCGCTCGCGAGATTCGCGCAGTGCTGGTTGCGCGAGCTGGAACAGAGGGGGGTCCCCTTTTCAAGCGGTATCCGCCACAATGCTAGACTGTTGAAACGTCATCCGCGCTGACGGCGCGTCACTGGAGAAGAGGCATATGGAGATTCGCGGTTTGATTCCTGCGACGGTAACGCCTTTCAACACCGACGGCTCCGTCGACTACAAGAGCCTGTCCGCTCACGTTGCGCGGGTGGGCTCGGCGACGGGACTCTACGGCGTGTGCGTGAACGGCCATGCCGGCGAAGTGCTGACGCTGACATCGGACGAGCGGAAGAATATCGTCGCGGCCGCCAGGAAGGTGCTGCCCAGGCAGCTGAAAGTCATCGCGGGAATCGCAAGCCACTCTCTCGCGGACCTGGTGCGGCAGGGGCTCAACGCCAAGGAGGCGGGCGCCGACATGCTGCTGGTGTTCCCGCTGTTCGACGTGCGGCCGTACCGCCACCTCGCCCGGAACCCCGACGCGGTTTTTTCCGTTTTCCAGCGCCTCGACCGGGAAGTGAACCTGCCGATGAGCGTATTCCAGTACCCGGAGACCGCCGGCGCGGTCTACTCGCTGGAGGCGCTCATGCGTATCGCCGAGCTCCCCAACGTGGTCGCGATGAAAGCTGCGACGGGATCGCCCACAAAGTACGCGGAACTTCACGACGCGTTGCATGACCGCATCTCGGTGCTGGCGGCGTGCGATGCGCCGTCGCTGCTCGGCATGCTGTTGCACGACGCGCCCGGCGCGCTGGTCGGCATCAGCGTCGTAGGCACGCAGCAGTGGTCGGACCTGGTGCGCGAGGCGACCAGCGGATCGGCGCAGAAGGCGAAGAGCATCCATAACTCGTTCGCGGTGCCCCTGATGCGCGCGATCTACGAATATCAACTGCATCGCACGCCGATCTCCACTCCCGCCGCGAACAAGGAGGCGCTGGTGCAGCTCGGCGAGCTCAATTCGTCCTGGGTCCGCCCGCCCGCCATCAACGTGGACGACGCGAAAAGGGAAGAGATCCGTTTCGCGCTCTCGAAAGTGGGGCTCAGGGTAGCGAAAGCCGCCGCGGGTTTTTGAACGAAGCCTTCCGCCGCCAGGAGGCGTGCGGCGCGAAATTTCAACCACGCGAAAATAGGGGTCAGTCTGACCCTATTTCTGGCCTCGCGAATCAATCCGGCATTCACTGCAAGTTCAGGTCACGAATCCAACTGGCCCCCGGAACGGCTGGATTCGACCCTAAGCGGTTGTCCAATCAATCCAGCCCGGCTTTTAATACGAGCGGCCTGCGTGACCCCCTCTTCGCCGGTCTTGACTTGCTCAAGCGGCGATCCCGGCGCATAGTAAGAATTCAATCAGTTGGTGAAGGGCGCCAGGGGAATTGAAGCAATTCACTATCTACTAGCGCTCGAGAAGAGGGGGGTATGTCCGCCTTCAGTTCCGCTTGTTTTATTTATCCTGACGATGGTGAGGGATCCAGATTCGACAGGATGTTTCCACCATTGGGTCTGGAACTGGTTGCCGCCAGCGTTCGCAACATCATTCCCAGGCGATTCCTGATTGACCTGCGTTTTGATCGGGACTGGCAACAAGTCCTGCCGCCCGATGCCGATATCGTGGCGCTCAGCTTTCTCTGGGATATGCCGTTGCCCAGGGTGTCTGCGATGGTGCGGTCGATCAAGAGGAGACGACCGGGCGTCACTGTCGTGGCCGGAGGGCGATTTGCGGAGGTAAATCGCGAAGCGCTGGTCAGCGCGCCGGAAGAAGAGCGTGTAGATGTGGTGTTTTCCGGGCCGGATGACGGTCGTTTCCGCGTTTTCGTGGAAAGCGGTTCTGCCGAACAGGTGTCGGGCGTGTCCTTTTTCAAGGGCGGAAAGGTTCACTCAACGCCGATGCCACCCTATGGTCCTGTCCCCGATTTTCCCCTCCCGGATCGTTCATTGCGTCGGGCGCGTTACGGCACGATCCGGCGCGATGGTCTTGATCTGGGGCTCGCCACCGACGCCCTCCAGAGCTCGCGCGGTTGCCCCTTCCACTGCGCGTTTTGCACCTTCAACAGGGATTCCGAAGGCCGGCAGATCACCTACACGGCGCGGTCCGCGAAATCGGTTGCCGAAGAGCTGGAGCAGATCGGGGCGCCTTTCGTGACGTTTGTCGATGACCTGGCCTTTCACCGGCCCGATCGCATGGACGAGCTGTGCGAGGAGTTGCTCGTGCGCGGGATCAAGAAGACCTACGCGATCGAGACGCGGATCAACATGGGGATGCGCCCGGAGGTGGTTGAGAAGATGGCGCGGACGGGTTTCCGCTACGTGACCTTTGGCATCGAGTCGATGCACGATCACCTTCTGGAGTTCCTGAACAAGGACCTCAAGCGGCGGACCATTGAAAAGGCGTTTGCCAAGATCCGTCACGTGCCGATGTTCTTTGTCTCCAATTTCATCATCGGCAACGTCGGCGAAACCCGCGAGCAGATGCTGCAGATACCGGGTTTTGCACGTGCCATAGGGCTGGACTCGATCATGATCCATCCTTTGCGAATCCGTGGCCCGGAACCGCTCAAGGCGAAAGTGCTGGCGGCGCCCGGCTACCACATCGATCCTGAAACCAAGCGGGTCTATTCGGACGAGCTCAGCGTCGACGACATTCTCCAGATCGAACGACAGATCAAGCGGGATTTCTGGACGCCAAAGCAAAAACTGAAATCGGGATTGAAGTTTTACCGGCTGCTTAAACCGAATCTTGTTTCCATGGCCTGGAATACGGCCTCCTGGAGACTGCGCGGTCGGCCCAGCGCATGGGAATTGCAGGAAGCTAGAGTAGAACCGGGAAGACAAGCGCTTAGCCCGGCCTAGTCGCGAGCCGCGATCCGCGAGTCACTTGAGATTAAGGGGCCAGTCTCAGGTTTCGAGAATTCGAGCCTGGCCCCAATGGCACTACCTTAAGCCGGCCGCGATGTGCGCTTGCTGCTGTTTGAGCAGTTGCGTGCGGAGAACATGGCGTGGTCTGGTCAGCAGGGGATGAGTCTTGGGTCTTCGTTTCACGGCGCGAGGTT
>JACPTK010000051.1 GCA_016192825.1 Betaproteobacteria bacterium | reverse complement strand
CGCCAGCTCGACGCCGTGATCAAGCACTGCGGCCTGGATGCGCTCGGGCGGGGGGTTATCGCGTACGAGCCGGTTTGGGCGATCGGCACCGGGAAGACGGCAAGCCCGCAGCAGGCCCAGGCCGTGCATGCTTTCATCCGCGGCCGGATCGCCGCCGCCGATGGCCGGCTGGCGAATGCCCTGACTATCCTCTACGGCGGCAGCGTCAAGGCGAGCAACGCCGCGCAGCTGTTCGGGATGGCAGACGTGGACGGAGGGCTCATCGGGGGGGCGTCCCTGGTGGCCGATGAATTCGTGGCGATCTGCCGTGCCGCGCAGGGCGCCGAGGAAGTCGCGAGGACATAGGATTTCATGGAAACTCTGATACTGGTCATACACGTACTGGCGGCGCTGGCCATCGTCGGCCTTGTGCTGTTGCAGCACGGCAAGGGCGCCGACGTCGGCGCCGCATTCGGCAGTGGTTCCGCGGGCAGCGTGTTCGGCTCCGCGGGCTCGGCCAACTTCCTGAGCCGCGCGACGGCGATCGCCGCAGTCGTGTTTTTCCTGACGAGCCTCGGGCTGACCTATGTCTCGGGAACCAAGGCCGGGCAAAAGGGCGTGATGGCCACGCCGCCGGCCGAGGATAAATCGCTTCCCGCGCAGATTCCCCCGACTGCGCCGGTGGGGCAGGGCGCGCCGGCGGCCCAGGTTGCGCCGGCTCCCTCAGCGGATCCAGGGTCGAAGGCGCAGGACGTCCCAAAATGAATTCGGAACGATGATGAATGCGGAATGATAGTTCCGCATTCATAATGCCGACGTGGTGGAATTGGCAGACACACCATCTTGAGGGGGTGGCGGCGCAAGCCGTGTGAGTTCGAATCTCACCGTCGGCACCAGTTAACGTGGAGATAGGGGTTCGGGGAATCAGGATTCGGCGCGCAGCCACAGTCTTGAACCGACCACATACCGAATAGGGTGATTTGACCGGAACATGGAACCTCTGATTCGCGCCGAATCCTGATGCTGGAGAACTACTTTCCCGTCCTGATGTTCCTACTGGTAGGGCTCGCCATCGGCGTCGCGCCGGTGGTCGCAGGCGGCATCGTCAGCCGGCTGGTCGGCGTGCACCGTCCGGACGCCGAGAAGCTCTCGCCGTACGAGTGCGGCTTCGAGGCGTTCGAGGATGCGCGCATGAAGTTCGACGTGCGCTACTACCTGGTCGCGATACTTTTCATCCTGTTCGATCTCGAGATCGCTTTTCTCTTTCCCTGGGCCGTGGTGCTGCAGGAGATCGGATTCTTCGGTTTCATGGCCATGATGGTGTTCCTGGGCATACTGGTGGTCGGCTTCATCTACGAGTGGAAAAAGGGCGCGCTGGAGTGGGAGTAGCGACGCGAGCGGCGGAGCAGGGGCCCCGAGCTTGCTTGGGGATGCGACCCGGGAGCGGCGCAGGCCGCCGACGCCCCGGGGACACTGTCGCCGATAAGGATTCGGAGGCGGCGCAAACGGAGGGCTGGCATGGGCGCACCTGAAAGTTTTCACGACAGAGGCTTCATCACCACCACCGCGGACACGCTGATCAACTGGACGCGCACCGGTTCGCTGTGGCCGATGACCTTCGGGCTGGCGTGCTGCGCGGTGGAGATGATGCACGCCGGCGCCTCCCGCTACGACCTCGACCGCTTCGGCATCGTGTTCCGGCCGAGCCCGCGCCAGTCCGACGTGATGATCGTCGCCGGCACGCTGTGCAACAAGATGGCGCCCGCGCTGCGCAAGGTCTACGACCAGATGGCGGAGCCGCGCTGGGTGATCTCGATGGGCTCCTGCGCCAACGGCGGCGGCTACTACCATTATTCCTATTCCGTGGTGCGGGGCTGCGACCGCATCGTGCCGGTGGACATCTACGTGCCGGGCTGCCCGCCGACGGCGGAGGCGCTGCTCTACGGCATCATCCAGCTGCAGAACAAGATCAAGCGCACCAACACAATCGCGCGCTGAAGCGCGCGATTAATGGCCGATATGACGACGAGATCTGAAGCGCTGATTGCGGTTCTACAATCAGCGCTCGGCGACAAGCTGGCCGGCGCCGCCACGGCGCTGGGGGAGGTCACCATCGTGGTGGCGGCGGAGAACCTGCTCGCAGCGGCGACGGCGTTGCGCGACGCGCCCGAGCTGAAATTCGAGCAGCTCAGCGACCTGTGCGGGGCGGACTACCGGGATTACGGCGACGCGTCAGCGAGCGGTGAGCAGGGCTCCCGCTTGCGGGATGCGAACGTCCGCGAGTCTGATGCTGGACCGCTGCACGCTGACGCCACAACCGCCTCCGGGGTCACATCCCCTGAAGGGGCGCGCCCAGGGGCGGAAGAGGGGCCCCTGCTCAACGTTACGCCGGCCCCTGTTCCGCCCTCCGGCGGTCCGCGGGAGGGCAGGCGCTTCGCGGTGGTCTATCACCTGCTCAGCATCAGCCACAACCGGCGGCTGCGCGTGCGCGTGTTCTGCCCCGATGACGAATTCCCGGTGGTGGACTCCGTCATCGGCATCTGGCCGTCGGCCAACTGGTACGAACGCGAGGCATTCGATCTGTACGGCATCGTCTTTTCCGGGCACCCCGACCTGCGCCGCATCCTGACTGATTACGGCTTCATCGGGCATCCGTTCCGCAAGGATTTCCCGCTTTCCGGCAACGTCGAGATGCGCTACGACCCCGACCAGCAGCGCGTGATCTACCAGCCGGTCACGATCGAGCCGCGCGAGATCACCCCGCGCATCGTGCGCGTTGAGAACTACGCCGATGTGGATGTGAAGAAAAACTGAATAGACAGGATTAACAGGATTTACATGATTAAACCCACATTGGCCGGCGGCAAGTTAGTCTGCGCCGCAACAAGCCGCTGAAGCGGCTTGTTGTGGGCCGGAGGAAAGACTTGTTGAGGCCCGAAATTCATGGCTGAAATTCGAAACTACACCATGAATTTTGGCTCCGACATAACTTGCCGGCGGCAAGTTAGTCTGCGCCGCAACAAGCCGCTGAAGCGGCTTGTTGTGGGCCGGAGGAAAGACTTGTTGAGGCCCGAAATTCATGGCTGAAATTCGAAACTACACCATGAATTTCGGGCCTCAACACCCCGCCGCGCACGGGGTGCTGCGGCTCGTGCTCGAGCTCGACGGGGAGGTGATCGAGCGCGCCGATCCCCACATCGGGCTGCTGCACCGCGCGACCGAGAAGCTCGCCGAGTACAAGACGTTCATCCAGTCGGTGCCGTACATGGACCGGCTCGATTACGTTTCGATGATGGCGAACGAGCATGCCTACGTGATGGCGATCGAAAAATTGCTCGGGATCGAGGTGCCGATTCGAGCGCAGTACATCCGGGTGATGTTCGACGAGATCACGCGCCTGCTCAATCACCTGCTCTGGCTTGGCACGCACGGGCTCGACATCGGCGCGATGACGGTGTTCCTCTACTGCTTCCGCGAGCGCGAGGATCTGTTCGACATGTACGAGGTCGTCTCTGGCGCGCGCATGCACGCCGCCTATTACCGTCCCGGCGGCGTCTACCGCGACCTGCCCGAGCGCATGCCGCAGTATTCCGCCACGCGGATTCACGGCGAGCAGGCGGTACGGAATCTCAATCAGAACCGGCAGGGATCGCTGCTCGACTTCATCGAGGATTTCACCAACCGGTTTCCGCAGTACGTGGACGAGTACGAGACGCTTCTCACCGACAACCGCATCTGGAAGCAGCGCACGGTAGGGATCGGGGTGGTTTCCCCGGAACGCGCCATGGCGCTCGGCTTCACCGGCGCGATGCTGCGCGGCTCGGGCGTGCCGTGGGACCTGCGCAAGAAGCAGCCGTACGAGGTCTACGACCGGATGGAATTCGATATTCCCGTGGGCGTCAACGGCGACTGCTATGACCGCTACCTCGTGCGCGTCGAGGAGATGCGCCAGTCGAACCGCATCATCAGGCAATGCGCCGATTGGCTGCGCAGGAACCGGGGGCCGGTGATGATCGACAACCACAAGGTCACGCCGCCTTCCCGCGTGGCGATGAAGACCAACATGGAAGAGCTGATCCACCACTTCAAGCTCTTCACGGAAGGCATGCACGTGCCGGCTGGCGAGGCTTACGCCGCGATCGAACATCCCAAAGGAGAATTCGGCATCTACCTCGTTTCCGACGGCGCCAACAAACCCTATCGCCTGAAGATCCGCGCGCCGGACTTCGCGCATCTGTCGGCGCTGGACGAGATGGTGCGCGGCCATATGATCGCGGACGTCGTGGCAATGATCGGCACGATCGATCTCGTGTTCGGGGATATCGACCGATGAATGCGCCGATGGTGCTGTCCCCCGAAGCGCTGGCGACGATCGACCAGGCCATCGCCAAGTATCCGCCGGACCAGCGGCAGTCGGCGGTGATGGCGGCGCTCACCATCGCGCAGGACGAGAAAGGCTGGCTGTCCGCCGAAACCATGGATTTCGTCGCGCAGTATCTGGGCATGCCGCCGATCGCGGTTTACGAGGTCGCCTCGTTCTACACCCTGTACGACCTCAAGCCGTCGGGGAAGTACAAGATCACGATCTGCACCAACCTGCCGTGCGCGCTGCAGGGGGCGAACGTTGCGTCCGAGCATCTCAAGCGGAAGCTCGGCATCGGCTTCAACGAAACCACCGGGGACGGGATGTTCACGCTCAAGGAAGGCGAGTGCTTCGGCGCGTGCGGGGACGCTCCGGTGCTGCTGCTCAACAACAAGCGCATGTGCTGCGCCATGACGCCCGACAAGCTCGACGACCTGTTGCGGGAACTCAAATAATGGGACTGCCGGCTCCTCCCTTTGCGACCGACCTGTTCGGCCCAGAGGCGATCATCCTGAAAGGCCTCGACGGCCTCAACTGGCGGCTCAAGGACTACGAGGCGCGCGGCGGCTACGCGGCGCTGAAGAAAATTCTCGCCGAGAAAATGCCGCCCGAGCAGATCGTCGCCGAGGTCAAGAAATCCGCCCTGCGCGGGCGCGGCGGCGCGGGCTTCCCGACGGGGCTCAAGTGGAGCTTCATGCCGCGCCAGTTCCCGGGCGCGAAGTACCTGGTGTGCAATTCCGACGAGGGCGAGCCGGGAACCTTCAAGGACCGCGACATCCTGCGCTACAACCCGCACATCGTGATCGAGGGCATCATTATCGCGGGCTACGCGACCGGGGCTGCGGTCGGATACAACTACGTCCACGGCGAGATCTGGGAAGTCTACGAGCGGTTCGAGGCCGCGCTTGCGGAGGCGCGGGCGGCGGGCTACCTGGGCAGGAACATCCTCGGCTCGGGGTTCAACTTCGAGCTTCACGCCCATCACGGCTACGGGGCGTACATCTGCGGCGAGGAAACCGGCCTGCTGGAGTCCCTGGAGGGCAAGAAAGGCCAGCCGCGCTTCAAGCCGCCGTTCCCGGCGAGCTACGGGCTCTACGGCAAGCCCACCACCATCAACAACACCGAGACATTCGCGGCCGTGCCGTGGATCATCCTCAACGGCGGCGAGGCGTTCGTCAACCTGGGCCGGCCCAACAACGGCGGCACCAAGATCTTCTCGGTGTCGGGCGACGTCGCCCGCCCCGGCAATTTCGAGGCGAGGCTCGGCACCCCGTTCGCGAAGCTGCTCGAAATGGCGGGCGGCGTGCGGGGCGGGCGCAAGCTCAAGGCCTGCATTCCGGGCGGTTCCTCGATGCCGGTGCTGCCGGCCGACATCATGATGAAGACCGACATGGACTACGACGCCATCGCGAAGGCGGGCTCGATGCTCGGATCCGGGGCGGTCATCATCATGGACGAGACGCGCTGCATGGTGCGCTGCCTGCTGCGGCTGTCGTATTTCTACTTCGAGGAGTCCTGCGGCCAGTGCACGCCCTGCCGCGAGGGCACCGGGTGGCTCTACCGGATGGTGGATCGCATCGAGCACGGCAAGGGCAGGCTGGAGGACCTCGACCTGCTGAACAACGTGTCGGACAACATCGCCGGGCGCACGATCTGCGCGCTGGGCGACGCCGCCGCGCTGCCGGTGAAGAGCTTCATCAAGCATTTCCGAGAGGAGTTCGTCCACCACATCGAGCACAAGAAGTGCCTGGTGCCGGATTACATCTAAGTGCTGAGTGCTGAGTGCTGAGTGCTGAGTGCTGAGTGCTGAGTGCTGAGTGATGAGTGAAGAGTGAAGAGTGAAGAGTAAAGAGTAACGGACCCGACATGCTGGAAATCGAAATCGACGGCAGACAGATGGAGGTGGCGGACGGCGCGACGATCATGGACGCGGCCAACCAGGCCGGCATCTACATTCCGCATTTCTGCTACCACCACAAGCTTTCGATCGCCGCCAACTGCCGCATGTGCCTCGTGCAGGTGGAAAAGGCGCCGAAACCGCTGCCCGCATGCGCGACGCCCGTCACCAACGGCATGAAGGTGCAGACGCACTCGGATCAGGCGGTGAGCGCGCAGAAGGGCGTGATGGAGTTTTTGCTCATCAACCACCCGCTCGATTGCCCGATCTGCGACCAGGGCGGCGAGTGCCAGCTGCAGGACCTGGCGGTGGGCTACGGCGCGAGCGGCTCGCGCTACGAGGAACCCAAGCGCGTGGTGGACAACAAGAACCTGGGGCCCCTGATCTCGACCGACATGACGCGCTGCATCCACTGCACGCGTTGCGTGCGCTTCGGCCAGGAGATCGCGGGGGTCATGGAGCTCGGCATGATCGGCCGCGGCGAGCATTCCGAGATCATCGCTTTCGTCGGCAAGACCGTGGATTCCGAGCTTTCCGGAAACGTCATCGACCTGTGCCCGGTCGGCGCGCTCACGTCTAAGCCGTTCCGCTACTCCGCGCGCACCTGGGAGCTGACACGCAAGCCGTCGGTCTCCCCGCACTGCGGCCTGGGGTCCAACCTGACCGTGCAGGTCAAGCAGAACCGCGTGATGCGGGCGCTGCCGCGGGAGAACGAGGCGGTCAACGAGTGCTGGCTCTCGGACAAGGACCGTTTCTCCTACGAAGGGCTCAATTCGGAGCAGCGCCTCGCCCGGCCGATGCTGAAGCAGGGCGGCGCCTGGAAGGAAGTGGAGTGGCAGGCAGCGCTCGATTTCGTCGCGAAGGCGCTGAAGCGTATTCGCGACCAGCATGGTGCCTCGAGCATCGGCGCCCTGGCGACGCCCCATCAGACTCTCGAAGAACTCTTTCTGTTAGGCAAATTCGCACGTGAATTTGCCTCCGGCAACGTGGATTTCCGGCTGCGCCAGTGCGATTTCGGCGTCGACGGCCGGCGCGCCGGCGCGCCGTGGCTCGGCATGCCGATAGCCGATATCAACAAGCTCGACCGCGTCCTCGTCGTCGGCTCGACCCTGCGAAAGGACCACCCGCTGATTGCCCACCGCCTGCGGCAATCCACCCAGCGCGTCGCGCAACTCAACCTGATCAACCCGTTCGACGACGAGCTGCTGATGCGGGTGGCGAACCGGGCGGTCGTCGCGCCCGCCGCCATGCCCGGCTTGCTGGCGCAGGTGATCAAGGCTGCGGCGGAGCAGAAAGGCGCCCCGGTGCCGGAGGCCGTGCGCGGCGCCGCGAGCGGCGTCGTCGCGTCCGAATCCGCGCGGCGCATTGCGGCCAGCCTGGCCGGCGGCAAGGACGCGGCGATCTTTCTCGGCAACCTGGCGCAGCACCATCCAGCCGCCTCCCGGCTGCACGAACTGGGCCTGGCGCTTGCAGCAGTGACGGGTGCACGATTCGGCTTCCTGGGAGAGGCGGCTAACAGCGTCGGAGGCTATATTGCAGGCTGCGCGCCATCTGGCCCGAACGCCGGCCTCAATGCCGCGCAGATGGTCGAACACCCGCTCAAGGCCTACATCCTGCTCGGCGTCGAAACCGAGCTCGACACCCACGATCCGCAGCAGGCCGTCGCGGCGATGAAGGCCGCCGAGCTGGTGGTGGCGTTGAGCCCGTACCAGCACCAGGCGGTCGACTACGCGCACGTCATGCTGCCGGTCGCGCCGTTCACCGAGACCGCCGGCACCTTCATCAGCACGGAGGGCAGAGCGCAGGGCTTCGGCGGCGTGGTGCGGCCGCTCGGGGAGGCGCGCCCGGCGTGGAAGGTGCTGCGCGTGCTGGGCAACCTGCTGGGGCTGGACGGATTCGGGCACGACAGCGCGGAGGACGTCAGACGCGAGGCGCTGGGCGCGGGTGGTGACGACCTTGCCGGCAGGCTCGACAACCGGCTCCGCGCGGCCGCGCTCGACACCGTGGCGCCGGTGCCGGCAGGCGGCCTGCAGCGCGTCGCTGATGTGCCGATTTATGCGGCGGACGCGATCGTGCGCCGCGCCCGCGCGCTGCAGCAGACGCGGGATGCGGCCCCGCCCGTTGCCTGGATGAACCGGGCGCTGTTCGCGAAGCTGGAGATGCGCGACGGCGACTGGCTGCGCGTGAGGCAGGGCACGGGGGAAGCGGTGGTCCTGGCGGCGGTCGACGACAAGATGCCGGATCACTGCATCCGGCTGGCTGCGGCGCGCCCGGAGACCGCCGCGCTCGGCGCCATGTTCGGCACGGTGACGGCAGAGCGCGTGCCCGCGCAGCAGAAGGTGGCGGTGTGAGCACGGTACTGCAACCGTTCATCAGCCTCGGCAACTGGGTGTGGGGCGTTCTGGCCACGGTAATGGTCTGGGTATTCGGGCAGGAGCTCGCGCCGGCCGTCCTGTACGCGATCAAGATCCTGCTGCTCATCGTCTGCATCGTCGTGCCGCTCATGGTCGCGGTCGCCTACCTGACGCTGTGGGAGCGCAAGCTGATCGGGTGGATGCAGATCCGCATCGGGCCGAACCGCGTGACGTTTTTCGGCATACCGTGGCTCGGCGGGCTGGCGCAGCCCATTGCCGACGGCCTGAAGCTGCTGGTGAAGGAGATCATCGTTCCGGCGGGCGCCAACAAATTCCTGTTCGTGCTGGCGCCGATCATGGCGATCATGCCGGCGATGGCGGCGTGGGCGGTGGTGCCGTTCAGCCCCGAGATGATTCTCGCGGACATCGACGCCGGCCTGCTCTACCTCATGGCGATCACCTCGTTCGGCGTCTACGGCATCATCATCGCCGGGTGGGCGTCGAACTCCAAGTACGCGTTCCTGGGCGCGCTGCGCTCCGCGGCGCAGATGGTGTCGTACGAGCTGGCGATGGGGTTCGCGCTGGTCTGCGTGCTGATGGCGGCGCAGAGCCTCAATCTGGGGGAGATCGTGCGCATGCAGCAGGGCGGCTGGGGGCCGCTCAACTGGTTCTGGATCCCGCTGTTCCCGATCTTCCTGGTCTATCTCATCTCGGGCGTGGCGGAAACCAACCGCGCGCCGTTCGACGTGGCGGAAGGCGAGTCGGAAATCGTGGCCGGTTTCCACGTCGAGTACTCGGGCATGGCCTTCGCCATCTTCTTCCTGGCCGAGTATGCGAACATGATCCTGATCTCGGCGCTGACGTCGATCATGTTCCTCGGCGGGTGGCTGTCCCCGCTTCCCGCGGTGTTCGCGGGCGCGGCCGGGCTTCCCTGGCTCGCCGCCGACAGCTTCGGCTGGCTTCTCGTCAAGATGTTCGTCGTGGTGTCGCTCTTCCTGTGGTTCCGCGCGACCTTTCCGCGCTACCGCTACGACCAGATCATGCGGCTCGGCTGGAAGGTGTTCCTGCCGCTCACCATCGGCTACATCGTGGTGCTGGGCGCGTGGATGCAGACCCCGCTGTGGATATGGTGGAAGTGATGGTCGAGCGCATCCGCGATTTCTTCCGGACCTTCCTGCTCCTCGAGCTGGTGAAGGGCATGATGCTCACCGGCCGCCACCTGTTCAGGCGCAAGATCACGGTGCAGTACCCGGAGGAAAAGACGCCGATGAGCCCGCGCTTCCGCGGGCTGCACGCGCTGCGGCGCTACCCCAACGGCGAGGAGCGCTGCATCGCCTGCAAGCTGTGCGAGGCGGTGTGCCCCGCGCTCGCCATCACCATCGAGTCCGAGCAGCGCGCCGACGGCACCCGCCGCACCACGCGCTACGACATCGACCTCACCAAGTGCATCTTCTGCGGCTTCTGCGAGGAGTCGTGTCCCGTGGATTCGATCGTGGAGACGCGCATCCTCGAGTACCACGGCGAGAGGCGCGGGGACCTCATCTATACCAAGCCGATGCTGCTCGCGATCGGCGACCAGTACGAGGAGCAGATCGCGAAGGACCGCGAGGACGACGCCGCGTTCAGATGAGCCGCAAAGACGCAAAGGATTACAACGTAATGAAATATAAATATGTTCTTGGCGCCTCTGCGCCTCTGCGGCTAAATTTGATTTCATGAGCTTTCAAGAAATCGTTTTCTACTTTTTCTCCGCGGTTCTGGTGCTCGCGGCGCTCGGCGTCATCACCGCGCGCAATCCGGTGCACGCGGCGCTGCTGCTGGTGCTGGCGTTCTTCACGTCGGCCGCGATCTGGATGCAACTGCAGGCCGAGTTCCTGGCCATCACGCTGGTGCTGGTCTACGTCGGCGCGGTGATGGTGCTGTTCCTGTTCGTGGTGATGATGCTCGACATCAACCTGGCGCGGCTGCGGGAGGGCTTCTGGAGCTACTTGCCGCTGGGCGGCGTGATCGCGCTGCTCCTGGTGGCGGAAATGTGGGTCACCCTCGAGTATCTTTCCGGCTTCGCGCGCACGCCGGGGCCACCGCCGCTGCCGCCGGGCTACAGCAACACCAAGGAGCTCGGACGGCTGATCTACACGGATTACGTCTATCCGTTCGAGATCGCGGCGGTCATCCTGCTGGTCGCGATCGTTTCCGCGATTGCGCTGACGCTGCGCCGCCGCAAGCGAAGCAAGTACGTCGACCCGGCGCGGCAGGTCAGCGTGCGCCGCGAAGACCGCGTGCGGCTCGTGCAGATGCCGGCAGAGAGGCAGGATTGAGCATTCAGGATTGAGGATTGAGTAGGCGTCGAACAGGCCCGTTGTTGCTCAATCCTCAGTCCTCAGTCCTCAATCCTTGAAGGGGAGTGAATTGATTTCGCTGTCGCATTACCTGGTGCTGGGCGCGATCCTGTTCGCGATCGCGGTGATCGGCATCTTTCTCAACCGCAAGAACATGATCGTGCTCCTGATGGCGATCGAGCTGATGCTGCTCGCCGTCAACATGAACTTCGTCGCGTTCTCGCACTTCCTCGACGATCCATCGGGCCAGATCTTCGTCTTTTTCATCCTGACCGTGGCCGCGGCGGAATCCGCGATCGGGCTGGCGATCCTGGTGGCGCTGTTCCGCAATCTCAACACCATCAACGTCGAAGATCTCGACAGCCTCAAGGGATGAGGCGTGATTCGTGACCGGTGACTCGTGACTGGACTTGACGGCGGCGCTGGAGCGCCGACTGGCAAAAAATGACAAAGATGCAGCTGCTCTATCTGATCGTGCCGCTGGCGCCCCTTGCCGGCGCCCTCGCCGCCGGCCTGTTCGGCTGGGCGATCGGGCGCCGCGGCGCGCACTGGGTCACGATCCTCCTGATGGCGGTCTCGACCGCCGCGTCGGGCGTCGTGTTCATGGACGTGCTGGACGGCAACACCTACAACGGCGCGGTCTACACGTGGCTCACCTCGGGCAACGTGCGCTTCGAGATCGGCTTCCTGATCGACCGGCTCTCCGCCACCATGATGCTGGTGGTCAACTTCGTCTCGCTGATGGTGCACGTCTACACCATCGGCTACATGGCCGACGATCCCGGCTACCAGCGCTTCTTCAGCTACATCTCGCTGTTCACCTTCTCGATGCTGATGCTGGTGATGGCGAACAACTTCCTGCAGCTGTTCTTCGGCTGGGAGGCGGTGGGCCTGCTCTCCTACCTGCTGATCGGCTTCTGGTACACGCGCCCGACCGCGATCCACGCCAACCTCAAGGCGTTCCTGGTGAACCGCGTGGGCGATTTCGGCTTCCTGCTGGGCATCGCGCTGGTGCTGATGTACTTCGGCACGCTCGACTACGCGGCGGTGTTCGCCAACGCCAGAACGCTCGCGGCCAATACCATCGAGATCCTGCCGGGGGAGGCGTGGTCGTTGATGACCGTGATCTGCATCCTGCTGTTCGTCGGCGCGATGGGCAAGAGCGCGCAGTTCCCGCTGCACGTGTGGCTGCCGGACTCGATGGAAGGCCCGACGCCGATCTCGGCGCTGATTCACGCCGCGACCATGGTCACCGCCGGCATCTTCATGGTCGCGCGCATGTCGCCGCTCTACGAGCTCTCGGAGACCGCCCTGTCGGTGGTGATGGTGATCGGAGCGATCACCGCGCTGTTCATGGCGCTCGTGGCGATCGTGCAGAACGACATCAAGCGCGTGGTCGCCTATTCCACGCTGTCGCAGCTCGGCTACATGACGGTCGCGCTCGGCGCATCGGCCTACGCGGCCGGCATCTTCCATCTCGTCACCCATGCGTTCTTCAAGGCGCTGCTGTTCCTCGGGGCGGGCTCCGTCATCATCGCGCTCCATCACGAGCAGGACATGCGCCGGATGGGCGGCCTCAGGAAGTACATGCCGGTCACCTACTGGACGGTGCTGATCGGCGCGATCTCGAGCGCCGGGATACCGGGGTTCGCCGGCTTTTTCTCCAAGGACGCGATCATCGAGGCGGTGCGCCTGTCGAAGCTGCCGGGATCGGACTTCGCCTATCTGGCGGTGCTCTCCTGCGTGTTCGTCACCGCGCTCTACACCTTCCGCCTGCTGCTGATGACGTTCCACGGGCCGGAGCGCTTTCACGCCCTCCGCGCCGGCCCTGAAGAACTCGAGAAAGCCCCTGAGCATACGGACCTCCGGCCGGGTGGGTTCCATGATGACCATGGCGCAGGCCATGGTCATGCCCCGCACGAATCCCCCGCGGTCGTGACCGTACCCCTGATCTTGCTGGCGATACCCTCGGTCTGCGCGGGATGGGTGATCGGTCCGGTGCTCTTCGGCGGCTACTTCGGCAATGCGATCGCGGTCGCCCCCGGGCACGACGTGCTGGCGGAGTTGGGGAAGAGCTTCCACGGCGTGCCCGGCATGATGGCGCACGCGCTTTCCACGGCCCCGTTCTGGCTCGCGGTGGCGGGCATCGGCACCGCAGTCTACCTGTACCGCGTGCGTCCGGACCTGCCCGGCGCGATCAAGGAGAAGTTCGGCCTTCTCTACACGATTCTCGACCGGAAGTACGGCTTCGACGAAGCCTACCAGTGGCTCTTCGGCGACGGCGCCGTGCGCTTCGGCACCGGCTTGTGGAAGGGCGGGGACGTGGCGGTGATCGACGGGGTGTTCGTCAACGGGTCGGCGCGCGCGGTCGGCTGGATCGCGTCGGTGATCCGCTACCTGCAGTCCGGCTTCATCTACCACTACGCTTTTGCCATGATCATCGGCATTCTCGTCCTGCTGACGATGATCTTCCTCGCCTGACTGCCATGCTGACCGGCCTGCCGCTGCTTACCCTCGCGATCTGGATCCCGATCGTGTTCGGCGTGCTCGTGCTCGCCACCGGCTCCGACCGCAATGCCGCCGCGGCGCGCCTGATCGCGCTGATCGGGGCCATCCTGGGCTTCGCCGTCACGCTGCCGCTCTACGCCCGCTTCGATCCGCTCGCCAGCGGCTTTCAGTTCGTCGAGCTGGCGCCGTGGATCGAGAGCTTCAACGTCAATTACCACCTCGGCATCGACGGCGTGTCGCTGCTGCTGATTCTGCTCAACAGCTTCATCACCGTGCTGGTCGTGGTCGCCGGCCGGGAGGCGATCCAGTCGCGCGTCGCCCAGTACCTGTCCGCGTTCCTGTTCCTTTCGGGAATCATGAACGGCGTGTTCTCGGCGCTGGACGCGCTGCTGTTCTACGTGTTCTTCGAGGCGACGCTGATCCCGATGTTCATCATCATCGGCGTCTGGGGCGGCGCGAACCGGGTCTATGCCGCGGTCAAGTTCTTTCTCTACACGCTCGCGGGCTCGCTGCTCTCTCTGGTGGCGCTCATCTACCTCTACACCGTCTCGGGGGGCAGCTTCTCGCTGCTCGATTACTACCAGCTGCCGCTGCCGCTCGAGCCCCAGATCCTGATCTTCCTCGCGTTCCTGATGGCGTTCGCGGTGAAGGTGCCGATGTGGCCGGTGCACACCTGGCTGCCGGACGCGCACGTCGAGGCCCCCACCGGCGGCTCGGTCGTGCTTGCCGCGATCATGCTGAAGCTCGGCGCCTACGGCTTCATCCGGCTGTCGCTTCCGATCGTGCCCGATGCGAGCCACACCCTCGCCGGGTTCGTGATCGCGCTGTCGCTGATCGCGGTGGTCTACATCGGGCTGGTGGCGCTGGTGCAGGCCGACATGAAGAAGCTGATCGCCTATTCATCGATCTCCCACATGGGCTTCGTCACGCTCGGCATCTTCATCTTCAATTCCCACGGCCTGGAAGGCGCGGTCATCCAGATGGTCTCGCACGGCTTCGTCTCGGGGGCGCTGTTCCTGTGCGTCGGCGTGCTCTACGACCGCATCCATTCGCGGCAGATCGCCGATTACGGCGGCGTCGTCAACACCATGCCGGTGTTCGCGGCGCTGTTCATGCTGTTCGCGATGGCGAACTCGGGGCTGCCCGGCACCAGCGGCTTCGTGGGCGAGTTCATGGTGATCTTGGGCGCGATGAAGCACGGCTTCTGGTACGCGGCGGCGGCCGCCACCACCCTGGTGTTCGGCGCGGCCTATACCCTGTGGATGTACAAGCGCGTGATCTTCGGCGCGGTGGCGAGCCCGCGCGTCGCCGCCCTGTCGGACATCAGCGCCCGCGAATTCCTGGTGCTGGGGCTGCTGGCCGTCGCGGTGCTGGTGATGGGCGTCTGGCCGCTTCCGTTCGCCGAGGTGCTGCACACCCCGGTCAACGACCTGCTGAACCACGTCGCGCAGAGCAAGCTGCGGTAGAGAAAAGGAAAAGGCAAAGCCAGCATGCCCTACATAACGCCGCTCCTCCCGGCCTATCCCGAGCTGTTCCTGCTCGTGATGGCGTGCGTGATCCTGGTCGCGGACCTGTTCGTGAGCGACGACAACCGCGTCGTGACCTACTCGCTCACCCTGGCGGCGCTCGCCGGGACGGCGGTCATCACCTATGCAACGGCGAGCGCGGACCCGGTCACCACCTTCAACGGCATGTTCGTGGACGATCTCATGTCGGACGTCCTGAAGCTGCTGGTCTACCTGGGGGTCATGGCGATACTGGTCTACGCGCGGGCCTACCTCTCGTTGCGCGGCCTGTTCCGCGGCGAGTTCTTCGTGCTCGTGCTGTTCGCCACGCTCGGCATGATGGTGATGATCTCGGCGAGCCACCTGCTCACGCTCTACCTGGGGCTGGAACTCCTGTCGCTCTCGCTTTACTCCATGGTGGCGCTGCAGCGCGACTCGGCGACCGCGACCGAGGCCGCGATGAAGTACTTCGTGCTGGGCGCGCTCGCCTCCGGCATGCTGCTCTACGGCATGTCGATGCTCTACGGCGCGACGGGCACCCTGGGCATCGCGCACCTCGCCGACATCATTTCCTCCGGCGGCGCCCACGACGTCGTGCTGGTGTTCGCGCTGGTCTTCATCGTGGCGGGACTGGGTTTCAAGCTCGGTGCGGTGCCGTTCCACATGTGGGTGCCTGACGTCTATCACGGCGCGCCCACGGCCGTGACGATCTTCATCGGCACGGCGCCCAAGCTGGCCGCGTTCGCCTTCATCATGCGGCTGCTGGTGCAGGGGCTCGGCGCGGAACGGCTGGTCGGGGAGTGGCAGCAGATGCTGATCGTGATGGCGGTGCTCTCGCTCGCGATCGGCAACGTCACGGCGATCGCCCAGACCAATCTCAAGCGCATGCTCGCCTATTCCACGATCGGGCACATGGGGTTCCTCCTGCTCGGCATACTGTCCGGCGACCTCGTCGGTTACGGCGCCGGCATGTTCTACGTGGTGGTCTACGTCCTGATGAACCTCGGCGCCTTCGGCATGATCCTGCTGCTCTCCCGCGGCGGCTTCGAGGCGGAGAACCTGGAGGACTTCAAGGGGCTCAACCAGCGGAGTCCGTGGTACGCCTTCCTCATGCTGCTCCTGATGTTCTCGATGGCCGGGGTGCCGCCGACGGTGGGCTTCTACGCGAAGCTCTCGGTGCTGCAGGCGGTCATCAATGCCGGCTACGTCTGGCTCGCCGTGGTGGCGGTGTTGTTCTCGCTGATCGGGGCCTTCTACTACCTGCGGCTGGTCAAGCTGATGTATTTCGACGCGCCGACGGACGCGGCGCCGATCGCCCCGCGCGGCGACGTGCGGGTGCTGATGAGCGCAAACGGCCTGGCGATGCTGCTGTTCGGCATCCTGCCCGAGCCGCTGATGTCGCTGTGCCTGTTCTCGATCCAGGTTTCGCTCTGACATCGTGATGCGGGATACGTGATACAGGATAAGATTCATCGCGTATCTCGCATCTCGTAACTCGCATCCCGCATCGGTCCGCCGCTCATCGCGTACCGTTCACCAGAGGCCGCCCATGACCGACAGGACATCCGATTTTACCGAGCGCACGGTGCGCTCGAAGACCGTGTATCGCGGCAGGCTGCTGCACGTCCTGGAGGACGAAGTGCGGCTTTCCGACGGCCGCAGCACGCACCGCGAGTACATCCGGCACCCGGGCGCCGTCGCGATGGTGCCGTTTGTCGACGCCGGAACGGTGGTGCTGGTGCGGCAGTTTCGCTATCCGCTCGGCCGGCACTTCTACGAGATCCCGGCGGGCAAGATCGATCACGGCGAGGCGCCGCTGCAGACCGCGCAGCGCGAGCTGAGGGAGGAGTGCGGGTACGAGGCGGCCGAGTGGCGGCACCTCGCCACCACCCATCCCTGTATCGGCTACTCCGATGAGAGGATCGAGCTCTACCTGTCGCGGCGGCTCACCCACGTCGGCCATGCGCCGGACGATGGCGAGTTGCTCGAGGTGGTGCCCGTGCGCCTCGACGAGGCCCTGCGCTGGGTCAGGGACGGCACGATCACCGACGTCAAGACCATCGTCGGCCTGCTCTGGGCGGAACGATTCTGCCGCGGGTGAGCAGAATCGAAGAAGACGGGAGTGCGGGAGATCGGGAGTGCGGGAGATCGAAACCCGGTCGGCAGCGCTGCTCGCCCTCCCGCTCTAACGCCCTCACGCCCTCACGCCCTCACGCCCTTACGGGGGTTGTCAGGCGGCGTTGGCGGCGCTGCCGTCGAGGGCCGGCCTGGCGCCGCGCTCCAGCGGGACCGGCCGCTGGAACAGGTTGCCCTGGCCGAACTGGGTGCCCATGCCGAGCAGGAGGTTGAGGGCCTCGGGGGTTTCCACCCACTCCGCGATCACCTGCTTGTCGAGGCCGCGGGCGACGTCGTTCAACGCGCGCACGAAGATGCGGCTGCCCTCGTCGGTGGCGAGGTCGCGGATGAAGCTGCCGTCGATCTTGAGGTAATCGACGTCGAAGCGCTTCAGGTAGTAGAACGAGCTGAAGCCCGCGCCGAAATCATCGAGCGCGAACCGGCAGCCCATTTCCTTCAGCCGCCTGATGAAGGTGAGCGTGACGTCGATTTCGGACATCGCCGCCGTTTCCGTGATCTCGAACACGAGCTGCCCGGGATTGACGCCGCTTGCGGCCAGCATCGCGTGAAAGCGCTGGATCCAGTGCTGGTCGGATATCGAGACGCGCGAGAGGTTGACGAAGTAGCGCAGCTTCCGGTGGGCCTGGCCGCTCGCGCGCAGGTAGACGAGCAGCTTCTCGACCACGTGCATGTCGATCTCCTGGATCAGGCCGAGCGATTCCGCGAGTTCGATGAACTGGCCCGGCAGGATGTAGCCCCCGTCGTCGTCGCGGATGCGCACCAGCACCTCGTGATGCACCGGCTTGCGGTCCTTGAGCCGCACCACCGGCTGGTGGAACAGCACCAGCCGGTCCTGGTCGAGCGCGTCACGGAGCTTTTTCGCCCAATGGACGCGCCGGTGGGTGCTGCGCAGGTTCTCCGACGGCTGGTCGAACAGCGCGTGACGGTTGCGGCCGAGGTCTTTCGCCTGGTACATGGCGATGTCCACGTTCGACAGCAGCGCCGGCACGTCGGCGCCGTGAAACGGGTAGAGCGCGATGCCCGCGGAGGCCGCCAGATTGGAGATGACCTTGTCGTCGGCGGCCTGGAAGCGGTAGCGGCGCACGGCGTCGAGCGCCTTCTCCGCGACGCCGATCGCGTCCTTGCGCAGCGCGGCGGGCAGGTGGATCGCAAATTCGTCCCCGCCGAGGCGGAACAGCTCCCCGTCGACGCTCCGCGCCAAGTCGCGCAGCACGCTGCCCACGCCCACGATGAGCTGGTCGCCGGTGCGGTGGCCGAAGTGGTCGTTGACGTACTTGAAGTGATCGATGTCGAGGAACAGCAGGGCGCCGAGGCCGTCCGACTGCAGGGCGGCCTCGATGTGGCGCTGCAGGTTGTGCCGGTTGGGCAGGTCCGTGAGCGCGTCGTGGAGCGCGAGGTGCTCGATGCGCTGCGTCGCCAGATGCGCCTCGGTGATGTCGCGCGCGGTGCCGCGGATGCCGAGCGTGCCGCTGTCGTCGTCGCGGACCATGCGCGCGTTGATGCCAATCCAGCGATCCTGGCCCGCGGCGGTGACCAGGCGCGTCACGTAGTGCTTGACCTCGCCGCTGCGCTTGAGCGTCGCCAGGAACCTCCGGTTGGAGATATGGGAAGTGCCCGCCTCGAAATCGAAGAAGCAGCGCCCGATGAGCTCCTTGGGCGCCAGCCCGAAAATGGCCTGGGCCGCGGCGTTGAGATAGGTGAAGCGCCCCTGCGTGTCGGTGGTCCAGATGAGATCGTGGGAGGTCTCGACGAGGTCCCGGTAGCGGCTCTCGCTCTCCAGCAGCAGCTGGATGATGCGGCGCTTCTCGGCCAGCGACTTGCGGACCGTCGCCAGTTCCTTGCCCGCCTTGTCGGCTCCGGCGTTGAGGCCGACGCCCGCGAGGCGCTCGATCAACTCCCGGGAATAGCGGCGGTGGCCGCCATTGGTGCGAGTCGCCACCAGCACGCCCTGCTCGTCCCAGCGCCGCAGCTTCTGTATCGGAATGCCCAGCATCTCGGATACCCGCTGAACGCTGAATTCCGTGCCCGGCCTGCTCATGACCGCCTCCCTCCCAGGCGCCGACCGCTTCGCCGCGGACGCGGTCCGCGGACTGTTGTGCTTGATTTGCCGCATCAGTCTATCAAAGCCGACAGGGGATGGCCAATGTCCGGGGAATTTGCCGGACCAGGGTCCGGCAAATTCCTGAGCGTGGGCAGTAAAAGGAGGGGGTACGCCCGTCGCGCTCCCTTGCGCCAGTGGCGGTTCCGGGCATTCTGAAACGGCGTCTAATGGATCTGGTGGGATTCATTCAGTCCGTTCTGGCGCGAGACCAGGCGCTGCATCAGCTTCAGATCGCGCGGCGTGAGCCGCAGCGCGCTGTCCACCCAGATCTGCACGATCTCGAGCAGCTCCGAAAACTCGATGCGGTGCACGCGCCGGCGCACCGTTGCCAGCGCGGCGAGCGCGGTTCGGCTGCGGCTGCGGTCGCGGATCAACGCGGCCACCTCGGCTGGGCCGTTGCCGTCATCCGCCACCCGGTCGACGACGCCCAGGGCGGCCATTTCCTCCGCGCTGTAGATCTTGCCGCTGGTGATCAAAGCCTCGGCGTCCCGCTGGCCGATGCGGCGCTCGAGGAAGGAATAGGCGCCCATGCCCGGGAACAGGTTGAACAGGATCTCGGGGAAGCCGAACCGCGCGCCGCGCTCGGCGACGATAACGTCGCTCGAGAGCGCGGCCTCGAACCCGCCGCCGAGACACTCGCCCTGCACCAGCGAGACCGTGGTGACCGGGAGTTCGTGCCCGATGTAGTTGCGGTAGAGCACGTCGATGCAGGCGCGCCCGTAGCGCAGCAGGCCCTGGCGGTCGCGGGCGCCGATCAGCTGCTTGAAGAGATCGAGGTCGCCGCCCAGGTTGAACACGCCGGGCGTGGCCGAGGCGAGCACGACGTACTCGATGGCGCGCTCCTCCCCATAGCAATCGATCCGCGCGTTGCTCGTGCCGAGGAAGTCGTAGTAGGCGCGGATGTCGGCGAGCAGGGCGGGATTGAAGCAGGGACGCGGCTCCGGCAGCCAGCGCGACCAGATGGCCCGCGTGTCCTTGTCGTAATGCACCTGCAACTGGGGCGAAAAGCGGAACGCGACGCCGGTCGCCAGAGGCTGGCGGGCGGGAACGTGGCGGACTTCCAGAACCGCGGACGGGACATGCATTTCCATGATGACTCTCCCCTGAGTGAAATAAGCCAAATCGTGTGTGATTTACGTCACACTTCGATTAATAGCCAAGTGATTATCAAAAATCAAATCTAACATTTTGATAGATTTTAACTTTCAGGTTTAGAAACAGAGGGTAACATCCCGGTAGCGGGCCGTCGGGACGAGTACCAGCGGTACGCCCTGTGGACGATCACGCAACACCTGATCAGGGTTTCTCGCCGATTGAGCGTTTGACGCCGTGGCAGCCGGCAACTAATAATCAGGATTAACTACGATAAGTAAGCCTTTGTGATTGCCGGATTTTTCAGAATTCTCCTGCGGCTCTGCTTCCGCATCCGGGTGGAAGGGGATGCATCGCAGTTGCGTGATGGCCGGGTCCTGATCGTCGCCAATCACGATTCGGTGCTGGACGGGGTGTTGCTCGCGTTGTTCCTGCCGGCGCCGGTTACGGTCGCGGTCACCGGCGACGGCTTGCGCCACACGCTGGTGCGGCTGCTGTTGCGCCGGCTGCCGCACGTCATCCTCGACCCGTCGCGTCCGCTGGCGCTGAAGCAGCTGATTCGCCTGGTCAGGCGTGGCCGGCCGGTGGTGGTGTTTCCGCAGGGTCCGGCAACGTCCACCGGCAGCCTGACCAAGATCTACGATTCGGCCGCCGTCATCGCCGCGCGCTGCGACGCCCGCATCGTGCCGGTGCGCATCACCGGCACGCTGTACACGCGCTTTGCCGCGGTCGGCGGCCGGTTTCCCAAGCGCCTGTTCCCGCGGGTCACGATCCGGATCCTGCCGGGCCGGAAGCTGGCGGCGCCGTCGCCGTTGCCGGGCAAGAAGCGGCGGCGCCTGCTGGCCGACGCGCTGCTGAAAATCATGCAGCACATGATGTTTGCCTCGAGACCGCAGGCCACGCTGTTCGACGCCTTGCTCGACGTCGCCCGGCTCCACGGCCGCTCCACGCGCGTGCTGGAGGACACGCAGCGCGAGCATACCTACGGCGACCTGATCAAGGCCAGCCTCGCGCTCGGGCGGCTCGGGGCGAGGCTTGCCGGGGAAGGCGAGATCGTCGGGGTGCTGATGCCGAACCTGGCCGCAACGGTCGCCTTGCTGTTCGGCCTGGGCGCGATGCGGCGCGCGCCCGCGCTGCTCAACTACACGGCCGGGCCCGACGCCTTGCGCAGTGCCTGCATCGCCGCCGGCATCAAGACGTTGATCACGTCCCGGCGCTTTGTCGAAGTCGCGAAGCTTGGAACCTCGATCGCCGCGCTCAGCACGGTGCGCATCGTTTACCTGGAGGACCTGCGCGCCCGGTTCGGCCTGCTCGACAAGTTGTGGCTGATCGGATGGGCGCTGTGGCGGCCGCGCGCCGCGACCCGCAGCCGCGATCCGGAGGAAACCGCGGTCGTGCTGTTCACCTCCGGGTCGGAAGCGCGGCCCAAGGGGGTCGCCCTGAGCCATCGCGCGCTCCTCGCCAACATCGCGCAGATGGAGGCCGTGATCGATTTCGGCCCCAACGACAAGTTCCTGAGCTCGCTGCCCATCTACCACGCGTACAGCCTGACGGCGTGCACCTTGCTGCCCCTGCTCTCGGGCACCCGCGTCTACCTCTACACCACGCCGCTGCACTACCACGTGATTCCCGAGCTCGCGTACTCGCGCGCCTGCACCTACATTTTCGGCACCAGCACTTTTCTCGCCCACTACGCGCGGCAGGCGCACGCCTATGATTTCCACACGGTGCGCGTGGTGGTCTCCGGCGCGGAGAAGCTCAATCCGGAAGTGGCCAGCCTGTGGCTGCACAAATTCGGGCTGCGCATCATGGAGGGCTACGGCGCGACCGAGTGCGCGCCGGTGCTGAGCCTCAATACCCCGTTGTGCTACCGGCCCGGCACGGTCGGCTGCCTGCTCCCCGGGATCGAGCATCGCGTGCTGCCGGTGCCGGGCATCGGGCGCGGCGGCGTGCTGCACGTGCGCGGGCCCAACCTCATGCGCGGCTATTACCTGTACGAGGCGCCCGAGGCGCTGCAGCCGCCCCGGTCCGAGGCGGGCGAGGGGTGGTACGACACGGGCGACGTCGTGGAACTGGACGAGGAGGGCTACGTCACCATACACGGGCGCATCAAGCGTTTCGCCAAGATCGCCGGCGAAATGATCGCGCTCGAAGCGGTGGAGCGCATCGCCCACCACGCCTCGCCCGGCCACCAGCACGCCGCGACGCTGGAGCTGGTCTCGCAGGCGGGGGAGAGCACCGTGCTGTTCACCACCGACCCGCGGCTCGACCGCGTCGCCTTGCAGAAGGCCGCGCGCGAGCTCGGCGCGCAGGACCTTGCCGTCGCGCGGCGCGTGGTCCACGTCGCCACGCTGCCGCTGCTCGGCAGCGGCAAGACGGATTACGTGACGCTCAAGGCGCAGGCCGAGGCGCGTCGGCAAGCCGACGCGCCTTAAATAAATCTTTACCCAAACGATATTGGGAGTGGCGCCCTCGGCGGCGCCGGTCCACACCCGGCCTTTTTCAGTACGGCGATGTTATTATGAATGCACACGCGCGAGTGGCGTGGGCATTCATGCAAGGAGGAGACCATGGCCAAGGGCAGATCGAAGGGCAGCGTCTACCGCGTCACCGAGCTGGTCGGCACCAGCCGGAATTCATGGGAGGATGCCGCACGTAACGCAGTGGAAGTGGCGGGGCGCTCGCTGCGCGACCTGCGCGTGGCGGAAGTGACGAAAACCGACCTGGTGATCGAGGACGGAAAAGTCACCGCCTACCGCACGCGCGTCAGCCTGTCTTTCAAGTACCAGAAATAACGCAAGAAAGGCCAGCTTCCGCCGGCCTTATCATTGCGGTCCCAACTGACCGCGAATTTCTCCGCCTTTGTGGGCAGGGCTATGAACGTTTACGTAGAGGCCGTAAGCTTTGTAACGCTCATACTGCGCCGTGGTTAACTTCGCTCCCGGCGGCACCGACCACACGTTATCGGAAGTCTTTTTCAGCGGTACGATGACGGGGCCGTTCTTGCCGGCGTTGCCCATATGAATATGCGCCGCATGGGGCGCAACCCCGGTCGTGGTTATGCTCCCGCTGATGGAGCCGTCGTCGCCGATCATGATGGTGCCGCTTCCGTAAGCGGACGTTGACACGGGAGGGACTTCCTGGGCGCCGTAGAGCGAGACTTGTGTGCCGGTGCCTGCACCCATACCGGCACATCCTGACAGCAGAGTCGCCAGGGCCCATGACAGGGGCGCCCAAAGCGAGACCTTCTTGATCGTTATCATTTTGTTCATACGACCCCTCCACAATTGGGTTTATCCGGAAAGATTGTTTTGGCGCTATGCGAGCCCCCAAAGCCGTTAGCAAACAGTTACACGCGCCATGATATTCCCGGTTGGGGACTCGTGCCACCCACGTTCATCTTGTGATATCAGCGCGGCTCGTCGGCGATCGGCGGGAGCGAGCGCAGGTAGGAGATGACTGCTGCGAGGTCCTGCGACGTCAGCTGGCTGGTGGTGTTGGTAATGACCTCGCCCATGGCTTCGGCGGGAACGTCGCCGTCGGGCGTCTGGCCGGTCGTAAGGAATTCAGCGAGGTCCTTGTCGTCCCACTTTTTCAGTCTTGTCGGCGTCAGGTTCGACACGTCCTTGCCTTCGGGCGTCTTGCCCCCGGCGAGGAACCGGCCGCGTTTCGGCCCGCCCAGGAAGTTGCGCGGCGTGTGGCACTCGCCGCAGTGGCCCAGGGCCTGCACCAGGTAAGCGCCGCGATTGACGATCTCCGAGGCTCCCTGCAGGTTCACGAACGGGCCCGGCGTGAAGAAAAACCACTTCCAGACCGTGACGAGAAAGCGCCAGCCGAAGAAGAACCACAGATCGTGCCCGCGGCTCGGCCGGGCGCTCGGCGGCAACGTCCGCAGGAAGGCCCACAAGTCGCGCAGGTCGCCGTCGGCAATCTTCGTGAACGACGGATAGGGGAACGCCGGGAAATAATTTGCCCCGTCGGGTCGCGTGCCGTGCCGCATCGCGCGCACGAAATCGGCCTCGGTCCAGCGCCCGATCCCGGCCTGCGGGTGCGGCGTGATATTCGGCCCGAAGAAGGTGCCGAAGGGGGTCTTCAACGCACGGCCGCCCCCATAGGGAATGGCGCCCTTCTTTTCTTCGGTGTGGCAAGCCAGGCAGCCGCCGGCCTTGGCGAGATATTCCCCACGTTTCGGATCACCCTGCGCCGATGCGGGCACGATCCAGGCCCCGAGCAGCGTGGCAAGCGCTGCCGATAGCATTGTCCGTCTCACGTGGATTTTCATGTGACGAGCGGCTCGCCGGACTCGCTCTGGTCCAAAGTGCGCTTCATTTCAGGAGTCCGTGCGGGCGCACGCGCTACGGACTCCTCCGCATAAAGCGAAAACCCCGCCGCAGCGGGGTTCGCTTGCACGCCGCGTCTCTGGCGTTATTTCTTCGCGCGGAAATCGTTGTGGCAGCCGCCGCAAGACTTGCCGACTTCGCCCGCCGCAGCCTTGAATGCCCCCTCATCACCGGCGGCCACAAGCTTGCCGATCGCGGCCCGATACCGGTCCTGGGCTTCCTTGAACTTCGCCGGGTCGTCGTAGACTGCGGGCAGCGCCTTGGTGTTCTGCGCGTCCTTGGTGCTGGGATGGAAACCGTCCCACGGCATCTGGCTCAATGCGTCGAGGAAACGCGCGTTGCGCGCGACGATTTCCGCGTTGTACGGAACCTTGCCTTTAGCCATGCCGCCCAACGGCCCCCAGTACTTGCCATGCAAAATCATCACCGCCTGGCGTTGCTTGACCAATACCTCGGGCTTGGCCTGCGCGTACGCGTCGAGCGCATAGCCCACCCCCGCCCCAAGGACCAGCGCGAGACAGGACGACAGAATCTTTTGGTTCATGCATTTCTCCTCAGTGAGTTGGCGTGCCAGCGATGAGTAAAGGGATTCGCCGCACCGCATACTATAACAATCGCCCCGGGGGATCTATTCCGGGATCTCGCGGCTTATATCCTGTTTCCGCTTCCATCATATGAAATCGGATCTGCCGCCGCGCAAACGCTTGATGTCCCCCCGCCGCCGCTTCTGCTCCAGCCGGCGCGCGCGGGATGCCCGCGTCGGGCGGGTTGGCCTTCGGGTCTTGGGGACCCGCGCCGCCTCCCGTACCAGGAGGATCAGCCGGTCCAGCGCGTCGCGGCGGTTCTGTTCCTGGCTGCGGAAGCGGTGCGCCGTGATGGTGAGCACGCCCGCGCGGCTGGCGCGGCGGCCGGCCAGCGCGATGAGGCGGGCCCGCACGGATTCGGGCAACGACAGGGAGCGGGCGGCGTCGAAGCGCAACTGCACCGCGGTGGCGACCTTGTTGACGTTCTGGCCGCCCGGCCCGGACGCGCGGATGAACGACAGCTCGATCTCATTCTCGTCGAGCGTGATACCGGGCGCCGCGCTGATCATGGTTCGAGTGTACGGTCCGCGGCGCGCGCGCACAACCAACCCGGCGGCGCTCGGCTTTCGGTAAACTTATGGTATGCGGACCGTTGCTGGCCTGTCTTTGGTACCGAGATTCGGTTACGCGCTCGGCTTCCTCGCGTGCGCCGGGCTGATCGGCTTCGCCTTCTACCTGCAGTATTACGAGTATCAGGAGCCGTGCCCGCTGTGCCTCCTGCAGCGGCTGGTGTACATGGCGCTGATGGCGGTGTTTCTGATCGCGGCGCTGCATGGGCCGGGCCGGGCCGGCGCGATGGCTTATGGCGGGTTGCTGTTCGCAACGGCGGGAGCGGGGGTGGCGACCGCCGCCCGTCACGTCTGGCTGCAGCATCTGCCCAAGGACCAGGTGCCGGAATGCGGGCCGGGGCTGGAGTACATGCTGAGCCGGTTTCCGCTGTCGCAGGCGCTTCAGAAGATCCTGGCCGGCAGCGGGCAATGCGCCGAAACCGGCTGGACGTTCCTGGGGTTATCGATTGCCGGCTGGTCGCTGGTGTGGTTCGTGCTGCTGGGCGTGTTCGCCGTCTATCTCACGCTGCTGGCCGTACGATCCGGGCGGTGAAGGTGCTCCCGATCGGGAAGGGATACGCGATACGGGATACGGGATACGGGATTGTATCGGGAAGAAGCGCGCAGGACTCCGGCGGATTTCATCCCGCATAAGCGGTGCAGGAGCAGGGGCGAATTCAGGTATTTCGAATCCAGAGCTGTCGTTTGCCTGCGGGCAGTTTTGCGTAAGGAGTGTGTCGGGGCTAAGTCCGACAAGCTCCTAGGCGGGTATGTCGGGCTCGAGCTGGCGCTCGAGTATGGAGATCTGGTCCTTCAGGAAGAGCTTGCGTTTCTTGAGCCGCTGCAGTTGCAACTGGTCTTGGGCGGGGCTTTGCGACAAACGGGAGATGACATCATCGAGGTCCCGGTGCTCCATTTGCAGTTGATTGATCTTCTGCTTGAGCACCTGGACGTCGGCGGTATGTATCATGGGAGCTATCCTCCATACCAACGAAACATGATTTCAGTATAGACCCAATAATTTCAAAAAACGAGCCCGCAGCCGGATGCGCGCGAAGGCGCATCCGGCTGACGGGGCACAAATAAATAAGTTTCTGTTTTTTATCGACAAGCCCGGCGTGCCGGGCGAAGGATGAGCTCGTGACCACAACGATCCAGGTGAACGGCAGGCACCACGCAGTTGCGGCGGAACCCGAGACGCCGCTGCTCTACATACTGCGCAACGATCTCAAGCTGAAGGGCGCCCGCTTCGGCTGCGGGCTGGGCCAGTGCGGGGCGTGCACCGTGCTGGTGGACGGCAAGCCGGTGCAGTCGTGTGATTTTCCGCTGTCGGCCGCGGCGGGAAAAGCAGTGACGACCGTCGAAGGGCTCGCCGCCGACGGCAAGCTTCATCCGCTGCAGCAGGCATTCATCGCCGAGCAGGCGGCGCAATGCGGCTACTGCGTCACCGGCATCATCATGGCCGCCAAGGCGCTGCTCGATGCCAATCCGCGCCCCTCGGACGCGGAGATCCGAACCGCGCTCAAGGGCAACCTGTGCCGCTGCGGCACGCATCAGCGCATCCTGCGCGCCGTTCGCCGCGCCGCTGATGTGATGGCGCGTGACTCGTGACTGGTGACTCGTGACTCGACCTTTGACCGGACACAAAGATGAGTGAAAACCCCGCCACCACGCCGCGCAAGCTGCCCGGCAGCCTCAACGCCAACCGCCGGCTCGACCGGTGGTTGAGGATCAACCGCGACGGCACGGTCACGGTGTTCCCGGGCAAGGTCGAGATCGGGCAGGGCATCCTCACCGCGCTGGCCCAGATCGTCGCCGAGGAACTCGACGTGGCGCTCGAGCGCATCCGCATCGAGCCCACCGACACCACCTACAGCCCGGACGAGGGCATGACCTCCGGCAGCCAGTCGATCACTGACGGCGGCGCCGCGCTGCGCTACGCGTCGGCCGAGGCGCGCGACCTCCTGCTGCAGCGCGCGGTGGGCCGCCTCGGCGTCTCGCTCGAGCAGCTTTCAGTGGCCGACGGCCTGGTCAAGGCCCGTTCCGGAGGCAGCGTCGCTTATTGGGACCTCGCGACCGATGACCTGCTCGCGCGCGAGGCCACCGCAGAAATCGCTCCCAAGTCGCCATCCCTCCATACGGTAATCGGCACGCCGGCGCCCAGACGTGATATTCCCGCAAAAGTCACGGGCGTGCCGATCTACGTTCACGACCTCGAGCTGCCGGGCATGCTGCACGGGCGCATTGCACGTCCGCCGAGCTACCAGGCGCGTCTCGTGTCGCTGGACGAAGCGGAGGTGCGGGCGCTGCCGGGCGTGGTGGCCGTGGTGCGGGACGGCGGCTTTCTCGGCGTCGTCGCCGAGCGCGAGGAACAGGCGATCCGCGCGCTCACCCGGGTGAAGCGGCTCGCGCGCTGGGAGGAAACGACCGCCCTGCCGGAATCCGATCCGCGTTTCCTGCTCGAGGAGACGACGGAAGACGAAGTGATCAGCGAGAAGCAGGACGCCGCGGCGGCCGCGCGCATGGCGAGCAGCCTCGAGTCGGAGTACTCGAAGCCGTACATCGCGCACGCCGCCCTCGGCCCGTCCTGCGCCGTGGCGCGCTGCGACTCCGGCCGCTACACCGTGTGGACGCACAGCCAGGGCGTCTATCCCCTGCGGCGCGACATGGCGGAAGTGCTCGGCGTCGAGAAGGAGCAGGTCGTCCTGATTCACATGGACGGCGCAGGCTGCTACGGTCACAACGGCGCGGACGACGTGGCGCTCGACGCCGCACTGCTCGCGCGCGCCGTGCCAGGCCGGCCGGTGCGGGTGCAGTGGATGCGGGAAGACGAGTTCCAGTGGGAGCCCTACGGGCCGGCGATGGTGGTGAAGCTGAAGGCCGGGCTCGACGCGACCGGCGGCGTCGTCAACTGGACCGAGGATATCTGGAGCAATTCCCACAGCACGCGCCCGAGCGGGCTCGGCGGGGTCAACCTGCTGGCGGCCTGGCACCTCGAGAAGCCTTTCAAGCCGTCGCCGCCGCGCAACCCGCCGCTGCCCGGCGGCGGCAGCCACCGCAATGCCATCCCGATCTACGAGTTTCCCAACCAGCGGGTGACCAACCGCCTGGTGAAACGCATGCCGGTGCGGGTATCCGCATTGCGGGCGCTGGGCGCGACGGCCAACATCTTCGCCATCGAGTCGTTCATGGACGAGCTGGCCGCGGCGGCGGGCGCCGACCCGGTCGAGTTCCGGCTGCGGCATCTCAAGGACCCGCGCGCGCGCGCGGTGATCGACACTGCCGCGGCGAAGGCCGGCTGGCGCAAAGGCGAGAAGGGCGACGGAGCGCGCGGGCGCGGCATCGGCTTCGCGCGCTACAAGAACGGCGCCTGCTACCTGGCGGTGATCGTGGAAGTGGAGGTCGACCGCGAGGTCGCGGTGCGGCGCGCGTGGGCGGCGATCGACGCCGGGCTCGTGATCAATCCGGACGGCCTCGCCAACCAGACCGAAGGTGGCATCATCCAGGCGACGAGCTGGGCGCTGAAGGAAGCGGTGCAGTACGACCGCAGCCGCATCCTGACAAGCAACTGGGATGACTACCCGATACTGGGCTTCGAGGAGGTTCCCCGCGTCGAGGTCACCATTCTCAACCAGCCCGAGCAGCCGCCGCTCGGCGCGGGCGAGGGCCAACAGGGGCCGACCGCCGCCGCGATCGCCAATGCGATTTACAACGCGATGGGGGTGAGGCTGCGCGACATGCCGTTCACGCGCGAGCGAGTGCTAGCGGCACTCGCCTGAGCGAAAAAAGCGTGAGTCGTGATTTGTGAGTCGTGATTCGATTCCCCTCCTGCCCGAGGGTGAGGCGGGGTTTCGAAGAATGTGCCTGCGCACATTCGAGCCGCCGAACGCCAGCTGCATTCGTGCGGCTGGCCGGGCGGGGTGGCGCCGTCCTCTTCCTCCGTCTTCGCGCATTGAGAGAAGACGGCAAGAATCTCCCCTCTCCATTCGAGGGAGAGGGGCGGGGGTGAGGGTCAGCGCCGGGGTGGTGGGAGGAAACGTGCCTGCGCACTGCTCTGATCTCGGTGGCTATCACCGGCAAGATAGACGTGCGCGATCAATTCGCCGCATGAAGAAATCGTCTCGGCCAATTTCTTCCTTGTCACAAAACCTCGGCAGTTATTGATAAGTGCCGATGTTTTATGCTAACCTGCGGCATGGAAAAGACCGAGGAATATCGTGTTTTCAAGCACATACGTAAGAAAGGCCTCCTCCGGCCTAGGGAGCTGAAGCCGCTGGGCGTGCGCCAGGAAACTCTCTGGCGCCTATACCGTAGAGGCAAGCTCGAACGCCTAGGCCGGGGCGTGTATGGCCTCTCGGATCGTCGTGTGACGGAGCGGCACAGCTTCGCCGAAGCGGCCAAGAAGGTGCCCAACGGCATCATTTGCCTGCTCTCGGCGCTGCGCTTCCACAACCTCACCACGCAGTCGCCGTTCGAGGTGTGGATGGCTCTCGACCGCAAGGCGTGGCTGCCCCGCCCGGGGCCCGGTCTTGCCTTCCGCTTTCACCGCTTCTCCGGAAAAGCGCTGACCGCGGGCGTGGAGCGCCACGTGGTGGACGGCGTTCCGGTGAAGGTTTATTGCGTGGCGAAGACCGTGGCCGACTGCTTCAAGTTTCGCAACAAGGTCGGGCTCGACGTAGCGCTGGAGGCGCTGCGTGAAACGCGGCGCGAGCGGCGCGCGACAAGCGACGAGCTGTGGCGCTACGCCCGCATCTGCCGGGTCGCGAACGTGATGCGTCCCTATCTGGAATCGCTCACTTGAGCGCCGCGAAAACCAGAAACATCGCCGCCTCGGTCCGGCAGCGGCTGCTCAACCTCGCGCACGGGAGCAACGAACCCTTCGACCTCGTCCTCGTTCGCTACGCCCTCGAACGCCTGCTCTATCGCTTGAGCGTTTCGGAATTCAGCGACCGCTTCGTGCTCAAGGGCGCGCTGCTGTTCACGCTGTGGGGACACGCGGACCACCGTCCGACGCGGGACGCCGACCTGCTGGGTTTCGGGCCGGACGAACCGGCCCACCTCCAGGCCGTATTTCGCCAGCTTTCCGCCATGGCGTTCGAGGACGGAATCACTTACGACCCCGAAACGGTAGCGGCCGAGGCTATCGCGGAGGACAAGGTTTACGCCGGCATCCGCGTCACGCTTCAGGCCGGGCTCGACGGCGCACGCATCCCGGTGCAGTTCGATATTGGCTTCGGCGACGTGGTGACGCCGGCGGCCGAGCGCGCCGAATTCACGACGCTGCTGGATTTCCCCCCGCCCGTATTGCGGATCTATCCCGTCTACACGGTGATCGCCGAGAAATTCCACTCCATGGTGGTGCTGGGGGCGGAGAACAGCCGCATGAAGGACTTCTACGACCTCTGGGCAATCGCCGGGCGTTTCGAGCTTGAGGGGGCGATCCTGCGCCGCGCCCTCGCCGCTACCTTCGAGCGTCGCGCTACACCGGTCCCGGTGGAAACGCCGTTCGCACTGACGCCGGGGTTCGCATCCGATAAAGCCAAGCTGGCGCAGTGGAGCGGGTTCATCAGAAAAAGCCGGTTGAGGACAGGCAAGCTGTCACTGTCCGAAATGCAAAACTCGATCTCGGCCCTCGTGATGCCCGCTGTTTTCTCTCTTAACGAGGGAAAAGCGTTTGATGTATTGTGGCAGCCTGGCGGGCCGTGGAAAAAGTAGGACTTCGCTGTCATCACTGGTCACCGGTTCTGGTGCTGAGACTGCTCGGCGGCGAACAGGGGCCCCAAGATCAAAATCTGTTGCCTGTCACCGTGACTGGTCAGGTGGCACCAGTCGCCGTATCATTTTCTCCGGTAGGGGAGGGGTCGTGGCCAGAAAAGCAAAGAATGCGAGGTCGTCGGCGTCCAATGGCGCGAACGTTGGCTATGAGGCCGAGCTGTGGAAGATGGCCGACGCGCTTCGCGGCAGCATGGACGCGGCGGAGTACAAGCACGTCGTTCTCGGGCTGATCTTCCTCAAGTACATCTCCGACGCGTTCGAGGAGCTGCACGAGAAGCTCCAGGGCGAGAAGAAGCAAGGCGCTGACCCGGAAGACCCGGACGAGTACCGCGCGAAGGGCATCTTCTGGGTGCCGCCCGAGGCGCGCTGGTCGCACCTCAAGGCGCAGGCGAAGCAGCCCACCATCGGCCAGCTCGTGGACGACGCGATGGCCGGGATCGAGCGCGACAATCCGTCGCTCAAGGGCGTACTGCCGAAGGAATACGCACGGCCTGCACTGGACAAGACGCGCCTCGGCCAGCTCATCGACATGGTTTCCAACATTTCCTTTACCTCTCCCTCCCCCTCGACGGGGGAGGGCGGGGGTGGGGGTGATACACACCGCTCCAAGGACGTACTCGGCCGCGTGTATGAGTACTTCCTCTCGCAGTTCGCGAGCGCCGAAGGCAAAAAGGGCGGCGAGTTCTACACGCCGCGCTGCGTAGTGAAGCTCCTCGTCGAAATGCTCGAACCCTACAAGGGCCGCGTTTACGATCCCTGCTGCGGCTCATCGGGCATGTTCGTCCAGTCGGAGGAATTCATCGTCGCGCACGGCGGCAAGCTCGGCGACATCAGCATCTACGGTCAGGAATCGAATTACACCACCTGGCGCCTCGCCAAGATGAACCTCGCCATCCGCGGCATCGAGGGCAAGATCGAGCACGGCGACACCTTCCACAACGACCGTCACCCCGACCTCAAGGCCGACTACATCCTCGCCAACCCGCCCTTCAACGTGAGCGACTGGGGCGGAGATCGGCTGCGCGAGGACAAGCGCTGGAAGTATGGCGCGCCTCCCGCCGGCAACGCCAACTTCGCATGGGTGCAGCACATCGTCCACCACCTCGCGCCGACAGGTCTCGCGGGTTTCGTCCTTGCCAACGGCTCCATGTCCTCCAGCCAATCCGGCGAAGGCGACATCCGCCGCAGCCTCGTCGAAGCCGACCTCGTGGACTGCATGATCGCGCTGCCGGGACAGCTTTTTTATTCGACCCAGATTCCCGCCTGCCTCTGGTTCCTCGCGCGCGATCGCAAGAATGGCAGATTCCGTGATCGGCGGGGTCATGTCCTTTTCGTTGATGCCCGCAAGCTCGGGCAATTGGTGGACAGGACCCACCGGGAATTGACCGGTCAGGAACTTGACCGCATCGCCAAAACCTACTACGCCTGGCGCGGCGAAAAGGATGGCGGCAAATACGAAGACATTCCCGGCTTCTGCAAGAGCGCGGCGCTGGAGGACGTGCGCAAGCACGGCCACGTGCTCACGCCGGGCCGCTACGTCGGCGCCGAGGCGCAGGAGGACGATGGCGAACCCTTCCAAGAGAAGATGAGACGGCTCACCTCGACATTGCGTGGCCAACAGGCAGAAGCGGAGAAGCTGGATTCAGCAATCGCCGAAAACCTGAAGGAACTCGGGTATGGGGGGTAGAGAGCAGCAATCAACTGTTGGTGATTACGTCACCCTCGTGAGAGGCACAACGTACAAAGGCGTGCTCGTCGGCAAGCCTGGCCCCGCCTTACTTGGATTGGGTTCCATCGAGCCGGGAGGCGGATTCCGAATCGCAGACTACAAGACGTACGGCGGCGAGTGCCCCGAGGAACTGATGCTTTTCCCCGGTGACATATTTGCATCACTCAAAGGTGCAACCAAAGATGGAAAGATGATCGGCTCGGTAGCTCGCGTCCCATCAACGGTTCCGACGGGTCGCTTGACCCAGGACACGGTGAAGCTCGTATTTCGGAACCCGAACTCAGCCGACAAGAGCTATCTGCACTGGGTTCTTCGTACCCCGCAATACCGGGAATATTGTGCCGGGCACGCGATGGGCAGCGCAGTTGTCGCACTTAGTCGTCGCGACTTCCTTGAATACCCAGTCCCTCCGCCAACGGATGAGCGCCGAGCGGCGGTTGCTCTGTTTGACGCCATCGAAGAACGTATCGATATCAATCGTCGAATGAATGAGACGCTGCAGGCGATAGCGCGTGCGCTGTTCAAGTCGTGGTTTGTGGACTTCGACCCCGTCCGCGCGAGGGCAGAAAACCTCGATCCGGGCCTGCCAAAGCAAATCGCCAGCCTCTTTCCGGATTCCTTCGAGGATTCAGAATTGGGAGAAATTCCGAAAGGCTGGAAGGTGGGAACGCTCGCCGACTTTTCCACATTGAATCCAGAAGCTTGGTCAAAAGACACACGGCCTACTGCTATCAGGTACGTCGATCTTGCAAACACGAAATGGGGGCGCGTTGAAGTGGTCACGGTGTACGCGGCTCAAGATGCGCCGAGCCGAGCACAGCGCGTTCTACGGCTCGGAGACACGATCGTAGGTACGGTACGGCCCGGAAACGGTTCCTATGCTCTGATCTCAGAAGACGGGTTGACTGGCAGCACCGGGTTTGCCGTTCTGCGACCGCGCCAAGTTCAATATGTACAGTTCGTCTATCTGGCCGCCACTACTGCGGAGAACATCGAAGCGCTTCAGCACTTGGCAGATGGAGGAGCTTATCCGGCCGTGCGTCCGGAAGTCGTTGCAGCAACACAGGCCATCAAGCCAAGCGACGGGGTAATCAATCGGTTTTCACGTCTCGCTGGCGCGCTGCTCGCAAAAGTGGCTGAGAACGAGCGTGAATCCCGCACCCTCGCTGCCCTGCGCGACACGCTGTTACCCGAACTTGTGTCTGGCGATCTACGGCTTTCGTCGCTGCTTTCGAAAGCAGAACGTGTTACGACCTAAGTGCCCAAGAGGCTCAGAGTGGCGAAAATGGGACCTCCAGGTCCACACGACCTTTTCGGCGCTGAACAACGGCTTCGGCGACAACTTCGAAGAATATGCAAAGCGTCTTATTGGGGCTGCGGTGCAGAAGGAGATCGCTGCAGTTGGGATAACAGACTACTTCTCGATTGAGGGCTACAAGCGGCTAAGAGACCTCCTGAAGGATAAAGCGAAGCTCCAGGCACTCGTAGGCGACGTGGTCGCGGACAAGGCAAGATCGATCCTCTTTCTGCCAAATGTTGAACTTCGGACGTCGGTGATCGTTACGCGTCCCGACGGGACGGACAGCCGCGTAAATTTCCATGTGCTCTTTTCGAACGATGTAGACCCCAAGACCATCGAAGAACACTTCTTCCGCGAACTCAAGTTCACAGCAGAGTCAAATCCGGCGAGCGCTGACGAGCGATGGTCGCTGACGAATACGAATCTGGAGAGCTTGGGCCAGAAACTGAAGGCGCAACACGCGAAATTTCGAGGCAAGAGCAATCTGCATGTCGGAATGATGACGGCTGTGGTTGCGCACGAGGATGTCACACGTGTTCTCGAAAACCAGACATCTCGCTTCAAGGATCGGTATCTGATATTGATACCCGCCGACGAGGATCTTTCTGAATGCAACTGGGACGGCCAAGGTCATCTGGCGCGGAAGCTTCTCATTCAGAAGTCACACATGCTGCTGTCCGGGAACGCCGGTACCCGAGAATTCGGGCTGGGTCGCAAGCACCCAGCGGTTCAAGACTTTGTCCAAGAATTCAAGAGCCTCAAGCCGTGCATTCGCGGCTCCGACGCGCATGACTATGGTTCGCTCTTTGAATCGCCCGACAAGCGACATACCTGGATCAAAGCGGATCCGACATTTCGGGGCCTATCCCAGGTTTTGAATGAGCCTGAGGATCGTGTTTATGTCGGCGTGGTGCCGTCAAGTATCGAGCGTGTACGTTCGCGCCCCACGAGGGTCGTTGACTCACTTCGTATCGGCAAGGTTGCTGGCTCCACACTTGCCGAGAAATGGTTCAATTGCGAAGTCGAGCTGAACGCCGAGTTGGTAGCGATTATTGGCAATAAGGGAAACGGGAAGAGCGCCCTCGCTGACGTACTGGGCCTGCTTGGTAGTACGCCTCGCTTCAGATCATTTAGCTTCTTGCGCGAGGATCGATTCCGAGACCCCAAGAATAACAAGGCGAAGCACTTCCAAGCGTGGCTCGCGTGGGTCGATAGAACCCGCGAAGGCCCGATTGGCCTAGATACTAATCCGGAAGCCGAAGCAGTCGAGAAGATCAGGTACATACCCCAGAATTATCTCGAGGAAATATGCAATGAAGTAGGTCTCGGCAAAGGCAGTCGCTTCTACGCCGAACTTCAGCAAGTAATCTTTTCTCACGTCCCCGACGCCGACAGACTTGGCTTTGACACGCTGGATGAGCTTCTCGAGTATCGAAGTGCTGAAATCAGCAAGGCCATCGATATCCTCGTTTCGGAGATCCGGGACACCAACCGACAAATCATTGCGTACGAGGAGCGTCTAACACCTAGTTTTCGTCGTGGCCTTGAGCACCAATTGGCGGAGAAGCGCAGAGAATTGCAAGCGCATGAACAGGCCAAGCCCCAGGAGAAACCGAAGCCGGAAGTCGATCCGATAGTGCAACAGCGTGCTAAAGAGGCGTCCGAGGCTTTAGAGGGCAAGCAGAAGACGCTGGAACAGCTCGTTAGTGCTATCAATAAGCAGAAGGAGGCAGACGCGCAGCTCGCGAAGAAACGCGCCACCGCAGACAGATTACTGGTGCGGCTGCGAAATCTTCAACGACAAGTCGAAGGCACCATCGCCGAGTCCTTCAAGGACTTCCAAGAACTCGGCGTGAGTCCTGATCAGGTCATCGCGTTCAAGCTGACCACCGGACCAGTCGAATCATCCATTTCCAAGATCGATGAGGAACGCGCTGCGATTGCTAAGCAACTGGACGCGAGTCAAAAGGACAGCCTTGAGGCCAAACGCGTCGCTATTGCGGCAGAAATAGAAGAATTGAAGAACAAGTTAACCGCTCCCCAGCGAGAATATCAAGCCTACTTACAGAAGCTGGCGGAGTGGACTGCGGCGAAAGAGAAGATTATCGGCTCGCTACAAGCCGTGGGCTCAATTGCATACCTAGAAGGGCAGCTCAACGAGCTCGCCAAATTGCCAACGGTGCTCAGGGGTCTCCAGCGCAGTCGGAATCGGAAAATGCTCGACATCTACGCAGAAAAACAAAGGCTCCGGGGCTACTACGAGAGTTGTTACGGAGCGGTCCAAGATTTCCTCAGCCAGCACCCGCTGACAGCCGGTGAACGTTTCAGGCTCACGTTCACTGTAGCGATAGTGCAGTCCGGATTTTCCGACGAATTCCTGGCGCATATCGACCAAAGGAAGATCGGCTCGTTCGCGGGACTCGATGAGGGTGGTGCTGCACTCAAGGGTTTGCTAGACGCGACGAACTGGAATTCCGCGCTGAGCACTCTCCGCTTCACGCGAAGATTGTTCAAGCGGGTCACTACCCATGGCGGTCGAGCCCTGGACGTAAGAGAACAACTCAAGCAGGGCGTGACTTTGCAACAGTTCTACGACTTCATCTTCTCCCTAGGGTACCTCTCGCCGATCTACCGTTTGACGTGGGAAGGCAAGGGCCTCGAGCAGTTATCCCCGGGGGAACGGGGGAACCTGTTGTTGATTTTCTATCTGCTAGTTGATCGCGACGACATCCCGCTCGTCATCGACCAACCAGAAGAGAATCTGGACAACCAAACGGTCGTAAGGACGCTCGTCCCATGCATGAAGGACGCCAAGAAAAGGCGCCAGATCGTCATGGTCACTCACAACCCCAATCTGGCCGTCGTCTGTGATGCAGAGCAAATCATCTACGCGGAAATCCGCAAGGACCAAGAACACGAAGTGGCGTACGTTACAGGTTCGATCGAGGATCCGATCATCAACAAGAAGATCGTTGACGTGTTGGAAGGTACGCGCCCGGCGTTTGACAAGAGGGATGCGAAATATCTGCGTTTGTGAGTCGTAGGACGCTTACCGGCGTCTTCATGGTGCAACAGCGATAGCGTGGGGAGGCACTTATGGAAAACCTGATCACCACAATGAAGTCTGTCAGCGAGGTGATCGACGAGTTTCAAAGAGGCGATATCGCTGTACCGGAGATACAGCGCGACGTGGTGTGGGGAGCAGATCAAGTCAAGAATCTGATCGACTCCGTTAACCGCGGATTTCCCTGCGGGGCGTTGATTTATTGGCAACCCCGCGAGAAGGACGAACAACTGGTCAAGTCCATGATCCGACCGGAACGGATCAAGCTGCATAACGGTCGGCTACCGAGGTATTTCTTGCTGGATGGGCAGCAACGAGTAACAGCGCTGGCATCGGTCACTCTAAAGCGAGAGAAGGTCAAGGAGATCCTTCTGGAGATGGAAGACGAGATGCCGTTTGTCTTCGCGAACCTAAAGAAGTTTCCCAAGGAATTTGAAGCAAAGGAGGATCCAGCTGCAGATTTTCCGTGGATCCTATTCAACAAGCTCTTCGATGGATCATTCACTTCTGATCCGCAGTATTCGAAGCTGCCTGCAGATACTACTGACGCGATCCGAGTGTTTGTTCAGCGCGTTCGCGACTATAAGTTCCCGGTTCAAATCATCAGCGACCGGGACTATGCCATGGTAGGGGAAATCTTCACTCGCGTGAATTCCGCTGGAACCCAGCTTACGGGCGCCGAGATTCATCTTGCACGGATCGTTCCGCGTTGGAGGGGTATTACTCGCGAATTCAGGGACTACCGACGCGAACTTGCCCAGAAGAACTACGACTTAGATCTGACGTTCCTAATGCGCGCGATTACCGTTGTCGAATGCAACGTCCCGCAAATCAAGAAACTCGCAGACAAGATAGACAAAGATCGACCTTCGAGGACGCATCTCAACAAGACGTGGCGCCAATCGCGCGGCGCGATTGACCGGATGATTCGGATACTCCAGGGAACCCTGAGTCTCGACAAGTCGAAATTCTTTACTTCGAAGAACACGCTCGTGCCTTTGGCATACTGCTTGGCGAAGGCGCCGCACAGTAAGACTATTGCCCGCAATGTCCGTCGCTTCTTCGTGCTCTCGCAGCTTTCGGAACATTACGGTGCCGCGGCCGAAACGGCCCTTAGACGAGACTTCCGAACGTTGACTGATCCTTCTACGACTCCGCAAAGCGGCCTGGAAGAACTCGTCGATGCCGTCGCGTCCGAGGCTCGCCAGTATTACCGCGGCCTTAAGATCAAACCCGATGACGTAATAGGACGGCCGTCGAGAAATGTGCTTGTCCTGTTGATGTATATCTTGATGAAACAGCGAGACGCCACCGACTGGGGAACTGGTAAGCGGCCCACATTAGACGAAATCGAGCCAACAGAAACCCACCTCCATCACATCTTTCCGTTCAACTTTGTAAGCAAGAATAAGGATGCGCAGAAGTGGTATCTGGACAACGACTACTCGATTGCCGACTTTCGGGCCGAGGTCAATGACATCGCAAATTTGACATTCATCAGTGGAGCGAAAAACTCGGAAATAAGCGACATCCCACCATGGCAGTATCTGCCGAACGAAACTACTCCCGAGATGCGTAAGGCGCACTTCATTCCTGAAAATCAGGAGCTTTGGAAGGCTGAGAAGTTCGCACAATTCCTCGATGAGCGACGGCGTCTAATGTCACAGGCAATGAACAGCTTGCTGAAGCACTTATAGCCGGAGCTAGCGAACAGCCGACGCGCAGATTAGCGTTCAGCCGACGAGCAAACTTGCATTCAGCCGCCCGGCGCAGCATGGATAAGCCGTGCCCGGTTATTCACGTCGTGAATGATTATCATGCGGGCGCTGTGTCAGCCGATTCCGGACCTTTCAGTGGGCCAACTGTAAATCTGCCGTTTGGCCGACGTTGATTCTTGCATTCACCCGGTTTCGGCCGCTTGTTGCGGGTGGGGCTCTTCGGCTGGCGCGACGTTCTCAAAGTAGGTACACTTGTTCTCAATATGAGAGTGTCCACGCCGCACGAAAGACCGCGTCTGATCGAGCTGCTGTTCGGCACCTATCGGCGGCGCATTCTCGGTCTCCTTCTGCTTCATCCCGAGCAGAGCTTCTACGTGCGCGAGATCATGCGCCTGGCGGGCGTGCCTTCGGGCTCGCTGCATCGCGAGCTGACCGCGCTCACCGCGGCCGGGCTGCTGACGCGCAGCTCGTTGGGAAACCAGGTGCGCTATCAGGCCGACCGGACCTGCCCGCTGTTCGAGGAGCTGGCAGGGATCTTCCGCAAGACGGCCGGGCTCGCCGACGTGCTGCGCGAGGCGCTTGAGCCGCTCGGGAGGAGCGTTCGAGCGGCGTTCGTGTTCGGCTCGGTCGCGCAGGGAAAAGAGAGCGCCACGAGCGACGTGGACGTGATGGTCCTCGGGTCCGCGCGCTTCGAGCGCGTGGTCGAGGCGCTGATGCCGGTCAGGGAGCGGTTGCGAAGGGAGATCAACCCGGTGGTGATGGCGCCGGAGGAGTTCCGCGCGAAGCTTAAGGCGCGCGACCGGTTCGCATCGCGCGTCGCGCGCGAGGCGAAGATCTTCATCAAGGGGGATGCCGGTGAGCTTGGCGAACCTGCTCAAGACCGGGCAGCTTAAAGAGCACCCCGCCGACGCCAAGGAAATCGCCCGGCTGCTCGCAGCCGCGGAGCGCGGTGTCGCCGACGCGCGTGTCGGAAAGATCAGCCCCGAAACGCGGTTCGACGCCGCCTACCGGGCGATCACGCAGATCGGACTCGCCGCGCTGATGGCGCAAGGTTACCGGCCGGACACGAACCGCCCCGGCCATCACATGACGATCATCCAGACGCTCACGCTGACGTTCGGCATCGACGCGCGACGCATGGCGCTGCTCGATACCTTGCGCCGCAAGCGCAACCTCGCGGACTACACGGGCGCGGACATCGACGAAGCCTCCGTCGCGGCGTGCATCGAGGCGGCGCAGAAGCTGCTGCACGACGCGAAGGCCCGCATCGGGAAGGGCAAGTGAGGGGTTTCACCGAATCCGTCGTCGAAGAGGCCGCGCTCGCGTGGCTGGCGGCGCTCGGATATTTGGTCCTGCATGGGCCCGATATCGCGCCGGGCGAGCTTGCCGCCGAGCGGAGGGATTACGGTCAGGTCCTGCTCGAAGAGCGGTTGCGCCAGGCGCTCGCGCGGCTCAATACGAGACTGCCGCCCGAGGCGCTGGAAGACGCGTTCCGCAAGATCGTCCGCGCAGAAGGACCCACGCCAGAGGCGCGCAACCGCGCGTTCCACCGCATGCTGGTGGACGGCGTCACGGTCGAGTACCGCGCACCGGACGGCGCGATTCGCGGGGCACAGGTGCGCATCGTGGATTTCGCGCAGCCGGACGCAAACGACTGGCTCGCGGTCAACCAGTTCACCGTAGCCGAGAACAAGCACACGCGGCGGCCGGACGTGGTGGTGTTCATCAACGGCTTGCCGCTCGCGCTCATGGAGCTGAAGAACGCCGCCGACGAGAACGCATCGATTCAGACGGCGTTCAACCAGATCCAGACCTACGAGGCCGAGCTGCCGACGCTCTTTGCCTACAACTCGCTGGTGGTGATCTCGGACGGCACCGAGGCGCGCGTCGGCACGCTCACCGCGGGACGCGAGTGGTTCAAGCCCTGGCGCACGATCGCGGGCGAGACGCTGGCGCCGGTCAGCATGCCGGAGCTTCAAGTGATGATAGACGGCGTTTTCGACAGGCGGCGGTTGCTCGATTTGATCGGCAACTTCATCGTGTTCGAGGATGAGGGCGGCGGGAAACTTGCCAAGAAGATGGCGGGCTACCACCAGTTTCATGCCGTCCGCGTCGCAGTCGAAGAAACGCTGCGGGCCGCAGATGAGCTGAGGGAGGTTGCCGCAGGGCGCTATGAGACCCGGAAGCCCGGCGGCGATCCCGGCGACCGGCGCATCGGGGTGGTCTGGCACACGCAGGGCTCCGGCAAGAGCCTGACGATGGCCTTCTACGCCGGGCGTGTCATCCGGGAGCCTGTGATGGCCAACCCGACCCTCGTCGTCCTCACCGACCGTAACGACCTCGACGACCAGCTCTTCGGCACTTTCTCGCGTTGCCAGGACTTGCTGCGGCAGCCGCCGGCGCAGGCGGAGAATCGCGCCGATCTGCGAGCGAAACTTTCAGTGGACTCTGGCGGGGTGGTGTTCACGACCATCCAGAAATTCCTGCCCGAGGAGAAGGGCGACCGGCATCCGGTGCTGTCCCAGCGCCGGAATATCGTGGTCATCGCCGACGAGGCGCATCGCAGCCAGTACGACTTCATTGACGGGTTCGCACGCCACATGCGCGATGCGTTGCCCCACGCCTCGTTTATCGGCTTCACCGGTACGCCGATCGAGCTGACCGACAAGAATACCCGCGCGGTGTTCGGCGACTACATCAGCGTGTATGACATCCAGCGGGCGGTAGTGGACAAGGCGACAGTGCCGATTTACTACGAGAGCCGGCTCGCGAAACTGGCGCTGGACGAGAAGGAAAAGCCGAAGATTGACCCCGAATTCGAGGAGCTGACCGAAGGCGAGGAAGTCGAGCGCAAGGAGAAGCTCAAGACCAAGTGGGCGCAGCTTGAAGCCGTAGTCGGTTCGGAGAAGCGCCTGAAGCTCGTCGCGCGCGACCTCGTGGACCATTTCGGGAAGCGGCTCGAAACCATGGAAGGCAAGGCCATGGTGGTGTGCATGAGCCGCCGGATCTGCGTGGAGTTGTACAAAGCGATCACTGCGCTGCAGCCACGCTGGCACCACACCGAAGACGACAAGGGTGCGATCAAGGTGGTGATGACCGGCTCGGCTACCGACCCCCTCGACTGGCAGCAGCACATCCGCAACAAGCCGCGCCGCGAGGCGCTGGCGAACCGCTTCCGCGACGCGAAGGACCCGTTCCAGATTGTCATCGTGCGCGACATGTGGCTGACGGGCTTCGATGCGCCGAGCCTGCACACGATGTATGTGGACAAGCCGATGCGCGGGCACGGCCTCATGCAGGCGATCGCGCGCGTCAACCGCGTGTTCCGCGATAAACCCGGGGGTCTGGTGGTGGATTACCTGGGCCTCGCGCACGAACTCAAGGCGGCGCTCGCGACGTATACGGAGAGCGGGGGCACCGGCAAAACAGCCATCGATCAAAAAGAGGCGGTCGCGGCGATGCTGGAGAAGTATGAAATCTGCTGCGGCCTGTTCCACGGCTTCAACTGGTCGAAATGGGTATCCGGCAAGCCCCAAGAGCGCCTTAGCCTCCTGCCTATGGCGCAGGAGCACATCCTCGCGCAGAGAGACGGCAAGAGCCGCCTGCTTCGGGCCGTGCAGGAACTGTCGCAGGCATTCGCGCTCGCCGTGCCGCACGAAGAGGCGCTTCGCATTCGCGACGACGTGGCGTTCTTTCAGGCCGTGCGCGCGGTATTGGCCAAAGGGACTGCCGAAGGCGCGAGGACGGAGGAGGAACTGGAACTCGCCGTGCGGCAGATCGTGTCGCGGGCGGTGGCTTCGGAAGGCGTCGTCGACATCTTCGCGGCGGCGGGGCTCAAGAAGCCCGATATTTCGATTCTCTCCGACCAGTTCCTGGCGGAGGTGAAGGGCATGCCGCAGCGCAATCTGGCGGTTGAGTTATTGCAGAAGCTTCTCTCGGGTGAAATCCGCCTGCGGCGGAAGAAGAACGTCGTGCAGGCGAAGTCCTTTGCTGACATGCTCGAACAGACTATCCGCCGCTATCAGAATCGCGCCATCGAGGCCGCGCAGGTGATCGAGGAATTGATCGGGCTGGCGAAGCACATGCGCCAAGCCAACGCCCGCGGTGAGAAGCTTGGCTTGTCCGAAGAGGAGCTTGCCTTCTACGACGCGCTGGAAGTGAACGACAGCGCGGTCAAAGTGTTGGGCGAGCCTACCCTCGTCAAGATTGCCCGGGAACTGGTGGAAACGGTGCGGAACAACGTCACCATTGACTGGACCGTGCGCGAGAATGTCCGCGCGCAACTCCGCGTGATCGTGAAGCGCATCCTGCGCAAGTACGGCTATCCGCCCGACAAGCAGGAGAAGGCTACACTGACAGTGCTGGAGCAGGCGGAGGTGCTCAGCGCCGAGTGGGCCGTTGCATGATCGACATGCAACAAGCGGATTAGAGTAACTTTTCTACTGCTCACCTACGGCTACCCGGAGGCGTTGAATCAGGGGAGAAGTGCCGTCAGCAGCTTAGAAAAGCACTGAAGCGCATTACATGGTCTTAAATATTCAGGAAATCCGAAAGGGGGATGACCATGGCTGCTGATGTCGGATGGCTCGGCGTTTTTGGTGCCGCGCTCGGAGGAGGTCTTACCGTCAAGCTCCTGGACATTCTTTACCAGGAGATCCGTTACAGATCCGACCGTAAGCGCACAGCGAAGAAATTTGTCGATGAGCATCTCGATCCGCTACTTAAAGCGAGTGACGAATTAGTGGGGAAACTTCGTTCGCTAGCAGAACAAGATTTCTCGGGGCTTCGAAAAATAACTCCTAAAAACATAACTTTGGAATCAGCAGAGTTTGCGAGCCTTTTGTACTTATTTGCCAGGTTCTGGGCGCAGGTTGAGATCCTCCGGAGACAAGGTTTGTCTGTTGCCATGAGCGAGGATCCACGGGGAAACAAGCTTCAAAATCTTCTTAGTTGTCTTGAATCTCGTAGGATTCGCGTAGTCGATCGAATAGCGCAGAGGGCAGTTGGAGAGGTGATGCTGCGAGAACAGCATGGGGTACAAGACTCGATGCCGTTCATCCTATTCGTAAAGACATACGAAACAGATGAGAGTGCACGTCACTGGCTCCAACCGCTCGTCACTGTGTTATCCCGCGTTGGGCATACACGCGAGCGGCAACTTCTGTTGCAATACGGAATAGTTCTCCATGCTCTCATAGACACCCTTGATCCCAAGCACCTACTTACGAGGAGTAGGCCGTCATTCCCTGGGAAACTTACTAAGGAATCTCGGCAGGAGCTTAATTACCGGGTCTTTGGGCAGTATTTGACGTTCGTGAAGGACCGCGAAAAATACTTGGGGCCGCCCAAGAGGCGACCCCAAGCGAAAAAATAGGCGGTGCGAAGAGACTTTGGCCGTCGCTCGGAAATCCGAGTTCGAGCTGTACGTCTGTTGGACCGCCTTGAGCCAGCATGCTCGACTGGCATTAGCCAGCCAAGCTAATTCGTTGAGGACATTCTAGCACTATTGGCTATAGAACTGGCGGTTCGCTTCGTGCTCTTGATTCTTGGGGCCCCTGAGAGCCGCCGAGCAGCGCAGACTGGCCCGGGGTTTCGGTCGAGCACTGGGCGAGCCTAGTTATCGCTTGCTATACCGCAGACATTACCCGCCCGAAGCGTAATTAGCACGATGGCCTAGCGCGAGTTGCGCAGACCGCCGGGCCGGTCGAGCAGCGCAGGGGCACCACACGAGTTCACGAGGTAGTGGCGGCGAACGGGGCGCCCTTTTTCTTTGGTGACTTTCTTTTATGGGCGAGCAAAAAGAAAGTCACCGGCACCCGGGGCCGCCCCCCGGCAATGCGCGCCGCAGCCGCGCTCGAGGGATGAGGTAGGAGGGATGAGGGATGAGGAAAATTCCTCCACCACCCCGGCGCTCCGCGCCACCCCTCCTCGGACAGGAGGGGAGTCGATTCACGATTCACGAATCACGATTCACGCCGTCCCTAAGGTCGGCCGCCGACGGTACGAAAAAAAAGCGGACCGGCCAATCAGGCACCGGCCCGCCTCCGGGGGAGGGTTGTGTTCAGATCTGGCTGGCGAGGGCGTACACCCGGTTCATGAACGCCGTGACGTCGACCGCCGTGAAATCCTCGGGCAGCTTGGGGCTCAGTTCCTGCGGCGTTTGATAGCAGGACATCGCAATCGCGCTGACCGCGGGGTTCCAGTTGACGCACATCAACTCGTCGTCGTAGCGGTCGTTCCTGGCGACGGGCGCCGATTTCGCCTTCCGGTAATCATCCAGGTAGATCAACATGCTGGCCTCCAGCTTGGATCCTCGTTTCCTAAAGGACTATTGAGCAGATTCCATGCCATCAGCGGGCCGCAAGCGGCCCGCTGATGTAACTCTTTGTATTAATGAATTTATATATGGCTGCCCCCATGCGTCCAGCGCTGCCGGTTGGGCCTTTCAAGTGTCGAATGCCCGACAATGCTGTTAGGGGCGGCCATGTCGGTATCGAAATCTCGACAGCGTGCGGGGGGCAATGTGAAATACCGCACAACCCATGACTGAACCCGTTATGCCTTGCCGCTTGCCCGAGGAAACGCCCCTGCCGATGAGTGATGAGTGTTGAGTTAAAATCGCTCGCCCTTTTCCCAGCTCAGCACTAAAACACTCAATACTCAGCACTGTCTTCTTCATGCTGCTGCACGCCGCGACGATCTTCCTCAGCGCCTTCCTGCTGTTCCTGGTTCAGCCGGTCATCGCCAAGCAGATCCTGCCCTGGTTCGGTGGCGCGGCCGCGGTATGGGCCACTTGCCTCGTGTTCTTTCAGTCGATGCTGCTCTTCGGTTACGCCTATTCGGACTGGACGACGCGCCTGCTCGCGCCCCGCAGGCAGGCGTGGCTGCACATCGCGCTGCTCGCGGCGAGCCTGCTCGCCTTGCCGATCATCCCGGAGGCGCACTGGAAGCCCGGCGAGCAGGGCGGCGAGCCCACCCTGCTCATACTTGGCCTGCTGGCCGCCACCATCGGTTTGCCGTACTTCCTGCTGTCCTCGACGAGCCCCCTGGTGCAGGCATGGTTCTGGCAGCGTTTCCGGCACGCCGTGCCGTACCGCCTGTTCGCGCTGTCGAACCTCGCCTCGCTGCTCGCCCTGCTGTCGTACCCGGTGCTGATCGAGCCCTTCCTGCCGCTCGCCGCGCAGTCGTGGTTCTGGTCCGCCGCCTATGGCGCATTCGTGCTGCTGTGCGGGGCGGCCGCCTACCGCAGCACCGGCGGTCCCGCCGCCGCGCCCGCCGCCGCGGGCCATGCCGAAGCCTCCCCGGAGCCGGCACCCGCCATCGGCAGGCGCCTGCTGTGGGTCACGCTCTCGGCGGCGGGATCGTGCCTGCTGCTCGCGGTCACCAACCACCTGACGCAGGACATCGCGTCGATACCGTTCCTGTGGGTGGTGCCGCTGTCCCTCTATCTGATCACCTTCATCCTGTGCTTCGACCACCCGCGCTGGTATCGCCGCGGCGTGTTTCTGACGCTGGCCGCGGTGCTGATCCCGGTGATGGCCTGGTACAGCGAATCGCTCGATCTGTGGATCGCCGCGCCGCTCTACGCGGCGGGGCTGTTCGTGTGCTGCATGTTCTGCCACGGCGAACTCACCCTGCTCAAGCCCGGTCCGCGCTACCTGACCACGTTCTATCTGATGGTGTCGGTCGGCGGCGCTCTCGGCGCGCTGCTCGTGGGCGTCGCCGCGCCCAACCTGTTGTCGGGCTATTACGAGCTGGGCATCACGCTGACGGCGCTCGCGGTGCTGCTCTACTACCGCACGCTCGCCAGCCGGTGGTGGGTCGCCGGCGCATCGCTCGCGGTGGTGGTGGCGACCGCCGCCTTTACCGTCGTCAACATCAGCGACTATCTCGCCAACACCCGCGTGAAATTGCGCAATTTCTACGGCGTGCTCCGCACGCGCGATTACCCGAGCCCCGTCCCGTTCCGCGTCATGTATCACGGCGGCATCAACCACGGCGGCCAGCTGCTCGACGCGGAAATGCGCAACCGGCCGACCAGCTATTTCGCGCCGACCAGCGGCTACGGGCGGGTTTTCGCCAGCCTGCCCGAGGGTCCGCGGCGCGTCGGCGTGATCGGTCTCGGCGCCGGAGCGATCGCGGCCTACGCGCGCCGGGGCGACCTGTTCCGCTTCTACGAGATCGATCCCCAGGTGGCCGCGGTCGCGGTCACGGAGTTCACCTTCCTCAGCGAGAGCCTGGCCCAGAAAGACATCATCCTCGGTGACGGGCGGCTCTCGCTCGAGCGCGAAATCGACCAGGGCTACGATCTGCTCGCGATCGACGCCTTCTCGGGGGACTCGATTCCGATGCACCTAGTCACGCGCGAGGCGATGGCGACCTACGTGCGCCACCTCAAGCCGGAGGGGGCGATCGTGTTCCAGGCGACCAACCGGTACGTGGATATCGCCCCGGTGGTGGAGCGCCTCGCCGCCGAGTTCGGGCTGACCGCGGTACTGGTCACCGACGTCCCGGAGAGCTCCGAGGGCGCGGACTACTGGATATCCGCTACCGACCAGATCATCGTCACCCGGAACGCGCAGTTGCTCGCCGCCGAGCCGATCCGGTCGGTCGCCGAGCCGCTGCAGCCCCGCCCCGACTTCCGCGTCTGGACCGACGACTTCTACAACCTGCTGCGCATCCTAAAGCGGTGAGCCGTGAGCGGCGAGCAGTGAGCGGTGACCTGAGAGAGGATACGGGATGCGGGTCACGAGATGCGTGATACGAGATAACAGCTTAAACGCGTGACTCGCATCCTGCATCCCGTATCGCGAATCCCGCATCCCGCTTTGATGAAATTTTGTGCAAACCAGACGCGAGCCCGTCATTACGCCTCATTCGCGCCGGTCCTCGATGTTTACCCACAACGTTATCCACAAAAATTGTGAATTGTTTTGCGTGCCGGCAGCGCGATCCAGGGCGATACCCGGTCTCGCCGTGAAATCAAGGGCCTACGCTGGAGCGTAAGGGCCGCCTCCCGGCGCCGATTCGGCGGCGGTAACCGTCCCGTGGGGCGCTAGAATCCTGCGGATGAAGCGATGGCTTGCCGGGCTGCTCGCGGCGCTCGTCCTGGCGTCCGCTGGGGCGCCGGGCGCCGACGGCGTGGCCATGGTCCTGGGCGAGGTGATTGACCGCGCGGATCTGGCCCCGGCGGCGGGTGAACCCGCACGGGCCCGCAGGTTGTGGGACCTGGTGTGGCCCAGAATGGCGCGGCACTACGTCGAGCAGAACGGGCTTGCCGTCACGGAAGCGGAAACGTCCGAGGCCCTGGCCTATCACCGCGAGTTCGACCGCAAGGACCGCGCCCAGCGCGCTCGCAAGCTCGAGGAACTGGACCAGCGCCTGGCCGCAGCGGACCTGAATGCCGAAGAGCGGGCCTGGCTCGAAGAATTTCAGGCCGTGCTGCGGCGTATGGCGCGGCGCGACGCGGACACCGACCGCTTGCCTCCGGATCCCGCGCGGAAGGCCGCCCGACTGGCGCCATGGATCGAGATGTGGAAGCTGAATCAGGCGCTCTTCGAGCGCTATGGTGGCATCGTGGCGCTGACCCGCTTCGGACCCGATCCGCATGGCGCGCGCGCCGCAATGGTCGCGGACTACGAGCGCCAGGGCCTGCTGCGATTCCTCGACGCGCCCCTGCGCAAGGCGGTGCTAGCGCTCCTGAACGCCCGTCCCGCCCTGGTGGTTGCCCCCGCGGAGGTCGATTTCACGCCGTACTGGAAGCGGCCCATTCCCCCGTCCTACTTCCCTGACGAGGTGCCTCGTCAGGTCGAAAAGCGTGAGTAGTGAGTGGTGAGTAGTGATTGGATAACCGCAACCCCCTCTCCACCGGAGCGCAGGCCCTAGCAGCCTGTCGGACTTGGCAATCCGACAGGCTGCTAACAGTCTAATCACCAATCACGAATCACGCCTTTAGATCTGGTGGACGAAGGTTTCGATTCCCCGCAACAGCATTTCCACCGCGATCGCGGTGAGGATCAGCCCCATCAGCCGCTCGAACGCGAGCAGGCCGCGCTGGCCCGCAAGCCTGGCAATACGCTCGGCTGACACGAGAACGATGACCGTCACGAGCATGGCAACCGTGACCACCGCAATCCATTCGACGATCCGCTGCGGGTTGCGGGAGACGAGCAGCACCACCGTCGCCATGGCGGCGGGTCCCGCGATGGCGGGGGTCGCAAGCGGCACGATGAAGGGCTCGCCTTCGAGCGGATCGCCGAATATCCCCTCCGGGGTCCGGAAGATCATGCGCAGGGCGATCAGGAACAGGATGACGCCCCCGGCGATGGTGAGCGAGGGATCGGAAATACCGAATACGCCCAGGATCGAAACGCCGAACAGCACGAAGACGATGAGCACGGCGAAGGCGATTGCGCACTCGCGCAGGATCACCCGCGCGCGCTGTTCCGGCTCGACGCGCCGCAGCACCGAAACGAACAGCGGGATGTTGCCGACCGGGTCCATGACCAGCAACAGGATGACGACGGCGGAGGTGAACGAGACATCCATGGCGGAGACGCCTGACAGGATCAGTTTACGCGCATAACCGCCCGATTATTGATAACATGCCGCTTGGTCGCCCCCCGCTAGCAACCCCATTCAAGAATCGTCAATGCCGGATTCGAGGGTTCAGTCGGCGGTCGCGCATTGGGCTCCGCGCTTCGTGTCCAACGGCGTCCCGCTGACCGACTTCCAGGAAGTGACCGCTGGCGTCGAGCGCTGGGAGGATTGGTGCCGCGCCTGGAGCGCGCGCGCGGCCATTCACGAGGATCTCGGGCGTGCGGCCCTGGCGGACGGATGCCGGCTGTCCGCCGGCGAGCACCTGACTCGCGCCGCCGTGTGCTACCACTTCTCGAAGTTCGTGTTCGTCGTCGACACCGGGCAGATGAAGGAAGCGCACGGGAAGGCGGTCGAATGCCGCAACCTGGCGCTGCCGCATCTGCAGCCTCCCGGCGAGCGCGTCCTGATTCCCTACGAGGGCGGACACCTCGCGGGCAATCTCCGCAAACCGGCGGGTGCCGCCAGGCCGCCGGTCGTGGTGATGTGCATGGGACTCGACTCGGCCAAGGAGGAGATGGATTCGAGCGAAAACGTCATCCTGGCGCGCGGCATGGCGACGCTCGCCTTCGACGGGCCGGGGCAGGGCGAGGGCGAGTACGATTTCGCGATCCGCGGCGATTACGAGGTGCCGGTGAAGTCCGTCATCGACTATATCGAGAGCCGCGGTGACCTGGACGCCGGCCGCATCGGCCTGTGGGGCGTGTCGCTCGGGGGCTACTACGCCCCGCGCGCGGCGGCGTTCGAGAAGCGCATCAAGGCGTGCATCGCGCTGTCGGGGCCGTTCGAGTGGGCGGATATCTTCGACCGGCTGCCCGCGCTTACCCGCGACACCTTCCGGGTGCGCTCGCGGTCCCGCACGGAAACGGACGCCCGCAAGCACGCGGCGACGCTGTCTCTCAAAGGCGTCGCCGGAAACATTGCCTGCCCCCTGTTCATCGTGGCGGGCAAGCAGGACGGCATCGTGCCGTGGCAGGAAGGGGAGCGGCTCGCGGCGGCGGCGTCCGGCCCGGTGGAGCGTTGCTTCATCGAGGACGCCAATCACGTCGCCAACAACCGCGTTTACCGGTATCGTTCGCAGTCCGCGGACTGGATGGCGAAGCACTTGGGCGCGCCCAAGTGCTGAAGAAGAACACTGTCTAATGGACATGGATAAAACTGCAGCGAGCGCGAAGGACAAGCGGGTCGAGATCGCGATCCACCACTGGGCGCCGCGCTTCGTCTCGAGCGGCGTGCCGCTTACCGACTTCGAGGAAGTGACGGCGGGCATCTCGCGCTGGGACGAGTGGTGCGCGGCGTGGGGGGCTCGCGCGGCGATTCACGAGGATCTCGGCCGACAGGCGCTTGCCGGAGGCTTCACGCTGTCCGCAGGCGAGCACCTGACGCGCGCGGCGATATGCTACCACTTCGGCAAATTCATGTTCGTGCACGACCTGGAGCAGATGAAGCGCGCGCACCGCAAGGTCATCGAGTGCCGCAGCCTGGCGCTGCCGCATCTCGTGTTCCCGGGGGAGCGCGTGGAGATGCCGTACCAGGGCAAGCGCCTCGCCGGCATCCTGCGCAAACCCGCGGGCGGCGGGCGGCCGCCGGTCGTGGTGATGTGCGTGGGCCTGGATTCGACCAAGGAGGAGCTGGACGTCTACGAGGGCATCTTTCTCGCCCGCGGCATGGCGACGCTCTCCTTCGACGGCCCGGGCCAGGGCGAGGCCGAGTACGACATCCCGATCCGCGGCGATTACGAAGTGGCGGTCAAGGCGGTGGTGGACTTCGTCGAGACGCGCCCCGACCTCGACGCGAGCCGCGTGGGACTGTGGGGCGTGAGCCTGGGCGGCTATTACGCGGCGCGCGCGGCCGCATTCGAGAAGCGGGCAAAAGCCTGCATCTCGCTTTCCGGCCCCTACAGCTGGGTCGAGACCTTCGATGGGCGCAACGAGCTCTCGCGCGAGGCGTTCCGCGTGCGCTCGCACAGCAAGACCGTGGAGGAAGCGCGCGAGGTGGCCAGGACGCTGACGCTGGAGGGCGTGGCGAAGAACATTCGCTGCCCGATCTTCGTCGTCGGCGGCGAGCTCGACAACCTCACGCCGCCGCACAACGCGAAGCGCATCGCCGCCGAAGTGTCGGGACCGTGCGAGCTGCTGATCGTGAAGGGCGGCAACCACGTCGCCAACAATCGGCGCTACCTGTTCCAGACCCAGACCGCGGACTGGATGGCACAGCGCTTGGGCGTGCCCAAGCGCTGAGGGATGAGGGATGAGGGATGAGGGATGAGGGATGAGGGATGAGGGATGAGGGATGAGGGATGGGGGATGGGGGGAGACTCGAGGCGTGACGAGCGACGAGCAACGCGCAACGAGCAACGAGCAACGAGCAACGAGCAACGAGCGACGAGTGACGAGCGACGCGCAACGAGCGACGAGCGACGAGCAACGAGCGACGAGCGACGAGCGACGAGCGACGAGTAACTGATCGGGAAGATCGCACATGGCCAGCAAGAGGAAGAAAGCGGAACCGAAACACATCAAGGTGTCGGGCATCGACCCGAAGCGCCGGCCGAAGGAAGCCCCGGACGGACTCTTCGATCCGGCCAACCCCGGGCATCGCTGGGAGCGGCCGCTGCAGGCGCCCGGCCGAATGCAGGTGGACTTCGAGGAGCGCATCGACTTCCGCCGCCTGCACGACTACCGCCTGGCGCGAACGCGCAACGCCCTCGCTCGATCGGGGCTGGGCGCGCTGCTGGTCTTCGACCAGTACAACATCCGCTACATCTCCAGCACGGTGATCGGCGAGTGGGCGCGCGACAAGCTGACGCGCTGGTGCCTGCTGACCGGCAACGGCGAGCCCTGGGTGTGGGACTTCGGCTCGGCCGCGCGCCATCACAAGCTCTACGCGCCGTGGCTGCCGAAGAACCACTGCCTCGCCGGACTGGCGGGGCTGCGCGGCGCGGTCTCCCCCAAGGTCGGATTGTTCGAGGCCGCCGCGAAGGAGATCAAGGACATCCTGGTGCGGGAGGGCGTCGCGAAGATGCCGCTCGGCATCGACGTCGTCGAGCCGCCGTTCCTGTTCGCGCTGCAGAAGCTCGGGCTGACGGTGCGCGACGGGCAGCAGGTGATGCTGGACGCGCGCGAGATCAAGAGCCACGACGAGATCACGCTGCTCAACATGGCGGCGGCCATGGGCGACGGGGTCTACCAGGACATCTACGAGGCGCTGAAGCCCGGCGTGCGCGAGAACGAGATCGTCGCGATGGCGACCCGGCGGCTCTACGAGATGGGCTCCGACTGCGTGGAGGCGATCAACGCCATCGCCGGCGAGCGCTGCAGCCCGCATCCGCACAACTTCACCGACCGCCTGATCCGCCCCGGCGACCAGGCCTACTTCGACATCATCCAGACCTACGTGGGCTACAAGACCTGCTACTACCGGACGTTCACGGTGGGCAGCGCCACCGCCGCCCAGCACGAGGCCTACCGCAGGGCGCGGGAATGGATGGACAGCGCGATCGACTCGCTGAAACCGGGGGTCTCCACGGACCGCGTGGTGCAGGCGTTTCCCAAGGCCCAGGAAATCGGCTTCGAGAGCGAGATGGCCGCGTTCGGGCTGAACTTCTGCCACGGGCTCGGGCTGGGGCTGCACGAGCGGCCGCTGATTTCCAGGCTGAACTCGTTCAAGGATCCCTACGAGCTGAAGGCCGGGATGGTGTTCGCCGTCGAGACCTTCTGCCCGGCGGCGGACGGCGTCTCCGCTGCGCGCATCGAGGAAGAGGTGGTGCTGACGCCGACGGGCGCGAAGGTGATCACGCTGTTCCCGGCGCAGGAGCTGCCGATCGCCAACAAGTACTGACCATAAGGGCGTGAGAGCGGGAGGGCGTGAGTGCGACAAAGCCCGGTTTTTCGATCTCCCGATCTCCCGAATATTGAATGGCAACAAGTATCGAGAGTCCATGGATACTAAAGTAAAGGGCAAGAAAGCCGCCGCCGCCAAGGACATCGGCCGGGAGACGCGGCTCGCGCTCTACCGCCTGCAGGTCGAGCTGCGCTATTGCGAGAAGCGCGCCTACGACCTGTTCCTGCAGAACCTGGTCAAGGGCACCAGCCATCTCTCGCTCGGGCAGGAGGCGATCGCGGCGGGCTTCGGGGTGGCGATGCGTCCGGACGACTGGACGTTCTGCACTTACCGCGGGCACGCGCACACGCTCGCTCGCGGCGCCTCGATGGCCGGCGTGCTGGGCGAGCTGATGGGCCGCGAGTGCGGGCTGCTCGGCGGCAAGGGCGGCTCGATGCACCTCACCGACGTGTCAAAAGGCGCGATGGGGTCCTACGCCATCATCGGCGCGCATCTGCCGGTCGCGGCCGGGGCGGCGTGGAGCGCGCAGTACCGCGGCACGGAGCAGGTCGCCGTGTGCTTCTTCGGCGACGGCACCACCAACATCGGCGCCTTCCACGAGGCGCTCAACTTCTCCGTCGTGTGGAAGCTGCCGGTGATCTTCGTCTGCGAGAACAACCTTTACATGGAGTACACCGCGATCCACACCGTGACGGCGGTGGACCATCCCGCGGCCGACCGCGCTGGCGCCTACAACCTCGAGTCGGTCGTGATCGACGGCAACGACGCCGACGAGGTCTATCGCACCGCCGTGAAGTACATGACGCGCGCGCGCAAGGGCGGCGGTCCCGCCCTGATCGAGGCCAAGACCTACCGCCACAGCGGGCATTCGCGCGCCGACCCCGCCAAGTACCGGCCGGAGGGCGAGCTGGAGAAATGGCTCGAGCGCGACCCGATCAAGCTCTACCGCGAGCGGCTGGCGAAGCTCGGCGTCGCCGAGGCGACGCTGAAGGACATCGAGGACGAGACGATGCGCAAGGTGGACGAGGCGACCGCGGCCGCCGGGGCGTCGCCCACGCCGTCGCTCGACGGCATCGAGAGGAACGTCTGGGCGGACGGAGGCGCGGCATGGCGGAACTGACCTACCGCGATGCGGTTGCGGCCGGCATCGCGCAGGAGATGGCGCGCGACGAGCGCGTGGTGTTCCTGGGCGAGGACGTGGCGGCGGCGGGCGGCGTGTTCAAGGCGACCGTCGGGCTGCTCGAAAAATTCGGGCCGAAGCGGGTGCGCGACTGCCCGATCTCGGAGCAGGCGATCATCGGCGCGGCGATGGGCGCCGCCATGACGGGGCTGCGCCCGATCGCCGAAATCATGTTCTCCGATTTCCTCGCGGTGTGCTGGGACATGGTCGCCAACGAGATCGCCAAGACCCGCTACATGACCAACGGCCAGATCGCGCTGCCGCTGGTGATCCGCACCGCGAACGGCGCCGGCTCGCGCTTCGGCGCGCAGCACTCGCAGGCGGTCGAGAACTGGGCGATGGCGGTGCCGGGGCTGAAGGTGGTCGCCCCGGCGACGCCGGCCGACGTGAAGGGGCTCATCGCCGCCGCGGTGCGCGACCCGGACCCGGTGCTGGTGTTCGAGCAGAAGTCGCTCTACGCGATGAAGGGCGAGGTGCCCGACGGCGAGCACGTGGTCGAGCTGGGCAAGGCCAGGGTCGTGCGCCAGGGCAAGGACTGCACGATCGTCGCGCTCGCGCTGATGGTGCACCGCGCGCTGGAGGCGGCGGAGGTCCTGGAGAAGGAACACGGCATCGCGTGCTCCGTCGTCGACCTGCGCTCGCTGGTGCCGCTCGACACGCAGACCCTGCTGTCCGAGGTCGCGAAGACCGGCCGCCTCGTCACGGTGGAGGAGAATCCGCGGCTCTGCGGCTGGGGTGCCGAGATCGCCTCCATCGTCGCCGACGAGTGCTTCTGGGACCTCGACGGCCCGATCGTGCGCATTACGACGCCCCACGTGCCGCTGCCCTCGGCCGACCAGCTGGAGGACAACACCATCCCGTCGGCCGCGCGCATCGTGCGCGAGATCCGCGAGAAGATCGACTGACGCCGGTGACGAGTGACGAGCGGATACGCAACCTCCCTCTTCCCCGCGGTCGCGGGGGAGAGGGTTGGAGTGAGGGGGCGTCACTCATCACTCATCACTTGCAGATGCGAGTTTGCCAATAACGTTTGAGAGCGTGACGAGGTATCCCAACCGATGGACGTAGTGATGCCGCAGCTCGGCGAGACGGTCGCCGAGGGCACGGTCACCAAGTGGCACAAGAAGGTCGGCGACCCGGTCAAGGCGGACGAGGTCTTGTTCGACGTCGAGACCGACAAGGTCAGCACCGAAATTCCCGCTCCGGCCTCCGGCGTGCTCGCGGAGATCCTGGTCGCGGAAGGGGTGACCGCGAAGATCGGCGTGCGCCTGGCGGTTATTCGCGAATCGGCGCAGGCGGCGCCGGTGCCAGTGTCGCCGCAATCGGACGCGATGGTCCCGTCGGCAGGGCAGTTACGGGGGGCGCCGCCTGAACGAAGCCAAACCGCCGGATTGGGAAGTCGGCTGTCACCGGTGGTGAGCCGGCTTCTCGCCGAGCATGGCCTGAACCCGTCCGACGTACGCGGCACCGGCCGGGACGGGCGCATCACCCGCGAGGACGTGCTGGCGCATATCGCGCGAAGCGCTCAGCCGCCAGCCGCCAGCCGCCAGCCGCCAGCCGCGAGTCCGGCCGGCGCCGGGACGGTTGCGCTCAACAGCGTTCGCAAGCGCACCGCCGAGCACATGGCGAAGGCCTGGGCGTCGGTGCCGCACGTGCTGCAGGTGGTGGAAGCGGATTTCTCGCGCGTGGATCAAGTCCGCCGCATGGGTGGCCGGCAGTGGAAGGAACGCGAAGGGTTTTCCCTTACTTACCTTCCCTTCATCGCCCATGCCGCAGCGGCGGCCTTGATGAAGTACCCCCGATTGAATGCCAGCTTTTACGGCGACCATCTCGTCCTGCACCGGCGCGTCAACCTCGGCATCGCGGTGGACCTCGGCTTCGAAGGACTGCTGGTGCCGGTGGCGAAGGACGCGGCCTCGAAATCGCTTCCGGCCCTCGCGCGCGCCATCAACGATCTTGCGACCCGCGCGCGGGCGGGAAAGCTCAAGCCCGACGACATGACCGAGTGCACCTATACCGTCACCAACAACGGCGCGTACGGAACGCTCCTCACCGCGGCCATCATCAGCCCGCCGCAGGTGGCGATCCTCTCCACCGACGCGGTGCGCAAGCGCGCCGTGGTGATCGAGAGCGCGCAGGGGGACAGCGTCGCCGTGCGGCCGGTGGGCATGCTGGCGCAGTCATTCGACCACCGCGCGGTGGACGGCGCCTACTCGGCCGCCTTCTTGAGCCAGGTGAAATCGCTTCTGGAGACAACGGATTGGGGCGAGGAACTCCAAGTATGAGGGATGAGGGATGAGGGATGAGGGATGAGGGATGAGGGATGAGGGCGGAGGGATGAGGAATTGCCGCGAGAAGACGGGGCGCGTCGAGGGGCGGAGCAGGGACCCGCTTGCGGGATGCGACCCCCGGTGACGCGCGGGGCGGCCGAAGCGATGCCCTGTTCAAATTTGCGGTGTCCCGGCTGAGGCCGCTACGAGCCACTTCTTCAATTGCATTCGAGGTGACAAGAGAGTTCGATGGCGACGGTGAAATCCAGAGCGTTGGTGGATCCGGCTTGGTTGCACCGGCACCGGTCGGATCCCAAGGTCCGGCTGATCGAGATCGCGGGCACGAACCAGGACGAGCTGCAGGCCTACCGCGCCGGGCACGTGCCGGGCGCGGTGTGCTGGAAGTGGAAGGAGATGCTGTGGGATTCCCACGCCCGCGATTTTCCGGCGCCGGAGGATTTCGCGCGCCGCTGCGGGGAAGCGGGCATCGGCAACGACACCACGGTGGTGTTCTACGGGGAAGGCGTGCAGTTCGGCTTTTATGCCTGGTGGACCTTCCGCTATTGCGGGCACACCCGGGTCAAGGTGCTCGACGGCGCGCGCTGTCGCTGGGCGGCGGAGGGCCGGCCGCTCGTCACCGGCGAGCCGCCGGCCGCGGCGCCGGTCGAGTACGCGCCGGTGAAGCGCAGCGAGCGGATGCGCATCCATCGCGACAAGGTGCTCGCGGCGCTGCGCCGGAACGCGGCGCTGATGCTGGACGCGCGCTCGCCCGAGGAATACAGCGGCCAGCGCGTCGGCGGGCCGGAGGGTCCGGACGTGGGCGCGCTGCGTTACGGCCGGATTCCGGGAGCGAAGCACTTGTATTTCGAAGAGCTGCTCGACGGCAACAAGGCATTCAAGCCGGTGGCCGAGCTGGAGCGGCTCGTGGCGGCGCGAAGCGCATCCCCGGACGGCGACATCATCGCTTATTGCCGCATGAGCCACCGCGCAACGGTGCTGTATTTCGCGCTGACCCAGCTGATGGGATACAAGAAAGTGAAGATCTACGACGGCTCGTGGACGGAGTGGGGCAATCTCGTCGGCGTGCCGGTCGAGCGATAGGGAGTGCACGTTCTGAGTGCTGAGTGCTGAGTTCTGAGTGCCCAGTTCTGAGTCCCTGTTTCACGCTCGGCACTCAGCACTTAGCACTCGGCACTGGGCGGCAAGATCCACGAACCATGGAAAGAGACTGAAATGGCAGACATGAAGCGGCACAAACTCGGTTGGATCGGCATCGGCCGCATGGGCTACGCGATGGCGGAGCGGCTGGCGAAAGCCGGCTGCGATATCTCGGTGTGGAACCGCACCCGCTCCAAGGCCGAGCCGCTCGCGAAATCCGGGGCGAAAGTGGTGGACGCGCTGGCCGATCTCGCCGCGTGCGACGTCGTGTTCACCATGGTCTCGGCGGGCAAGGACGTGAAGGAGGTCCTGTTCGGGCCGAACGGCGTGTGCGCGAAGGGCAAGGCGCCGAGGATCGTGGTGGACAGCACCTCGATCTCGCTCGACGAGTCGGCGGAAATACGGGAAAGGCTCGGCAAGCTGGGCGTCAAGCTCCTCGCCGCGCCGGTTTCCGGCAACGCGAAGGTGATCAAGGCCGGCAAGCTCACCGTCGTCGCGTCCGGCCCGCAGGACGCGTTCGACGCCGTGGCGCCCTACCTGCAGGCGATCGGGCAGGGCGTCTCCTACGTCGGCGAAGGCGAGCTCTCGCGCATCGCCAAGATCTGCCACAACGTGATGCTCGGCGTGGTGATCCAGAACCTGTGCGAGATCACGGTGCTCGCCGAACGGGCCGGCATGAAGCGCCACGCCTTTCTCGATTTCCTCAACAAGAGCGTGATGGGCTCGACGTTCACGCGCTACAAGACGCCGGCGCTGGTGAACCTCGACTTCCACGTCACGTTCACGCCCGAACTGCTGCGCAAGGACATCGACCTCGGCCTGTCCGCGGGCCGGCAGTTCGGGGTGCCGATGCCGGTCACGTCGATTGCCCGCGACCTGGTGCAAACCCTCATCGGCAACGGCTATACGGACCAGGATTTTTCAACGTTGCTGCTGCTGCAGGCGAAGGCTTCCGGAGTCGAATTGAAGCCCGAGAACGTGGAAGTCGGCGACGGACTCGGATCATAACCGAAGGGGCCGGCATTCTGATCGAAATCCAGGGCGTGGCGGTGGTGTAGCATGGCAAGATTGGGAAGGACTTCGGCGCCGCGCTGACGGATCCCGGCGCGCGCCAGACGCTCGCGACGCCCGGCAACGACGTCATAATCAGGTTGGTAGCTGGCCGCCGAAGGCTATAATCCTCATGATGTCTTGTTGCATATAGCGAACGACGGGACGTGGGAGACAGCTACCCGATAATCAAGGCGGCCGCCGTGCAGGCGGCCTCCGTGTTTCTCGACCGCGAGGGCTCGACCGCGAAGGCGTGCCGCCTGGTCCGCGAGGCGGGGGCGAACGGCGCTCGGGTCATCGCGTTCCCGGAGGGATTCATCCCGGCGCAGGGGACGCGGCTGATCGCGGGTTGATGCATACCATGAGCCGGGGACAAGCGCGCATCGTGATGTCGGGCGCCGGAAAGCGTTTCGGGACGCTCGAGGTTTTCCGCGACATCAGCCTCGAGGTCGGTGAACGGGAGGTACTGGCGGTCATCGGCCCCTCGGGCTGCGGCAAGACGACGCTCCTGAGATGCCTCGACGGGCTGATCCCGCTCGATGAGGGCGAGATCGCCGTGGAGGGCGAGCGCGTCGAAGGTCCGCGCCAGGGCGTGGCCGTGGTGTTCCAGCATTTCGGCCTGTTTCCCTGGAAGACGGTATTCGACAATGTCGCCTACGGTCTCAAGCTGGCCGGCGCCTCGCGCGCCGAGATCCAGGAGCAGATTCCGGAGTTCATCAGGCTGGTGGGGCTGGCCGGCTTCGAGCACTATTACCCGTATCAGATCTCCGGCGGCATGCAACAGCGCTGCGGGCTGGCGCGGGCGCTGGCGGTGAAGCCGCGAGTGCTGCTGATGGACGAGCCGTTCGGCGCGGTGGATGCGCAGACGCGGGAAATCCTGCAGTTCGAGATGCTGCGCATCTGGGAGATGCGGCCGACGACGATGGTGTTCGTCACGCACGCCATCGACGAGGCGGTGCTGATGGGCGATCGCGTGCTGGTGCTCAAGGGGCGGCCGAGCAGCGTGCACGAGATCGTCGAGGTGGATATGCCGCGTCCGCGCGATCGCGGCACGCTGCTGCAACCGCGGTTCGCGGAGCTGCGCGAGCACGTCTGGGGCACGTTGATGGCGGATGCGCGGCGGGCCGAGCGCGAGCTGGCCCGGTGAGGCAGGTATCATCCATAACCAAGGAGGAGACGACCATGAAACACGTTGAATCGGCAGGTATCCGAAGCATATGTACTGCGTGCGCGGCGCTGGCGTTAACCTTGTTTCCCGCGTTCGGCGCGGCGCAGCAGCTGACCCTCGGCGTGCCCGGCATTCCACCGGTCTTTGCCGGGACGATCGCGTACGTCGCGGAGAAGGAAGGCATGTTCAAGAAGCACGGGGTGAACGTGACGGTCCGGGCGTTCGAAACCGGCGCGGCCGCCTCGCGCGCGGTGGCGTCCGGGGAGATCGCGGTGTCGCTCTCGCCGAGTCCGCTCATTATCAGCCAGGTCGCGAATACGGATGTGCCGCTCGTCGGCATCTGGGGCATGGAGCATCCCGACTGGCTGATCGGCTCCACCGATCCCAACGCGACGTGCCAGAGCCTGAAAGGCGCGCCGGTCGGAGTCGATTCGGTGGGCGGGGCGCGTTCCATCGCGCTGCGCACCATGCTGGCCGCCTGCAAGATGAAGATCGAGGAGGTCCAGCAGGTCGCGCTGAGCTCCAACGTCGGCGCGGCGATGGTGGCCGGGCAATTGACGTTCGGCGTGCTGCACATCGATGACATTCCGGTGATCGAGACCGAGGGCAAGAAGAAGCTCAAGGTCGTCGTCTGGCAGAAGGACTCCCGCCCCGTGGATCACTACCTGTTCCTGGTCGCCCACCGGGAGCAGCTGGCGAAGAACCGGGACGCCTACGTTCGCATCGTTGCCGCGCTGATCGACGCCGAGCGTTTCATACGCAATACGGCCAACCACGCGAAGGTCGCCCAGCACGCGGCGCCCACCGGCCGCAGCGGCAAGATCGCCGAGCAGGCGCTGAAGGAGTATATCGCCATGGAGTTCTGGCCCAAGGATCACGACGGGCTCAGCCGCAAGAACATCGAGCTGGTCGGCAAGATCATGGTCAAGGTCGGCAACATCAAGGGCGGCAAGAAGCCGGCGCCGTACGAGCGCATCGTCGACACCTCGATCTGGAAGGACGCCATCAAGCTGGCGAAGCAGTAACGCACGGCACCCTCATCGCGGGGCGGTCGTGAGTACGGGAACGCGCCGGGGACGGTACGGCACGGTGGCGGCGAGCCTCATCGCCGGGGCGGCGGCGTGGGAAGCCGCGGGCCATGTCGTGTCCGGCGCTTTCTGGGCGCCGCTGTCCGCAACTGTGGAGACCTTTATCGAAACGGCGCGCAGCGGTTTCCTGGTGCGCCAGATCCTCAGCTCGTTCCAGCTCTATCTCACCGGGCTCGCGCTGGCGATCCTCGCCGGCGCCCCCTTCGGCCTGGTGCTCGCGCGCGTGCGCTGGCTGCGCGTCGCGCTCGAGAACTACATCATGATGCTGTATGCCACGCCGATGGTGGCGCTGATCCCGTTCATCCTGTCGATCATGGGGTTCGGATTCGCGCCCAAGGCGCTGGTGGTGTTCCTGTTCGCGGTGTTTCCCGTCCTTTACAACACGGTCGAGGGGGCGCGCAGCATCCGGCCGGAGCTGGTGGAGATCGCGTACTCGTTCCGCACCAGCGAATGGCGCCTGTGGTGCGATGTGCTGATTCCGTACACGCTGCCTTTCACCATGACCGGCATCCGCCAGGCGATCGCGCGCGGCCTGGTCGGCATGGTGGCGGCGGAGATCTTCCTGAGCCCTTCGGGCCTGGGACAGATGATCATGATGGGCTCGCAGAACTTCGACACGCCGGGATTGCTCGCCGCGATTCTGATCATCGTATTGCTCGGCGTGGCGCTGATGGACTTTGGGCGCTTTCTCGAGAACCGCTTCGCGGCGTGGCGGGGTTATAACCCGTGACCGCGCACGCGCTCACGGCGGCGAGGACCGCGGCAAACGGCTCCGTGCTGCGCGCATGGATTGCCTCGCCGCTGTTTCTGAAGATCGCGGCCGGCGCGGTTCTGCTGTTCGCCTGGGAGGTCACGGTGCGCGCGTTCGCGCCGGCGTACGTCGCCAAGCCGATCGCCATCGCGCGGGTGTTCACGACGGTCATCAGCGACCCGCAGTTCCTGGCGGCCGCGGGGGCGACGCTGGGCGCGGTCGTGGGCGGCCTGCTGATCTCGCTTGTGCTCGGTACCGCGGTCGGGTTCGCCATGGGGCGCATCGATCTCGTCGAGCGGGGCCTGCGCTACTACGTGAACAGCCTGTTCGCGACGCCCATGGTCGCGATCCTGCCGCTGGTCACCCTGTGGTTCGGCTACAGCGCGGATGCCCGGCTCGCCGTGGTGGTATTCGCGGCGTTCTTCTCGATCGCGGTGAACGCCTGCGACGGCGCGCGCTCGGTGCCGCTCGAGTACCTCGAGGTGGCGCGCTCGTTCCGCGCGCCTCCCCGCCACAGCCTGTTCGATATCGTCTTCCCGTCGTCGCTGCCTTACCTCCTCGCCGGCGTCCGCCTTGCCGCCGGGCGCGCGCTGGTCGCAGCCGTCGTGGCCGAGTTCTTCATCTCCATTCCCGGTCTCGGCTACTACATCCTGTACAACTCGCGCACGTTCAAGCACAGTGAAGCGTTCGTCGCCGTGATCGTGCTGGTCGCCGTGGGGGTGAGCTTCGAGGTCCTGGTGAACTGGTTGACACGCCGCTACCTGCCGTGGGCGAGGCGGGACTGACGTGAAGTACCGGCAACTGGGACGCGACGGCCCGTCCGTTTCGGCGATCAGCATGGGCCGCGGCAGCCAGGCCATCAGGTTCGACGACGCGCCGATGGTGGAGGCGTTCAACGCGACGATCCGCCGCGCCTGGGAGCTCGGCATTAACTTCTTCGACTCCTCGGACGCCTACTGGGGCACGCGCCACGAGGTGCTGCTCGGGCGCGCCATCAAGGGCTTCCGCGACCAGGTGCTGATCTCGAGCAAGTTCGGCAACATCGACCTGCCCGACGGCAGGAAGGCGACCAACGGCCGGCCCGAGTACGTCTTCCAGTGCTGCGACGCCAGCCTGAAGCGCATGGACGTGGACGTGATCGACGTCTATTACCTCCACCGCGTGGACCCCGCGGTGCCGATCGAGGAAACGGTGGGGGCGATGGCGCGGCTGATCGACCAGGGCAAGATCCGCCACATCGGCCTCTGCGAGGCCGGGGCCGCGACGCTCAGGCGCGCGCACCGGGCGCACCCGATCGCGGCGCTGCAGACCGAGTATTCGCTGTGGTTCCGGGAGGTCGAGCGCGACATCCTGCCCGCCTGCCGCGAGCTCGGCATCGCCTACGTCGCCTACGCGCCGCTCGGGCGGGGGCTGCTCACCGGCCGGATCAAGACCGTGGACGACCTGCCGCCGAACGACCGGCGCCGTCGGCACCCGCGCTTTCAGCCGGAAAACCTGGCAAGGAACGTGAAGCTGGTGGAGGCGCTGGAGGCGGTGGCGCGGGGGCAGGGTGTGACCGCGGCGCAGCTGGCGCTCGCCTGGATGCTTGCGCAGGGCGAGGACATCGTGCCGATACCCGGCACCAGCCACGTGAAGAACGTGGAGCTGAACGCGGCCGCCGCCGACATCCGGCTGTCGCCGGAGAGTGTCGCGCGGTTGAGCGAGATCTTCGCGATCGGCGCCGGCGCCGGCAAGCGCTACAACGAGCGCCTGCTGCAGGGCATGGGGCTCTAACTGCCGTGATCCGTGAACCGTTATTGAGTTGGAATCAAGGAAGAAGAATGGCAAAGAAGGTGACTAAAGAAGTAAAGGGGGAGAAGCAGAAATACCCGCGCATCGACGAGCGCGCGGCGGAGAATTTCGTGTCGCTGCAGGAAATCGTGCTGGCGGCGCGCCGCAACCTGCCGCGGGCGCTGTGGGATCACCTGTCGGGCGGCTCGGATTCCGAGACCACCTTGCTCCGCAACCGGCAGGCGCTCGACAGCCTCGCGCTGCGCCAGCGCGTGCTGGTGGACGTGCGAAAGATCGACATCACGACGACGCTGCTGGGGCAGAAGCTCGCGAGCCCGGTGTTCCTCGCGCCGGTCGGCGGCTTCGTCGGCTTCGCGCATCCCGAGGGCGCGCGCAACGTCGCGCGCGCCGCGGTCGCGCACGGCACGGCTGCGTTCATCAGCACGGCGGCCAAGCCGGGTCTGGAAGAGACCGCTGCGGCGGTCAAGGAGCCGCTCATCTTCCAGCTCTACGTGCGCGCCGACCGCAAGTGGGTGGAGGACATCCTCGACCGCGCGAAGGCGGCCGGCTACCGCGCGCTGTGCGTGTGCGTGGACCGCAACTACTACGGGCGCCGCGAGCGCGACATCATCAGCCGCGCCAACGTGCGCGAGGGGTTCGGCGACCCCGCCTTCCAGATGGGCCTCAAGTGGAGCGATCTTGTCTGGATGAAGGAGCGGATGAAGGTGCCGTTGATCGTCAAGGGCGTAGCCACCGCGGAGGACGCGAAGCTGTCGGTCGAGCACGGGGCCGAGGCGGTGTACGTCTCGAACCACGGCGGGCGCCAGCTCGACCATGCGCAAGGCACCGTCGAAGTGCTGCCGGAAGTGGTCGCCGCGGTCGATGGCCGCGCCGAGATCCTGTGGGACGGCGGCGTGCTGCGCGGCACCGACGTGGTAAAGGCGCTGTGCCTCGGCGCGCGCGCGGTCGGCGTGGGCAAGATGCTTGGTTGGGCGCTCGGGGCCGCCGGCGAGCCGGGGTTGAAGCGTATGCTGGAGCTGATGGACGTCGAGATCCGCACGGCGATGGGCCTGATGGGCGTTACCTCGCTGTCCCAACTCAACCCCTCGTGGGTCCGCCCGGCGCAGCCGGTGCGGCCCGCGTCGCAGACCAACGCTTATCCCTGGTTTGAGGAGCGGCAGCGCCGCAATTGATGAGTGGCGAGTGATGGGTGATGAGTGATGAGTAAGACGCGAAGCGCGAAGCGGAGACCAGTCACCAGTCACGAGTCACGAGTCACGCCGCTTAGAATTGCGCCCAGGCTGCGCGCAATCATGCGGCAGGAATACCCGCGCTTTTCCGACGCCGAGTACGCGCGGCGCCACAAGGCGCTCGGCGCGGTGATGGAGAAGGCGGGCGTGGACCATCTGCTGCTCATCACCGACCACCGCGCCGGCAACGCGCCGCAGTGGGTGACCGGCTGGCCCGGGACGGTCGAGGCCTACGTCATCTTCAAGCCGGGCGAGAAGATGTGGATGTCGGTCGAGTGGGTCAATCATTTCCCTCTTGCGAGAAAGATCGCCCGCGACGTGGAAGTGCACTGGGGCGCGCACCACGGCCTGCAGCAGATGATCCGCGAGCTGCAGCGCCGCGGCGCGAAGCGCGTCGGCATCATCGGCCCGCTGGTCGTCTCGAAATACCGCCAGCTCGAGGAACACTTCACGATGCTCGGGCTGGACGCGGATTACATCCGGCTGCGCATGATCAAGTCGGAGGAGGAGCTCGACTGGCTGCGCATCGGCGCGGCGCTTTCCGACGCGGGGCTGGCGGCGCTGCTGGCCGGGACGAAGCCCGGCCTCACCGAGCGCGAGCTGGGGGCGATCGTCGAGAGCGCCTACATCAAGCACGGCGGCACGACGATGATCCACTACATGGGCATCACCTCGATGGTCAGGCCGCATATTTACGTGCCGCCGCAGCACCACTCGCCGCGCAAGGTGAAGAAGGGCGACGTCGTGTTTTGCGAGCTGTCCGCCTACTGGTGGGACTACGCAGGGCAGGTATTGCGCACGTTCACGGTGGGCGCCGAGGCGACGCCGCTCTACCTCGACCTGTACGAGACGGCGGAGGCGGCGTTCGACGCGGTTACGAAGGTGGCGCGGCACGGCGCGACGATGCAGGAGATCCTCGACGCCACCGGGGTGATCGAGAAGAACGGCTTCACCGTCTGCGACGACCTGATGCACGGCTTCGGTGGGGGCTACTTCCAGCCGATTATCGGTACCAAGAGCCGCATGGCGGGCAAGCTGCCGGACATGACGCTGGAGGAGAACATGACGGTGGTGGTGCAGCCGAACGTGATTACCCCGGATCACAAGGCGGGGGTGCAGGTGGGCGAGTTGATCCGCATTACCCGTACCGGTTGGGAGCGGCTGCACCGGGCGAAGCGGGGGTTGTTTCGGGTTGGTTAAAGCAGTATGGAACCGCCAAGACCGCCAAGAAAAACAAAACAATAATCGAGCTGCCAAGGCGCCAAAGGAAAAAAATAGACAGGATTAACAGGATTTACAGGATTAGGCGTCTGTAGAAATCCTCTTAGACGCGCGATTTGCGGGTCAAAAACGCGATACTAAACGCTCAATAAATGTCGGTATTGAGCGCTATGTATTTCGGTATTAATACGTTGTGCAGGTCCGCCCCCGGAAGCCCCAACGAACAGAAAAAGGGCGAATCTCAATGCAGCTTCGGCTTGCGGAGAAAGTCGTTGCGGTCCGCCGACTTGACCGTGATGTGAAGCACATCGCCGGCGCGCGAGAGGGTGAGAGGCACGTCAACCCCGGCCGCGCCCAGGCGCCACACGGCCCGGAAAAACTCCGCGAGGCCCTGCACGTCTGACCCGCCGACACCGAGCACCAGATCGCCGACCCGCACGCCGGCACGGCTGGCCGGACCGCCCGGAGACAGCCTGGCGACCACCAGCTTGCCTCCCGGATCCTGCGTGGACATTCCCAGCCACGGACGGGGCGGATGCGGGCTGCGGCCGGTTTTCAGCATGGCATCGAGGATCGGGTTGAGCAGGTCGATCGGCACGAACATGTTGACGTGGAGGGGCTCGCCGTTTACCTCCTGCTGTACCAGCAGCGAACCGATGCCGATCAGGTTGCCCTGCGCATCGAGCAGCGCCGCGCCGCCCCATTGCGGATGCGCCGGCGCGGTGAAGAGTGCCTCATCGAGCACGTATTCCCAGTAGCCGGCGAATTCCTGTTTCGCGATGACCCTGGTCTTGAGCGAGTGGGCGCCACCGCCGTGGCCGATCACGAACGCCGAATCGCCGACCTTGACGTCGGATGCGAGACCGCGCTGAAGGTGCGGGACAGCGAGCTTGCCCAGGGGCTGGATCAGGCCGAACCCGGTCGCTTGGTCGTAGGCAAGCGGGTAGCCGGCCACGAGGGCGCCGCGATTGGTGGTGAGCCAGATCTGCGATGCCTCGTTGATGAGGTAGCCGATCGTGAGCACGAGGCCGTCCTCACGGATGACCGCGCCGTAGCCGCCCCGCTCGGTGCCGAGCGTGGCGGCGCTGTAGGCATCCTCCGGAACTTCGGAGCGAACCAGCACTACCGCATCGAATGCGCGCTCGAGGTCGAACTGGGTCTGGCCGGACTGCGGCTGAAATGACTCCGGGAAGGCCCAGGACTGATCTTCGGACATGCCGCAATTTTGCCACGGCGGAAGAGCAAGGCGAATGGCG
>JACPTK010000050.1 GCA_016192825.1 Betaproteobacteria bacterium | reverse complement strand
TGCTCCTCATCGAGCGGCTGGGACTGACTCTGCCTGAGCGCCTGCGCCCGCCCGCAATGCTGCAAATGTAGTGGCGACCGCAGAGCTTAACTGCTTGATTTACCGCAATTCACACCCGCGAACTGTGGAAGTTGGGTTAGCAGTGTGTCGGACTTTGGGTTCCGCTCGGGTTTTTGCAGGCCACCGCCATTCTGATCCGCGGTGCCGGCGGGCGACACACCGCTCATGCGTTCACACCGACCTTTCATGGGACCCGGTCCGACAGGCTGCTAGGCCGGCACGCTCCGAGCCGGCCCCCGCAGGAAGATCTGCAGCAGGTCGTTGAGGAACCGCCGCCCGAGCGGGGTCGGCGCGATGCGCGCGTGGTCGCGTTCGACGAGCCCGCGCCGCTCCGCTTCCTCCAGCTCGCGCAGCACCGCAGTGAGCGGCAGGCCGGTGCGCTCCTCGAACAGCGTCAACGTGCAGCCCCCATTAAGCCGCAGGGCATTCATCATGAATTCGAAGGGAAGATCATCCACCGGAACCTCGTGCTGCTCCTGCACCGCATTTCCCCGCCCTGCGGCTTCCATGTAGCGCTCGGGATGCTTCACCCGCGTCTCGCGCACGACGCGGCCGGGAAAGCTGATCTTGCCGTGCGCGCCGGCGCCCACCCCCAGATAGTCGCCGAAGGTCCAGTAGTTCATGTTGTGCGCGCAGCGGGCGCTGCGCGCAGGGATGAGGGATGAGGGATGAGGGATGAGGGTCCTATCGAGCTTCGCGTAGGCGGAAACTTCGTAGTGGTCGTAGCCCGCCGCGGCGAGCCGCGCTTCGATCGCCGCCTGCATCGCGGCGGTCGCGTCGTCGTCGGGCAATCGCGGCGGATAACGGTGAAAGTAGGTATTCGGCTCGATGGTGAGGTGGTAGCACGACAGGTGCGGTGGACCGAACTCGAGCGCGATGTCGATATCGGTCTGCGCTTCCTCGAGGGTTTGCCCCGGCAATCCATACATGAGATCGAGATTCACGTTATCGAAATGCTGCATGGCCATTTCGATGGCGCGCCGCGCCTCCTCGCCGTCGTGGATGCGTCCCAGCACCTTGAGGTGGCGCGGGTCGAAGCTCTGGATGCCGAGCGACAGCCGGTTGATTCCCGCCGCGCGGAAGTCGCGGAACTTGTCTGCCTCCATCGTGCCCGGGTTGGCTTCCAGCGTGATCTCCGCGTCCGGCGCCAGCGCCAGGCGCGCGCGCACCGCGGCCAGCATCGCGTCGATGCTCCGCGCCGAGAACAGGCTGGGCGTTCCACCGCCAATGAACACGCTGTGGACCCGCCGCCCCCACACCTGTGGCAGCGCCTGCTCCAGGTCGGCGACGAGTGCCGCGACGTAACGTTTCCCGGGGACCGCCGCGCGCGCCTCATGCGAATTGAAGTCGCAATACGGGCATTTGCGCGCGCACCAGGGAATATGAACATAGAGAGACAGGGGCGGAAGCGCACTGAACTTCAGGGATGAGGGATGAGGGATGCGGGATGACGATCTCACCCCGGTCCCCGGGCTCGCAGCCCCTTTTGCCTCGCGCCTCATGCTTCCCGCCTCACGCCTTGCCTCTCACAAACGCCCGCCTGTCCCCGCTCATCACTTATCACTGACCTGCGCGCGCCCCCTCGAGTTCCGCGCGCAATTCCTGCTCGCGCTCCAGGTAGCGCGGCGAGAAATGAAACGGCACCACCGTCCTGGCGTGCGCGGCGCGCGCGATGCAGCCGGCCTGGCGAGCGGTGAGGTGAAACTTCCGCGCCGCCTGGCCGGCGTCCTCGTCGAGGAACACGCATTCGATGAAGAGCAGCTCGGCGCCCTGCGCCAGCGCCGCGATGCGTCCGGCATTCTCCTCATGATAGACGACGTCGGTCACGTAGCAGATCTTCTCGCCCGGCACGAGCTGCAGCACCCGGCGCTTGAGCTCCCCGAGGGCAAAGTGCCGCTCGTGCGTGCCGTGGCGGTCGCGCCACCCGGCGCGCACCGGCGTGTCGTCGGGATCGCCGCGCGTCACGGCCTCCTTGAGATCCTTCAGCCACGGCCCCGTGGGCAGGCCGAGCTCGGCGAGACGGTTCTTCCACACGTTGACGTGGGTTTTCTCCTCCACCGCGAACGCGAGGCAGGGGGTCTGATGGTCGAGGAGCGCCGCGCGCACCCGGAACGCGCTTTCGTCGAGCAGAACGCCCGCGGGCGCCTGCCGGTCCTCGAGCGGCTCGCGCCGGAACCGCGCGTGGCAACGAAAGCGCGCCCCCCGGACGCGTTCGTCCGGATCGATCTCCCACGCTTCGATCGTGAAGTCCGTGGGGTAGTTCTCGACGAGGTTCCACGTATACGCGTCGAGCTTGTGCGCCACCCGCTCGATGAATCCCGGCGGGCCGTACAGGCGCGCCGCCGTGTCGCGGCCGAGGCAGACGCGCAGCAGGCGGTCGAACCCGGCGAAGTGGTCCATGTGCGTGTGCGAGACGAACACGTCGGAGACCCGGAGCAGCTTCTTCGGCGGCAGCGCCGCAAGGTCGCCCAGGTCGAAGAGCAGCGCGCGCCGCTCGAAGCGGAAATCGAGATACAGCCCCGGATCGCCGAAGGGGCCGTTGACGAGCATCGGGTCGAAGATCGGGCGCATGGCGACGGCGTGCGACAATGATATAAGACTACGCGGAAGCCCGACCGGCTGCCGGAGGATGGCGATGAAGATCCACGTCGAGTGCTACGCCGGCTACCGCGGCGAGCAGGAGCCGCGCGCTTTCACGCTCGGGGAGCGGCGGCTGGAGGTGGCGTCGATCCTGGACCGCTGGCTCGCGCCCGATCATCGCTACTTCAAGGTTGCCGCCAGCGACGGCGACACCTACGTCCTGCGCCACGACGAAGCGTCCGGCGAGTGGACGCTGGGGGCTTACCGCAAGGGTGGCGGATAAGCCGCCCGCGCGCTCATTCGCCCGGCACGTCACGGTGCCAGATGAGTTCGTGGATCGGCATCATCGCAGGACCCGCACGCGCACGATCCCGTCCAGCCGCTCCTCGACGAAGCGCACCGGCAGGAAGCGCCCGATCAGCCACATCGCCGTCCGCGTGTGAGAAGTAAGCTCGCGGACCGTGAACGTCGATTCCCCTCCCGCGAGCGCCAGATAGACGAGCAGCTGATCCGCCGCGTGGCGGTCGACGGTCACGCCGGCGTCGAGATCGGTCCTGAGCTCCCATCCGACCGCTTCACCGAGCGCCTCCGCGCGCACGCCCCGCTCGGCGACGCGCGCCGCGCCGAGCACGGTGTACTCGGTCTCGGCCCACACCACGATCGCGCCGCCACGCCCGATCGCGTCGGCGTCCGCGAGTACGGGTGTCGCGATCCGCGCGATCGCGCGAAATGCCCCCAGCTGCCCCAGCGCCGCGTCCCGCATGCGCTCCGGGATGTGCGCGGGCAGATTGGAGACGTGCGCGATGCCCCGAACTGCCCGCAAGGCACCGGCCGACGGGGCCCGGAGCGGATGCAGCCGGGCCGAAGCGATCTCCACCGCAACCTCGCCGCCTCCCCGCGGGTAATAGCCACGTTTCGTCACGCCGAGGCGCACGGCCGCGCCCATGCGCGCAAGGTGGCGCAACAGCACCTCGCCGAGGTAATCAATCGGAGGCGACTGCCGGATGTCGGTTCCCCCGGTGATGCCGAGGCTCGACGGCACGCGGCTTGCGAGCAGCACCGGCAGCACCGCTTGCAGCACCAGCGTGACGCTGCCCGCGGTGCCCACGTCGAACCGGTACGCGCCGCCCTCGAGGGCCCCCGGATCGAACGCGACCGCGGTCGACCCCAGCTCGAGCCCCTCCGTGGCGGCACTGCAAACCGCGCTCACGGCGCGCAACGCGGCGAGGTGCTGCGGCGCGAGCCCCGGCTTGCCGCGCCTGGCGCGCACGTTGACGATCCGCACCGGCGTGCGGGTGATCGCCGCGAGCGCAACGGCGGTGCGGGTAAGCTGGCCGCCGCCCTCGCCGTACGAACCGTCGATCTCGATCATTTATTGATCCTTCGGCAAATGGTTGGCGATTCGTTTGCCGCCGCCCTTTCCCCCCCGTCCCTCACCTCCGCCCCTCTTTCGAGCGGAGAGAGGAGGCTCGAATCTTCCTTCTCCCCTTGTGGGAGAAGGGAGGGGATGAGGGGACCGAGGGGGAAGGGGTGAGGGTCGAGCGCGTCAAGCATTGTCGCGACGCTCGATCGGCGCGTCCCCGAGACGAGCCGTGACGTCTCCTTATTCTTCCCCGCTCTCGCGGCGCCGCTCGTGCAGCCGCGCGATGCTGTCCACCACACGCGCCACCTCATCCTCCGGCAGCGGCGGGTCGCACTGCGCCCGGTTCCAGGCCGCCAGCAGCTCCAGCACGACCTCGGCGTCCACCCCATGCCGCAACAAATGGCCCGCCAGCGATGCGATCGTGTTGTTGCGCTCTCCCTCGGGAATCCGGCGGCGCACCACCTCGCGCCAGTGCGAAAGCGGATGGCCGGCGCGCCCGCCCTCGGGCTGCAGGAGGCGCAACAGCCAGCGCGGCGGGGCCGCGAGGCGCGCCTCCTCGGGAGACCGCCCGGGCGCCCAACCGTAGGACTTCCCGCCCGGATGCAGGGACGGGGGCGCCACCACACAGCCGCCATCGCCGCGCACATCCATCCCCGGCACGAAAGCCACTCGATTGTGGACGGAGCCTCCCGGATGAGCGAAATACAAATGCCTGCCGCCACCGCCGGTAAGCGCCTCCGCGGTGAGCGGCAGCGGTCCGTGCGAGAGTTCAAGCCGGGACAGGCTCTCGGAGCCGCCGTGGCGGTCGTCGACGTCCAGCACCACGAGGCCCGACACGGCACCGGTCACGATGCCGACGTTGGCGTCGGGTCGCTGCTGGAACCAGTGCATCACCTCCGCGCGAGTCGGGCGGCGGCTCTGGAAGTCGAGCCAGCTCACCACCGGTCGCTTGCTGCGCGGCTCGATCGGAATCACCGACCAGCCCCGCTCGAGGTAGCGGAGCGCCGCTGCCAGGCAATCCGACAGCTCCTTCTTACGTTCGGCCACGGCCAACCGCCCAGGCCGCGATGCCGGACCGGCTGCGTCGCGCGATCGGCGTGTGCCCGAAGAGTGGCAAGAAAGCCCCCTCCTGTCTGAACGGCCGGGGCGCCTTCACGAGTCGAGGTACTGCGCGTAGCGCAGCATTTCCACCAGCCGCTGCATCGCCTGGCCGCGATGGCTGACCGCGTTCTTCTCGTCGGGCATGAGCTCCGCGGCGGTGCGGCCAAGCCCGGGCAGCAGGAAATACGGGTCGTAGCCGAACCCGCCGTCGCCGCGCGGGATCGCGATGACCTCGCCGCGCCAGCGGCCCTCGGCGATCAGCGGCTCGGGGTCGGCGGCGTGGCGCACCAGCACGATCACGCAGTAATAGTGCGCGCGCCGGTCGGATTTGTCCTTCAGCGCGTCGACGAGCTTGCGGTTGTTGCGCGCGTCCTGGTCCGCGCCTGCGCCGTTCGCGCCGGCGTAGCGCGCCGACTGCACGCCCGGCGCGCCGCCCAGCGCCTCCACGCAGATCCCGGAGTCGTCGGCGAGCGCCGGCAGGCCGGAGCGGCTGCTCGCGTGGCGCGCCTTGGCGAGCGCGTTCTCGACGAAAGTCCCGTGCGGCTCGTCGGCTTCCGGCACGCCGAGCTCGGACTGGGGCTCGACCTCGATGCCGAGCGGCGCGAGCATCTGCCGGAACTCGCGCAACTTGCCGGGGTTGTTGCTCGCCAGCACCAGTCGCCTCATGAGACACCCCTGAACCGCAAAGACGCAAAGGCGCAAAGAACTGCCCGCAAAGAAATACCGATATCCATTGAAAAAAGATCAGCCCGAAGAGCGGCAATTCCGAGTGGAAGTGGCCGTGTTCCTTCTTTGCGTTCCCTCTGCGTCTTTGCGCCTTGGCGGTAGCTTCAAGTCTTTAACGCGGCGCGCTGCGCGGAGACGAGCTCGCGGATGCCGCGCTCCGCCAGGTCGAGCATCGCGCTCATCTCGCTTCGCGAGAACGGCGCGCGCTCCGCCGTGCCCTGCACTTCCACCAGCCCGCCGCCGCCGGTCATCACGACGTTCATGTCGGTATCGCACGCGGAGTCCTCCGCGTAATCGAGGTCGAGCACCGGCGTGCCTTCGTGGACGCCGACCGAGACGGCGGCCACGTGATCGAGGACCGGAGAAGCCGCGATCAGCTTCTGCCCGAGCAGGAAACTGACCGCGTCGTGCAACGCGACGAAGGCGCCGGTGATGGCCGCGGTGCGCGTGCCGCCGTCCGCCTGGATCACGTCGCAATCGAGATGGAGGGTGCGCTCGCCGATCTTGCCGAGGTCCACCACCGAGCGCAGCGCGCGGCCGATCAGCCGCTGGATCTCCTGCGTGCGCCCCGACTGCTTGCCGCGCGCGGCCTCCCGCTCGCCGCGCGTGTTGGTCGCGCGCGGCAGCATGCCGTACTCCGCCGTGACCCAGCCCTGGGGCGTGCCCTTCAGGTGCGGCGGCTGCCGCTCGAGCACGCTCGCGGTGCACAGCACCCGCGTGTCGCCGAACTCGATCAGCACCGAACCCTCCGCGTGGCGCGTATAGCCGCGCGTGATGCGCACCGCGCGCAACTGATCGGGTTTTCTTCCGCTGGTTCGCATGCAACTCCCTGAGTATGCTATCGTTCCAGCTGAACGATAGCATGAATGGTAAACGCTAAATGACGCTCCGACAATCGCGCGAAGCACCGCGCGGCCCGTCGCGAATCACGAATCACGAATCACGAATCACGAATCACGGGTTTTCAATGATTCACAGCATGACCGGTTATGCCGCGGTGGCGAGGGAATTTCCGTTCGGCATGCTCAACGTCGAGCTGCGCTCGGTCAACCACCGCTACCTGGAGGTCCAGTTCCGACTGCCCGACGACGTTCGCGCCGTCGAGCCCGCGCTGCGCGAGATGCTCCACGCGCAGGTCCGCCGCGGCAAGATCGAGTGCCGCGTGACCTACTCCGTCACGCCGGGCGCCCACAAGGCGTTCCGGCTCAATGAAGAGCTGCTGCTGCAGCTGGAGAACGTGGAGCTCAAGGTGCGCACCATGCTCGCCGGCGCGAACCAGCTGAGCGTGGCCGACGCGTTGCGCTGGCCGGGCATCCTCGCCGTCGAGCCGCTGCCGCTCGAGGAGCTGCAGGCGGCCTGCCGGGAGGTGCTCGAGGCTGCGCTGCGCGAATTCAACGCCGCGCGCGCCCGCGAGGGCGACAAGCTCAAGGCAGTGCTGCTCGAGCGCGCGGCCGCGATGGAGCGGCGGATGGCGGAGATTGCCCCGCGCCTGCCGCAAGTGCTTGCGGCGTACCAGGAACGGCTCGCCACCCGCCTGAGGGAAGTCCTCGGCAGCGGCGAGGACGAGCGCGTCCGCCAGGAAGTCGCAGTATTCGCGACCAAGATCGACGTGGACGAGGAGCTTGCGCGCCTCACCGCGCACGCGACGGAATTGAAGCGCGCGCTCGCGGCCGGCGGCGCGGTCGGCAAGAAGCTCGACTTCCTGATGCAGGAGCTGAACCGCGAGGCGAACACCCTCGCCTCCAAGTCGGTGGACCTGGCCGTCACCCAGGCCGCGCTCGATCTCAAGCTCCTCATCGAGCAGATGCGCGAGCAGATCCAGAACATCGAGTGATGCGTGGGTCGTGGGTGGTAGATGGTGGTTCGTTACCCGGTTGAAATGCCGGCTTTCAAGCAGCATTTATCAAACATGCTCCAGTCACGAGTCACGAGTCACGAGTCACGGCGCTCATGAGTGGCGCGCTTTTTATAGTCAGCTCCCCCTCCGGCGGGGGCAAGACCAGCCTGGTCAAGGCGCTGCTGGAGGCCGAGCCCGGGGTCCGGCTGTCGGTGTCGCACACCACGCGGCCGGCGCGCGCGGGGGAGGTCCCTGGGCGCGACTATCATTTCGTCGGGACGGCCGAGTTCGAGCGCATGCTGGAAGCCGGGGAATTCCTGGAGAGCGCGGAGATCTACGGCAATCGCTACGGCACGTCCCAGAAGTGGATCGAGCGCGAGCTCGCGGACGGGCACGACGTCCTGCTCGAGATCGACTGGCAGGGCGCGCAGCAGGTGCGCCGCCTGATGCGCCCGGCGGCGAGCGTGTTCATCCTGCCGCCGTCGCTGGAGGTGCTGGAAGCGCGGCTGAGGGGCCGCGGACTGGACGGCGCGGGGGCGCTCGCGCGGCGGCTCGCCACCGCGCGCGAGGAGATCAGCCACGCGGGCGAGTACGACTATGTTATTATTAACGACGATTTCAACCGGGCGGCGCTGGACCTCCGGAGCATCATCCGGGCCGAACGGCTCAAGCTTTCCCGCCAGCTCTCCCGCCACGGCAATTTGTTCAACCGCTTGAAATGACCGAGGTCTCCTGATGGCCCGCATTACCGTAGACGACTGCCTGAAACACATTTCCAACCGCTTCGAGATGTCGCTCGCGGCGACCTTTCGCGCGCGCCAGATCGCCAACGGCGCGCAGCCGATGATCGAGGCCACCCGCGACAAGCCCACCGTGATCGCGCTGCGCGAGCTCGCCTCCGGCAAGTACGGCGCGGAGATCCTGAACAAGGGACAGACCGGATAGCCATCAGCTGTCAGCCGTCAGGCGTCAGCCGTTTGCGGACGGCTCGCAAGGGTGGGCGCTGGCAGCTGACCGCTGACTGCTCACCATGCAGGCCGCCGCCGCCGCGCTGTTCAAGGACTGGTCCGGCTATCTCAAGCCGGAGGACATCTCGCAGCTGCAGTCGGCCTATCACTTCAGCGAGCAGGCGCACGAGGGCCAGTTCCGCCAGTCGGGCGAGCCGTACATCTCGCACCCGCTGGCGGTCGCCAACATCCTCGCCCAGTGGCACCTCGACTCGCAGGCGCTCGCCGCCGCCCTCCTCCATGACGTGATGGAGGACACCTCGGTCACCAAGACCGAGATCTCGCGCAACTTCGGCAAGCCGGTCGCCGAGCTGGTCGACGGCGTCTCCAAGCTCGACAAGATCGAGTTCGAGTCGCACGCCGAGGCGCAGGCCGAGAATTTCCGCAAGATGCTGCTGGCGATGGCGCGCGACGTGCGCGTGATCCTGATCAAGCTCGCCGACCGGCTGCACAACATGAGGACGCTCGACGCGGTCGCGCCCGACAAGCGGCGCCGCGTCGCGCGCGAGACGCTCGAGATCTACGCCCCGATCGCCAACCGCCTGGGGCTGAACAGCATCTTTCAGGAGCTCGAGGACCTCTCGCTCAGGCACCTCTTCCCCGACCGCCACCGCGTGCTCGCCAAGGCGGTGAAAGCGGCGCGCGGCAACCGCCGCGAGTTGGTGGACAAGGTGCTCGACGCGATCAAGCGCAGGCTCAAGAGCGCCGGCGTCGAAGCCCACGCCCTGGGCCGCGAGAAGCACCTCCATTCGATCTACCGCAAAATGCGCGAGAAGCATCTCACGTTCGCGCAGGTGCAGGACGTGTTCGGCTTCCGCATCATCGTCAACGACGTCCCGGCCTGCTACCTCGCGCTGGGGTCGCTCCACGGCCTCTACAAGCCGATCCCGGGCAAGTTCAAGGATTACATCGCCATCCCCAAGGCGAACGGCTACCAGTCCCTGCACACGACGCTGTTCGGCCCCTTCGGCACGCCCATCGAGGTGCAGATCCGCACCCAGGAGATGCACAAGATCGCGGAAGCGGGCGTGGCCTCGCACTGGCTCTACAAGGACTCCGACACCTCGCTCTCCAGCCTGCAGAAGAAGACCCACCAGTGGCTGCAGAGCCTGCTCGAGATCCAGTCGCAGTCGGGCGACTCGGCCGAATTCCTCGAGCACCTCAAGGTGGATCTCTTCCCGGACGAGGTCTACGTGTTCACCCCGAAGGGCAGGATCCTGTCGCTGCCGCGCGGGGCCACCGCCGTGGACTTCGCCTACGCCGTGCACACCGACATCGGCAACCGCTGCGTGGCGGTGAAGATCAACCAGGAGCTGATGCCGCTCCGGACGGAGCTCAAGAACGGCGACCGCGTGGAGATCATCTCGGCGGCGCATGCAAAGCCCAATCCCATGTGGCTCAATTTCGTGGTGACCGGCAAGGCGCGCTCGCGCATCCGGCACTTCCTCAAGACCATGCACTTCCAGGAATCCGCAAGGCTCGGCGAGCGGCTGCTCAATCAGGCGCTGACCGCGCTCGGGACCGTACCCGCCGAGATCAAGGAGACGCAGTGGGACAAGTTCGCGCGCGATGCCGGCGCCAAGTCGCGCCAGGAGGTCCTCGCCGACGTCGGCCTGGGCAAGCGCCTCGCGGCGGTCGTGGCGCGGCGGCTGCTCTCGCGCGGCGAGCCCGGGCCGCAGGAGGCGCCCGCCCCCGGCTCGGTCATCATCCGCGGCTCGGAGGGAATCGCGGTGCAGTTCGCCCCGTGCTGCCGGCCGATCCCGGGAGATCCCATCATCGGCGTCATCAGCAAGGGGCAGGGCATGACGATCCACACCCACGACTGCCCGGTCATCGCCAAGGCGCGCCACGACCCCGAGCGCGTGCTCGACGTGGCGTGGGACCCCGACACGCGCAAGCTGTTCGAGGTCAGCATCAAGCTGGTGGTCGCCAACCGGCGCGGCGTGCTCGCCAAGGTCGCGGCGGAGATCGCGGAGGCGGGATCGAACATCCAGAACGTGGCCGTGGATCCCGAGGACGACGGCAGCTACACCAACATGTTCTTCACGCTGCAGGTGTCGAACCGCCTGCACCTCGCGCGCATGATGCGCGGCCTGCGGCGCGTCCCGGAAGTGGTGCGCATCACGCGCGTCAAAGGCTGAGGGAATATTGATGAATCTCGTACATGCCGGCGATGCCTATCGCCGACATACGCTGAAGCCGTCGTTCCATCCCCTCATGTAGTCCGCTTCGGTCTTGTAGCGACCCTCGTCGCGCCGCTGACCGCGTGCGTTCGCGCTCTCGCAGCCGTCGGCGTAGCCCTGCTTGAAGCCGGGCGAGAACCCGCTCAGGTTGACCCGCTGCCCGGGCGACGGAGACCCGCAACCCGCCAGCAGGGCCGCCAGCAGCAAGCCGCTATACCTCGGTTTCCAGTTTCCGGTTTTCATCCTGTCCTCCTGTGCCCGCGGACGCCGGCGCAGCGGGCCGGGGATCGAGCAGCGCCGGCGTGGGCGCCCGCCCCCCGGCAAGCCGGGTGCGGCGGAATTCACGGCCATGGCCGTCGCCGTAGACCAGCTCGCCGGTGTCGAAGTCGTAACGAGGATGGCGCGGATCGCTCCATTGCCCGAGAAAGTACATGTAGAACGGCACGAACAGACCGAGCCTGGGGTTCTCCGGGTTGAGGGCAAACACGTACTCGGGATCCGCCTTCACCTCGAAGCCGCTGTGGCAGTACTGCACCCACAGGTGGCCGCCGAGCACGACGAGCTTCCAGAACGGCTCGTGATCGTAGAACTTCAGAGACACCTGCTTGCCGAGGGCGCGCAGCGCCGCCAGATAAGCGATGCTCGCCTCGACTTCCTCGACGTACGATTGCTGCGTGATCGGCAGCGGCAGCGACTGGATCCGTTTCTCCGCGCCGCGGGCGGCCGGGTTGAGGAGCATGACGCGGATTTCGTAGGCCGACTGCAGCGGCCTGTGCAGCAGGCTCTTGCGGTCCGCAAAAGTGTCGTACCCGGTCAACGTCAGTATGAAGGCGTCGCGCGCCGCGGGCAGCTTGCGGATGAGGCTGCGCTCGCGCAGGCGCGTCAACCAGCTCGCGCGGCGGCGCGCGTAGACCAGGGCGGCGGTGTCGGCGGCCCGGCCCTTGAGGCGGTTTTCCGAGGCGGCGCGCCACATGTTGAACACCAGCACCAGCGAAGCGGCCAGACTCATCTCCGAGGCGAGCAGGAGATTGGCGTCGGCGGCAACGCGCGGCCACCACTGGTACAGGATGTACTGTGCCGCGACCGGCAGCGCGAAAGCGATTCCGACGGCGAGCAGCGTGATCAGGACGTGCACGGTGACCAGGCGCAGCCCCCACCAGCCGCGATGACCTCTCATCTCAAAAACGAGCTCGCTCATGTCTCCTCATGTCTGCGCCAGGCGCGGCCGTCACTTCTGCATGCTCACGACGCGCGCCGGTTCAGCCGGTTGCGCCGTGTCCCGCTCCTCGAGGTGCTTTGCCAGCGCGAGATAGCTGGGATAGCGTTGGCCGGTCCTGCCGCAGTAGTCGGCGATCGCCCGGTCGAGCGCCTTCAGCGCCAGCCGTACCAGCCGGGTGTCGGATTCGGTGCGCGTGCGCGCGACGTCGCCTATGCGCAGCATGACCTCCAGTATGTCTATTTCCACCGCCTCGTCGCCCCGGAATTCGGCGTTGATCCGCTTGAGGCGCCCGTGATTCATCGTGCTCATGGTTTTCTCCCTTCCCGCAGTCGTTATGCCGCGCGCGCGGCGGCGCCCGGCGATTGTTTGCGCGCGGCATGCCGACGAGGGCGCGCGGCCTCATTACTCGCCGCGCTCAGCGGCCGGCGTGCGCCTTTCCCCGCGCCCGTCCGGTGGCGGAGGCGCGGCTGCCGGAGACAACGCCCGCCCCCGTCACCACGCCCGCCCGGGCCCCGCCGCCCTGCACGCGCGCGCCGGCGCTCAACCCCGCCGCGGCATCGCCGGCCGCGGTGACGATGCCGGCGCCGGAGCGGTACGACGGATGCGCCCCTGCGCTGTTGCCGCGGCTGCGCGTCGCGACGGTCGTGGATGTTCCGCCCGCCGCCGTGGTGATGCCCGCGCCGGCGCCGGCTTCAAGCCCGGCCGAAGTTGGAGTCGCCGGCGGGGTGGAAACCGGCGGAGGGAGCCTGCCGCTCATGACGTGTCCCAGCTTCACGCCCATGCTGTTGGCGATCCGGCCCCAACCCATTCCATCCGCGCGCATCTGCAGAACGCCCGGAAAGTCGGTGGTTGTCGAGGTCGCGCCTGTCCCGTTCGTGACCGTTCCGCCCATGAGCGCCGCCGCGAGCTGTTCGGGCGTCGGCTGCGTGATGCCCGCCTGCGCAAGCTGCTCGCGCGCGAGTGAGAGGGCAATGCGGACGTTCCCGTACCCCATCGGGCGGGTCGGGGGCGTGAAGGTGGTGCTCGCGCCGGTCTGGCCCCCGGAACCCGGCGAGGAGAGCGTGATTTCACTGCCGTGCCGCAGGCCCGTCACCAGGCTGCGCGAGTTATCTTCCGAGCCGGCAAAGCCCGAGAAGCTGTTGACGATGCGGCTCTGGGCCGCCGATTCCCCACCGTTGGCGGTAGTCACGGAGGTCGTCGCCGTCGTGGTGGTCGTGGTTGTCGGGGAAGTGGTCTGGTCCGGGGCCTGCGCGCTGGCGGCGAGGCTGCCCGCGGACAGCACGCCGGTAACCAATAACGCTGAAACGGTCTTCATGACGGGTCTCCTTATACGTTACCCATGGATTTCTCGGTTTGAAGGATGATTTCGGTGGCGGTCGCGCTGTCGAAAAACCAGCCGTTCCTGGCGAGCGTGCGCATGCGCGTCGTGTTCGGGGTGAGCGGCTCGAGCTGGATCTCGATCTCGCGCCCGGAGGCGTTCGCCTTGATCAGCTCGCCGCCTTCATTCTTCGAGATGGAGGCGACCTTGATGCCCATGCGGTTGAGCGCCGTCATGGTCGCGCCTCTGACCTTCGTCAGGGGGGCCGTGAACGTGCGGTAGGTCATGCCGCCCATGGTGTGCGTGACGCCCGCCGAGGCGCCCACCCCGAAAGCCGTGATCGAGAGCGGCTCGCAACCGGCGAGCCCCGCGACCCCGGCGACCAGCAACACAGCGAGCCCGCTTCTCACAGTTCAGCCCGCAGCTACGACGCCCTGCTCCGTGACACGCACCTTCTGGCCGACGGCGAGCGCAGGCTGCGAGCGTTCGTAGAACGTGCGGTAAGTGCCATCGTTCATGCGCACGCGCACCTGGTAGCTGACGGATTTCTTGACGTTCTTCTCGATCTCGTGGCCGGCGTAGGCGCCCGCGCCCGCGCCGACGACGGTCGCCGCCGTGCGCCCGCTGCCGCGCCCGACCTGGTTGCCGAGGATGCCGCCCACAACGGCACCGCCGATCGCGCCGAGACCGCTGCCATCACCCTGCGTCTCGACCACGCGGATGGAATCGACCACGCCGCAGTCGCCGCAGGCCGCTGCCGCTGCCGCGGCGTCGGGGGCTGATGCCAGCGCGTGCGGACGGCGCGCGGCGGGTTTCGTCCCCGCCGGCGCGGCGCGCGGAGCGGCCGTCGGCGCCTTGGCCACCGGCTCGCTCTTCGACTGCACGCTCGGCAGCCAGCCCATCATGGTCGCGATGCCCGCCGCGCTGAAGACGATGACCGCGATCGCGGCGATCAACATCACCGGATAGAGGATGCCGGAGCGCCGGTCTCCGGTAGTGTTCCTGCCTGCGGCATTGACGGTATGTTCCATTGCTTGCTCCTGTTGTTCCTGCCTCGAATGCGCGCGCCACCGGGCGCGGAATGCCCGGCGGCGCCGCGCTCAGCTCTTGACGGCCAGGGCGCTCTTCACGGTGGTGACGCCCCGCACGCCAGCGGCGATTTCAGCCGCGCGCCGCGCCTGATTTTCGTTGTCCACGAATCCGGACAGCAGCACGGTGCCCTTGTGGGTTTCCACGCTGACCGCGAGCCCGCTCACCACGGGATCCTTGAGCAGCGCGGCCTTGATCCTCGTGGTGATCACGCTGTCCTCCACGTACTGTCCGGCGAGCATGCGGCCGTGCACCGCCTGGGCTTTCACGAATTCGTCGGCGTCGAGCCGTCCGTCGCGGTTGTCATCGGCTTCCCTGAGGGCCCGGTCGAAGCCCCGTACCTTTCGGGCTTCTTCCTCGGTCACGTAACCATCGCGGTTGGCGTCGAGCTTCCTGAATTCGCGGTTGAATTGGCCGTCCATTTCGGAAGCGCCGGCCGCGGCTGCGGCCGCGATCCAGCTCGCGACCAGCGCGAGCGCCACCGCGCGATATCCCATGTGTTTGCAATTCATGTTTCGCTCCTTTCTCCCGACAACAAGAAAAAAACGAACACGAGCCCGTGTTCACGACCAGGTGCTGCAACTGCCGTGCCACACTCAATTAGACTGCCTATTCAATAGGTTAGCTGAGCCGCCGCGCAGCCGGCTGTCGCTTTTGGGCAACAAACGATGTCACATCCCGCTTACCGGTGTGATTCAGCGGGGATTTTTCTGTCGCGGCACAGCGACAAAAACGCGCCAAAACGCGTGCGCCACGACAGTCCGGGCGAACGGATCGATGGGGGGACCGGATACAAGCACGTCGGGACGCGCGTTTTGAATAGATGGCTGCTCCGATTTGCCGGACAAAGCGCGAGATTAGGACGGGGTATCTTCCCGTTTACTTCCAAAATAAAACGGCGCCGCAAGCGCCGTTTTATTTTGATTTGAAGAGTTTGGGATCGAGCTGGTGCCGCCCGAGCAGCTTGTAGAACTCGGTGCGGTTGCGCTTGGCGAGCCGCGCCGCCTGCGTGACGTTGCCCTCGGTGATCTTGAGGAGCTGCGTCAGGTACTCGCGCTCGAAACGGCGCCGCGCCTCTTCGAACGAGGCGAACTCGGCCTGCTGGTTCTGGATCGCCTGCTGCGCGAGCGACACCGGGATGATGGGCGTGGTGGCAAGGGCGACCGACTGCTCGACCACGTTGTAGAGCTGGCGCACGTTGCCCGGCCAGGGCGCCGCCACCATGAGCTCCAGCGCCTCCGGCGCGAAGCCGTTGACCGCCTTTCTGTATTTCCCGGTGAGGGTCGACAGGAAATGACTGGCGAGCAGCGGAATGTCCTCGCGCCGCTCCGCAAGGGGCGGCAGCGCGAGCGCGACCACGTTCAACCGGTAATAGAGATCCTCGCGGAAATTGCCCGCCGCCATCTCCGCCTCGAGGTTGCGGTGGGTCGCGGAAATCACGCGCACGTCCACGTCATGCGTTTCGGTCGAGCCGACCGCCCTCACCTTTTTCTCCTGCAGCACCCGCAGCAGCTTGACCTGCAGCGAGACCGGCATGTCGCCGATCTCATCGAGGAACAGCGTGCCGCGGCTCGCGGTCTGGAACAGCCCCTTGTTGTCGCGCACGGCGCCGGTGAACGCCCCCTTCACGTGGCCGAAGAGCTCGGACTCGAGCAGCGGCTCGGGAATCGCGCTGCAATTGATCGCGACGAAAGGATGATCGCGTCGCGGGCTCGCCTTGTGGATGGCGCGCGCGACCAGCTCCTTGCCCGTGCCCGACTCCCCCTGGATGAATACGCTCGCGTCGCTTTCGGCCACCATGCGCGCCTTGGCGAGCACGTTCTCCATCGCCGGATTGCGCGTGATGATGTCGCGCCGCCATTCATCGCCTGCGTCGCCGGCCTCCCGGGCGCCCCCCGCCATGGCGAGGGCGCGCTCGACTTCCGTGAGCAGCGCCTTCGGATCGAACGGCTTGGTGAGATAGCCGAACACGCCGCGCTGGACCGCGGCCACCGCGTCCGGGATGGTGCCGTGAGCGGTGAGGATGATGACGGGCAGCGTGGGATGCCCGGCCTGGATCGCCTCGAACAGCGCCATGCCATCCATGCCCCCCATGCGCAGGTCGGTCACCACCAGCTGCGGGCGCGCGATGCTCACCTGGGCGAGCGCCTGTTCTCCGCTCTCGGCGATCGAGACGGTGTAACCGGCCGCGGTCAGCCGGATCTGCATCAGACGCAACAGATCGGGGTCGTCGTCCACCACCAGAACACTTGCGTGGGAAGCGGATGTCGTTTCAGGGTTCACGGTTCACGCTATCGCTTGCGCTCAATCAGGCTGCGCTCGAGCGACTTCAGCGCATCGAGCTTCTGCTGCAGGCCCTGCGCGCTCGCGTCGAGCCGCCTGCGTTCCTGCAACTGGGAGCCGAGCAGGTAGGCAAGCCCGTGCAGCGAGCCGCTCGGGTTTTTCGAAACCGGCTCGAGCAGCTCCTGCGCGCGCCCTTCGTCGCTGAAACCGGTGTTGGGCAGCGCGAGCACCATGGCGAAGCGGATGCGGTTGTAGTCCGAGCGCGCGCGCGCGTACGCCTGGCGCGCCGTTTCGTGCTCCCGCGCGAGCTCGGCGCCGGACAGCCTGCGCACGTGCCGGTAATAGAGCAGCAGATCGTCGGCCTCCGAGGCGGGCCGGGGGCTGCCGGCCTGCACCCACGGCGCCGGCTCCTGGGTCTCGATGCCGCGCAGGGCAGTGCAGCCCGCGAGCGGGACAACGCACGCGGCGATCAGGATCGCCCGCGACCGCATCATATCGCCTTTTCCCTCCAGTTGAGCGGCAGCTTCACCCGAAGATGCGCGCCCGCGTCGGTGTCCACCACTTCCACGCTGCCGCCGTGCGCAAACACGTACTCCTTCACGACGGAGAGGCCGATGCCGGTCCCGCGCACCGGGCCCGCGCCGGCGTGCTGCCCCTGGTAGAAAGGATCGAATATGCGCGAGCGCTCTTCGGGCGGGATCCCCGGGCCGCGATCGATGACGTTGATCTCGAGCGCGCCTCCGCCGAGTCGCGCGCTGAGCCTGACAACACCTCCCGGCGGCGAGAATTTCACGGCGTTGGACAGGAGGTTATCGACCACGACTCGCAGCTTTTCCGGGTCCGCCGGCACCAGCACGTCGGCGGCAGCGACATCGAGCGTCAGGCCGCGGGCCCTGATCGCCAGCCGCTGGTCCTCGGCCACGCGCCCGATCACTTCCCGGACATCCACCGGGCTGCGGTCCACCGTGACCTTGCGGGACTGGCTCGCGCCGAAAGACAGCAGATCCTCGATCAGTTTCTGCAATTCTACACTGTTATGGCGCAGGATCTCGGCGATCTCGCGCTGCTCCACGGTCAGCTTGCCGGCCGCCTCTTCGGACAGGAGATCGGCGCCTTCGCGCAGCGCGGTGAGCGGCGTCTTCAGCTCGTGCGATACCTGCCGCAGGAACCGGTTCTTCTGCTCTTCCAGGTCGAGCAGCTCGCGCCGCATCCATTCCAGCCGCTCGCCGAGCTGCTCCAGGTCCTGCGGCCCGCTGACCGTCACCGGGAAGTGCAACTGCCCGGCGCCGAGCCGGCGGATTGCGGCGTCCACCTGGCGGATCGGGCGCGTGATCAAGACGGAAAAGCCGATCGCCAGGAACACCACCACCGGGATCAGGGCGAGCAGCTGCCAGAACGTTATGCGTTGCGCCTGGTCGGCGGTAGCGCGCATCGCCTCGACCTCGCGATCGATCTGCGCGTTCGAGTGGACGACGATGGACTGGGCCTGCTCGTCGAGCGCGCCGAAGCGCTCGATCACGCCCTTCAGTTGCGCCCCCTTGGCGCCCGCCTGGGACAATGCTGAGTAGATCTCCGCCTCCCCGCGGACGATGCCATCGAGCGCGCTCTTCTGCTCCGCGTCGATCGGCAGGCGGGAGAATTCCGCCACCGTCTGCTCGAACCGCCGGCGGTTCGCCGCGTAGGCGTCGAGCAGCGAGTGGTCGTCCAGGATGACGATCTGGCGCGCCGTGCGCTCGAGCGAATTGAGCAGCTGCGCGAGCCGCCGGCTGCTCTGCGTGGCCTGCACCGCCTGGTACACCGCGTTCTGGCTGCGGTTCGCGAGCCGGTCCACCGAGATTGCATTGTTGACCAGCGCGAACACCAGCGGCAGCGCGACAAGCGCGAACCCGACCGCCAGCAGGCGGGGAAAGGATCGGGGATATAGACGCCGCATGGGAGGAAAGATTAGCCTCCCCTCATGGACCGGAACAACCGCCAAAAGTGCTATGGCGTGACCGTGATGTAGTTCACACGGTGACGGGGACGGGCGTCGGGGACTGGCCTGCGGCGGGGCAGCGCCTCGCCCCTAATAAGAGTCCCTAACATAATGAAACACGCGCCGCAGCGGCGCTTTCTCCCATCAGAGCCTTACCGATACGCCCTCCCTCGCGGCCGAGCATTGGATGTCGGAATTGCGCTTCTCGAAGAAGCGTTTGCCGAATAGTTCCTTCTTCTCCACGGCCTCGTCGTCGTGGGCGGGGTCGTGATGAAACAGATACAGCCTTTTCACCCGCGCCTCGTCGGCGAGCTTGAGGACCTCCGATAGCGCGGAATGCCCCCAGCGCGCGCGTGCCGGATATTCCTCGTCGAAATAAGTCGCGTCGTGGATGAGGACGTCGACGCCGCTCAGGAATGCGGCAAGCCGGCGTCGGTTGTGTTCATCGCCTTCCGGAAAAATCTCGTTATCCGTGATGTACGCCACGGACTTCCCGTTCCCGTTACCAAGCCGGTATCCCAGGGTCCGGCCGGGGTGGTTCAAGCTGATCGTGCTGAGCGGCAGCTTCTCAATCTCGTAGTCGCCCTCCTCGAGCTCCTTGAAATAGACCCGCGAGGCGTACTCCTTGATGGTGACCGGAAAATAGAGGCTGTCCATTTGTCCGCTGATGACTTCCCGCAGACTCAGCCTTCCATGGCTGGTGCCATGGATGACCATTTCGTTCCCCTGCAGGTACAAGGGCTGGAAAAACGGGAGCCCCTGGATGTGGTCCCAGTGCGGGTGTGATACGAAGAGATTGAATTTGTATTGCTTTTGTGCGGTAACGAGGGTCCGTCCCAGGTCCACGAGGCCGGTGCCCGCATCAAACAGGAACAGGCGGTCATCGCTCAGTTCGACTGACACGCACGGCGTGTTGCCCCCGAATTTCAGGGTGTCCTTGCCGGGTCTCGGTATGCTGCCCCGCGTTCCCCAGAACGTAACGGTCACCTCGTCGCGCAACAACTTCCTGATAAGATTGGCGAGCGCGTCGTGATCCGCCGGCTTTGCCAGATAGGCATCGGCCCCCGATTCAAGGCAATGTCTCTGGTCACACTCGAAGCTTTTCGCGGTATTGACGACGATCTTGATCGCCCGGAAGCGTTCGTTTTCCCGGAGTTGCGCGAGGAGGGTCTCGCCGGAGATGCCCGGCATGATGAGGTCCAGCACGATGATATCCGGCTGAAACATGTCGATTGCATTCATCGCGACCGCGCTGCTGTCGACGGCGTGCACCGAGTAGCCTTCCGCCAGCAGCCGCAGTTTCCGGATCGACAGAAGGTCGGCGTCGTCGTCCACGAGGAGGACGCGTTTCCGCGCGGCGAGCGGGGGGAGCGCCAGTTGGTTCACGGCCGGGAGTCCGAGCTGTTCGGCATCAGCCTCGGCAAGGATCTGTGGAAAAAGTCCAGCATGGGAAAGTCTCGCCTTCCCGCATGGACCGGCGCCAAGCCGAAAAGTGCCGCGGAGGCGGCTTGCCCCGGGCCGCTACCCGGCAATTTCCGCGCGTGCGGACTGTGACGAAATGCACGCTCGGACGCTGGCGCGGCGGGCTACCCCTGCTGCCGGTTCTTGGATTCGATGGCCTTGATCAATCCCTCTATGCCCGAGCGGCTGATCTCGGACTGGAACGAGCCGCGGTAGTTGGTCACGAGACTCAGGTTTTCCACGACCACGTCATATACTTTCCAGCCGCCAGTGCCGTTCCGCATGCGGTAGTCAATGGAGAAGGGCTTTCTACCGGGCTCGCTCACCAGGGTTCGCACCACGGTTTCCGAATTGCCCGGCTTGTGTGGCGAGGGCTTTACTTCCACGTTCGCCCCGCCGCTGCTCTGTGACAGCGCGGCAGTATAGGTGCGCATCAGCAGCGTGCGAAATCCGCGCTCGAGCACTTCCTGCTGCGCGGCGTTGGCCTGCGACCACGACCTGCCGACCGCGAGCCGGGTCATATGCTTGAAGTCAAAATGCGGCAGCACCTTCTTCTCCGCCAGATCCACCAGCGCGCGCCGGTCCCGGGTCTGCTTGATGACGGCCAGCACTTCGTCCACCGTGCTCTTGACCAGCGCCTCGGGCGCCGTATCCGCGGCCTGCGCGGCAAGGGCCGCCATCAGGATCAACCCGCCTGCAATGCGAATCACCGTGATCATATCAGGGCCTTTCCGTTCGTTGCCATTGCCTGCTCCGCAACGGTCGTGCCAGCCTGGACCAACTGAAGGTATTCAATGACATCGCGCGGCAACGTGAGATTTTCCCCGCGCGGAACCGTCGTCGGCGAACGACGCGGCTGCGTCGCGGCAAGCGCAAGTCCTTAACTTTCGGGGCGTTTCGCTGTCACCTCGCCGCAACGGTGCGGCGGCCTCGGCCAAAACTCATGTTAGAAACAACAAATAATCCTGTCTATTCTGATTTTGACGATACATCGGCCTGCGACAGGATGCGCAGCGCGCGGTAGAGCCCGGTCACGACGCGCGCGGTGCGCTCGTAGTCCACCTTGTCGGGCGTGTCCTGCGCCGAGTGGTAGTACGGGTAGCGATAGAGCGCGGTGTCGGTCACCATCAGCGCCGGCCAGCCTTCCTGCCAGAACGACCAGTGGTCGGACCAGTCCACGCCCGGGATGAAGGCGGGCGCGGCCGCCCCCTCGGAAGGGAATTCAGCGTGGCGGCGGAAGCCTGCGATCACCTCGTGCAACAGCCCGCGCGAGGAGAGGTTCGAGACGAAGGCGAGGAAATCGCCGGTTCTGGGGTAGAAAAAACCGAGGGGGAACGGGTAGCGCTGGCTCCCCGGCTCATCCGAATAGTAGCCGATCGTCTCGAGCGAAAACATGGCGACGATGTTTTCGCCGCGCGCTTTCGATCGCCGCGCGTAGTGGCGGCTGCCCATGGAGTCGCTGTGGTAGAACGGCGGCTCTTCGTTCACGAACGCGACGAAGCGCAGCGTGCGCGCCGGGCGGCTGCCGTAAAACAGGCGCGCCAGCTCCAGCATGGCACCGACGCCCGAGCCGTTGTCGTTGGCCCCAGGGGCGCCGCTTACCGAGTCGTAATGAGCGCCGACCACGATGATTTCATCGCGGCGCCCCTCACCGGTTATTTCTATTTCAATATTGCGCACCTCGCCGGGCCCGGCCTGAATGCGCTGCAACGCGACCGCATGCCCCTGGCCGGCCAGGGCCTTCTCGATATACTGCGCCGCGGCCTCGAGTTCCGCGGGCCGGAACACGTTGTGCTCGCGGCTCGCGATCGCCGCGACGTGGCGGCGCAGGTTGCCGGCGATGAGCTGCTCTTCCCCGGTCAGCGGTCTCAGCGCACCTGCGTAGGAGGCGCCGGGCACCGTGACCATGTACCACAGCAGCCAGGCGGTCGCGGCGGCGAGAGTCAGCCAGAACAGCATGCGCGCCTTCCAATTAAACACGGGATATCGTGAGGTCGGGAGATTGAAAGACCGGGAGGTCGTGAGATCGGGAGGTCGTGAAATGGTTATTTCCCTCTCCCGCGCTCACGCTCTCACGCCCTCACGGAATTTGTCGCTCTCCCGCTCTCCCGCGCTCCCGCTCTCCCGTCATTTCCGCCGTCAGAGCGGCGCGATGTGAAGATCGGCGGCGAGCTGGCCGAGCGCCGCCGCGAGCGGCGCGGGCAGCGGGATGCCGTTCTTCGCGCGGTCGGCGCGCGCGGCATGACTGCCCTCGCCCGGCAGGCGGATGCGGTCCACGCCCGGCAGGCGTTTCGAGCTCCGGATGTCCCGTATCAGCGTATCGACGTTGCGCTTGAATTCCGCGAGCGGCTGGAACGCTTCCACGTCGATCGCGACGATGACGTGCCCGGTGTTGGTGGGCGTCACGTCGTCCGCGTTGAAGTCCACCACGTCCTTGCCCATCGCGGCCCCGTTCAGAGTGCCGGCGAGCAGCCCGAAGATCAGCGCGAGCCCGTAGCCCTTGTAGCCGCCGATCGGCAGCAGGAAGCCGTCGTTCGCGCGTTTCGGGTCGGTCAGCGGCCGGCCGTCCCGGTCCATCATCCAGCCTTCGGGCATCATCTCGCCGCGCTGCGCCTTGGTCTTCACCTTGCCGTAGGCGGCGACGGTGGTCGCCATGTCGAGCACGATCGGCGGCTCCTCCCCCGCCGGCACCGCGACCGCGATCGGGTTGGTCGAGAGCAGCATGTCGAGCCCGCCCCACGGCGGCAGGTGATTGGCGTTGCCGACCGCGAGATAGAGCCCGGCCATGCCGTGCTCGGGCGGCATGCCCGCGTAGAGCGAAGCGGGACCGGCGTGATTGCTCCACTTCACGCCGACCCACGCCACGCCCGCCGCCTTGGCCTTTTCGATCGCGCGCTCGGTGGCGAAGCGCATCACGAGGTGCCCCATGCCGTTGTCGCCGTCCACCAGCGCCATGCCCGCGGCCTCGCGCACGACCCGGATACGGGGCTTGATGTTGACCGCGCCGCCCCGGATGCGCCGTATATATTGAGGCAGGCGGAACACGCCGTGGCCCTCCGAGCCCTGCAGGTCGGCGCGCACCATCAGCTCGGCAATGCTTTTGGACTCGCCCGCCGATATCCCCACAACCTGGAAAGCGCGGGCAATGAATTCCTCGAGTCTCTGCGCGGAAACGCGCAGTGCTGTCGTCGTATCAGCCATGCCTCTCCCCTATGCCGGAATGCGTGATAAGTGACAGGTGATAGGAGCGTACACCCACGTGCGCGCAGAGGTCCTATCGCTTATCACCTATCACGTATCACGCTTCTCTTCGAGTTCCACCAGCGCGCCCAGGAAATCCTTCGGATGCACGAAGGCGATGCGCTCGCCATGGACGTTCCTCTGTGGCGAGCCGTCGCCCAGCACTTTCGCGCCTTTCGACACGATGCCAGCCGCCGTCGAGGGCACATCGTCCACGTTGAGGCAGAAATGGTGTATGCCGCCGGCCGGGTGCTTCTCCAGGAACTTCGCGACCGGCGAGTCGGGACGCGACGGCTCCATCAGCTCGATGCGGGCATTGGAAAGCTCGACGTAGGCGAGCCGCACGCCCTGCGCCTCGTTCACCTTGGCCGCACCGACCTCGAGGCCGTAGACCTCGTTCAGCCGCTTCGCCGCCGCCTCCAGGCTCGGCACTGCGATAGACACGTGCGACAGTCCGGTGATCATGTTTCCTCCTGAGCTGCGAGCCACGAGCCTCGCGCTGCGAGCCGTTAACTTAAATAAAAACTTACCCGAACCGACAGCTGGCAACTGTTAGCTCGTAGCTCATAGCTCGTAGCTCGTAGCTCGTAGCTCGTAGCTCATAGCTCATAGCTCGTAGCTCGTAGCTAGATTACTTTCTCCGCACGCAGCTCCGCGATGCGCGCCGCCGACAAGCCCAACTCTCCGCCCAGCACTTCCTCGGTGTGCTGGCCGAGAAGCGGCGGCGGCCGGCGGATCGTCGCCGGCGTGCCGTTGAGGCGGAACGGGATGCCGACCAGCTTCAACTCGCCCGCCGTGGGGTGCCGGACGGAGCGCACCATGTCGTGCGCCTGCGTGTGCGGATCGTCGAGCGCTTCCGCCACGCTGTTGATCGGCCCGCACGGCACGCCGGCCGCGCGCAGCTTCCCGATCCAGGCGGCGGTCTTGCCGGCTTGCAGCACCTCGGTGATCAGGCCGTCGAGCACCTCGCGGTTCGTCACGCGGTCCGGGTTCCTCGTGAACCGCGCATCGCGCGCCCATTCGGCATGGCCGACGGCGTCCGCGAAGCGGGCGAACTGGCCGTCGTTGCCCACCGCCACCGCGATCAGGCTGTCGGCGGTCGGGTAGGTGGTGTAGGGAACGATGCTGGGATGCCCGTTGCCGAAGCGGCGCGCATCCTTGCCCGAGACCAGGTAGTTCGAAGCGACGTTGATCAGCATCGCGAGGCCGGAGTCGTAAAGACAGACCTCGACGTGCTGCCCGCGGCCGGTGCGATCGCGCGCGGCGAGCGCGGCAAGTATCGAATTGCAGGCGTACAGGCCGGTCACGACGTCCACGATCGCGACGCCGAACTTGGTGGGCGTCCCGCCGGGCTCGCCGCAGATGCTCATCAGCCCCGACTCGGCCTGCAGGATGAAGTCGTAGCCGGGCAGCGCCGCGTCGGGTCCGCTCGAGCCGTAGCCCGTGATCGAGCAGCGGATGACGCGCGGCGCGTTCTGCTCCAGCCACGCGTTGGTGAGGCCCCATTTCTCGAGCGTGCCGAGCTTGAAGTTCTCCACCAGCACGTCGGCCTTCTTCACCAGCTGCGCGAGCACCTCCTGGCCGGCCTTGCCCGCCATGTTGAGCGTGATCGAGCGCTTGTTGCGGTTGACGCCGAGAAAGTACGCGGACTCGCCGCCGGTGAAGGGGGGGCCCCAGGTGCGCGTGTCGTCGCCCGCGCCGGGCGGCTCGACCTTGATCACGTCGGCGCCCATGTCGCCGAGCATCTGCGTGCACAGCGGCCCGGCGAGGATGCGCGTGAGATCCAACACCCGCAGCCCGTCGAGTGCGCCTCCGTTACCGTCAGAACCCATCAAAACCCCTTACCGCCAAGTAAAGTTAAAGCCGGACACAGGGCGCCGGTTTAACTCCGCGCGTTCGAACGGACGAACTGTTCGCCGTTCAACGCGCGGAAAATGCATCAAGCGCACTTCAAAGTGGTCCGTACTTTATAGGTTGAGACAATAAAGTAAAGGCCTGACCCTGTACCCGTGACCCTGTACCCGCGCTCGATTGTTAGGCGGCCGCTGGGCGCTCGTGACGCGCCGCACTGTGCGCAGTCCTCTTGTCAACGCTCGGTAGCCCCATGCTGCTTCAAGAGCCTGATCATTTCGCTTGACTCCGCCATTTCGAGAGGCGTCCTACCCTTCTCGTCACGGGGCATTACCGTTGACCCTGACTCGAGCAGAAGGCGTGCCGCGGCCACATAGTTACGCTGTGCAGCGATATGGAGGGGAGTTCGACCCGTCGAGTCTCGCGCCGCTACACGTGCGCCGCGCTTGATCAGTTCACGAAGAATTTGTTCAGCGCAGATCGCTTCTCGCCTTACTTCATTGAGCAATCCGGTGACCCACACGGCGTGGTGAAGAGGTTGCGCGGTTCCAGCCATCATCCCCTTACCGGCTAGGTTGGCATCCGCACCGTTCTCCAGTAACCACCGAATCTTTGCGAGCGCCTTGCAATCAGATACACCAATTGACCAAAGCGCATTGATTAGCGCCACGTCATTGTCTCGACCCTTACCGTTAACAGTCGCGCCTTGGCTTACCAACACAGCAAGCTCTTCCACGCTCCCGAAGCGGGCCGAGCTGACAAAGCGCTCCTGCAGGGCGGTTTTCGAGCTTGGCCTGGCCGCGCCATGCTTCAAGAGTAAGTCGACGATTAGATCATGTCCTCCAGCCGCAGCTTTCTCGACAGGGGTCAATGTCGTGCCAATCTCGTCGTTCGGCCAAGCGGACGCGCTCGCTCCCAGCTCAAGGAGGATGCGGACAAGCGATACGTGGCCCCGTGAAATTGGCCAGAAAAGAATTGCTGAATCATCTATGGGCTGCAATTTCGCGCCCGCATCGATTAAGGTCTGGATTGCTTCCGTGCCTGCGGAGACGACCTTAGGGTCGCGCGATAAGCTGACCAATTCTACGAAATTGGACAAAGTGGATATGTGGCGTTTGTTTTTTTCTCGCCGAATCCAATTTGGATCAGCACCGTTACGTAGTCCGCGGACAAGGCAACCCGAATCGACGATGATGTCATTGCCGTTTTCAGAGAATCGAACGCAGTCGAATACTCGCACCTCCTGTGCGTATGACACAGGTGTATAGCTCAAGCTGACGCTCAGGAGACTGAAGAGGAAGAGAGATCTGATATTCATTTGTGACCACACGAAACGATTGGCACCATGGAGAAGTCTAGCGTATCAGGATGCCCCCACTGAACTCATTTCAAGGTTTCTCGCCGGCCGGATCAGTCACGCGTCTTTCGATTTTTGAATGAGGCCAAGCGCCTCCGCCAGCCGGCGGCACATGCCGCGACGTGGTCTTCTTACGAGAGCTGCATACTCAAGCGGTCGGCCGATATTCACATATAGGTACTCGGGAGGAAGTCCCCCCGCTTCGACATCGTGCGGGATCGGAGCGTAGGAAATCAGCGCGATTCGATGCTCAAACTGGTGGCTATACTTCGGGAGTTTCTGCGCGATCGCGAGCCGAATTGCGTCGTTCTGTCGCTGAGCGGCATCTCTCGTCGGTACAAGTTCATCCTTGCTGTACTCGACCAGGAATACCTCTACCCTCGCATGGTGTTGCCACTGATCTTCGTCGGAAAGTGCCGCCTGGATGTCACTGCAGAATCGCTGCGGATCCGAAATCCGAACGACAAACTCGCCAAAATCCCCTATCACGGGCGCCCACTTGTCATCCGGCGGCGCCGTGAGGCAACAAATAAACACGGGGTTGCCACACTCCGAATCAACGGTCACCTCTCCGGGCGAGTCCACCATTTCCCTGGCCGATCCCGTGATCACCGCGGCCTTGCGATCCTCTCGCCACTCGCGTATTCGACCACTGCCTTCGTCGACGTCGCGCCGAGCGCCTTCGTAGTTGGTCCGATAGTGCTGCAAGTAGCCGAAGCGAATTCGTCCGCTCAGAAACTCGTCAGCGTGTGATCTCTCGCTAAAGCACCGATAGAGGTCCGACCGCAGTGAGTGGCTTTCAGTCGCACCCACGTCGATATCTCTGCTTATAGGTAACCGTCATGGCTGTACTTCAACCTATCGATGAGGGATCAGCCGAATCTCGATCTTGCATCCCTACGCGACGCCTAAACCTTTGAAGTGGACGGCCGAAAAGCCGTTGTATATGGCTGCATTTTGCATCGCAGGATGTACACCTTCAAGCTAGTATTGCGACACCTTAATTTCGAAACGACATTGTGCACACATAGCACGTTGCGAATTTAATGCGTCTCGATACTAGTTAACTGGGTTAATCCGTCGCGCGTTGAACAGCGAGAATCTCGTTCGTTCCAACACGTGGAGTTAAACCGGCGCATCACGTCCGGCTTTAACGCTACTTGGCGTCTTGGCGTCTTGGCGGTTCAACTATTGTTCTGTTTCTCTCGGCGCCTCGGCGGTTCATTTTTTCTTCACGCTCTTGCGCCGCATGTCGGGCGGCGCGTTGAGGTCGCGCTCGAAGCCGTCGACATACTCCTCGAGTTCCTTCCTGGCGCGCAGGTGGAACTTCTGGAAATTGAGCGACCGCCCATAAAGGAACGCGTTTATGCCCTCCTTCGCTCACACTGCGTCAATAAATTCATTCGCCGGAAGGCTGAACATAGTGATTACCGGATGCCCCGGCGCGGGAAGTGGAAACTCGGACAGATAAAGTGCAGTAGCCTCTTTCAGATTGGCGACTGCTTCTTCAACCGTTTCACCCTGTGTGGTGGTGCCCGTTTCGGGATTCAGGGCGATGTACCCACCCTCTTCGGCGGGAGTAAGAACAGCGGTTAGTTCCATGGTGGTACCTCGCGAAGGAAATACACAATTGTCGCGCATTCCAGGCCCGGATGCCCAACTTCCAACTGTCAGCGCAAACGCCAAATATCATGCCGCAACATCGCTCGCTTGCCCACTGGCCGTTTGATTCTGATTGTCGTTGATTTTCTTGGCGTGCTTGGCGGTCTTGGCGGTTTAATAAGCCGTGAGATCGCAAGATCGGGAAATCGTGAGAGGGGGTTTACCTTCCCATCTCCCGCTCTGACGCTCTCCCGCCCTCGCGTTATTTCGTCCTTCTTGGCGTCTTGGCGGTTCAGTTTTTCGCTTTCTTTCGCATGATCGGCGGCTCGTTCAGGTTCTTCTCCAGCCCGCGCCGGTATTCGTCGAGCTCGCGCTTGGCGCGCAGGCGGAACTTCTGGAAGTTGGGCGGGCGCCCCGCGAGGAACGCGTTCATGCCCTCCTTCGCCTCGTCCGAGCCCCACACGTGGGCGAGCAGCTCCATGCCGTGCTGCCAGGAGGCATAGAGATTGTCGGACTCGAAGTTGAGCGAGCGCTTGGTCATGCGGAGGGTGAGCGCGCTGTGGCCTTTCATGGTCTCGCACCATTTCAGCGTCTCCTTCACCAGGTCCTTCTGCGGCACGCACTTGTTGATGAGGCCGACTTCGACCGCTTCCTTCGCGGTGAAGCGCCGCGCGCAGAAGATCATCTCGCGCGCGAGCCGCTCGCCGAGGAGCCGCGGCAGGTACTGCGTCGCCCCCACCGTCGGGCAGGCGCCCACCTTGGCCCCGGTCTGGCCCAGCACCGCGTTGTCGGAGGCGATCACCAGGTCGCACCACAGGGCGAGCTCGTGCCCCCCGCCCATGCACCAGCCGTTCACCATCGCGATCACGGGTATGGGCAGCCCCCGGATCGTCATGGCCAGGCCCAGCATGCGGTCATTCCACATCGAGGCATTGGCGAAGTTGAGGCGCTTCATGGCGAAGAAATCCCCGCCCGCGGAGAACGCTTTTTCCCCCGCGCCGGTGACGACCGCGCAGACGATGGACGGGTCCTCCCGGGTGGACCTGAGGGCGTCGATCATCTCGTCGAGCGTCTGCTCGCGGAACGCGTTCAGCACGCGCGGCCGGTTGATGGTGACCCACGCGACCTGGTCCTTCACCTCGTACAGGACGTCGCGGTAGTTCCAGGCCGTGGACGGGGCGGCCGGTTTCGGCGCGGCTTTCGATGCCGCATTATGGCGTTTGGCGGGCATGGGACTCCTCGACTGATTCGGCTCTCAATGATGACGCGGCGAGCCAAAGTTTACCATCGCATTGAGGCGGTACCGCGCCTGCGCTACCATCATCACGCCTTATGAATCTCTTGCGCAGATGCTACGAATGCGGCCACCCGCTCGGCAAGAAGGAGGTGTTCTGCCCGCGCTGCGGCGCGAAGCAGCCGCGGGATCCGAAGCGGGCGATGCGGCGGGCGCGCCGCCCGATTAACGTGGGGAGAAAGGAACGGCCATGATCGAGAGGATCGAGGCTTTCGGTGGAGTCCTGGTCAAAAGCTTCCACCTGTTTGCGCTGTTCGTGATCGGCGGCACGGTGGTGTGGTCGGCCGCGTACTTCTATGTCGATACCATGCAGCAGGGCCACGCCAAGCTCCACGACATCCTGCTGCTGTTCATCTACCTCGAGATCGGGGCGATGGTGGGGATCTATTTCAAGACCCACCGGCTGCCGGTGCGCTTCCTGATCTACGTCGCGATCACGGCCCTCACCCGCCTGCTGACCATCGACATCAAGGACCTGAACAATGAACAGATCCTCACTGTCACCGGCGCGATCCTGGTGCTCGCTATCGCGGCCCTGATCGTGGATTTCAGCGCCGCCCGCTTCCGTCCGCCGGACGAGGACGTCTAAGCCAGCATGGCTCGCGACAGCCGGGTGCTGAAGGAACTGTAAAGCCTTACGCGGTCAACAAGCCTCGGAGCATGCGGGCTGATTATTCTTCTAGATCATGCTTTGCATCCCGCCTGTGGCGGGATTGCAAAGCGCGCGGGCCTATAAATACTCCATTTCAGCCTGTCGGCTCGACGGTAACCAGGAGCAGCTATCCATGCAGTCACACCCACCGTTGACGACGCCAAGTCCGACAGGCTGCTAGGACCGGGCATAAATCGGTATCATCGACGCAGCATCCGCACTGCCGGCGCACGGTTGCGCCTGACTTGCCTGCGTCCACCCATACCATGGCGAACCCATTCTTTTCCCGCACCGCCGCGCATAAGCACGCCGACCCCGCGCAACGCTTGATTGGCGTGGCACAGCTCCCGCCCGATTCGCAGGACATGGCGCAGATGCTGACGACCGATCCCGCGCCGGAGGTTCGCGCCGCCGCCGCGCAGCGCTGTGCTGATCTCGCCGTGCTTGCCGCGGCCTGGGGGGTCGAGGCGGATCCGGCGGTGCGGGCCGCGATCGCCTGCGCATTGGGCAATGCACTTGCGCTGACGCACGATGACGCTCGCGCGCAGGCGGTGCTGGACGCGGACAACTGCACCGATGAAATCCGCTCGGAAGTGGCGCGCCGCGCCCAGGACCAGGAGCGCCGCCGCGCCGCGATTGCCGGCATCCGCGATGAAGCCGCACTGGTGGAGCTCGCGCTCGGCGCCGCGCGCGCGGATACCCGCAGCGCGGCCGCCGAGCGCGTGCGGACGGCGGCGGGACTGAAGAAACTCGCCGATGGCGCGAAAAACAAGGATCGCGGCGTGGCCAGGATCGCACGGCAGCGAATCGATGCCATCAACGAGCGCGTGCGCCAGCGGGCGGAGGCGGACGCCATCGTCGCGCAGCTCGAAACGCTGGCGGTCGATCCCGGCCCGATACTCACGGCGGTGGTCGACCTCGATCGCCGCTGGCAGGCGCTGGACATGAGCGGCGACAGCGCGTGGCTGGAGCGATTCAATGCAATCCGCCAGACGATCCAGGCGCGCTTCGATCGCGAGCAGGAGGCGCAGCAGGCGCGGGCGCAGTTCGAGCGCCGGCTGCGCGACTGGACAGGCGCGCTCGGGCCCGCGCTGGATTCCGAAACGCCCTCCGGGACGGATGCGCTCGCACGCTTGCGCGCCGAGCTTGCCGCGCTGCGCGACGAGGCGGTGCGGCGCGGCTACGATGCGGGGCTGGCGCAGCTCGATCACGCGGAGCAGCGCATTGCGAAGCGGGAGCAGGCGCGCCAGGCGATCGCCGGCGAGGAGGCACTGGTGGTCGAAGCGGAGCAGCTTGCCGCCGGCACCTCGGTCGACAATGCGGCGCTGCTGCTGCGCTGGCAGGCATTGAACCGGGCGATTCGCACGCCGGCCCTGACGCGGCGCTTCGAAGCCGCGATGATGACAATCGAGCAACGCAGGATCGAGCGGGCCAGGGCCGCCAAGCTCGAAGTGGCCGCGCGCTGGCAACGCCTCCAGGGCCTGCTGGACCTGGCCGAGCAGTCGCTGGTTGCGGGGCAATTCCACCCCGCGCGAGCAACCGCCGAGGAGATCAGGACGCTCTTGGCTGGCGCCGGAGAGCCGCCGAAGGTCTCGGCGCAACGGCTCGCCAGCCTGTTGCAGCAACTCGAGGAGCTCGAGCGCTGGGAATCGTTCGGCCAGCAGAGCGCTCGCCGGCAGTTGTGCGAGCGCGCCGAGGCGTTGCCGCTCGAAGCCAGGGATCCTTCGCAGCTTGCCGCCGAAGTTCGGAAACTGCGCAACGAATGGAAGGCGCTCGACCAGCAGCACGCGGAGATCCCCAAGTCTCTGTGGAAACGCTTCGATGCGGCGTGCGAAAGGGCCTACGCGCCGGCGGCCAGGCATTTTGCGGAGCAGGCGGCGCAAAGAAAGCAGGCGCGCAAGCAGCGCGACGCGTTCCTCGATGCGGCTGCAGCGCAGGCGCCGGCGCTGCTGAACGAGCCCCGCGACTGGCGCGCGATCGAGCGCTGGCTGCGCGACACCGACAGGGCGTGGCGCGATGGCAAGCTCGGCAACCTCGGGCCGGGCGACTGGAAAAAGCTCGACGCGCGGCTCAGGGCCACGCTCGCCCCGCTGCGCGACGCCTTGTCGGCGGCGCGCGATCTGGCGAAGGAGGGCCGCAAGAAGCTGATCGAGGAAGCCGGGGCGCTCGCATCCAGGGCGACGGAACGCGACACCCCGTCACAAATCAGGGCGATTCAGGCGAGATGGCAGGCGCAGGCGAAAGCAATGGCGATTTTGCCGCGCGACGAGCGCGTCCTCTGGGAGCAGTTCCGCACAACCTGCGATTCGGTGTTCAAAGCGCGCGATGCCAGGCGCAAGGACGAGGATGCCCGCAAACACGAATTCCGTCGCTCTCTGGAGAACCTCTGCCTGCAATTCGAGCAGTTGGCGCAGGAATCGGACCAGGACGACCAGACCGTGCGCCGGCTGCAGCGCGAGCTGCAGGAAAAGTGGGGCCGGCAGCCGCGTGAAGCCGGTCCCGGGCTGCGTGAGCTCGAATTGCGCTTCGGCAAGGCGAAGACCGCGGTCGACGCGATGCTGTCGGCGCGCGCCCGCTCGCGCGAGGCGGCGGTCTGGGAGACGCTGGCGGCGAAGGAGCGTCTGTGCGATGAGCTCGACGGCCTGGTACAGGCTGGCGCGGATGCAAATCAGGCTGCGGCAGAACCTGCCAATAAACAGGCGTCGACACAGGAACAGTGGGCTGCCTTGCCCGCTTTGCCTGCGGCGTGGGAACAGAAGATTCTGGCCCGGCGCGATGCCGCGCTCCGCGCCCTGGGCGATGCGGCTGCCGCGAGCGAACACGTCAAGCGCATGGCCAAAGAAGCCGAGCCGCGCCGCCAGGTTCTGCTCGCACTCGAATTGTCGCTGGGTCTGGACAGCCCTGCCGAGGTTCAGGCGCAGCGGCTTGCGCAGCAGGTGAAGCAGTTGAAGAACCGGTTCGAGGGCACCACAGCCGTGGCGGACAGCGCAGGCGAGCAACTGCTCGGATGGTGCGCCCGGCCGGGTGTTGCCGGCGAGCTCGACCGGCAGCGTTGCGAACGGATTTTTTCGAGAATCGTGAAAAAGAGCGGCTAAAGCCGCCCCGAATTCACCGCGCTTTGCCGCGCAGGAGCTTCGCGCTGCGCTTCACTGCTTTCACGATGTTGATGTAGCCGGTGCAGCGGCAGAGATTCCCCTCCAGCCCCTTGTAGATCTGCTCCTCCGTGGGATTGGCGTTGTCCTTGAGCAGCCCCGCCGTCGCCATGATCATGCCCGGCGTGCAGAAGCCGCATTGCAGGCCGTGGCATTCCGAGAACGCCTGCTGGATCGGGTGCAGCTTGCCCTTCTTCGCCATGCCCTCGATGGTCAGCACCTCGGCGCCGTTCGCCTGCGCCGCGAGCAGGGTGCACGACTTCACCGCCCGCCCGTTGACGTGCACGGTGCAGCAGCCGCACTGGCTGGTGTCGCAGCCGACGTGGGTGCCGGTGAGCCCGAGCTCGTCGCGCAGGAAGTTGACGAGCAGCGTGCGGTCCTCGACCGCGCGCGTCTGGTTCGTGCCGTTAACCTTGATGGTGACCTTGGCCATGGTTTCAATTCCTCAGATCTTCAGCCGCACAGTACATGGAGACAAAATCGCAATTCCTGATACGGGATACGTGATCCAGGATGCGGGATAAACCCCTGGTTCTATCTCGTATCTCGGATCCCGTTTCTCGCATCTCTATTTCTTGCCGGAGAGCTTCGCCAGCGCGCGCTTCGCCATCACCCGCACCAGGTTGGCGCGGTACTCGCGGTCCGCGTGGATGTCGCTGTTGAGACCCGAGGCGTCGAGCTTCGCGCTCTCGAGCGCGGCGGGCTTGAGGCCCTTCGCGAGCGCGGCTTCCGCCGCGCTCCAGCGGAACACGCCCGGGCCCGCGCCGGTCACCGCGACCCGCACGCCGCCCGCCGTCTGCGCGATGAACACGCCGGCGACCGCGTAACCGGAGGCCGGGTGGTGGAACTTGCAATAGGCCGCCTTCTTCGGCAGCGGGAACTCGACGCGCACGACGATCTCGCCCTCGCCCAGGGCGGTCGTGAACAGCCCCTGGAAGTAATCGTCGGCGGCGATTTCCCGCTTGGTGGTCACGACCGTCGCGCCGAGGCCCAGCACCGCGGCGGGATAATCCGCGGCGGGGTCGTTGTTCGCCACCGAGCCGCCGATCGTGCCCTGGTTGCGCACCTGCGGATCGCCGATCTCGCCGGCGAGGCCCGCGAGCGCCGGGATCGCCTTCTTCACGACGGCGGAGGTGGCGACTTCGTGATGCTTCATCCCCGCGCCGACGACGAGCCTGCCGCCCTTCGCCTCGATCCTGCGCAGCTCGGGGAGTCCCGCAATGTCGACCAGGTGCGTGGGCCGGGCGAGCCGCTGCTTCAGCGTCGGCAGCAGCGTCATGCCGCCCGCGAGCAGCTTCGCTTCCGGGTTGGCGGCGAGGAACTCCGCCGCCTCCTGCACCGATTTCGCCTTGACGTAATTGAGCGCGTACATCCGTCGTCTCCCTTCCTGAATTAATCCTGTTAATACTGTCTATTTTTTGTTCTTCGCGTCCTGGATCGCGTGCCACACTTTCGCCGGCGTCAGCGGCATGTCGAGGTGCTCGATTCCGAGCGGCCGCAGCGCGTCCATCACCGCGTTGCCCAGGGCCGGCAGCGACCCGGTGCAGCCCGATTCGCCCACGCCCTTGACCCCGAGCGGGCTCACCCGGCTCGGCGTCGGGTGCTCGGCGCCCCGTATCGCGGGCAGCAGGCCCGCGCGCGGCATGAAGTAGTCCATGAAGCTCCCCGTCACGAGCTGCCCGGTGTCGCGGTCGTAGATCACTTTCTCGCCGAAGATCTGGCCCGCGCCCATCGCCACGCCGCCGTGCAGCTGGCCCTCGACGACGGCATGGTTGATCACCGTGCCGATGTCGTCCACCGCGCAGTACGAGGCGATCGACGCCGCGCCGGTGTCGGGATCGACCTCGACTTCCGCGATGTGGCAGCCGTTGGGAAAGGTGGACCCGAATTTGGCTTCGGCCACGACGCTCACCGGACCGGATTTCGCCAAGTCGCCCAGGCGGACTTTCCGTTTTGATTCCCGTGTATGGAATTCGCCCCGGGCGAATTCCACCTGCGAGGGCTCGACCGCGAGCGCGAGGGCCGCGAGCGCCCGCCCGTGCTCGATCAGCTTGTGCGCCGCGAGGTGGCAGACGCTGCCCGCGCCCACGGTGCTGCGCGAGCCGCCGGTGTGGTTGCCCTGGAGCCGGTGCTGCTTCTCCGGCGCGCACTGGCGCAGCGTGACCCGCTCGAGCGGAAGCCCGAGCGCGTTCGCCACGATCGTCGCGAACGTCGTCTCGTGTCCGTGCCCCTGCGACTTGGACATGGTGTACACCGTGACCTTCCCGGTCGCATCGACCTCGATCTCGACCTCGTCCTTCGCCGCCTGGCCGGCGCCGGTGTTCTCGATCACGGTCGCGATGCCGATGCCGCGGAGCCTGCCCTGCTTCACCGACTGCGCCCGGCGCTTCGGGTAGCCTTTCCAGTCCGCCAGCCGGAGCGCCTTTTCGAGCAGGCCCGGCAGGTCGGCGTTCTCGTAGGTGGACCCGGTCGGCGTCTTGTAGGGAAACGCCCCGGGCGGGATCAAGTTGCGCCGCCGCAGCTCGGCCGCGTCCATCTTCACCTCGGCCGCGGCCTGGCTCACCAGGCGCTCGACGACGTAGGCGATGTCGGGACGGCCGGCGCCGCGGTAGGAGGACACTGGCGCCGTGCTGGTCAGCGCGACGCGGTAGGTGGCGTAGAGCGCGGGGATGCGGTAGACCCCGGTCATGCAGGTGGACGTGTTGCGGATGTGGCCCATGGACGCCGGCGAGAGGTACGAGCCCATGTCGTTCACCCAGTCGAGCCGCATCGCCAGGAACTTCCCGCTCTCGTCGAGCGCGAGCGCGCCGTTGATGATGTTGGCGCGCCCGTGGGTGTCGCACGCGATGCCCTCCGAGCGCGTCGAGACCCATTTCACCGGCTTGCCGGTCGTCTTCGCCGCGAGCATCAGCGTGCAGTGCTCGGGGTACGCCGGCGTGCGCTGGCCGAACCCGCCGCCGACGTCGCGCACTTCGAAATGCAGCTTCTCCTCCGGCACGCCGGTGTAGGCCGACAGGTGCCGGCGCAGCGTGGTGATGCCTTGGCAGCACACGTGCAGCGTGTAGCTGTCGCCGCGCGCATCGTAGGAGGCGACGTAGGCGCGCGGCTCCATCGGGTTGGGCGCGACCCGCGTCACTTCGACCTTGAGTTGCGTCACGTGCGCGGCGCGCGCGAACGCGGTGTCGACGGCGGCGGCATCGCCCACCTCCGCCTCCAGCGCCAGGTTGCCCGGCACGCGATCGTGGAGTCGGGGCGCGTCGGGGGCGAGCGCCTCCTCGGGGCTGATCACGGGCGGCAGGTCGCGGTACTCCACCTGGACGAGCTCGGCGGCGTCCTGCGCCGCGCTGAGGCTGTCTGCCACCACCATCGCCAGCGCCTCGCCGACGAAGCGCGTTTTTCCGTGCGCGAGCGCCGGGCGCTCGGGCGCCCGCGTCTGCATGCCGCCCTTGCCGGGAAAGTTCAGCGTGTGCATGGGCTTGACGTGGCCCGCGCGCACGGCATCGGCGCCGGTGAAAACCGCCCTCACGCCGGGCGATTTCAGCGCCGCCGCGGTGTCGACCGAGACGATCTCCGCGTGCGCGCGGTCCGAGCGCAGGAAATGGGCGTAGAGCTGCCCGGGCAGGTTCCAGTCGGCGGCGTACGTCCCGGCGCCGGTGGTCAGCCGCGCGTCTTCCACCCGCCCGACCGGGTCGTGATGCTTGTGTGCTTTCGCGCTCATCTCAAATACCAGGAATGGACAGGATTTACACGATTATTGGCTTTTCTGCTTCGCTGAACTTATCGCGTGCCAGACCCGCGCCGGCGTGAACGGCATGTCGACCGGCGGCACGCCGAGCGGCCGCAGCGCGTCCATCACCGCGTTCGCGAGCGACGGAATCGAGGCGGTGCAGCCCGACTCGCCCACGCCTTTCACGCCGAGCGCGTTGCTGACGCTCGGAACCGGGTAGTCCTGCATCCGCACGTGCGGCACCAGGCCGGCGCGTGGCATGCAGTAGTCCATGAAGCTGCCGGTGAGGAGCTGCCCGGTTTCGCGGTCGTAGACCACCTGCTCGCCGAAGATCTGCCCGGCGCCCTGCGTCACCGCGCCGTGGACCTGCCCTTCGACGATGGTGTGATTGATGACGTTGCCGCAGTCGTCCACCGCGTTGTAGGCGACGATGCGCGTGACGCCGGTCGCGGGATCGATCTCCACTTCCGTGATGTGGCAGCCGTTGGGAAAGGTGGGGCCGAAGGTGCCTTCGGCCATCACGTTGATCGGCTTCTTTCCCGCCAACTCTCCCAGGGTGACTTTTCGTTTGGATCCCCGTGTATGGAATACGCCACCGGCGTATTCCACCTGCGACGGCTCGACCTCGAGCCGCTCCGCGGCGAGCGATTTTCCCTGTTGGATCAGCTTCAGCGCCGCCAGCTTGCACGCGCTGCCGGCTCCGGCGGTGGAGCGCGAGCCGCCCGTGTGGTTGCCGATGAGCGGCTTCACGCCCTGCCGGATGCGCACGCGCTCGAGCGGGACGCCGAGCGTCTGCGCCACGATCATGCCGAACGAGGTCTCGTGGCCCTGCCCCTGCGACTGCGACACCGTGTAGACGTCGATCCCGCCGGCGGACGTCGCCTCGATCTCGACCTGGTCCTTGGGGAACAGGCCGGCGCCGGTGTTCTCGATGACGGTGGCGATGCCCAGGCCGCGCAGCTTCCCCGCTTTCTCCGAGCGGCGGCGGCGCGCCGGGAAACTCTTCCAGTCGGCGAACTTGAGCGCCCGCTCGAGCACGCCGTGGAGGTCGGTGGCCTCGTAGGTCGACCCGGTCGGCGTCTTGTAGGGAAACGCCTCCTTCGGGATGAAGTTGCGCCGGCGCAGCTCCGCGGGATCGATCTTCAGCTCCGCGGCCGCCTGGCTCACCAGGCGCTCGATCACGTAGGCCATGTCGGGGCGGCCCGCGCCGCGGTAGGCGGCGACCGGCACGGTGTTGGTGAAGGCCAGGCGGAAGCGCCCGTAGAGCGCGGGGATGCGATAGACGCCGGTCATGCAGGTGGACGGATTGCGCGTGTGGCTCGCCGAGCCGGTCGCCGAGAGGTAGCCGCCCATGTCGGAGATCCAGTCGAGCCGCAGGCCGAGAAGCTTCCCGCCGCGGTCGAGCGCGAGCTCGCCGGTCACGGTGTTGGCGCGGCCGTGGGTGTCCGAGGCGAAGCCTTCGGCGCGCGTCGATATCCACCGGATCGGGCGGCCGAGCTCCTTCGCCGCCATCATCTGCGCCACGTACTCGGGATAGGCGGCGCTGCGCTGGCCGAAGCTGCCGCCGATGTCCTGCGCGTGCACCACGATCCTGTCCTCCGGCACGTCGGTGATGGCGGCGAGCTGCTTGCGCATCATGTTGATGCCCTGGATGCAGACGTGCACGTGGTAGGTGCCATCCGCCGCGTCGTAGCGCACGGTGCAGCCGCGCAGCTCCATCGGGCTCGGCGCAACGCGCGAGACCTCCAGCTTCAGCCGCGTCACGTGCGCCGCCTGCGCGATCGCCGCGCCCGCCGCTTCCTCGTTGCCCGACTCGAAGTCGAAAGCGAGATTGCCGGGCGCTTCCTCGTGCAGCTGCGGGGCGCCGGGCGCGAGCGCTTGCTCGGCGGACACCACCGCGGGCAGGTCGCGGTACTCGACCTCGACCAGCTCGGCCGCGTCCTGCGCCGCCACGGCCGTGTCCGCGACCACCATCGCCAGCGCGTCGCCGACGTGGCGCACCTTGCGAGCCGCCAGGACGGGACGCGGCGGCTTGATGATGTGCTTCCCGCCGCGGCCGGGATAACTCACGATCACGAAATACTTCGTGTAGCCCGCGGCGAGCGCGTCCTCGCCGGTGTACACGCGCTTCACGCCGGGGTACTTGCGCGCCTGCTCGGCGTTGACGGAAACGATCTCGGCGTGCGCGCGGTCCGAGCGCACGAAGCAGGCATAGAGCTGCCCGGGCAGGCTCCAGTCGGCGGCGTACTTGCCGGTGCCCGTGACGAGCCGGCGGTCCTCGACCCTGTTGCCGTGATGATGCGGCGCGTGCGTATCTGCCATGGCAGCCTGCCGGGATAGTCCGATTGTTGGAATGGGGGCACCGGGCTCCCGCGGTGCTCGCACGCGGGGGCCGGGCGCAGATTATCGGGCATCCGGCCTGCGCCAGCAATCCGCGAGTCCATATGTTGAGGCGTGTGCCGGGCCCGGCCCCGGCACACGCCTGAATGGGAAAATCCACGGGCGGGATGGGGTCGGCACTGGACCAAACGGCCATCATTGGCCCACTATTGGCATGGGCGGGGGAAACCAGTACCCACGGGTTGGTTTCCCGATTCACACATGATCTTGCAGCCATTGATTTTTATTTCAGGAATTTGCCGGGCGTGAGTCCGGCAAATTCCTATCCTGATGAAGAAAGATACCCTGCTCGCCCGCGCCGGGCGCGATCCCGCCCGCCACCAGGGCATGGTCAATACCCCGGTATTCCGCACTTCCACGGTGATCTTCCCGGACTTCGAGTCCTACGAGGCGCGCGGCGGGGACGGCGGGGACGATTACAAGCAGGTGCGCTACGGCCTGCTCGGCACGCCGACGACGTTCGCGCTCGAGGAAGCGGTGGCGAGGATGGAGGGCGGCCACGCCGCCGTCGCCGTGCCGTCCGGCCTCGCCGCGATCACCGCGGCGTTGAGCGCCTACGCCCGGTCGGGCGATCACGTCCTGGTGCCCGATTCGGTCTACTCGCCCACCCGGACCTTCTGCGACCGGCAGCTGAAACCCAAAGGCGTCGAGACCGAGTACTACGATCCGCTCGTCGGCGCGGGCATCGACAAGCTGATCCGCCCCAATACCCGCGCGGTGTTCTGCGAGGCGCCGGGCTCGCTGTCCTTCGAGATGCAGGACATCCCCGCGATCGCGGAGGCCGCGCACCGCCGCGGCCTGCCGGTGCTCGCCGACACCACCTGGGGCACGCCGTACTTCTTCCGCTCCTTCGAGAAGGGCGTGGACGTCTCGATCCACGCAGCGACCAAGTACATCGCCGGGCATTCGGACGTGGTGATGGGCGTGATCGTCACCAACGAGCGGCACTGGCTCGCCGTGCGCCGGACCGTGGCCGACTTCGGCTTCGGCGTGAGCCCCGACGACTGCTACCTCGCGCTGCGCGGCTTCCGCACCATCGGCGTGCGCATGAAGCAGCAGATGGCGAGCGCGCTCGAGATCGCGCGCTGGCTGCAGTCGCAACAGCAGGTCAGGCGCGTGCTCTATCCCGCGCTGGAAGGCGACCCCGGGCACGCGATCTGGAAGCGCGATTTCACGGGCGCGGCGTCGCTGTTCTCATTCGTGTTGCAGCCCGCCGGCGACCGGCAGGTCGCCGCGTTCGTGAACGCCCTCGAGCTCTTCGGCATCGGCTCGAGCTGGGGCGGCTTCGAGAGCCTCGCCGTCGTAGCCCGGGTCGAGCGCTACCGCACCGCCACCCGGTGGGATCCCGGCGGCCCGACGATACGGCTCCACATCGGGCTCGAGGATCCGGGCGATCTGATCGCCGACCTCGAGCGCGGCTTCGCCGCCCTGCAGAAGGCGTGATTGGTGATTGGTGATTGGTGATTGGTGATTGGTGATTGGACTGAAGCCGCGAACGGCTGCGCGGCGGCGCCGCAATTGTCCATTCACCATTCACTATTCACCATTCACGCCTTTTCTCAAATAGCACGAAATCGATAACCAACCGGAGAAGCCTCCATGAAAGTGGGTTTTATTGGCATCGGCACCATGGGCGCCAGCATGGCGCTCAACGTTCGCGCGAAGGGCTACGAGCTCGTGGTGAACGACCTGCGGCGCGAGGCGGCCGCGCCGCACCTCAAGGCCGGCGCGGCGTGGGCCGATTCCCCGCGCCAGGTCGCCGAGGCCGCGGACGTGGTGTTCACCTCGCTGCCGGGCCCGCGCGAGGTGGAGGCAGTGGCGGAAGAGCTGCTCGCCGGGATGCGCAAAGGCGCCGCGTGGTTCGACCTCTCGACCAACTCGCCCACCGTGGTGCGGAAGATCTCCGAGCGCTTCGCGGCGAAAGGCATCGCGATGCTGGACGCGCCGGTGAGCGGCGGCCCCTCGGGCGCGACGAGCGGCAAGCTTGCGATCTGGGTGAGCGGCGACAAGGCCGCGTTCGACAGGCACAAAGCCGTGCTCGACGCGATCGGCGACCAGGCCATCTACATCGGCCCGGTCGGTGCCGGCACCATCGCCAAGCTCGTGCACAACTGCGCGGGCTACGCGATCCTCGCGGCGCTGGCCGAGGTGATGACGATGGGCGTGAAGGCCGGGGTCGAGCCGCTCGCGCTATGGGCCGCGGTGCGCCAGGGCGCGTTCGGCCGCCGCCGGTCGTTCGACCGCCTCGCCGAGCAGTTCCTGGTCCGGAAGTTCGACCCGCCCGCGTTCGCGCTCGAGCTCGCGCACAAGGACGTCACGCTCGCCACCGAGGTCGGCCGCGAGTTTCACGTGCCGATGAAGATCGCCAACACGGTGTTGCAGGAGATGACGGAAGCCATGAACCGGGAAGGCTGGGCCAAGCGCGACTCGCGCATCTTCATGCTGCTGCAGGAGGAGCGCGCCGGCGTCGACATCGAGGTGCCGGAGGCCAAGGTGCAGGAAGTTCTGAATCGCGGCTGACGCCGGAACTCAAAACACGTGAGATCGGGAGCGCGGGAGATCGTGAGATCGAAAACCCGGAACGCTAGAAGATCAATCGGTTCGCTCTCCCGCTCTCCCGCTCTCCCGCTCTCCCGCTCTCCCGCCCTCACGCCCTCACGGGATTTACCGCTCTCCCGTCTTATTTGATCTGTACCGGCTTGCCCTTTGCCGCGGAAGTGACGACCGCCTCCAGCACGGCGATGCCGTTGACGATCTCCTCCGGGGCGACGGTGGAGGGCTGCTTCGCGGCGACCGCGTCGGCGAACGCCTCGAGCTCGGCTTTCTCCTTGTCCGCCGGCTCCACGGGAATCTTGACCGCGGCGCCCTCGAGCCCGCGGAAGGCGAGGTCCGTGTCCCCGCGCGACTCGAGCCAGCCCTTGCTGCCGAAGGCATGCACGCGCCAGCAGTCCGCGGTGGCGAAGTGGGTGCCGAGGTAGCCGGTGATGCCGCTCTTGAAGCGCAGCAGCATGGAGGTCGTGTCGTCCAACTCCACATTCGCCGGCAGCACGCGCCGCTCGCTGTAGGCGTAGACCGTGCTCACCACGCCCGCGATCTGGATCATGCAGTCGAGCGTATGGATACCGCGCGCCGTCATCGCCCCGGCCGGCGACTCGGTGCGGGTCGCGCGCCAGTGGCCGGCCTTGAGCCGGTAACCCGATGGGCCGGAGTGCTGCGCCTCGAGGTGCAGCACCTCGCCGATCTCGCCGGCGCGGATCCGGCGCAGCATCTCCACGAACGCCGGCGCGTAGCGGCGGTTGAGCCCCACCCCGAGGGTGACGCCCCCCGCGCGGCAGGCCTCTACCGCCTTCTCCGCCGTCTTGCGCGTGAGCGTGAAGGGCTTCTCGACGAAGACGTGCTTGCCGGCCTTCGCCGCCTGCACGATCTGCTTCATGTGCAGCGAGTGCGGCGTCGCCAGCAGGACCGCGTCGATCTCGGGGTCCCTCAGCACGCGGCCGTAGGAGGACACCACCTTGACGCCGGCGCGCTGCGCGTATTCCTTGTGGCGCGCGGGATCGCGCGAGATGATCTTCGTGACGCGGACCTTGTCGCTCGCCTGCACCGACTCGACGAGCCGGCTGCCCCAACGCCCCATTCCGTAGATGGCCATCCTCAACATGACCCGGCTCTTCGCTCAATGAAGGCGGCACGATACCACGGCGCGCGCCGCTATTCGATCTTGACACCCTCCTCCTTGATGAGCTTGGTCCACACGCGGATCTCGGCCGCGATGAACTTGCGGAATGCCTGCGGCGTGCTGCCGATCGCCTCGCCGCCGTCGGCCGCAAGCCGGCCCGCGATGTCGGGCGACTTGACCACGCTCGCGTAGGCCGCGCTCAGCTTGTTGACGATCGCGGCGGGCGTCGCGGCCGGCACGGCGTAGCCGTGGAACGTCACCGCTTCATAGCCCGGCACGCCCTGTTCCGCGATCGTCGGCACGTCGGGCAGCGCCTTCGAGCGCTCGACCGAGCTGATGCCGAGCACGCGCAGCTTGCCCGTCCTCACGTAGGTCGAGGCGCTGAGGACGTTGGCGAGCGTCGCGTCGATGCGGCCGCCGGCGAGATCGAGCATGGCCATGCCGACGCTGCGATAGGGCACGTAGGTCGCCCGGATCTTCGCCGCGGAGAGAAACGACAGGGTGACGAGGTGCGTGCCGCTGCCGGTGTTGCCGGCACCGAAGGTGAGCTTGTCGGGCTGCGCCTTCGCCATCGCGATCAGGTCCTTGGCCGAGCGCGCCGGCAGGGACGGATTGACGACGAGCATATACGGAGCGCGCGTCAGCAGCGACACCGGCGCGAAATCCCGTATCGGGTCGATCGGATAGTTCTTGTAGAGGGCCGGCGAGAACGTGAAGCTGGGAATGATCGCGAGCAGCGTGTAGCCGTCCGCATTGGCCTTGGTCGCCAGCGTGTAGGCCACCACCCCCGCCGCGCCTCCGCCCGCGCGGTTGTCCACGACGAACTGCTGGCCCAGGCTCTGGGTCATCTTCGCCGCGAAGAGGCGCGCCTGGATGTCGGTCGCGCCGCCCGGCCCCTGCGGCACGATCACCCGCACGGGCTTGTTCGGAAACTGCGCGGCATCCTGCGCGCACACGGCGGCGGGCAGCGCCAACGCCAGCAACACCCCCTGCAGCAAACGGGATGCACGAACCGTCATCCTGTCCTCCCCTCGTTTTTCCCGCTTCACGGTCATTGCTCCTGGATTCCCGCGTCCTTGACGAGCCTGGCCCATTTCGCGACTTCGCCACGAACGATCTTCTCGAACTCCTCCGGAGCGCTGCCGGTAGGCTCGACGCCCTGAGCGATCATCTTTTGCTTGAATTCGGCCCCGCCGATAATCCTCAGCGCTTCCTGATTCAGTCGCGCCACGATACGCCTCGGCATCCTCGCCGGCCCGAGCAACCCGTACCAATAGTCCGCGTCGAAGCCCGCGACACCCTGCTCGGCCAGCGTGGGAACATCGGGAAGGAGCCGCGAGTGGCGTACGCCCGTAATGCCCAGCGCCTTGATTCGACCGGCCCGAACGTGCGACATCGAGGCCGTCACCGCCACGATGATGCACTGGATTTCTCCGGTCATCATGGCAGTGAATGCCGGTCCTACGCCCTTGTACGGGATGTGCACCACGTTGACGCCGGTGACAACTTTGAACAATTCCATGGTCAGGTGGGTCACCGACCCCCTACCCGCCGAGCCATAGTTGAGTTGACCGGGCCTGGCCTTGGCCAGCGCGATGAATTCCTTGACGGACTTCACCGGAAGCGCGCCGGCGGTCGCGAGCACGAGCGGCGCGCTGGCAACCAGCGTAATTGGCGTAAAGTCTCTGACGCTATCGTAGGGCAACCGGAAGTACGCCTGGTTGACCCCGTGCGTGGTGCTGTTGCCCAGGAGGAGGGTGTAGCCGTCGGGCTCGGCTCGCGCCGCGATTTCGGCGCCGATCGCGCCGCCCGCCCCGGCGCGGTTATCGACAACCACGGTCTGTCCCAAGCTGTCGCTGCGGCCCAGTCCCGCGCCCAGCAGGCGCGCGATGAGATCGACGCCTCCTCCGGGCGCGAATGGCGCGATGAGACGGATCGGACGCGTCGGGTAGGATTGCGCCAGGCCGTCGGTCACGCCTGTCGCCAGAGCCAATGACAAGCAGACCAGGTACGCCGAGCACCGGCATCGTGCACGCATCATTTCGCCACCCCCTTTCCTGCTTCCCAATTGTCGCAACACACCGATTCCGCCATCTGCCAATTCGCATTTCCCTGCACGGAGGCCGCACTGTCTCGTCTAGCCGCACTTTATATCAAATGCATTCGTCCGGGATAAAGCTCATTCAAGCCCGCTCGGCGCCAGGCAATTTCACCGGATCCCGTTGTCCCAGAAGCCAGGGTCAGACGATCTTGAAACGCCTCGCTCTTCTCGCCGCGCCGAAAGGCGGGTCCGGCCCGATCGATTGACGCCGGCAGGATCAGTCGATCCCGCCTGCCCACCCGGGGCGGCGGATTCCATCTTTCGGACGCGGGGGCCGCTCACGGATATTGCCGGAGGAAATCGAGGATCGTTTATCATTGCAAACCAGGACTTCGCATTCGTCAGGCTGATAGCGTGATCGGGGGCGGGTCCGTGTCGACCGTCTACGGCCGGCTCGTTTCCATCCCCTCCCGGAATGCCAGGAAGCGCTCGATCGATAACCGTGTTTCTCGGGAGCCGGAGCGGCCCCGTTCAGCGGACAAGGGTGCAGCATGAAAATCGCGGTACTGGATGATTATCAAAAGGCATTCCACCGGCTGGCTTGCCCGCAACGCCTGAACGCGCATCAAGTGGTCGTTTTTCATGAAAATGAGAAGGACCCGGAAAAGCTCGTCGCCAGGCTGAATGACGTCGAGGCCGTGATACTGACGCAGGAACGCACCGCCGTGCCGCGCCAACTCCTCGACCGACTGCCCGATCTGCGCATCATCGCCCAGACAGGCAGTCATCGAGAACACATCGATGTGTCGGCCTGCACGGAAAAGGGAATCGTGGTCGCGGCCGTCGAGCACGGCCCGTCTTACTCCACGGCGGAACTGACCTGGGCGCTGATTCTGGCGAGCCGGCGTCACATCGCCGAGGAAGTCAGGCAGCTGCGGGCCGGGGTCTGGCAAAGCACCGTCGGCACGGTCGTGCGCGGCACGACGCTCGCCGTTTATGGCCTGGGCCAGATCGGAAGCGCCGTCGCGCAGGTGGGCCGCGCCTTCGGGATGGATATCACCTGCTGGGGACGGGCATCGTCGAAAGAGAAGGCCATCGCGGCGGGCTATCACGTGCCGGACTCGCGGCAGGCTTTCTTCGAAACCGCGGACATCCTGAGCCTGCATGTCCCGCTGTCGTCGGAAACCACCGGCCTCGTCACGGCCGCCGACCTTGCCCGCATGAAGCCCTCGGCGCTCCTCGTCAACACCAGCCGCGCGCGGCTGATCGAGGACGGGGCGCTCGTCGCGGCGCTCCGGAAGGGCCGGCCGGGTTTCGCCGCGGTCGACGTGTTCGAGGACGAACCGGTGCTGGCGGGCAATCATCCGCTGCTCGGGATGCCCAACGTCATCTGCACGCCTCACCTGGGCGGCATCGTCTGGGAAACGTTCGAGTTCATGTACGGCCACGCCATAGACAACATCCTGGCGTTCGCGTCCAACAAGCCGACCCACGTCTACAACCCCGACGTGCTCGCCCGGCTGCGCCGGTAGCGCGAACCTGTCCGCGCAGCGCCGGGCGCGGCCGGCCGCGGCGTCGGGCCCGCCGGCAAAATGCGCGATAATCGCCAACGCCTTCAAACCACCAACGAGACGTCGGATGAACAAGGTCATCGATTCTCCTGAACAAGCGATCGCGGACATTCCCGACGGAGCCGTCGTCGCCATCGCCGGTTTCGGCATCGGGCACCGCTTTGCCTCAAGCCTGATCGTGGCATTGCGCGACAAGGGAACCCGGAATCTCTGCGTGGTCTGCAATTCGCTGGGCGGGCCCGGACAGATCCGCGGCCAGATCCTGGCCGAGAACAGGCAGATCCGGAAATTGATCGCCGCCTTTTCCGACCGGCCCGGCATGAAGACGGCGTCCGAGGAGCAGATCATCGCCGGCGAACTGGAAGTGGAACTGGTCCCGCAGGGAACGCTGGTCGAGCGCTGCCGCGCCGGCGGCGCCGGCATACCGGCGTTCTACTCGCCGAGCGGCGTCGACACGGCCCTGGCCGACGGCAAGGACATCCGTTACTTCGGCGGCAAGCCTTATGTCCTCGAGCACGCCATTCGCGTCGACTACGCGCTGCTGCGGGCGCACCGGTCCGACCGGGCCGGCAACCTGCAATTCCGCGGCGGCAGCCAGAACTTCAATCCCAGTTTCGCCAAGGCGGCGCGCGTCGCCATTGTCGAGGTCGACGAGATCGTGGAAACGGGCGAGCTCCCGCCGGAACACGTCGATCTGCCCGGGATTTTCGTGTCGCGCGTGGTAAAAAGCACGCTGAAACTGGATATCCGAAGCCTGACGGCGCCCGGCGGTCCGCGCCGTGCCGCGGATACGGCCCGTCTCTACAACGGCAAGCCGGCGCTGACACGCGCGGGGATAGCGAAGCGCGCCGCCCGGCTGGTCAGGGACGGCAGTTACGTGAATCTCGGCACGGGGATTCCGACCCAGGTGTCGAACTTCCTGCAGGACCGCCATGTCATGCTCCACGCCGAGAACGGCATCCTGGGCTACGGCAAGATTGTCACCGGCGACGATATCGACCTCGACCTTTACAACGCCGGCGGCCAGTTCATCTCGCTGGTGCCGGGCGCCTCGTTCTTCGACAGCGTCACTTCGTTCGAGATGGCGCGGGGCGGCAAGATCGATACCGTGATCCTCGGCGCGTACGAGGTCGACGAGCACGCCAACCTCGCCAACTGGAGCCGGTCCGACGCGACGAGAGGCGGCATCGGCGGCGCCATGGATCTGGTCGCCGGCAAGAAGGAGCTCATCATCGTGATGGAGCACTGCGACAGCAAGGGCCGGCCGAAGCTGAAACGAAAATGCGCGCTTCCCCTGACCGGAAAAAGCTGCGTGGATTGGGTCGTGACCGACCTCGCGCTGCTGCGCTGGCAGGACGGCCGGTTCGTCCTCGAGGAAGTGGCGCCGGGATTCACGCCCGAGGAAGTGACGCAGTTGACGGAGATGAGAATCGCCGTCAGCCCCGACGTTCGCACGATGGACTGACCGGGACGCCGGGGCGGCGGCGGCCCCGGGGGGGGGCGCGCCCGGCTCAGGCCGGCTTGAACATCGGGATGACGACGCCCCCCTCGGCGGGCTTGAACGTCACCGTCACCTTTTGTCCGCAGCGTATCGTGTCGAGATCGCAGTCCACGATGTTGGTCATCATCGACACGCCCTCGTCCAGCGTGACATAGGCGATCGCGTACGGGACCGGCCCCGAGGCGCGCGAGATGCTGTAGCTGTACACCGTCCCGGTTCCCTTCGCCTCCTTCCACTCGGTCCTGTCGCTGAAGCAGAACGGGCACAACGCGCGCGGATAGTGGTGATACTGCTTGCAGTCGTTGCAGAACTTGACGAGCAGCTTGCCCTGCGCCGCCGCCTCGAAATACGGCGCGTCCCCCTCGTTCAGATGGGGTGCCGGGATCGTTCTCTCCTGATAGGGCGTGGCCATCGGTTTACTCCCTTTCCATGATCAGCGTGGCGCTGCCGTGGCGGGTGCCCAGCGAGCCGCCGGTGCCGTGCGCCAGCGCGATGTCGCAGTTCCGGACCTGCACCTTCGGGTGCGACTCGCCGCGCAGCTGGCGTACGGCTTCGATGATCTTGGTGATGCCGCCGCGATTGCCGGGGTGGTTGTTGCACATGCCGCCGCCGTCGGTATTGAAAGGCAGCTTGCCGACGCCCGAGATCAAATTGCCGTCCATGACGAACTTGCCGCCCTCGCCCTTCCTGCAAAAGCCCAGGTCCTCGAGCGTCATGACGACGGTGATGGTGAAGCTGTCGTAGATCGACGCGTACTTGATATCCGAAGGCTTGACGCCGGCTTCGTCGAACGCAATCGGGCCGGACCGCACGGCGCCCGTATAGGTGAGGTCCACCTTGCCGCCCATCTGGCCCTTGGGCGACTCGCCCGCGCCGATCAACTTCACCAGCGGGCGCTTCAGGCTTTTCGCGACCTCCGGCTTCGCCACGATCACCGCGCCGCCGCTGTCCGTCACCACGCAGCAGTCCATGCGATGCAGGGGGTCGGCGATCAACGGCGAGTTGACGACGTCCTCGACCGTCAGCACCTTTTTCAGCAGCGCGTTGGGGTTGTGCTGGGCGTGATGCGAGGCGGCGACCTTCACCCAGGCCAGCTGCTCGCTGGTGGTGCCGTATTGGTACATGTGGCGCATCGCGGCCATCGCGTACAGATTCAGCGTCACCGGGCCGTACGGCGTTTCAAACGCCCCTTCCGGCACGTCGGCGCCGTGATCTCGGGCAAGCGTGCCGCGCCGGCCGAAGCCCGCGCAGGTCACCAGCGCAACGTTGCACTTGCCGGCGGCGATCGTCTCGGCCGCGTGGGCGACGTGGTAGAGGTAGGACGAGCCGCCGGTGTTGGTCGAGTCGGAATGCCTGACGGTCAGGCCCAGGTAGTCGATCATGTTGATGCCGCCGAGTCCCGGCGCGTCGCTGGAGCAGAAATACGCGTCCACGTCCCGGGTCGTCAGCCCGGCATCCTCGAGGGCGCCTTTGGCGACCTCGGCATGAAGCCGTGCGAGCGACTTGTTTTCGATCTTGCGCGCGGGATGCTCGTAGATCCCCACGACATAGGCCTTCCCTCTAATGCTCATGTTGCGATGCCCCTCTCTCTGGTTAGCCTGACACAACGCGACGCCGCATCCTGCCTTGCCTCATGCTTCGTGCCGGGCGCCATGCCCCAGGCCCGTTCTATTCGACGTTGATCCCGGATTGCTGAACCACGCTGCGCCAGCGCGGGATCTCGGCCGCCATGAACCGTGCGAACTGCTCCGGCGTACTGCCAACCACCTCGCTGTTGCTGTTCCTGACGGCCGCCACGATCTCGGCGGACCTGGCCGCATTGATCAACTCCACGCTTAGCTTGCGTATGACCTCGACCGGCGTTCCCGCCGGCGCGGCCCAGCCGTGGAATGCGCGCGCGTCAAATCCAGGCACCCCTTGCTCCGCAATGGTCGGGAGGTCGGGAAACAGCGGCGAACGCGTGGCCGTGCTGATGCCCAGTGCGCGCAGCTTGCCGGATTGCGCGAACAGGGCCGCCGTCGCCGTTCCGAACCCCGCATCGATCTGGCCTGCGACGATATCGATGAGCGATTGCGCCGCTCCCTTGTACGGGATGTAGGTTGCCTTGATCCCGGCAAGGGAAAACAACAGCGCCGACATCAGGTGCGTGCCGGCACCGGTGATGCCGCCGCCAAAGTTGAGCTTGCCGGGATTCGACCTGGCCAGGGCGACCAGCTCCTTGACCGACCTCGCCGGCAGCGAGGGGTTCACCACGAGCAAATAGGGCGTTTGCGTCATGAGCGAAATCGGCGCGAAGTCCCGGGTGGGGTCGATCGGCAGGTTGCGATCCAGGGCGGGAGCGTAGGTCAGATCGGGAAGCACCGCGAGCAGCGTATAGCCGTCAGTCGGCGATTTCGCCGCGATGGACCAGGCAATGTAACGGCCCGGGCGATTGTCGACGACAAACTGCCTGCCCAGGCTGTCGCCCAGCCTTGCCGCGAACAGGCGCGCCTGCGCGTCCGCATTCCCGCCCGCGGTTTGCGCCACGAGCACCCGCACCGGCCGCGCCGGATAGCCCGCCGCCGCGCCCTGTGCCGCGGCAACGCCGGAGAAGAGGACCGCCGCCGCGAGCGCCGCGACTACCGGAATCGATTTCATGATTGCCCCCCGTCTTCGATCAGCAGCAGCCGCGGTCACTTCAGGCCGCAGCGGGTGTAATAGCGCAGCGCGTTGTCCCAGAAGAGCTTGCGCTTGCGCGATTCGGGCATCTTCCACGCCATCACCATGTTGACGGTGTCCGGGAAATGGCTTTCGCCGTGCGGATAATCGGACGCGTACATCAATACGTCCTCGCCGATGAGATCGATGACGGCGTTGGTGAGCTTCTCGCCCTCCGGCGCCTCGATGCTCTGGAAATAGCGGCCGCCCGTCACGTATTCCCCGGGCGTACGCTGGAGCTGCGGCAGCGCGGAGCGGATCGTCTTCGCGTGCTCGTTCAGCCGCTCCATCCAGAACGGCAGCCAGCCATGGCCCGCTTCCAGCGTGCCGATGCGGAGCCGCGGGTAGCGGTCCATGACGCCGGCGCCGATCAGGGCGGCCATGTTCCGCATGCCGCACCAGGGATGCGCCGCGGAGCGCTGCAGGAACAGGTTGTCCCAGGTGTCGAGCCCCCCGGGCGCGTACGGCGGCATCACCGTAAAGGTGTGCAGCGCGACCGCGAGATCGTACTCCTCGCACGCAGCCCACACCGGCTCGAGATCGGGATGGTCGATGGGCATCCCGTACGGCGCGTAGGCCATCAGTCCCCACGCCCAGCGCGATCGTCCCCACCGCTTGATCTCTTCCAGGGTCCCCGGCACGTCGCGCGCGCAGGCGAGGATGACGCCGCCGAGCCGGTCGGGACAGGCGGCGCAGTAATCGTTCATCCAGCGGTGATAGGCGCGGTACATCCCCTGCTCGAGCGCGACGTCGTCTCCCGCGGTCCAGGTGCCGAACCAGCCCGAGGGCAGCAGGAGATTCACGTCGACGCCCTCGTAGTCCATGTCCTCGATACGCTTGTCGGGCTCGTAGTCCACGCGCGGATGGGGCTTGCGCGCGCCGTGCGCGCCGGTGAATCCCGCCATGTACTTGCCGCGCGTGTCCTGCGGGTCCGAGGCGCCGAGCCGGCGGCGATAGTGGCGCTGGCCCTTCGCGTAGATCGCGTAGCCGCGGTTGGTCGCGGACTTGAACTGTTCCCACGCGGGCAGCCTCGCCTTTTCGCCGTCCGTCAGATATTTCTCCAGCACGTCGAGATAGGGCCCGACGTGCGTGTCGGTGTCGAAAATTTTGAAGCCGTCTTTCGCCATCCTTCGTCTCCTGATCGTCAAATCCTGGTGAATCCGCCGGGAATCTCCGCGACGCTCTCCAGGCGGTCGAGCCGCCAAAGCCGCTGCAGCATTGCCTCGGCGCGCTGCGGCCCGAGGAACGGCTCAGCGGTTCCGAGGAACTTCTCCCCGATCTGGGCATCGCTCTTGGGCTGCGCGAGATCGCCCTTCTCGCCGCCCGCCTCGCCCGTGAAGCGCTCGCCGCCCCGCGTCACGACGCTGACGCGCGTGTGATGCTCGACCGGCACCTTTTCGTAGGCGCGGGTAAACCCGTCGTTCGCCACGACCTCGATCTTCGCGAGCAGCGCACGCAAGCCAGGATCGCGCAGGTGCGCCTCGTCGAACTGCCTGGGCGTGACGGTGCCGTCGATCAGCGCCGCCGCGACCACGTAGGGAATGCTGTGATCGGCGGTCTCGCGCGAATCCGGGTTCCAGTGGTGCTCGCCCGTGCCCATGCCGGCCTTCGCGCGACCGTAGGTCTCGACGGTAACGCGCTCCACGTCGGCGATGCGGTTTCTCAGCAGGGGCGCGACCTTTTCCGCCGCGAGGATCGAGGAGATCGTCGTCGCGCAGGACGAGCGCGGCTTGATCAGGGTGTCCTCGACCTTGAACCGCACGCCGCTGCCGCCCATGACATCGAGCGCAAAGCGCTTGCCGGCGACGTGCTCGCTCCAGCCGGAACGGCCCTCGAACGGCTGCGGCGGGCCGTCCATGCCTTCTCGCGCGAGCAATGCGGCGAACACGCCCGCCTTACCCGCGTGGCCGGCGGTTACCGCCTTCCACATCGAGAGGTGGCCGGTGCGTACCCGGCGCAGGATGTTGTTCGGTACCGCGGCCATGGACAGGGCGTGGCCCGCCCGGGCGCGCGACAAGCCGAGCAGCCGGGCCGACGCCGCGGCGACCCCGATGCAGGCGAAGTTCGCGCAGTCGAAATGGGTCCGGCCGATGGCGTCGGACAACCGCAGGTAGATCTCGTATGCCAGCACGACGGCAGTGATCAGGTCGCGCCCGCCCGCCCGCGCGTGCTCCGCGACGCCGAGGAGCGGCATCACCACGTCGCTCGGGTGGCCGCCGGCGCTGCCGGGCCAGTGGTAGACGTCGTTCAGCTCGACGTAGCGGGCGGCGGTTGCGTTGGCGAACGCCGCCATGTCGGGCGCCGTCTTCATGGCGGTGCCGACCACGGTAGCGCCTTCGGGATCGGGCGTGCGCGCCGCCATGCGGCGCGCGATTACGCAGGCCTCGCCGTCGAAGCCGCCGGCGAGCGCCGCGAGCGTGTCGATCACCCGCACTTTCGCTTCGTGCGCCGCGCGCGGGGTCAGCGCATCGTAGCCAAGCCCCAGCGCGTAATCGAGGAGGCGCTGCTGCGTGGCATCGGTCTTGTCGCGTGCCGACCCCATGCCCTCTCCCATCAGCCCGTGATCACCACTTCGTCGCCCCGGACCGCGAATCGGTGGTTGAATCCTTCCGACACCCATTCCATGTAGCGCACCATGTCGTCGAAGCGCTCCTCACCCCGGCGCAGCACCTCGGGACGGTAGAGGTTGTCGATCATCATCGGCAGGAAGGACACCTCTTTCACGCCCGACTTCGTGAACACCGCCTTCGCGAGCAGCGAGCGCCGGGCGTCGCGCCCATACGGCAGCAGCGGCAGGTCGGGATTCTGGTCGGCGTGGTTGCGCAGCGCCCCGTGCATCCACGGCGTCTCCTGCCACTTGGGCGAGGGAAACGGCTTGGTCATGCAGAAATTGCTCAGGCTGTAGAAGATCGCTTTGCCCTTGTACATCTCGATCGCCTTCGGCACGTGGGCGTGGTGCCCGAGCACGAGATCCGCGCCGGCGTCGATGCAGGCGCGCGCCACCGTCACCTGGTAGTCCGCGATGACGCGCGGCACCCAGATCACGCCCCAGTGGAACACCGGAATCACGATGTCCACGCGCTCGCGCAGGGCCGCGACGTCCGCGAGGATCATCTCGAGGTCGCGCTCGTCGGGACGCGTGAGGACCCGCACCGGCGCGTGCGGTCCGCGCGGTTCGTACTCGGTCTTGACGCGCAGCGGGGCGATGCCGACCTTGTCCGGCCCCGCCTCGCCGCCCTCGGGAATCACCGAGCAAAAGCCGAGGAAGCCCACCCGGATGCCGTTCTTCTCGACGATCGCCGGCTCGCGCGCCTCGGCGAGGTCGCGGCCCGCGCCCGTCACCCGGATGCCCTTCGCGAGCAGCAGGGCGCGAGTGTCGAGCAGCGCATCGGGGCCGTAGTCGTACATGTGGTTGTTGGCGATGGTCACGGCATCGAACCCGCAATCGGTGAAGATTCTCGCCATCTCAGGCGGCTGGCGGCCGTGCGGCGCCCGCTCGCTGGCGGTCCCGCGCGATGAGTACTGGCGCTCGCAGTTGGCGAAGCGCAAATCGACCTTCGCGAGCGTCGGTCGCACGAGCTCCGTGTAGCGTTCGACCGGGAACCCGTCCTGGGGCCCGTGAACCGGGCCGCAATCGCCGGTGCCGATGAAAGAGACTTCGGACGAACCTTGTGCCATCTCTCGCTCCTTCTATCAATTCCCCTACCGGTCTCCGCGCCCGTTACGAAAGCAGCCTGACGATCTCGGTCGCGTCGGAAACGTCCTCCAGGTTCCACACCATCTCGATGACGCGGTCGACGTTTCGGGCGGAAACCGGTTTGGCGGAGAATGCAACGCAATCGCGGCACTTCGCTTCGAGGAATTCCCGCTTCACCGGCTGTTTCGGGTCGCCGGGCAGATGGGCCACCTTGCGCGCATGCAGCTTGCCGTCCCTGGTCCTGATCTCCACGGTCGGGCGCGAAACCGACGAACTGCCGCCCACCACGTCCGGGAACGCGCCCTCGGCCCGGTAACTCACCCTGTCGGCCATCGCCAGCACGGCGGGGTCGCTCAGCCCCTCGTCGGTGTAGTCGAGCAGGCGCACGTTGCCCTTCACCATCATCACCGCCGTGGTGAACGGGATGCTGTACTTGCCATCGATGCTCTCCTGCGGCCTGCGCTTGCGGTCGAGCGGCTCCGAGAGAAGCTGCGTGGCGCGCGTGCCGCCCACCACTGTGATGGACTCGACGTCGTCGGGCCCCAGGTCCAGTTCCTTCCGCAGCTCCAGCACCGCGGCGTTGGTGGGCCGCGTATAGCCGCATGCCGGCCACACCTTGAACCCATGCGTATCGAGCAGCGGGAAGCGGGCGCCGAGGTCCCCCACGATCGCGTCCCAGTCCGGCTCGCTGGTCCGCACGTAGGTCTTGAAGAGGCCGTAGCGGCCTTCGAGGATCTCCTTCGAGCCGATGATGCCGCGGCGCGCCAGTTCGGCCGCCATCACCGCGCCCTGGCCGGAGAATCCCGCCTGCATCGACCGCATATGCGTCGCGGCGCCCACCGCCATCTGGCGGCTGCCGCTCATCTGGTTGAAGCCGATGCCGAGCGCGTTCTCGGTCTGCTCCGCATCCAGCCCGAGTGCGCGCGCCGCCGTCGCGGCGCCGCCGATAAACCCCAGCAGCTGCGTCGCGAACCAGCCTTCGGTCATGGTCCAGTCGGGGATCCGGATCGCCAGCGTCAGCCGCGTCATGACGTCGGCTCCCGCGGCAATCGCGGTGATAAGATCGCGCCCACTCATGCCGCCGGATTTTTCGGCAAGCGCGAGCGCCACCGGCACCGTCACGATGCTGACGTGACCACCGCCGAGGTCGTCGTAGTCGAGCATGTGTCCGAGACTGCCGTTGACGAATACCGCCCACGGCGCGGGCGCCTTCGCGCCGAAGCCGAGCAGCGTGCTCTCCGGCTTTCCGCCCAGGTCGCCGACGTAGCCCGCGACGATGCGCGCCTCGGGGGCGAGGCTGCTCGCGCCGATCGTGACGCCGATCGTGTCGAGCACGCACTGCTTGGTCAGCTCGACGAGCGCCGGCGGCAGATCGTCGTAGGCCAGGGTCGCCGCGTGGCGCGCGATCCGGCGCGTCGCGCCCGCGCCGCCCGCTGATGTTTCCTCGTTCCGCATCGCCTCGCTCCGCCTCGCCCGTTCTTCCTCGCGCCGCCTCAACGCAACTCGATCTGGACGCCCGACGTCCGGATGAACTTCTCCCACATCGCGATCTCGTCGGCGAAGCGCTGCTTGAACGCGGCCGGCGATGCGGGCGGCGCCGCTTCCGCGCCGTCCGCGGCGATGCGCCGCTCCATCTCCGGCGCATTGATGATGCGGCCGATCTCGAGGCTGAGGGCGTTGAGGATGGTTGTCGGCACGCCGGCAGGGGCATAGATGCCGTACATGTTCTCGAGCTCGAAGTCCGGCACGCCGGACTCGGAAACGGTCGGCACGTCGGGGTAGGCGCCGAGGCGCTTCAACGCCGTCACCGCGACGGTGCGCGCCTTCCCGCTCTTCACGTGCGGCGAGCCGGAGATCGTGCTCGTGAACATCGTCTCGATCTGGCCGCTGATGAGGTCGATCAGCGCCTGGCCGTTGCCCTTGTAGGGGATGTGCTGCATGTCGGTGCCGGTACGGAACTTGAAGAGCTCCCCGCCGAGGTGCGAGGCGGAGCCCGCGCCGGCCGAGCCGTAATTCAGCGTGCCGGGCCGCCGCTTCGCCAGCGCGACGAGGTCCTTCACCGATTTCACCGGCAGCGACGGGTGCGCCAGGAGGAAATACCACGACGACGTCATCTGGGCGACCGGCGCCAGCACGACGCGCGTGTCGAAGGGCACCTTCTTCAGCGGCGTCGCCGTCACCACCTGGCTGCCGCCGCCGTAGAGCGTGTAGCCGTCCGGCGCCGCCTGCGCGAGCAGCGTCACCGCGATCGTGCCCCCGCCGCCGGTGCGGTTCTCGACGAGGAAGGATTGCCCCCAGCGCTCGGAGAGCTTCAGCGCCACGCCGCGCGTGATCGTGTCCACGCCGCCGCCCGGCGAAGAGCCGACGAGAATGCGAACGGGCTTGACGGGGTAGCCAAGCGGCCGCTCCGTCTTCTGCTGCGCATGCGCCGTTGCGGCAAAGCAGGCCAGGCAAACCATCGCCGTCATGCCATTAACTAGCTTCACTGTCATCTCCTCTCCAAACCGCCCAATTGGCGTTTGTCCGCGACTGCGGTCATTCAAGCGCTTGACGTACACTTCATCACCGCCCCCAATAATCGCCAATCGAAGCCCGCCAAGAATCCCACACCATCTCCACATCACCATCGTAGCGCATCCTGATACCGGCCTCAGCAAAAACGCCGCACAACTTCTGGCGCTCGCGTCACGGCTTTCCAGCGAACAGAATGAGCGAGTTCGCGCTGCACCGCGTCGAAACGACAGTCGGCAATATTTCCATATTCGTCAACTCATTCGTATTGAGGATCTTCCTGCAGGATAAGACATCGCTACCGACCAAGCGCGCGGCGTTAATCCGGCCGCTCCCGCGCCGACTTTCGCTTAACCCACACCGCTTACTTCTTCCCGATTCCCAGTTTTTCTATGATCTTCCCCCACTGAGCGATTTCCGCTGAAATCACACCGCGAAATTGTGCAGGTGTGTTGGCCTCAGCCGCTTCCGCCCCGTCGGCAGCCAGCCTGTTTTTCACTGGCGCCAGGTTCATGACGCCGCTCACTTCACGGTTCAAAAACGCAATCAACGAGCCCGGTGTCCCATTGGGAACCAGCAAGCCATACCAGCTGCGCAACTCATAGCCCGCAACGCCCGATTCAGCCACCGTAGGCAATTCCGGCATGACTCGCAAACGCTGCGGGCTGGTAACAGCCAATGCTTTCAGTCTGCCGCTGCGCACCAGTGGTGTCGCTGTGAGCGTGTTGGTGATAGCAAGCTGCACTCGGCCGCTCATGACATCTATCATCGATAGACCACTGCCCTTGTACGGTATGTGCGTCATGTCAATCCCCGCCATGGATTTGAAGAGCTCCATGCCGAGATGCACGATCGTACCGGTGCCGCTTGATGCGTAAACCAGTGGCTTTTTCCTTGCCAGCAAAATCAGCTCCTTGACAGAGTTCGCTGGTAGCGAGGGCGTTGCCACCATGAGATAGGGTTGCCTGATCATCAGCACAACTGGCGTCACGTCTTTCTGAAGATTGATCGACACCGTACCAAGCAGCATTGCGGTGACGCTTTGCGCAGCCAATGTGGAAACGGTATAACCATCCGGTGTGGCTTGCTTGACAAGCTGGAGTGAAATCGCTCCGGCCGCTCCCGGCCGATTATCCACAACGATCGATTGGCCCAGTCGTTCGCTGAGTCTTCCCGACACCACACGCGTCATCAAATCGCTGCCGCTTCCAGCTGGCGCGCCAACCAACACGCGAATCGGCCGTGTTGGATAGCCACCCGGACCTGCTGCCGTCCTAGGCTGCGCAAAAGCTGACATTGCAACGAAAAGAACCAAAACAACAGCAGCCATTGCCCTGATCATTTCCATGCTCCTGTTCAGAAACTGACGAGTATTAACGTAAACATTGTCACGGGTTCCTTTTATCGGCAACGATAACGACTTCATCGCCCTCCACCGAGAATCGATGGTCGAAGTCTTCCGAGACCCATTCCATAAAGCGAACGGCGTCGTCAAATCGCGCGTCGCCTTTCCGCAGCACCTCGGGCCTCATCCGCTTGTCGATCAGCACCGGCAGAAAGGATACGCGCGACACGCCGTCTCGCGTCAGCACTGCCTTGGCGATCAGGCTGCGCTTGCCGTCCGCTCCGTAGGCGAGGTGCGGGTAGTCCGGATCAAGAACGACCCCGTAGGTCTTCTCGAATTCGGCGGCTTTCTCCGGGGTCTTGGCGGTCGCCGACATGATGAAATTGCTCAGGCTGAAAAAGCAGGTTTTGTCACCGTAGACGCCAATCGCTTTTGGCGCGTGCGCGTGGTGGCCCAGGATCAGGTCGGCGCCCGCCTGAAAGGCCGCCTTCGCGACCGTCACCTGGTAGTCGGCGATCATGCGCGGAATGAAGTGGATACCCCAGTGCACCGACAGAACGACGATATGCGCGGCGCGTTTCGCCTCCTTGACGTCCTCCACCATCCCCGCGAGATCCTTCTCGTAGGGCACGGTGACGACCCGCGGCGGCACCCCGGCCTGGTAATCGAACGCCTCGTAATAGGTGTGCGCCCGCAGCGGCGCGACCCCCACGCTCTTCTCCCCGGCCGCGTACCCCTTCTGCAGCACCGAGCAGTAGGCCAGGAAAGCGATTTTCACGCCGTGGCGCTCGACGATCGCGGGCCTGCGCGCTTCCTGCAGGTTGCGACCCGCGCCGATGACCTGGATGCCCCTGCCCTGGAAGACCTCGATCGTGTCGAGCAGCGCATCGCCGCCCCAGTCCATCGCGTGGTTGCTGGCGACGGATACGACGTCGAAACCGCATTCGGTGAAGATCGAAGCCATGTGGGGCTTGACCCGGCTGTGGCCGCCGCCCGAATGGACCTGCAGCGCCCCGCGCTCGGAATAGACGCGCTCGACCTGGGCGAAGCGCAGGTCGGCGCCCGCGAGTACCGGCTTCGCCAGCTCGCCGTAGGCGTTCACCGGCTCGTGGATCGGACCGACGTCCCCGCACCCCAACAACGTTACCGTATTCCCCGCCATTTTCGTCTCTCGTCTCTCGTTGCTCGTTGCTCGTTGCTCGTCTCTCGTTGCTCGTTGCTCGTCTCTCGTTGCTCGTTGCTCGTCTCTCGTTGCTCGTTGCTCGTTACTTCTTGTACTTGGCCAGCAACGCCGGCGACAGATACTTCTCTTCCAGCATCCGCTGCTTTTCCCCGCCCTCGCCCTCGGGCCCGGGGTCGGGCCGTGGATAGGGCCGGTCCTTGCGGCTCGCCTGGAAATCCTCCCACGCGGCGATGCCGCGCTTCTGGAAGTCCTGCATGAAGTCGTGCAGCGCCGCCCACATGACCTGGTGCGTGAAGCCGGGATACCAGGCGATGTTGACGCCGAGCGCGAGGTGCTCGTCGAGCCCGAGAAAGCGCGGGAGCTTGCCCTTCATGAAGGAGAACGGCCCCTCCACCGCCGCCCGCGCCTGCTTGATCTCGTCGACGGAGTGCGGCGACTCGAGCTGCACCCAGTCGACGCCCGCCTCGGTGCGGTAGGCCTGGAGCCGCCGGATGCAGTCCTCGAGACCGCTGTTCGCGGCGTCGCGCGCGTAGCACTGGGCCATCACCACGAAATCGGGGTCGAGCTCGTTCCTCATGCCGACCGCGGCGCGGTAGCGCGCGATCGCCTGCTCGATCGGCACCACTTCCACGCCCGCGGTCTGCGTCCGGCGCTTGCCCTCGATCGGCTGGTCGTCGATGCGCACGCCGGCGATGCCCGCGCGGATGCACTCGCGGATCATGCGCCGCACCGCCATGATGCCGCCGTGCCCGGTGTCGCCGTCGAGGATGATGGGAAACCGGACGCTCTGCGCGATCCACCCGGCGATCTGCACGCACTCGGTCATCGTCGCCGTGCCGACGTCGGCGAGCCCGGTGTAGGAGCCGACGACGCCGCTCGTGCCGACGAACCCCGCCTCGCAGCCCGCCTGCTCCATGATGCGCGCGTGGGTCGCCGTCGGCGGATGCAGCACGACGAGCACTTTCTCCTTCCGGTGGATCAGCCGGCGCAGCCGGGTCGTCGCCTTCTCGGTCGTCGCCATGGTCAGGCCGCCATCGACTGGCCGCCGCGCGCGTGGGCCGCCGCTTCGCGCCCCGCGATGCGCCCGAACACCGACCCCGCCATCAGGCCCGAGCTGCCCGGGTAGTTGAAGTAGAAGAGCCCGCCGACCAGCTCGCCCGCGGCGTAGAGCCCCGGCAGCGGCGCGTCGGCGATGTCGAGCACGCGGGTCGCCGTGTCGATCTTGAGGCCGCCGAAGGTGAAGGTGATGCCGCAGGTGACCGCGTAGGCACTGAACGGCGCCTTCTCGATGGGGCTCGCCCAGTTCGACTTGTTGATGGCAAGCCCCGTCGTGCACTTGCCGTCCTTGATGTTGGGGTTGAACGCGACCTCGCGCTTCACCGCCGCGTTGAACTCGCGCACCGTCTCGAGGAACCGGCCCGGGTGCACGTCTTCCATGCGGGCGACCAGCTCCTCGAGCGTGTTCGCCTGCGCCTTGGTGGTTCCCTTGGAGCGGTACTCCTCGTGCAGCAGGTGCTCGACCTGGGAGTCGAACACGTGCCAGGCGTAGCTGCCGGGCTGCTCGAGCACGGCGCGCCCGTACTTGGCGTAGGTGTAGTTGCGGAAATCCGCGCCCTCGTCGACGAAGCGCCTGCCCTCCGCGTTCACCATGATGCTGAAGGGATAGCCGTTGCGGCTCAGGGTGATCGGCCGCTCGAGGTCGCCGAAGTCCGGCGCGTAGCGCTCCCACGAAACCGAATGGCAACCGGACCACTGCCCGTAGGCCTGGGCGCCGACATCGAGCGCCATGCGGATGCCGTCGCCGGTGTTGTAGCGCGTGCCGCGCACCTTCGCCATGTCCCAGCCCGGGCCGAGGTAGCGCGTGCGCCATTCGCGATTGGCCTCGAAGCCGCCGCTCGCGAGCACCACGGCGCTCGCGCGCAGGTCCTCCTCGACGCCGTGAGCGCGTATGCGCACGCCCTCCAGGCCCTCGCGGCCGCGCAGCAGGGCGATCGCCTGCGCGCCGTAGCGGATCTCGACGCCGTGCTTCTCCGCGGCCTGGTATTCCGCCTGGACGAGCCCGCGCCCGCCGCCCGCCGCTTCGACCACGGTGCCGCCGAAGAACTTGAACTTGCCCTCGTGCTTGAACGCGTAGCGCCCGAAGCGCGGCACGAAGCGCACGCCCCGGCCGTGCAGCCACTGCACGGTCTCGGTGCTCCGGCGCACGACCGTCTCGGCGAGATCGGGATCGCAGTAGTACTGCGTGACGCGCCCGAGATCGTCGAGGTACTGCTCCGCGGTGTACTCGCCGAAATCGGTGTTGGCGATCTCGCCCTCGGAGAGATCCGGCACCACCGACCGCACCGTCTCCACCCCGTGGTGGACCATGCGGAACCCGCCGCCGGTGTAGGCGCTGTTGCCGCCGCGCGCCGCTTCCGGCGCGCGCTCGAGAACCAGCACGCTCGCGCCTTGCTCGCGCGCCGACAGCGCCGCGCACAATGCGGCGTTGCCGCCTCCTATTACGATCACGTCATAGGATGTGCTCATGTGCCTCCTGTTGCGCGCTCCGCGAAGGAAGCGACACGTCGCGCGTTGGGTTTTTATGCCAGCGGTACGGCCGGCACCGCGCCCACCCGCGCATGGAATCGCGAGTCGACAGTGTAATTGCGTAATCTCGTTCAATCATGTGGATCCTCATATCACCGCGCTTCCGTATTCCACCTCCGCACGCTCAACTTCCCCCCGATTGGAGCGGCTCGCGATGTTCCTATTTGCGGCGGACTCCCGCCACCTGCACTACCTTGCGCCAACGTGCGATTTCGTCGGCCAGGAACCGCCCCAACTCCTCGGCCGCGCTGCCGACCGGCTCGGCCCCGCCAGATAACAATCGGTTGCTCAACTCGGGCGATTTCACGCCTTTCACAATCGCTGCATTGAGCCGCCCGATAATAGGCCGGGGGGTGCCGGCAGGAGCAAACCATGCGTACCAGCTGGCCGCTTGGTATCCCGGCACGCCGGCTTCCGAGACCGTCGGCAGTTCCGGCATGATGGTGGAGCGCTGGATGCTGCTCACCGCCAGCGCGCGCAACCGACCGGATTTTACGTGCCCGCGGCTGGACAAAATGCTGGCGAAGGTCATCTGCACCTGGCCGGCGACCAGGTCAATCAACGCCTGCCCCGACCCTTTGTAGGGGATGTGCGTCATCGTCACGCCGGCCATGCTGTTGAACAGCGCCACCGCCAAATGCACGGCCGTGCCCTGCCCCGCGGACGCGTAATCCAGCTTGCCGGGGTTGGCCTTGGCGAGGGCCACCAGCTCTTTCACCGATTTCGCGGGCACCGAGGGATGAATCACAAGCATGAACGGCCCGCGGCCCACCAGGGAAATCGGGGCAAATGCTTTAAGCGTGTCGAACGGGAGCTTGGCATAGACGGCCGGGTTGATCGCAAACGTGCTCGACGTGGCAAGCAATGTGTAGCCATCCGGCGCCGCCCTGGCCACCGTGGAATCCCCGATCACACCTCCTGCGCCGGTAACGTTGTCCACGATGAACGAGCGTCCTATGCTTTCCGTCAGCATTTTGGCAACCAGGCGCGCGACGATGTCGGTCGCGCCGCCAATCGAGTAGCTTGTAATTACACGCACGGGTTTGGCGGGATAGGCGTCGGGCGCCTGCGCCAGCGCCGGTCCGCCTGCAAACAACAAGCCCCAAACAGCGCAAAAAAATCGTCTAATCATGATTTTCTCTCCTCGCAAAAAAACGCCCCGCCGCGAAGCGCGGGCGACAACACCTCAGAGACCCCGACAGCGACACCGGTAACCGAGCCATGACCATGGTCTTCCCTAACGCAGGCTATCCGCAAAGCCGGGCAGTTTCATGATGGCCTCCCACCTCGCCACTTCCCCGGCAAGCAGCCTGGAGAATTCGGCGGGCGAAGCGGAGGGCGCCGGCTCGGCGCCGCCTTTCGTAATCTGCGCCTGCAGCGGGCCGCCTTTGAGCGCACGCACCGTCTCGCAGTGGAGCGTCGAAACGATTGCGGCCGGAGTCGCGGCGGGCGCATACAATCCATACCAGTTTGTCAGCTCGAATCCGGGCACTCCCGCTTCTGAAACCGACTGCAGGTCGGGAAACGCGCGGGCGCGCGCGGACCTCGTCACCGCAAGCGCGCGCAGCCTGCCCGACTTCACGTGGGGGGTTCCCGAAATCGTGCTGGCAAAAGCCAGGTGGAGCTGCCCGCCGACCATGTCGATCAGCGCCGGCCCGATTCCCTTGTAGGGCACGTGAACGATATCGACTTCCGCGACGGATTTGAATGACTCGAGCCCCGCATGCGCAGCCGAACCCACGCCGGCGGAACCGAAGCTCAGCGCGCCCGGCCGGGCTTTCGCGTAATCGATCAGCTCCCTGACCGAGCGTATCGGCAGGGATGGTGTGACGAGCAGCAAATAGTATTGCGAGGTCAGTTGGCTGGTCGGGGCATAGCCGCGTCTGGGGTCGAACGACAGCCGCTTGCGCACCCATGCGCTCGCGAGATCCGATCCCGCCACGACCAGCAGCGTGTAGCCATTGGGAGCGGCCTGCGCCGCCAGGTTCATGGCGATGACGCCGCCCGCGCCCGGCCTGTTGTCCACGACAATAGACCGCCCAAGCGATTCCGAAAGCCGTTCCGCGACGTTTCGAGCCGTGATGTCGCTGCCGCCACCGGGCGCATTACCGACCAGGAGTCGCAACGGCTTTTCGGGATAGCCGCCGGCCGCCGCGCCTCCGGGGGGCTGGGCCTGTGCACCGGAGGAGGCGGCATAAATCAGGCCGGCTGACAAAACAGTGCCCAGAATCGCGAATAGGTTGGGCGTACTCATTTTTGAACCTTGATGGCTTTGGCGACTCTCGCCCACATTTGCAATGTCGGTCCGGATGATCCGGGCGAGCTCTTCCGGGGAGCTATGGGCCGCTTGCACCCCTTCCTGCTCGAACCGGCCCGAGACGTCCGGCATGGCCAGTATCCGCTTCAAGACGCCGTTCAACTGGGCGACAAGCTGCCTCGGCATCCCTGGGGGGCCGGAAATGGCGTACCACGAAGCGACGTCGTATCCGGGCACGCCCGCCTCCGTGACCGTCGGCACATCTGGCGCCAGCTTCGAGCGCTGAGCCGTCGAGATTCCGATCGCACGCAGCCGGCCATTCTTGACATGAGGCATCGTCGGCGGAATGGCTCCGGCAGTGAACTGGATCTGCCCGCTCAACAAATCCGTCAACACCGGCGCGGTGCCCTTGTAGGGGACATGCGTCAGCTGGACGCCCGCCATGAGCTTGAAAAGCTCGATGGCCAGGTGCGAAATTCCGCCATGTCCGGACGAGCCGTAGTTGAGCTCGCCAGGCCGGGCCTTGGCCAGGGCCAGAAACTCTTTCATGGAAACCGCAGGCACCTTGGGATTTACGACCATCAAGTAGCCGCTGGTGCCTATTACGGTGATCGGCGTGATGTCCTTTACCGGATCGTAGGGAAGCTTGTAAAAACTGGCGCTGACGGCATAGCTGATGGTTGGCGCATTCAGCGTGTAGCCGTCAGGGGCTGCGCGCGCAACCATATCGGCCGCTATTGTTCCGCCAGCTCCGGGTCTGTTGTCGACGACTACGGGCTGCCCCAGCATTTCCGACATCTTTGCGCCAAGAATACGGGAAAGTAGATCGGTGCCGCCGCCGGCGGAGAAGCCCACAATCATTCGGATCGGCTTTACCGGATAGGCCGGCGCCTGCGCCAGCGCAAACTGGCTCACGCTCCCCATCAACAACACCGCGATGCTGCGCAGAACGAAATGCTTCATGTGATCCTCGACTGTTCTTCAGCGAAAGCGTTCGAGCGACAGACCGGGGGTCGAGAAGAAATTGCTCAACCGGGCCACCTCGGCCTCAACGGCAGCTTTGTAGTCGGCGGCGGTGTTAGGCCCCACCACGTCGACGCCATCTGCGGCAAGGCGCGCTTTGAACGCCGGGTCCGCAATGACTTCATTGCATGCCCGATTGATCCTGGCAACGACAGCCGCAGCCGTTCCGGCAGGCACATAAAAGCCGTATTGGTTGGTCAACTCGTATCCGGGCAGACCGGCTTCCGCGACAGTCGGCAACTCGGGCAGCGCCGCGTTACGGTTCGCGCTGGTGACTGCAAGCGCCTTGAGCCTTCCCGCCCGCGCATGGGGCGCCACCGAAACGATCGTCCCGAAGAGCAGCTGTATTTGCCCGCTCATAAGGTCGATCATCGCCGGGCCGTTCCCCTTGTAGGCGACGTGGACCATATTCAACCCGGCCATGGAATTGAACAGCTCGATACCAATGTGCGCGGGTGAACCTCTGCCCGGTGAGCCAAAATTCATCTGCCCTGATCGCGCCTTGGCATAGTTGATGAACTCCCGGACCGAATTGGCCGGCAGCGATGGATTGACAGCAGCAATGTAAGGCTGGGAAGTCAGCTGAACCACCGGCACGTAAACCCGCCGGATGTCGTAAGGCACGCGCTTGATCAGCATGTTGATGCTCATCTGGATATTCGACAGCAGCCAAGTATGGCCGTCCGGCGCCGCGTGGGCGGCGAGATCCATGGCGATGACACCCACTCCGCCACCGCGGTTGTCGACGACGACCGGATAACGCCAGCGTTCGCTCAGCCGTTGGCCTACGAGCCGAGCAACCGCGTCGGTGCCGCCCCCGGGCGCGTTGCCAACAATCAGGCGCACAGGTTTGGTGGGGTAGGTTTTCGCTTTTTGTCCAGGTCGCTCCGCCGCATAAACGGCCGACATCACAAATAGCAGCGCAAGAAGCACTGTCCGCCACACACAGCTATTGGCAGCAATAGCCATTTTTCCCTCCGGTTGGCATTTCCGAAACCATGTTCGGCCTTCCTTTGACCAGTTTGTCATCGCCTACGTAAGCAGCGACAGGATCTCCGTCGGGTTACCAACATTTTCCAGATTTCGAATCATTTCGATGACGCGATCCACGTTCATCGGGGGCACGGGCTTAGCCGAGAACGAAACGCAATCGCGAAATTTGCTCTCCAGCAGGGGCCAGCCAACCGGATTGCGCGCATCGCCGGGCACGCCGTCCGGCTTGCTCGACAACACCCTGCCATCGCGCGTCCTGATTTCGACAGTAGTGCCGCCAACAGTGCCATCAGACAAGTTGGCGCTCGATTTTTCCGCCGTGGGGTCGGGCCGATAGCTGATCCGGTCCGCCATGGCGAGCACCGTCGGATCGTGCAAGCCTTCATCGGTGTAATCGCGCAGTGTCACGCTGCCTTTCACCATCATCACTGCCGTGGTAAAGGGGATACTGTATTTGCCATCTATGCTTACCCGAGGGCGACGCTTGCTCGCCAGAGGTTCGCAGAGCAGTTGCGTGCCGCCGGTGCCGCCTACGATAGCGATCGACTCAACGTCTTCAGGGCGGACCCGGGACTTATCGCGCAGCTGCGTGATCGCCGCGTTGGTCGGTCGCGTGTAGGCGCAGGCAGGCCAAACCTTGAAGCCATGGGTCTTCAGCAGCGGGAAACGCGTGCCAAGCTCACCGACGAGTTCGCCCCAGCGCGGCGTTTCAGTGCGCACGTAGTTCCTGAACAAGCCATAACGGCCCTCGACGATCTCCTTGCAGCCGATAATGCCGCGCCGGGCCAACTCCGCCCCGCAGACGGCGGCCTGCCCCGAGAACCCCGCCTGCATCGACCGCATGTGCGTCGCCGCCCCCACCGCCATCTGGCGGCTTCCGCTCAGCTGGTTGTAACCGATACCCAGAGCATTCTCCATCCCGGTCTCGTCCAGAGCGAGCAGACGGCCAGCTGTGGCGGCGCCGGATAGGTAGCCGAACAACTGGGTCGCAAACCAGCCCTCGGTCATGGTCCAGTCCGGTATGTCGACGGCCAGCGCGAGCCGGGTGTGCAGATCTGTTCCAGCCGCAACAGCGGTAATCAGGTCTTTGCCGGTTACCGTGCCGATTTTTTCCGCTATGCCGAACGCAACGGGCACGGTTGAAATACTCACATGGCCGCCCTCGCCGACGTCGTCGTAATCGAGCATGTGGCCAAGGCTGCCATTTACAAACACCGCCCACGCGGCGGGTGCCTTGCCGCCGAATCCGAGGATCGTGCTCTCCGGCCGACCACCCAGATCCGTGACGTATTCGTGGATGATCCCGCCTTCGGGCGCCAAAGTGCTGGCCCCGATTGAGACGCCCAGAGTGTCGAGCACGCATTGCTTGGTCAGCTCGACGAGCGTCGGGGGAAGCGCCTCGAAGCGCAGCGTCGCGGCATGGCGCGCAAGCTTGCGCGTCGCGCCGCTCGCCGAACTATCGCCTGTCATGTTCCTCCCGCGTCGTTCATGCATCGCTTCCGGACAGGGTTCTCATCTCGAGATTAAACATCTTGCTCTCGATGCAGATACGCGCCCGTTTTGGCTGCTTCAGTACTTCCTCGAGCAGCCGCACCAGCGGCGCCTCGAACTCGTAATCGGTTTTGATCGGGCCCGCCGCGAACATGTCATCGACCTGCGTCCCTGCGTAGGCGTGGCGCAGCAGTCGCTCCTCGTCGCTCATGCCGGGATACTTCTTGCGCAGCGCCGGCACGCCCGGCTCGGGGGCGGGCGGCTTGAGCGCAATGGACTGCGAGCCATTCGTGATGATCTTGTCGAGGACGTTGGGCTCGATCGGGGCCAGCAGCTTGCCGTTGTAGCCGAGCGCATACTTCTTGATCTCGTCCGGGATGACGCGGTAGCGCTCCCCGTTCACCACGTTGAGGACCGCGAGCGTGCCCACGAACTGGGAGAACGGCGTGATCATGATCGGCCAGCCGAGCTCCGACCGGACGCGGGCGCATTCATGCAGCACTTCCGGCAGCTTGTGGGACAAGCCAGCCTGCGCCAGCTGCGCCTGGAAGTTGCTGATCATGCCGCCCGGCACCTGGTGCTCGTAATGAAATGCGTCATATTCCGCCGGCACGCCCACCGGCTTGCCCTCCTGCTCGGCCACCTTGCGGAAATGCTCGCTCACCTCGTCGACCAGGCTGTCATTCACATTGACCGCGTAGCCCATCGCCCGCAGGTTGCGCACGATGGTCTGCGTGGCCGGCTGGGCCGCGCCATTGGCAAGCGGCGCGATCGAGGTATGCACCCTGTCGGCGCCGGCCTTCACGCCTTCCAGCACGGTCATCGGGCCAAGACCTGTGGTGCAGTGCGTGTGCAGCTCCAGCGGGATCTTGCCGAGCGCCTTCTTGATGGCCGGAATGAGCGTCTTGACGCGGTCGGGCGTCAGAAGGCCGGGCGCGTCCTTGAGCATGAAGGAGTCGATCTTCGCGCGCTTGACGAGCTCCTTCGCCTTTGCTGCATAAAGCTCGTCGGTATGCACGGGGCTGTGGCCATAGGCGAGCACCCCCGTGGTGTAGGCGCCCAGCTCCTTCGCGTAATTCAGCTGGTAGATGTTGTTGTCGAGATCGAGCAGGGGGTCGAATACCCGGAAGATGCGCATGCCGTTGGCGATCAGACGCTCGATCCACAGCAGCTGGATGTCGTTGGGCACGACGTTGAAGCCGATGCCGCCGGTGCTGCGTACCGTGCAGATCATCGGCGTCTGCTTCACCTTGCGGCACATCAGGCGGATCTTTTCCCAGGGATTCTCCTTGAGGTAACGCACGCCGACGTCGAAATGCACCCCGCCCGCAAGGTCGATCGACTCGAAGCCGATGCGGTCCATCTGCTCGGCAACCGGCAGCATCATGCCGGTCCGCATGCGCGAGGCCCACAGGCATTGGTGCGCGTCCCGGAAGGTCTGGTCGATGATGCGGATCTCTTTCACGTGGCACGCTCCCTGGCAAAACCCTGCTTCATGAAGGTCTCCTCCACCCAGCGCGTCGTCACCCGGCTCTGCGCGAAGTCGGGATGGGCCAGTACAGCCTGGTGAAACGGTATCGTGGTCTGCACGCCACCGACCGTGAAGCCGGCCAGCGCGCGCGACAGCTTCGATATGGCCGACGTGCGGTCCGCCCCGTGGACGATAAGCTTCGCAATCATGGAATCGTAGAACGGCGGGACGAAATATCCCGGGTAGCAGTGCGTGTCGACGCGGATCCCCTCGCCGGCCGGCGCGCGCCACTCGGCGAGACGCCCCGGAGAAGGCATGAAGTCCTGTTCCGGCAACTCTGCGTTGATCCGGCATTCGATCGCGTGTCCCCTGATGCTGATGTCGCTTTGCGCCAGGGAGAGGGGCGCGCCTTCGGCTATGCGGATCTGCTCCGCAACGATATCGGCGCCGGTGACCATCTCGGTCACCGGATGCTCGACCTGGATGCGCGTGTTGACCTCCAGGAAATAGAATTCCCGCGTATCCGCGTCCAGGATGAACTCCACGGTCCCCGCGCTGACGTAGCCGGCGTGCCGCAGCAGGCGCACCGCGGCGTCCGCGATGCGGGCGCGCAACCGCTCGTCCAGCACCGGCGACGGCGCCTCCTCGATCAGTTTCTGGTGCCGGCGCTGCGTCGAGCAGTCGCGCTCGCCAAGGTGAATCACGTTGCCGAGCGTGTCGGCCATGACCTGGACCTCGACGTGCCGCGCGCGCTCGATGAACCGCTCGATGTAGAGGGTCGGATCACCGAACGCCGCGCGCGCCTCCGCGCTTGCGGCGTTGAACGCAACCGGAACCTCTTCTGCAGTGCGCACAACCCGCATTCCGCGCCCGCCGCCGCCGGCGCTCGCCTTGAGCAGGAACGGGTAGCCCGCCTGCCGGCCGAATTCGAGGGCACGCTGCGCCGACTCCACGTGGTCGGTACCCGGCACCGTCGGTATGCCCAGCTCGGCGGCCATGCGCCGGGCCTGCAGCTTGTCGCCCATCGCCTCGATCGCCGAGGCGGCCGGGCCGACGAACGTCAGGCCGTGCTCCGCACACAAACGCTGAAACCCCGCGCGCTCGGCAAGAAAGCCGTAGCCGGGGTGGACCGCGTCGCACCCGGTTCCCTTCGCGGCCACGACAATCGTCTCCATCTTGAGGTAACTCTGCGCCGCCGGTGCCGGCCCGATGCACACCGCGCGGTCCGCGATCCTCGCGGCCAGCGATTCGCGGTCGGCATCGGAAACGCCTACCACGGCCTCCACCCCGAGCTTGCGGCACGCCTGAATGACGCGGACCGCGATCTCTCCCCGGTTCGCGACAAAGATGCGCCTGATGCCGGCTTTCTCCGCCACGATGCGATCAATCCGGCCGTATGTACATGAGCGGCTGCCCGTGCTCCACCATCGCCGCGTTCTCGGCGAGGATCTTCACGACCGTTCCCGAGACCCCGGCCTTGATGGAATTGAAAAGCTTCATGACCTCCACGAGGCACAACGTATCGTCGGAAACGACTTTCGCGCCGACTTCGACAAACGGCTTCTCTCCCGGAGACGGCGCCCGATAGAAGGTGCCGAGCATGGGGGAGCGCACGACGACGGCGCCGTCGGGCGGCGCTTCTTCCGCAGCGCTGCGCGCGGGCGGCTCCTGCGGCGGCGGCGAGGGCGGCGGCGCGGACGGCAGGGGCCTCCTCTCCGCGATGCCGGATGGCATCACCGCCGCGTCCCCGTCCGCATGCTTGCGGACATGAATCTTGAAGTCACCCACTTCGAGCCGGACTTCGTCGTAGCCCGATGCCTCGATGATCTTCACGATCTTGAAGATATCGTCGTTCGACAGATCCATTCGATGCGTCTCCCCCTGGTCGTGTTGCAACGGTGGCCGCGCAGCACGCGCCGCCGCGCCTTCACGCGGCTGCCGCCGTCGCCTGCCGGGCGCAATGCGCCGCTTCGCGTCCGGCGGTGCGGCCGAACACGGCGCCGCCCATAAGCCCCGCGCTGCCCGGATAGTTGAAGTAATAGAGCCCTCCCACCAGCTCGCCCGCGGCGTACAGGCCCGGGATCGGTGCGTCCTCGATATCGAGCACGTGGGTCGATGTATCGATCTTGAGCCCGCCGAAGGTGAACGTGATGCCGCAGCCCACGGAATAGGCCTCGAACGGCGGCACCTCGATCGGGTTCGCCCAGTTGGACTTGTCGAGCGCGAGTCCCGTCGTGCAGCGGCCGTCCTTCACGTTGGGGTTGAACGGCACGTCGCGCTTCACCGCGGCGTTGAAGGCGCGCACCGTCTCGATGAACTGCCGCGGGTGCACGTCCTGCATCCGGTCCGCCAGCTCCTCCAGCGTGTTGCCCTGCACCTTGGTCGCGCCGCGCAGCCGGTAGTCCTCGCGCAGCAGGTCCTTGACCTGCTGGTCGAAAACCTGCCACGCGAAGCTGCCCGGCTGCTGCAGCACGATGCGCCCGTACTTGGCGTAAGTGTAATTGCGGAAATCCGCGCCCTCGTCGACGAAACGCCTGCCGTCCGCGTTCACCACGATGCCGAACGGATAGCTGTGTCGCTGGCTGCTGCCGTGGGCGTCGATGTCGCCGAAGTCGGGCGCGTAGCGCTCCCACTGGACCGCGTGGCAGCCCGACCACTGCCCGTAGGACTGCGCCCCGATGTCGAGGGCCATGCGGATGCCGTCGCCGAGGTTGAAGCGCGTGCCGCGCACTTTCGCCATGTCCCAGCCCGGGCCGAGGTAGCGCGTGCGCATCTCGCGGTTAGCCTCGAAGCCGCCGCAGGCGAGCACCACCGCGCGCGCGCCGAAAACCGCTTCCTTGCCGCCCGCCATCAGGCGCACGCCCTCGATGCCGTCCGGTCCGCGCGCGAGCGCGCTTGCCCGCACGCCATAGCGCACATCGACGCCGCGCTGCTCCGCGGCCTTGAAGAGATACTCGACCAGGCCGCGCCCGCCGCCCTTGGCGTTGACCACGACGCCGCCGAAGAACTTGAAGCGGCCGTTGACGTTGAACGCCTGGCGCCCCCACCGCGGCTCGAAGCGCACGCCCTGTCCCTGCATCCAGCGCACCGTCTCGTTGCTCGCGCGCACGAGCGCCTCGGCCAAGTCGGGGTCGATGTAGTACTGCGTGACGCGCCCCAGGTCGTCGAGATAGTCCTCGGCCGTGTACTGGCCGAAATCGGTGCGGGCAATCTCCTCGGCGGTCAGGTCCGGCACGACGGCCTGGATATCCGCCGTCCCGTGGTGAACCATGCGGAAGCCCCCGCCGGTAAAGGCGCTGTTGCCGCCGCGCTTCTCGGGCGACGACCGCTCCAGCACCAGAACCTTCGCGCCCGCCTCGCGCGCCGACAGCGCCGCGCACAGCCCGGCGTTGCCGCCGCCTATCACGATGACGTCATAGGTGTCTTTCCGTTTCATAGCCCCTCTCCCGCATCGTTGACTGCAGTCCATTCATGCGTCTGCCCGCAGCTTGGGCAATCAGCACAAACCGGATGTGCGCGACACTGGCAATTCGATCCCATGGTCCTAGCAGCCTGTCGGACTTTGATGGTCCGACAGGCTGCTAAAAGCAAAATCGCCCCACTTTTTTTGAATAACGCTTAACTCCACGGCCGTTTCACCTCGGGAAATGCGTACGGATGGTGTTTCGGCAGGTTTTTGATGGCACTTTCGCATTTTTATCCGGGGCGATTTTGCCTAAGGAGCACGTCGGACCCAAGTCCGACATGCTCCAAGGCGCCCTGTTGCTCCGGGACCGACCGGACGGTTGCATCGGGACCGGCCGAGCGGCCGGTCGCGCGCGCACCGGCGCGCCTCCCCATGACCATGCAATTGGCCAGAGCACTGCCGCCGATGTAGTCGTCGCAGAAAAGCCCGCCCGTCACCTCTCCCGCGGCATACAACCCGGGCAGGATCCGGCCGTCTGCTTCGAGCACCTGGGCGTCGCTATTGATCATTAGTCCACCGAAGGTGCTCGTGATCCCGGGAATCAGCGGGCAAAAGGCATAGAACCGGGGGGTCATTACCTTGTACGCAAGCGCCGCCTTGGGAGGGTCCGCCGACAACGCCCGACCGTCTTCGACAGCCGCGTTGAATTCCTCGATCGTCCGCAGGAACCGGGCGGGAGGCACATTCATTCTTGATGCAAGCTCGGCCAGCGAATCGGCCTCGATGACGGGAAGCCCCAGGCGTCGGAACGTAGCCAGGGACTTGCTCACGCGCGGCTGCTGCTTGATCTTTTCGTCGAAAACCAGCGCGGCACGTTGAGCCGGCTGCCTGAGCAATGCCTTGCCGTTTGCCACGTAACCGCGCGATTCGTCGTGAAACCGCCTGCCCTCAAGGTTGACACTGAGACAGTACGGGACGGCGTGGTCGGGTATGCCGTACCTGGGATTCTCCGGGCTGACTGCGGCAACGTGCAGAGACGCGAGGCCGCCCATATGGGTTAGACCCGCTCCGATTTCGCGTGCCATGAGCAGGCCGTCTCCAGTCAGCCAGCTCGCGCCTCTCAACACCATCGCGCCCGCATTCGGGTCGACGAAGCTCTCCAGCAACTCGCGGTTTGCGGCGTAGCCGCCGGTCGCCAGCACGGTCGAATCCGCCAGATAGTCGACGACTCCGTCTCTGTCGACCGCGCGAACGCCGCAAATCCTGCCCTGCCCGCTCAGGATCAGCTGCTTGGCCTTCGTCTCGTGCGCAATGGCGCCATCCATGCTGAGGAAGCTGGACCGCAGCGCGTCGAGAAAAGCGGGCATCCCCACGAACTGCGCCGGTGCGATATGCGCTGCATTGACACGGTATGGCGCTATGGGCGTCGCCGGGTCGAAGCGGGCGCCGTGCGCGCCAAGCCAGGACAGGTCGTCAAGCGCGTTGGCGGCGAGCACCTCGACGACCTCGCGATTGCAGCGGCCGCCGGCCTTGGCGACGAGGTCCTCGACATAGGCTGCTTTTTCCCACGGCCCGCTGCCGCAAGGCACGGCGATGGTTCCGCCGGCAAGCCGCGTGTTGCCGCCGCTGCGCGCTTCGTCCGTCTTCTCGAGCACGACGACGCTCGCGCCTTCGAGCCGCGCCTGCAAGGCCGCGGCCAGGCCGGCCAGGCCGGCGCCCACCACCACGACCCGGCGGCGCGCCGTTGGCGGCCTTTCAGACAGTCCCTTGCCCATATCGATTGGCGCGCGCCCCGCGAAGCCGGTCCTTGAACCCGCCCTGCACCGCCATCTCGTAAAGCGAATCGTTGGCGTGGTAGTGGCACATCCAGCCGTCGATCCGCGCCTCCAGAAAGTCGCCAGCTCGCACCGGCTTACCGGCGAGGATGCGCCGCGTCAGCAGGTTCTCCGCCATCGTGTATGCCATCGCTAGTGCCGTATGGTGTCGGTTGCAAGTGTGGGCGCCGCCGGCTTGAGCAGGGCCGTCAACGTGCGTAAATCGTTATGGCTGTCGAGATCGAATACGGCGGAAAGCAGACGCTCGACGGCGGAACGCTCGAGGGCGGAGGCCGCCGTGCGCCTGAACTTAGTCTCCAACTCGGTCCGCGACAGCGGATGGTGCGGGCTGCCACGGCGCTGCTCGACGTACTGCTCCCATGTCCTCCCATCGAGCAAGCGGGCATGCGCCTTCACCGCGTGTCGCATGGCGGCGCCGCCTGCGTCGAGCTCGGGATCATGGCGTATCTCGATCTTGGGAATAAGGCCCAGCACTGCGCCATCGGCGATCCGCTCTTCACTGTACTGGTCAATGAACGCTTCCCCGTCGTGCAACTTGACAGCCGCTGTGAAGTACCCGTTCATCTGCGCACCGACCACTGAAGTGGGCCGATACTCCCAGCCGACATTGTTGACACCGATCTTGCTCATGCCGATGGTCAGATGCTCAAGGTTGTCGCGGGTCAGACCGCGCTTCATCATTGCATCGAGTGCATCGATGATGGTATGCGCGCTGGCGCATGCCGCGTACGCCTTGAAGCCTGTTTGCGCCGTTTCCCATTCCTTGCCCAGGGAGGCGACGAAAGGCATCAGGTCCTGCCCTTCGGACAACGTGCTCATGAAGCCCCCGTAGGAAGCTTCCAGCGCATCGGGGCTGCCGGTGAATCCACGCTCGGCCATGATTGCCGCGATCACCCCGCTTTGCGCGGCCCGGCCGGCGTGCATGCGCTTTGTCATCGCGCCGGTGCGCACCGCGGAATACAGCCCGGCAGCCTGTGTTGCGGCAATGGCGATGGCGTGTGTCGACTGCTCGGGCGTGAGTTCAAGGAGGTTGGCCGCAGCAGCAGCGGCCCCGGGAGAGCCCGCAGTTCCAGTCGGATGGAAACCGCGCATGCAATGTGGAATCCCGGCGCAAATTCCGGTGCGCAAACCTATTTCGTATCCAGCGACGATCGCTGTGAGCAGCTGCCTGCCGCTCCTTCCCCGGGTTTCCGCCAGCGCGAGCGCTGCGGGAATGGTGACCGCGCCCGGGTGCATGAGCGAGCGCACGTGAATGTCGTCGATTTCGAAACCATGGGTGGCTGTACCATTCACCAATGCCGCATCGCCTACACCCGCGGTTGCGTTATGTCCCCACAGTGTCGCTCGACCGCCACTGCTCAATTCAATCGCAGCGTTCACCGCGATCCGGCCCCATGGCTGGGTCGAGCCATACAATGCGCACCCCAGTCCGTCCAGCAAACAGAGCTTGGTATGGTCGATGACCTCCTTCGGTATCGACTCGAATCGCAGGCTGGAAGCCCACTCCCCAAACTGGGCGGTAGCTCCACGCGCGGGGTCGATGGATTTCATTTAACGATCTCGCGCTTCAGCGTGTGCCTGTCGACGGCCCGCTCGTCGACCAGAATGCCCAGCCCCGGACGACCTGGCACGGTGACGTGACCGCCCTTGATGACGAAATCGGTCTCCGGCACAAGCGGATCAGGACCAAGCGTACCCAGCCCAAAAATGAATTCGGCTGCCGGCATGATCAGGCGCTCGGGAGAACTCGCATAAAAGTGCGCGCCCGCCGCCGCTTCGAGCTGCGACTGCACTGCGAGACCACCGACATTTAACTGGATGCCGGCGGCTTCCGCCACGGCGGCAACTTTCTTCGCTGCGCGCAGGCCGCCCATCTTGTAGAGCTTAATGCAGAATACGTCCGCCGCTTCTGCTTTCGCCAACGCGTAGGCGTCGCCTAGCGTCATTACGCCCTCGTCAGCCATCAGCGGAATGCCGTTCATCTCGCGGCGGACCGCCGCCATCCCAGGGATGTTCTGCCGTTTCACGGGTTGCTCCAAGTAGTCGAGTCTGTACTCGGCCAACTCGTGCAAAACGCGGATGGTTTCGGCCACGGTCCATCCCTCGTTGGAATCCATGCCTATGGTCACTTCCGGCCCCACCGCCTTACGAACAGCAATGAAGTTGCTAACGTCGCGCCTCCATCCTCCCTTGCCCCCAGCTTTCAGACACACTACGTCGATTCCGTACTCTTTCATTGCACGTTGAACGTCTTCGGCCATCTTCTCGGGCGTGGCAAGGCTGACCGACCACTCTAGGGGTATGCGGGCCTGACAAAGGCCGCCCAGAAGTTTGTACACGGGCATATCCAGCGCTTTGCCAGCCGCATCGTGAAGTGCGTGATCGAGCGCGGCACGCGCGTTCATGTTTGCAGGCAATGCCTGGTCAAACATGGCCAGGGTAGATTCAAAATCGAGAAGATCGGTACCGAGTAATCGAGGGCCGTAGATGTCCGCAATGGCTCCGACCATGCTATGTACGGTATCGGGCATAAAATGCCCAGGGCTGATGGGCCGTATCTGTCCGTATCCAATTACGCCTTCAGCATAGACTTTTACGAGCACCGGTTTCCCAAGCAGGGTGCCTGCCGGGCCAGTATCGTATGCGCCACTGGAGACTTCGCGCTGAAGTCGTATTGTGAGGTCCGTGACGCAGACCTCAATGCGGTCAATCGGCAAGGGAATCTCTCTTTGTCTGGAGCCGCGCCCCGGGCCTCAACAGTGAACGACCACCGGCTATAAGCCGGTGGCTTCAGAGGTTGTCGATTGGAAATCGACTATCATCCACAATCTGCTCGCCCTCTTGCTCATCAATGTATTCCTTGATCATTTCATCGGTGATCGTTCCCAAGCTTACCGCGAGATAGCCACGGGCCCAGAAATGCCGACCCCAGAATTTCTTCCTCAGATGCGGAAACTCTTGCAGCACCACCCGGGAACTCACCCCCTTGAGCCATTGCATGATCTGACTGACCTTCTGGGTCGGACGATACGACAGAAATACGTGAACGTGGTCGCGCGCGACCTTGCCAGAAATAATCTCCAGCTCGTGTTCCATCGCAATCTCTCGAATGAGGTCGCGCACCCGAATCGCGACCTCTCCCCTGAGCACCGCTTTCCGGTACTTTGGGATCCACACCAGGTGAACCTTGAGGTCGCTCTTCGTGTGCGCTCCCAGTCGGTAGCGTCACACGCGACCACGTTACACGAAATCATGCTTCGCCTGAAGGCGAGGGGTTTCCACCTTCCCCGAAGGGGACACTAAGCGGCGGAATCAGGGAACAACCGCCTGATGCGTTCGCGCTGCGCGGCGCGAACATGCGCCCGTGCCACCTCTTCCGCGGCGTCCGGGTTCCGGTCCTGGATAGCCTGCACCAACCGTGCGTGCTCGGCCGCCGCCGTTTCTGCGCGATGAGGAAGCAACATGAGCGGCGCGCCAAGCAGGCCCATCGAGTCATTCACAGCGGCCAAGCTTTTCTCGAGATAACGGTTGTGCGCGCTTCGGTGGATGGCCGAGTGAAACCGAACATTATGTCGGGCGAGCGCCTCGAAATCGCCGCTCAGTTGGCGCTCCGCCTCGATCAGATCGCAGAGTTCCTGAATCTCCATGTCGGACGCATGCCGTGCGCACAGCCGTGCCGCCGTACCCTCTAGCACCTCGCGCATGACGTAGAGTTCCATTACCGCTTGGCGGTCCAGCCTGGCGACAACAAGTCCATTGCGCGGCTCATGCTCCAGCATGCCCTCGGCTTCCAGGCGACGAATCGCGTCGCGTACCGGCGTGCGGCTGACTTTCAGCCAGGCCGCAACCTCTATCTCCATCACGCGGCGACCAGATTTGTACTCGCCCCGCTGGATCGCATCACGCAATCGGCGATACACATGCTCGCTACGCGAGCCGTGACGTAGCGGTGGCTCTTTGGGGCTATGGCCGCGACGGTGCAGGGTCATTGCGCACTTCTAACTGGCAAGCAGATTAATTGTATTCTAGTGTATACATATGAATTCATACTGTCTAGCCGCATCATTTGTGGCCAGGAAAGTGCACTACCAGCGCCGGCTCCTCGTGGGGGGCGAAAGGCCGGCGCATTCGGGCGGACATCGCCAAGGCATGGGGCGCGCATTCAAGGAATATGGCCGTCTGGATCTCGTTAAGCTCAAGCCCGGCGCGCTGGGCAGAGGCAAGAGCCGCGGTCCGAGTGGAAGCATCGAGATCCGGCACTACGGGATTGTTAGTCGGTGTAACGACGGGCGCCTCGGCGCCCATTCGGAGTTCTGGACAACGCGTATGCCAGTCCGTCGTCTGTTGATACGCGTGCCCCGCTCTCAGCACAAGCGCGTCGTCAAATGGCCGCCCAGTCAGCTGCATTCCGAGTGGGAGGCCTACAGCGCTAAAGCCGACCGGGAGTGCCAACGACGGTCCGCCTGTTACATTCGCCAGCGTGAAGGCGTTGGGCTTTTCCCAAAAGTTGCTCGTCCGGTGTGCGTCGAGTCGGGGCGCGGGGCCGGCCCCGGCGGCGAGCAGTATGTCGTATCTCTCGTAAAGCACACTCATGTCCCGGATGACGCGCCGATGCTCGCGTGAAGCCTGCACGTAATCTACCGACTGAAACAAGCACGCCGGCAAGATGCGTCCCAGGAAGTCGCGCCCGAAATCCCCGGTACGTCGTCGCAGGTCCTCGGCGTATATCGAGAAGATCTCCGTCTCGCCGATGATCGTCTTGATGTCCCGCAGGTCGCGGCCTGATCGGGTACGGCAATCCTCGACGTGCGCCCCCAGGCGGCGGAACTGCTCGACGGCCGATTCCATGGCTGCCGCAAGCTGCGGCGACACCGGGGCATCTTTTTCCCAACCGTGTCGCAACACTCCCATGCGCAACCCCCGGATATCTCCCGTGAGCGCAGCGCGATAGTCAGGTATCTCCGCCAACACACTGGCCGCATCGGTCGGATCGAATCCCGCGATTGTCTGCAGCAGTATCGCGCAATCCTCGACGGTGCGGCCCATGGGGCCACAATGATCCATCGTGAAAGAATTGGGCAACACGCCCGCCCGGCTGACCAACCCATATGTCGGCTTGAAGCCGGTGATGCCGCATAACGCTGCCGGCCCCCGGATCGAGCCGCCGGTGTCCGTGCCGAGGGCAGCAGGAACCAATCGCGCTGCAAGCGCTGCACCGGCCCCGCTCGATGAGCCACCGGTGAAATGCTCCAGGTTCCACGGATTGCGTGCCGGAGGCCAGGGCAGGTCGAACGAGGGGCCGCCATGAGCGAATTCATGGGTCTGCAGCTTGCCGAGCAAAATCGCTCCCGCGTCCTGCGCCTTGCGCGCCGCGGTAGCGTTCTCCGTAGGCACGTTGTCAAGACGCGTCCTCGAGCCGCCGGAAGTCAGGATATCCTGGGTGGAGTAAACATCCTTCAGTGCATAGGGAATGCCGTGAAGCGGGCCACGATAGCGGCCCGCGGCAATTTCCGCCTCGGCCTGCCGCGCGTGCTCGCGTGCCCTGTCCGCGGTTACCGTGATAAACGAATGAATCTGGCCATCGAGCGCCTCAATGCGCTCGAGTAACGCATCCACATACTCCAGTGGTGAAAGTTTCCGCCGTCGAATGAGATCCGCGGCCTTCGCCACCGTGAGCCGATGCAGCGAGCTATCAGACTTCATGGAGGAACGAACCGGCCCGGCCGGAGGTAATCATGACCCACTTGGCGACTCTGACGCCGCCGTGACTACCACCTCGTCGCCATCGACGCGAAACTCATGATCGAAGCCCTCGGAGACCCACTCCATGTAGTTCGTGATATCGTCGAACCGCGGGTCACCTCTGCGCAATACCTCCGGTCGATAGCGGGTATCGATCACCATGGGCAAGTAAGAAACTCGCTGAACGCCGTCGCGGGAGAATATGGCTTTCGCGAGCAGCGAGCGTTTCGCGTCCTTTCCATACGGCAACAACGGGTATGCAGGATCCTGGTCGGTGTGATTGCGTAATGCACCGTGCTTCCAAGGCGCCTCCAGCCATGGGCCCTTGGGAAAGCCCTTGGTCATGCAAAAATTGCTCAGGCAATAGAAGATCGCTTTGCCCTTGTAGACCTCGATTGCCTTGGGAACGTGGGCATGGTGGCCGAGCACGAGGTCGGCACCCGCGTCGATCACAGCGTGCGCAACCTCGACCTGGTAGTCTGCGATGATGCGCGGTGCCCAGATGACACCCCAGTGGAATATCGGTATGACGATGTCGACCTGCTTTCGGAGCGCCGCGATGTCATCCACGATCATCCGCAGATCGCGCTCTTCCGGAGCGGTCATGACGCGAACCGGGGCGTGAGGTCCGCGCGGTTCGTACCAGGTCTTCACTCGCAGCGGCGACACGCCGACTTTTGTCGGGCCGGCCTCGCCACCCGGCGGTATAACGGAGCAATACGCCACGAACCCAAACTTGATGCCGTGCTTCTCGACAAAAGCGGGCTTGCGAGCCTCTTCGATATTGCGGCCCGCTCCTGTCACCTGCATGCCCTTGCGCTCAAACAGCATGCGCGTGTCTAGCAGTGCGTCCGGCCCGTAGTCGTACATGTGATTGCTTGCAATCGTCACGACGTCGAATCCGCAATCGGAAAAGATGTCAGCCATTTCCGGCGGCTGACGCCCATGCGGCGCGTCTCCGTAAACCGACTCTCCCCGCGTGGAGTACTGACGTTCGCAATGCCCCACCCGCAGATCGGCGGAAGCGAGCGTAGGACGCACTAGCTCGCTATAGCGTTCCAAGGGCATGCCGTCGCGCGGGCCGTGCACAGGGCCACAATCGCCGGTGGCAAGTAGGGATACCGTAGTGGAGGACGGGCTGATGTTCGACATGTCCGTTTTTGCCTTTCCGCCGTTCTCAGTGGTGGTATCGGGGCAAGCCCCGAGTTGCCTGGGAGAAACAAGTAGCCTCCCCAGCAAGCAACGGCATGCTCGTTAAGGGTTTTTCAACAAGCTGTTAGGGAACGAGGCTCAGAGTTTGAGGTTTGCCTGCTTGATCAATTTGCCCCATCGATCAAGCTCACTCGTGAGCATTTTTTGCAGCTCGGTGGGCGTTCCAGTGGCGACCTCAGATCCGTCGCTTGCGAGGCGGGTCTTGAGCTTCGGGGAATTCAGGACTTGCTCGATCTCCCTGTTTATCAGCGCCACGATGCTTGCTGGCATGCCCGCAGGACCCACCAGACCATACCAGCCAGTCAGCTCGAACCCCGGAAGGCCCGCTTCGGAAATGGTCGGCAGTTCTGGAAGTCCCTGCGAGCGTTTGGGGCTTCCCACCGCGATTGCCCTAATCTTGCCCGTGCGTACCGCGTTGCCTGCCGACACGGCGCTCGCAAACAACATCTGGATTCGGCCACCTGCCAGATCCACGAAGGCGGGCCCGATTCCCTTGTACGGTATGTGGGTGATATCTACCTTGGCCATGTGCTTGATCAATTCCATGCCGAAATGCGCGGACGATCCATGACCCGCCGACCCATAATCGAGCTTTCCATTCCGGTCCTTAGCATAGGTAATGAGTTCGCTGACGGACTTGACCGGTATCGACCCCGAAACCAGCAGAACATAAGGCTGAACCACCAACAGGCCGATTGGTGAGAATGCCTTTTTCACGTCGTAAGGTACCCTAGTAACCCAAGCCGCACTTACCGCCGAGCTATTCGATAGCAGCATCAGGGTGTAGCCGTCGGGTTGGGAATTTGCGGCCAGATTCATCGCGATCACTCCATTTCCGCCCGGCCGGTTGTCGATGACAATGGGCTGGCCGACGCGCTCGGAAAGCGGCTGTCCGATGAGCCGGGCCAGCGTGTCGCTGCCTCCTCCGGGAGCGAATCCCAGCAGCAAGCGGATTGGCTTCGTCGGATATGTGATCTTCCCCGTGGTCTGGGCGATCACTGCACTCGCGTTGGCGAGCCCGAGCAGACAGCCCGCTAGGATGTAATGAATTAATTGGCGATAAAACATTAGTATCCTCCGTCGATCGAGGTTATTGAACGAGAAGCCGAATTATTCCCCGTGACGTCATCTACGCATTCGAGGTTCTTGACACGCTCTGGCTTTGCTGGGTAAGCCGGCGCGCAAACGGCGCCAGGAACAAAGGCTGCCATCAAAATGAGCCCGCAGAGTGAAGTGGGTGATGGCTCATGGTCATTGTGCATCCAAAGAAATAACTGGCTGCCGCCGTTCGAAATCGATCACCCGCAGATGCGGATGTGCGTTCACTTTCGTCACCGCTGCTCCTTGGCCTTGATCGCTCTCGCGACTTTGATCCACTTTTCGATGTCTGTCCTGATGATCCGTCCGAGCAACTCGGGCGTGCTGTTGACAGCATCTACCCCCTCCTTCTCAAAGCGGCCGGAGATTTCCGGGTGGGAGAGAATCCCCCCCAATGTCTGGTTCAGTTTCGTTATGATTACCTTCGGCGTCTTCGGGGGTGCGGATATCGCGTACCACGAGGAAACATCGTATCCGGGCACGCCCGCCTCACTTACGGTCGGCACGTCGGGAGCAAGCCGCGAGCGTTGCGCGGTGGAGACCCCAATCGCCCTTAATCGACCGCTCTTGACATGCGGCATCGTCGGCGGAATGGCACCCGCCGTAAACTGGATCTGGCCAGATAGCAGATCGGTCAAAACCGGCGCGGTACCCTTGTAGGAGACATGTGTCAGTTCCACTCCCGCCATCAGCTTGAACAGTTCGATCGCCATATGCGAAATCGCGCCTTGTCCAGATGATCCGTAATTCAATTCACCCGGTCGGCCCCTCGCCAGGGCGAGAAACTCCCGCATTGATTTCGCGGGAACGCTCGGATTCACGACCATCAGGTAGCCACTCCTTCCGATAAGCGTGATGGGCGAAATATCCCTTACCGGATCGTACGGGAGCTTGTAGAAACTAGCGTTGACCGAATAACTGTTCGTCATTGCATTGAGGGTGTAACCATCGGGAGTAGCACGAGCCACGATTTCTGCAGCAATAGTACCGCCTGCGCCAGGCCGGTTGTCGACGACCACCGGCTGTCCAAGCGCCCCAGTCAACTTGAGAGCCAATAGACGGGCCAGGAGATCTGTGCCTCCCCCGGGCGCAAATCCCACGATCAACCTCACGGGTTTTGTCGGGTAATTATCTTTCTGCGCTATCGCCACATCATGTGCAATGACTGTCGCTAAAGCTAGAATCGTCATACCTGCCATGCGTTTGATCATCTCGAAATTTCTCCTCTTACCTACCAGCCGCAACGTCCCAGGAACAACTCCACCCTTGGACAAACGCTCTCGCCCCCGCGAAACATGACGGGCAAATTCAGCATGAAGGAAAAGCCATCCCGGTCTCATGGTCTGTGACAGCCCAAATCGCGGAAATCGACTCAGTGCCAGTCAAGTATCGCTGGCGCACGTCTACATTACGTTGAAAAATACCGCCAAGGGCGCTTGCACTTCTTTCGCAGTACCAGTATTGAATCTTTCCACTTGTGGCTGTCCCTAATGCCGTCCAAAGGTCAGTTTGCTTCTGGCACCGGCTCGCCAGCGCCGCCGGAGGCCAATAGCATCTCGAATACGCAATACGCGATGCTTACTGTCATCAGACTTGGCAAGACCTGGTAAATCGGCATCGCGTGCAGCATTCACTATTGCGCTGCAAGCTTATTGGAGTCCAGTACGCATGCTCACTATGAGCCCTCTGCGCTGAAGCCGTCATCTTCAGCCGGAATTCTTGTTCAGTTTTCACAAGTCCTCTTGGTCAGGCGCCGCCGCGTTGCCGCTCGCGCCGCCCGTCATGCCTTCGGGCGCTTGCCGAGCGCGGCCTCGCGCAGGTAGCGCTCGCGCGCGAACTCCGGCAGCCCGCCGCACTCGAAGATCTGCTCGATCATGGGCGGAAACTTGCGCACCGTGACCGACTTGCCGCTTGCCGGGTTGTGCACGACGCCCTGCGGGTAGTCCACTTCCAGCGTTTCGCCATCCTCGACGATGCCGGTGACGCCGGGCGCCACGAAGATGGGAATCGCGCGCGAGATGCTGTTCCGGAGGAACAGCCGCGACACGGATTCGGCGACGATCGCGGCGACGCCGACTTCGCGCAGCACGAGGCCCGGCCGGCTCGAGCCGCAGCCGAAGTTGCGGCCGGCCACCATGATGTCGCCCGACTTCACCTGCAGGGGGAACTCCGGCCGGTACGCTTCCATGGTGTGCTGCTTCAGCTCCTCCATCGTCGGGTAGCGGTAATACGGATTGATCGCGTCGGTCTCGATCGAATCGCCGAACTTCCAGACGCGGCCGCGGATCACGCGATTGAGATCAAAGCCCATGGATGACCTTCCTGGGGTTCACGATTTCGCCGGCCAACGCCGCCGCCGCCACGGTGAGCGGCCCGCCGAGATAGATTTCCGCATTGAGGCTGCCCTTGCGGCCCTTGAAGTTGCGCGTGGTGGCCGTGATGCACACCTCCCCGTCGGACATGAAACCGACGCGCGGCTGGCAGACGCCGCAGCCCGGCGTCACGACCTGCGCGCCCGCCTCGAGCAGCGTTTCGACCAGCCCCGCCTTCACGCACCGCAGGTAGACCTGCTGCGAGGCCGGCGAGATGATGAAGCGCACGCCCTTGGCGACCTTGCGGCCCGCGAGCACGCGCGCGGCAATCTCGATGTCCTCGTAGCGCCCGTTGGCGCACGATCCGATCTGGGCCTGGTGGATCTTCGTCCCCGCGACCTCGTCCACCGGCGCGACGTTGCCGAACTGGTGCGGCTTCGCCACTACGAACGGCATCTCGTCCACGTTGAGGCGGATTTCCTTCTCGTACTCCGCGCCGGGATCGGGCGCCAGCGGCTCGTAGCTCTTGTCCGTGCGCCCCCGAAGGAACGCGCGGGTCTTCTCGTCCTCCGGGAACATCGCGAACTTGGCGCCCACTTCCACGCCGTGCGCGGACAGGCACATGCGGCTGTCGATGGAGAGCTTCGGCACCAGCGAGCCCGAGTACTCGATCGACATGCTGCCGGCGAAGTCGTCGCCGTACTGCCCGGCCAGATAGAGAATGATGTCCTTGGCGATGGGGTATTTGGGCTGTCGTCCGTCCAGCACCACCTTGATCGAGGGCGGCACCTGGAACCAGAGTTCCCCGTAAAGCAGCACGTAGAACATGTCGGCGCGCGAGATGCCGGTGCCGCCCGCGTTCAGCGCGCCGTAGCTGATGGTATGAGAATCGTTGCCGACGACGAGCTCGCCCGGCCGCATGAGTCCGTAATCGGCCATCATCTGATGGGAGATGCCCGGCTCGGCGTCGTGAAAGCACCGGATGCCGAGGCGCCCGACTTCCCGGCGGATCAACGCGTTCTCGTCGGCGAGCTTCTGCGAGAGCGCCGGCTGATGGTGATCGACGAGGACGAAAATCCGGTCCGGGTCCCACACCCGCGGCAATCCTTCCTTGAACCCGGACTGCACCGCCATTTCATGCAGCGGATCGGAGGCGTGGTAATGGCACATCGCGCCGTCTATCCTCGCCTCGAGGAAGTCGCCGGCGCGCACCGGCTTGGCGGTCAGGTTGTGCCGCGTGAGCAGCTTCTCCGCCATCGTTTGCGCCGCTGCGCTCATTTCACGATCTCCCGTTTGAGTGTGTGCCGCTCGACCGCGCGCTCGTCCACGACGATGCCGAGGCCCGGGCCGGCCGGCGGCACAACGTGCCCGTCCTTGATGACGAAATCGGTGTCGGGCACGAGGGGATCGGGGCCGATCACGCCCAACCCGAAGATGAACTCGGCGGCGGGCATGACGAGCCGCTCCGGCGTGCTCGCGTAGAAATGCGCACCGGCCGCCGCCTCGAGCTGCGAGCACACCGCGAGCCCGCCGATGTTCAGCTGGATGCCGGCTGCTTCCGCGACCGCCGCGATCTTCTTCGCCGCGCGCAGCCCGCCCATCTTGTAGAGCTTGACGCAGAACACGTCCACGGCCTGCGCCCGCGCCAGCGCGTAGGCGTCGCCCAGCGTCATCACGCCCTCATCCGCCATCAGCGGCACGCCCGCGAGCTCGCGCCGGATCGCCGCCATGCCGGCGATGTTCTGGCGCTTGACCGGCTGCTCCAGGTAGTCGAGGCGATGGGGCGCGAGCGCGTGGACCGCGCGCACCGCCTCGGACACTGTCCAGCCCTCGTTGGGATCGATCCCGATGACGGCGTCTGTTCCGACCGCCTTGCGCACGGCGATGAAGTTCTGCACGTCGCGCTGCCAGCCGCCCTTGCCGCCGGCTTTCAGGCACAGCACGCGGATGCCGAATTCCTTCATCGCGCGCTCGGCGTCTTCGATCATCCGGCCGGCGTCGGCCGCCATGCTGACCGACCACTCGAGCGGGATCCGCTGCTGGCAGCGCCCGCCGAGCAGCCGGTACGCGGGAAGCTGCAGCGCCTTGCCGGCCGCGTCGTGCAGCGCGTGATCGAGCGCCGCGCGCGCGTTCATGTTCGCGGGCAGGGCCTGGTCGAACATCGCGTGCGCGGACTCGAGGTCGAGGAGGTCCTTCCCGATCAGCCGCGGCCCGTAGACCTCCGCGATCGCGCCGACCATGCTGTGCACCGTGTCGGGCATGAAGTGCCCCGGGCTGATCGGCCGGATCTGGCCGTAGCCGATCACGCCGTCGGCGTGGATCTTCACCAGCACCGGCTTGCCGAGCAGCGTGCCCGAAGGGCCGGTGTCGTACGCGCCGCTCGAGACCTCGCGCCGCACCCGCACCGTCAGGTCGGTGACCAGCACTTCGATGCAATCAATGGCCATGACGGGGCCTTCTCCGGGCGGGCGCGGCGGGGATCACGAATCGGATTCCGGGAACAGCCGCTTCAGGCGCTCGCGCTGCGCGGTGCGCACGTGCCGGCGGGCGGCCTCTTCCGCCGCGTCGGGATCGCGGCGGTGGATGGCCTCGACGATCCGGGCGTGCTCGTCCAGCGCCGCCTGCGCGCGATGCGGCAGAAGCATGAGCGACTTGCCCAGCAGCCACATCGAATCGTTGACCGCGGCGAGACTCTTCTCCAGGTAGCGGTTGTGCGCGCCGCGATGGATCGCCTCGTGGAAGCGCCGGTTGTGGCGCGCCACCGCCTCGGGATCGCCCTGGATCTGCCGCTCGCGCTCGACCAGCTCGGCGAGGTCGAGGAGCTCCATGTCCGAGGCGTGCCGCGCGCACAGGCGCGCCGCGGTGCCCTCCAGCGTCTCGCGCATGACGTAGAGCTCCATCACCGCCTGGCGGTCGAGCCGGGCCACCACCAGACCGTTGCGCGGCGCGTGCTCCAGCATGCCTTCGGCCTCGAGCCGCCGGATTGCGTCGCGCACCGGCGTGCGGCTCACCTTGAGCCAGTCGGCCACCTCGTTTTCCATCACGCGATGGCCGGACTTGAATCGCCCTTCGTGTATCGCGTCGCGCAGGCGCCGGTAGACGTGCTCGCTGCGCGCGCCGTGACGCACGCGCCCCGTTCCCGGTGCGGCGGCGGGGCGTCTTGCGGCGGCTGCGGGACGGGCGGACATGGGGTTCGGGCGGGCCGCGGCGTATCGTAGGTAATTGTATTCTAGTGTATACACATGCATCCCGGCTGTCCAGCCGCACCGAACAACGGGCGAAAGGCGAGGAACACGGGGGCGCTGCTTAGCGCCTCACGCGACAGGAATCGATGGCGCCCGGCGGCGCCCTGGCGCGGGGGTGGCTACTTCTTACCGCCGCAGAGTTCCGCGGCGCGGATCATGGCGTAGTGGGCGTGGTTGAAGCCGGGCACGTTGATGGTCTTGTCGTCGTCCCGGAAGATGAACGGATACTCGCCGTGGGCCTGGTAGTGGGAAAACAGCGCTTTGGCATCCATCCCCGGCTTGCGCTCCCGGCGCAGGAACTCATCGACCGTGCGTTGCGCCACGGCGATCGCCTCGGCAACAGTCTGGTATTCCCCGATGCGGCGCACCTGCGTCTCCGGCTCGTGGTGCCGGCTCAATCCCTCGACAAAAAAAGTCATTGCATTCCTTTCCCATCTTCGTCCTGCGAGTCGCCGCGAGTATACAACGCGAAGTGTGGCGCGTTTGTGGGGAACGTGTGAAGAAATCGGCGGCCGGCGGGGAGCGAGCCGCGAGGTCGCCGCAGAGCCGCTCGCAGAACCTGAAGCACCGCTCGGCGGAATCGTGACCGACCCGAAACCGTCAGCTGGCAGTTGACTATGAGGACCTTGAGAATCCGTGATGGGTGATGGGTGATAGGTGATAGGTGATATCACGATTCACGCTGTTCAGGGCAGTTGTCCTAGGAGTGTGTCGGACTTCTGCGGGCGGTTTTGCATTTAGCAGCCTGTCAGAGCTTCAAGTCCGACAGGCTGCTAGGGTCTGAGCCCGTGTCATGTTCGGGGCCAAGCCTCTGAAAAACAGGTTATTTCAAGCAGGGCCGCCGGTTGTTGATCTAGCTCAAAACCCCACCCTATGCCGGGGTGCAAAGTGTGCCTCTGAAGCAAAATCTTTCCTGGGAGGGTCCCGATCATGGACATGGTGACGCTGGAATGGGTGGCGACGGGCGCCGTCCTGGCGGCAGTCGCGTTCTACGTGTTGCGGCTGATCGCGCAGGTCTCGAAATACAGCTTGATGCGGTGTCCCAACACCGGGGCGATCACCCAGGTCGGCGTGTTGCAGGTTTCGTCGCGCGACGACGGCGAGCCCGTGCCGCTGGTGCATTACTGCCTGTTGTGGCCGGAAAAAGCGGGCTGCGGGCAGGGCTGCCTCCAGCGCTACCACGAAACCTGCGACGGCGTTCCGATCAACCTCGACGCCTTGAGGCCGTTCGAGCGCCGCTAGCAGCCTGTCGGACCATCAAAGTCCGACAGGCTGCTAGATGATCTGGTTCTGCGCGATCAGCGTCTTCTGCAGCTCCTCGATGTTCACTGCCCGAGGTTCCACGCCCGCCCGTATCGCCAGGGCGGCTGCCGTCCCCGTGGCCTGCCCGGTCATCATGCAAGCCGCCTGTGAACGCGTGCAGCCCTGGGCGACGTAATCCGCCGATAGGCATCGGCCCGCCACGAGGAGGTTCTTGATCCCCGCGGGAAGCAGCACGCGATACGGCACGTGGAACCACCCCGCGCCGCCGACCTCGGCCAGCATCAGCGATTGCTTGCCGTCCTTGTCGTGCACGTCCACGACGCTGCCGTAGCGTCCGATCCCGTCATCGAAAGTTCGTCCCGCAAGAACGTCCTCCCGGGTAAGGGTGTAATCGCCGACGATGCGCCGGGAGTCGCGCACGCCCACCGCTTGTGCCGTGTGGACCAGGTAGGAATCCTCGTAGCCGGGGACATACTTGCGATAGAAAGCGGCCATTCTCACCGCCACGTCCCGCATGGCCATGGTGGCTTCCGTGAGCTGCTTCCGGTCCGTCGCATCGACGTTGTAGGCCATGTCCAGGTTGTGGGAAAGCAGGTCGTAGCGGAACTTGCCGTTGCGGAACATCGGCCGCGCCATATAGGTCAGGGTTTCCGGATCGACCTTCTCGATGCCGTGCGGTATCGGATAGTCCCCCTTCCGCAGCGCCTCCTTGATCCTGGCCTTGAAGGGAAGCACCGTAAAAGGCTTGCCTTCCCGGCGCAGGCGATCGACGGCCGCGACGTAGTCCGGGCCGAATTCAGCCGGATTGTTCCTGATGTAGTCCAGCGTCTTTTCCAGGTTTACGCCGCCGATGACGAAGTACAGCGTCAGCGGCTGCCCGTAACCGGTCTCCGGATCGCCCTGTTCGAAGCGGGCGCCGGCGGCCGCGCACACTTCCCCGTCCCCCGTGGTGTCGATGGTGACCTTGGCGGTGATCTCGCTCCGGTCCAGCATGCTCTCGATCACCACGCCGTTGACCGCGTGGCCGGCCATCAGCACGTCGGTCGAGTGCGAATACATCCACACGTCGACGCCGGCTTCCAGAACCATGCGTTCGATCATCCATTTCGCGATCTCGGGATCGAAGAGCTGCCGGGCGGTGGCCTGGCCCTTCGCGCCCCACGCCGAACCGGCTTCCAGCATCCGGTCTATGTACTCCTGCGCAATCGAGAAAACGACCTGCTGGTCGTCAAACGAGCTTTCATAGCCCGCGATCATCACTTTCTTGTCGTCCGGGCCCTTGGGTGCTCTCATGTGCCGCATCGAGCGGATCATCATGACCATGCCCCCGGAGTGGGTGCCGCCCAGGTGGTCGCGTTTTTCGACGAGAATCACCCTGGCGCCGTTCCTTGCGGCCGCGACCGCGGCGACGAAACCCGCCGTGCCGCCACCGACCACCAGGACATCGGTCTGCACCTTCCTCTTCTGCTTTTGCACCCTGAGGCTCATCGCGTCGTCTCCCGGAAGACCCCGCCCGAACCGGCCCGCAACGCGGATGCCGTCTCGATCCGCATGGCTCGCGATTCGCAGACTACTCCCGGGGGCGCACGACGCCTTGATCTAACGCAAGTGTCGCGGCGAGTGGATCTTCATTGCTATTAATCGTTGAGGGCCACATATTGGAATCGTCCTCGCATGCTGCGTGGCGGGTGCCCTAGGAGTTTGTCGGACCATCAAAGTCCGACAGGCTGCTAGACTGGTCATCGTTTCCGGCCGGGCCGCCCGCCCAGCCCCCTGCGGAGTAGCGTCGTTCCATGGCAACGAACGAGCCTCGTTCCTCTCGCGCCGATCGCGCGCCGGCGCGCGCCCGCGTGCGTTTCCCCGTGCACGGGAAGAGCTGGCTGCTCGGAGCGGCCGCCCTGTTGCTCGCCGCGTGGGGCGCGCACTGGGCGTACTACCGGTGGACTCACGTCTACCTGGACGACGCGCGCATTGACGGCGAGGTCGTCTCGATCTCGAGCCGCGTTTCGGGATGGATCACGGACCTCCCCGTGATCGAGGGCGACCGCGCGAAGAAAGGACAGCTGCTCGCCCGGATCGATGCCCGCGACATGGCGCTGCAGCGCGAAGTCCTCGTCGCCAGGCTCAAGGCGCTCGAAAGCCAATCCGCGGCGACGCAGGCGCAGATCGGCCAGGTCGACCAGGAAACGCTCGGCAAGTACGAAAGCGAGACCAACCGCCTCGCCGCGGCGCAGGCGGAGGTCGCATCGCTCGCCGCGCAGGCCAGGCAGGCGCTCGACGACTATCAGCGGGCGAAGGAGCTGGCCGAGGCCAAGTGGCTTTCGCCGCAGGCGATGGAGCGCGCGCGCACCACCTACGAGCAGGTGCGCGAGAACCACCGCAAGGCGCAATCCGAGGTGGCGGCCGCGCGCGGCACGCTTTCCTCCGCCGGCGGCAGCCGCCGCCAGCTCCAGGTGATCGCGCGGCAGCTGATCGTGCTCGGACACCAGGCGGACGAGATCCGCGCCGAAATCCGCCGGCGCGACGCCGACATCGCCGACCGCACCATCTCGGCCCCGACCGACGGCCGCGTCGTCATGACCTTCGCGCGCCAGGGGGAACACGTGTCTCCCGGGCAGCGCATTCTCATGTTCCACGACCCGGACAAGATCTGGGTCGAGGCGAACGTGCGGGAGACCGAGGTGCGGATGCTCAAGCCGGGCATGAAGGCGGAGGTCCGCGTCGACGCCTACCCCGGGAAGGTCTTTGCGGGGGAGATCTTCCGGATCGGGCAGACGGCGACCAGCAAGTTCGCGCTCCTGCCCGATCCCAATCCGAGCGGCAACTTCACCAAGATCACGCAGCGCCTGCCGGTGCGCATCCGTCTCGCCGACAAGGAGCCGGCGCTGCGCCCGGGGATGATGGTGGAGGTCTCCATTGCCCACCGAAACGACTGAAACGCTGTTCGGGCGCTACGGCCCGGGCTACCGCTGGCTCGCCACCGTCACCGTGATGCTGGGCACGGTGGCCGCGGTGCTGACGACGACGTCGGTCAACGTCGCGATCCCGGACATCATGGGCGCCTTCGGCATCGGGCAGGACCGGGCGCAGTGGCTTTCCACCGGGACGCTGGCGGCGATGACCGTCGGCATGCTGCTCAACGCCTGGATGATGACGAGCTTCGGGCAGCGCAGGACCTTCATCGGGGCGCTGGGCATCTTCGTCGCCTCGCTGACGCTGGCCGGCGCGAGCCCCAACGAAACGGTGCTCATTTTCTGCCGGATCGTGCAGGGTGCGGTGGCGGGCGTGCTGCAGCCGCTCTCCATGTACACGCTGTTCCGGGTGTTCCCGCCCGAGCAGCGGGGAACCGCCATGGGATTCTTCGGCATGAGCGTGATCCTCGGCCCGGCGCTGGGCCCGACGCTGGGCGGGGTGATGATCGACCAGTTCAACTGGCGCTACATCTTCTACGTCGCGGTGCCGGTGAGCGCCGTCGCGATCCTGATGGGCAGCCTGTTCCTTCCGGAGCGCGAGGAGGAAGGCGCGCGGGTGCGGTTCGACTGGCCGGGATTCCTGCTGCTGGTGGCGGCACTGTCCTGCTTGCTCACGGGGTTGTCCAACGGCCAGCGCGAAGGCTGGCATTCCGACATCATCCTCGGCCTGTTCGCGGTCGCCATTCTCGCCGCCGTCGGTTTTATCGCCTGGGAACTGCGCGCGCCGCAGCCGCTGGTCAACCTGAAGGTGCTGGCCAATTCGCAGTTCACCGGGGCGGCCGTCGTGTCCCTGCTCTTCGGCGTGGGGCTGTTCGGCTCCACCTACCTCGTGCCCCTGTTCGTGCAGACCGTGCAGCACCTGACGCCGTACTCGGCCGGGCTCATGCTGATGCCGGCGGGACTGATCATGGGCGCCCTGATGCCGATGGCCGGCTACCTGAGCGACCACGTTCCCGCGCGCACCCTGATCGTCACGGGGCTGCTGTGCTTCGCCGTGTCCTCCTGGTGGCTGGCGGGCGTCGACGCCAACATGTCGTTCTGGACCATCGCGTGGTGCGTTGTCGTCTCGCGCCTCGGTCTCAGCCTGATCAAGCCCGCGCTCAACGTCGCGGCCCTGCGGTCGCTGCGGCCGGAGCTGCTCGGGCAGGGGGCGGGCATGATCAACTTCTCGCGCCAGCTCGGCGGGGCCTTCGGCGTGAACGTGCTGTCGGTCATCCTCGACCGCCGCACGTTTTTTCACAGCGACACCTTCACCAGCCTGCAGACCGCGGCCAACGGCGCGACCGCGGACCTGCTGCGCCAGGTGGAGGCTTTGCTCGCGCAGGCCGGCGCCTCGGCCGACCTTCAATCGGCGGGCGCGCTGCACTACCTCGGCCGCGTCGTCTACGCCCAGGCGTACACGATGGGCTTTCGCGACAGCTTCCTCGTCGTCGCGATCATCTTCGCGCTCGGGCTGATCCCCGCGTGGATGATGGGCCGGGCCGCTCGGCGGCGCCCGGCGCTTTAGCCAAAGGAATCCGGGGTTGGACCGGTTTCAATTTCCGGAAACGGGGGTCTTCCCCGGATTGGCCGGTTTACGCAAGGCTTGAAGGAACGCAAATGAGCCCCATTCCCGACCGCCTCCGCTCGCTCGGCCCGATGCTCCTGCGGGGCATCCGGCGCGGCATCGAGAAGGAGTCGTTGCGCGTGCAGCCGGACGGCCGTCTCGCCGCGACGCCGCATCCGGCGGCACTGGGTTCGGCGCTCACGCACCCGCGCATCACCACCGATTTCAGCGAGGCGCAGCTGGAGCTCATCACCGGCACGCACGCGAGCGTGGAGGCCTGCCTCGAGGAACTCACGCACATCCACCAGGCCGTGTACCGCGCGATCGGAGACGAGGTGCTGTGGTGCGCGAGCATGCCCTGCCGCCTGCCCGAGGAACACGCCATCCCCATCGGCCGCTATGGCAGCTCGAACCTGGGGCGGGCGAAGACGGTGTATCGCATCGGCCTGGCGCACCGCTACGGCCGGCGCATGCAGACGATCTCGGGCATTCACTATAACTTCTCGCTGCCCGAGGACGCCTGGGACGCGCTGCCCTGGTCGGGCGGCGCCAACGCGGGGTATTTCGCGCTCATGCGCAACTTCCGGCGTCACGCCTGGCTGCTCTTCTACCTCTTCGGCGCCTCCCCCGCGGTGTGCCCGAGCTTCGTCGCGGGCCGGCAGCACGGGCTCGCCCCGCTCGCCCCCGACACGCTCTATCTTCCGCACGCCACGTCGCTGCGCATGGGGCGCCTGGGCTACCAGAGCGAGGCGCAGTCCTCGCTCGCGGTGAGCTGCAACAGCCTGGAGAGCTACGCCGGCTCGCTGCACGACGCGCTCCTCGTGCCCTATCCGCCGTACCAGGAGATCGGGATTTGCGAGGGCGACGACTACCGCCAGCTCTCCGCGAGCCTGCTGCAGATCGAGAACGAGTTCTACAGCATGATCCGCCCCAAGCGCGTCATCCGCCGCGGCGAGAGGCCGCTGCACGCGCTGCGCGAGCGCGGCGTGGAGTACGTGGAAGTGCGCCTGATGGACCTGGACCCGTTTTCGCCGGTGGGCATCACCGCGCCTACCATGCGGCTGCTCGACGTGTTTCTCCTGCACTGCCTGTTGAGCGAGAGCCCGCCCGACACGCCGGCGGAGATCGCCGCCATCGCGCACACCCAGGAGCGCGTCGCCGCGCGCGGCCGCGAGCCCGAGCTGCGTTTGCAGCGCAACGGGCGGGACGTGAGCCTCACCGAGTGGGGCGGGCAAGTGCTCGCCGAGTGCGGGCCCATTGCGGAAGCCATGGACCGCGCCGTGGGCGCCGCGCAGGGCGGTCGCGCGTACCACGACGCGCTCGCCCGGGGCGCGGCTGCGCTGGGGGATCCGGCCGCGGTGCCCTCGGCGCGTATGCTCGAGGAGATGGCGCGGGACCACCGCAACTCCTACACGAATTTCGTTCTGGCGCGGTCGCACGCGCATCGCGCCGCGCTCCTCGGCCTGCCTTATCCGGCGGAGATCGAGGCGCGCTATGCGCAGCTTGCGCAGCGCTCGGTCGAGGATCGGCGCAAGATCGAGGCCGCGGACACCCTGCCTTTCGAGGAATTCCGCCGCGCCTACCTCGCGCCGGAGACGCTCAATCCCGGCTGACGGGCATCGTGCAACCGGCTGACGATGCCCGACCCCTCACCCCTTCCCCCTCCATCCCTCACCCCCGCCCCTCTCCCGAGCGGAGTGGGGAGGCTCGAGCTTTCCCTTCTCCACTCGGGAGAAGGGGAAGGGATGAGGGGATCGAGCGAAGAGGGGAAATGGACGGCGGCAAATGGTCTGTCAACCATTTGAACGTGTGCTCTGCGCCCAGCGCGAGCGCGTTTTTCTTCGACCGCACCTGTTACGCGGCGCTCGACCGCATCGCGAGCCGCCCCTATGCGGCGCTCATCTGTGCCGGCAGCGACGGGCAAAACGCCGCGCGCCAGGTCGAGTGCATCTGCACCGGCTGGCGGCTGAGACTATTGTCTTTTCCCGGGGATCCGACCCTTGACTGAAACGGCGTGACAAGTGATAGGTGATAAGTGATAGCCTCTACTCACCACTCACGCCTTTTCAGGCCAACCGACTGCGGACTTTTCCAGTCACTGTTCACCGGTCACCGGTTTTAGGAGGAGTTACGGCATGTTCTACGAAGGCAACTGGGTCGACAGCTTTCCGACGAACTACCAGTGGTCGAACGCCACTTCGATCACGAAGGGAATGGCCCCGTGGGGTGCGGTGGCGCTGGGCGAGATCGACGAAGTCGTGCAGCGCCTGCATCAGCGGGCCCACGAGCCGCAGGCGTGGTGGGAGGAATGGTGCGCGATGGCCGGGCGCATGGAGCGGACGGCCGATGCGGCGGCGGCGGAGCGGCGCGACGCGACCGCGGGAAACTACTACCTGCGCGCGGGCACCTACTACTACACGGGCGAGCGCATGGTGCCGCCGGGCGAGCAGAAGCTCGCCATCTACCGCAAGAGCCTGCGGTGCGCCCGGGAAGGGCTGACGCGGCGCTATCCCGATCTCGAGTTCGCGGACGTGCCCTACGAGGATTCCGCGCTCGCCGCGTATTTCCTCAAGTCGCCGCGCGCGAAGGGCCGCGCCCCCACCGTCGTGCTGTTCAACGGCCTCGACAACTGCAAGGAGATGAACGTCCTGTTCGCCGGCGTCGAGCTGGCGTTCCGCGGCTTCCACACCCTGGCGATCGACGGCCCCGGCCAAGGCGAGTCCCTGCGGCTGCGCAGCCACCACGCCCGCTACGACTACGAGGCCGCCGGCACGCCGGCGTACGAGTTCGTCGCGCGGCGCGCGGACGTGGATCCGAAGCGCGTCGCCATCATGGCCTACAGCGCCGGCGGCTACTACGCCCCGCGTGTCGCCGCTTTCGAGAAGCGCTACGCCGCCTGCGTCGCCTGGGGCCCGCATTACGACTACCACGAGGTGTGGGAAAAGCGCTGGGCGCAGATGAAGAAGAGCCACAACAGCGTCGCTACCTCGCACTTCCAGCTGCCGTGGGTGCTCGGCACCAAGGACATGGAATCCGCGATGGAGAAGGTGAAGCAGTTCACGCTCGCCGGCGTGGCCGAGAAAATCACGTGCCCCGTGCTGATCACCTGGGGCGAGGAGGACCGGCTCACCACGCGCGACGTGGCGGACCGGCTGTATGCCGCGGTCGGATCGCGCGACAAGACGCTCAAGATCTTCACGCGCGAGACCGGCGGCTTCGAGCACTGCCAGGCCGACAACCGGCAGGTCGGGATCGACACCATCGCGGACTGGCTGTCCGCCCGCCTGCTGTAGGCGGACGGCGGCCCGGCGCGGGTTCATCAACTGCGTGGCGCATGCACGGCCCGCGAGCCGGCGGCGCCCGCGAAGACGACTGAGGAGAGAACGCCATGAAGCGAACCACGATACTCGGCGTTTGCGCCGCGCTGGCGCTCGCAGCCGGTTCCGCGTCCGGTCAGGCCTATCCCGACCGCCCGATCCGCATGGTCATCCCCTACCCCCCGGGCGGCGCGATCGACACGGTCGCGCGCCGCATCGTGCAGGAATGGGTGGGCAGGCTCGGGCAGCAGATCGTGGTGGACAACCGCGGCGGCGCGGGGGGCACGATCGGGACGGAGCTGGTCGCGAAGGCGCCGCCCACCGGCTACACCATCCTCTACGGAAACATCGGTCCCCTGTCGATCGGTCCGCACATGTACAAGCAGCTCGGCTACGACGTCTTCAAGGACTTCGCGCCGGTGACGCTGGCGGCGAGCGCGCCGTTCGTGCTCTTTTCGTCCACGACCCTGCCCGTGCGCTCGGTGAAAGAGCTCGTCGCCTACGCCAGGGCGCGGCCGGGACAGTTGAACTATGCCTCGAGCGGCATGGGCAGCGGCCTGCACCTCACGTCGGAGCTTTTCGCGCGCGTGGCGTCCATCCAGATCGTCCACGTTCCCTTCAAGGGGATCGGCGTCGCGATTCCCGAGATCGCCGCGGGCCGGGTGCACATACTGACCTACCCTTACTCCGGCGCGGCGCCGCACGTGAAAGCCGGACGCCTGCGGCCGCTCATGAGCGGCGGGACCCGCCGCTCGCCTCACTATCCCGATGTGCCGACCGCGGCCGAGGTAGGCATGCCGGGCTTTCACAGCACGGCGTGGCACGCCGTCGTCGCGCCGGCCGGAACGCCGCAGCCGGCCGTTCTCAAGCTGCAACAGACCTTCGCGGCGGCCGTCGCCGCGCCCGCGCTGCGGAAGGTCATGGCGGTGGACGATGTGGAACTCGTGGCAAGCTCGCCCGCGGAACTGGCCAGGTTCCTGCGTGCCGAAAACGACAAGTGGGAAAAGGTCATACGGTCGGCCGGCATCAAGGTTGACTGACCCGCGTGCCGCGCCCGGGCCTTTCGGCTGCCGCCCGCGAAAGGCGGGTGGAGCGCGGTGCGCCCGTGACGAGAATCGCCGCGAGCAGCACCACGATCTCCGCCAGCGCCGCGCCGATCATCCGATGGATCGAAAAACGGGACGCACGCCGTTTTACTCATGAGCGCGCGTCCTGTTTTCATGCGATTTCCCTTGCCATGAACACCGAAAGCGCCCATACTCGCGCGTCGCATTGGCCGCCGGCGGTCGTTCACGTCGTTTCCGGGCGGCTTCATCAATTTCCTGGTCGACGCCGCGCCCGTCACGGGTTGGGTCCCAGGAAACTCACGCGCAACACTTCACCGCGGGAAGGCGGCAGCGCCGCTCGGTCCCGCCAGGGAAATGGACATGGCAAAAGAAGAGACAATCGAAATGGTCGGCGTCGTCGACGAAGTGATGCGCAATGCGGTGTTCCGCGTGACGCTCGAGAACGGCGCCACGATCACCGCCCATGCCTGCGGCAAGATGCGCCAGCGCCGCATCCGCGTCCTCACCGGCGACCGCGTCACGGTCGAGATCTCACCCTACGACCTGACGAAGGGGCGGATCAACTTCCGGCACAAGGACACCAACGCGCCGCCTCCGTCGATGGCGCGCCCGGCGTATATGCGGCGGAGATAGCACCGCCTGCACGATGCAGGCGGAGCCTGAAAGCGTGATAGGTGATAAGGGATAGGGGATAGGGGATAGGGGTTAAGCCCCTTACCCCCTCCGCCTTCCGCCTTGTGGCCCGGCTAGAGCTTGTAGCCGATCTGCCGCAGCAGGCTCTTGCGCCAGGCGACGTCGGCTTCGCCCTCCGCCCCTTTGGGCGAGGCGCCGTCCACCACGCCCAGGATCCCGCGCCCCTGATCGGTCTGCGCGATCACCACTTCGGTGGAGTTGGCCGTGGCGCAGAAGATGCGGCACACCTCCGGCACCATCTTCAGCGCGTTGAGCACGTTCACCGGAAAGAAGCCATCGCCCAGGAACACGATGAACGTGTGCCCCGCGCCCAGCGCGAGCGCGTTCTTCCCCGCCAGCTCCAGCAGGGCCGCGTCGGTGCCCGAGCAGCGCACCAGGCAGGCGCCCGACGCCTCGCAGAACGCCAGGCCGAACTTGATCCCCGGCACCGCCCCGACGAGCGCCTCGTGCACGTCTTCCACGGTCTTGATGAAGTGCGTCTGCCCGAGAATGAAGTTGGTCGTCCCGGGCTTCTCGATTCTCACGGTGAGCAGTTGCATGGCCTGATCCCTCTTCGCACGCCTGGATGAGCCAGTTTAGCGCAGTAATCCGACCTCGACCTTGTGCTTGCGATCGAGGATTTCGTTGGCGACCTGGCAGAACTCCATTGCGCCCTGGTCGCCATCGACGGAGGCCCCGCCGAGTATCAGCCGGGCGCGGACGCGCCGTCCCGCTCGGCGCGCGCGCCGCGCAGCGGCAGCGGCTGCTCCCCGAGCAGGTCCTTCTCGATCACCGCGCGCACTTCCTCGAGCGCGAGCCCGTGCCGCTCCACCAGGTCCATCACGTCCGCGAGGATCGCGTCGGCGTCCTGCATCTTCTTCAGGCGCTTGAAGCTGTCCTCGCGCCGGACGCCCAGGCTCTCGCCGACGAGCTCCAGGAAGTTCACCACCTCGAACGGCCATTCGGTTTCGTGGCTGCACAGCTCGCGGTGACAGGCGTGGTAGACGCCGGCGAGCGCGTCGACTTTCGCTGCCGCGGCGGCTTCGAGCAGCCCGCGGTGCACCTCGCGCTTGAACGCGGGCAGCGGCTGCAGCGTGTTGCACATGTAGCCGACCTGCGGCTGCGCGAGCTCGACGTACTCGAGCCCCGGGATCGCCTTCAGGATCCGGACCGCGGATTCGCACGCGCCCGCCAGGCCCGGATGCTCGTGCAGCGCGACGCGCTTCTCGACGCGGCGGTGCATGAGCGGGCGCAGCCGGTCGAGTCGGCTCGCGAGGTACACGACGAAGGCCTCGAGATCGTAGGCGGGCGCGCCCTCGCGCCCGGGCAGCACGTTCTCCCCGAGCTGGATCGCGCAGGTCGGGCACCACGCGAGCACCTTGCCCGCGCCGGTGGCGGCGAAGCGGTCGGCCGTGCGGTAGGCGATGCGTCCCGAGGCGTCGAGGTCGCCGGTGCGGAACTGCAGCACGCCGCAGCAGTCGCCCGGCCCGCCCATCACGCGGTAGGACACGCCGAGCGCGTCGAGGATATCGAGCGCGAGCAGGACAATGTGCGGAGTCTTGAGCACGTTGCAGCCGGTGTAGAACACCACCTCGGGCGCGGTTTCCGCCGGCGCCTCGCCGCGAAAGCGCCGGAGCACATCGGCCGGAAGCTGCATGCGCGAGAGCACCCGCACGCCGCGACCCATCTTCGAGAACGCGGCGCTGCCCTTCTTGCGCTGCTCTTCCGCGCTCGCGCGCCGCTGCATCGCGACGCGCGCGAGGGCGAGCATGAAGCGCGGGTTGATCGATTCGGGACACGCCGAAATGCAGCTCCCGCTGCCCGAGCACACCTGCGCCCAGCGCTCCGAGTCGGGCGCGCCGCTGCCGCCGCGGAGGATGTCCAGCACGCCGCCGACGACATCCGCCGCGCTCCGGTCCGCGATGCCCGCGGGCGCGGTCATCGGGCACACCTCGAAGCAGCGCCCGCAGCGCGTGCAGCGGTCCAGCACGTCCTGCGCGCGGGCGGCCAGCGATTCGGCGAACGTTTCGGTCATGTCTTCCTCGCGACGGGAGGGGTGATCTGCGAGGAACGGCGTGAATCATGATTAGTGATTGGACTACCGCAAAGCGGGATTTTCAAGCTTCTATCACCTATCACCTGGTACCTTTCACGGGTTTTCACGGTCCTCCTCCCTCCGCCCTCACTTGAGCGCAACGACGATCGCCAGCCCGACCAATGCGAGGGCCATGATCACGAATACCACGAGAAAGACGCGCGTGCGCACGCGCAGCACCTCGACCGCCCCGACGAGGCGGTTGTTCTGCTCGGCAAGACTCGTGACGAGCTCTGAGGCGGCGGTCAGTTCTTGGCGCAGCTCCGCGACCTGCGCTTCGAGCGTGCGCCGAGCGGCTTCCGGCCCCTGCCCGGCGAGCGGCGGCGCGTCCTGTGTCCTCACCGATGACCAGAGCTGCCGCGCGCCCTTCACGACCGCCGGCGCGGCGGCGATCAGCTCCGCCCAGGGAATGACTTTGAACGCGGTGATCCAGCCGGCCATGCTGCCTCCTCGCTCCAAGTGACAACATCGTGTACTCCCGGCCGCCGCGCGTCAATCGCGACACGGTGACGAGTGATGACCGAAGGATGAAGGCGGATGGATGAAGGATAGCGCGTCGAGGGGTGGAGCAGGGGCCCCGAACCCGTTCGGGGATGCGACCCCCGGTGGCGCGCAGAGCGGCCGACAAGATTGATTATATTTCCTGCAATGGTCTATCGGAGGCCGCACCCCGCAGTGCGGAAGTCCACTCACGAATCACGAATTACGCCGTTCCGGCTTCTCAGCGGATGACCAGGTCCTCCGGGTACCCGCGCACGCGTGGCGGCAGCGTGATGGGCAGCGTGCGGCGCAGCGGGTCGTGCCCGCCGTCGGTCGCCATCAGCTGCGCGTACCTGACGTTCTTGTCCATCTCCTCGAGGTACAGGTTCCGGCCGCCGAAATGCGTTTCCGCGTAGGTGTAGGCGCGGTGCAGCTGCTCGTCGAGCCGCTTCATCGCGTTGAAATAGAACCCGGGCGTCTTGTGCACCAGGTCGGAGCCGGACGAGTACACAGTGACGGTGTGGCCGTCGGGCTGCTTGCGGAGCGCGAGCCCGCCCAGTACGAACTCGGGGTAGAGGCGTTCGCGGCACTTCTCCAGATAGCAGCGATCGGACATCTGCGCGATGATGTCGGCGGTGCCGAGGATCTCGCCGACGCGGTGCAGCACCGGGTCGTCCACGCGGATGGTTTCGACCGGGCGCTCGTAACCGGTGAAGTGCACCAGTTCCGAGGCCGCCGCGGCGTACTGCTCCCAGCCCAGCCTCGGGAAATAGTCGAGCAGGAAATCCGATCCGCGCGACACGTGCGTGAGCGTGTATTCGGCGCCGTAGCGGTGCTTGTGGTCGCTGCGCCGCCGCAGGTAGCCGAAATCGTGGAACAGCGCGGTGACGACGCCGATACCGAAGTACTCCGGCGGCAGCGGCGCCTCGCCCTGGCGGCCGCGCTCGTAGCCGTCGAGCAGGCGCGCCATCGTCAGCGTCACGTCGAGCACGTGCTGGATGTCGTGGTACGGGGTATCGCAGGGGTGGTAATCGGGGTGCTCGCCGCGATACAGCAGCGCCATGTCCTTGAACGCGCGCTCGATCTGGGGCGACGTCCTGCCCGAGTACAGGCCGAGGTACAGGCGGATGACCTCGCTGCCGACCTCTACGGGGTCGGTGGTGCGGACCTTGTCGGTGATGTCGAAATCGCTACGTCGCATCTCGCGAATTTTAACCCCGCCACCGCCATGCCGTAGAAGCGTGATTCGATACTGGTGACCGCGACGACTCAGGGGACGGACCACCGGGACGGCGCTACCGTGGCCGATCCTTGGTGGTCCGTCCCCCGAGGTTCATTTCCCGCGCCGGTCTAGCAGCCTGTCGGACTTGGTATTCCGACAGGCTGCTGACAGCAAAACCGCCTGCGAATTTCGACCAAAATTCGGGATGACGACCGTTCTTGGCCTCCAACGGGCGCGCGAGCAGGCTGAAAACAGGGTTTTCACGGCCTTTTCCTTTCGCTTTTGCGCTGGCGGTTTTGCATCAGGAGTTTGTCGGCGCTAAGTCCGACAAACTCCTAGCGGGCCCGGGCGGCTTTCACGAACTCGAGCGAGGCCTGAAACAGCGGGAGATCCTTCTCGTACTCAGCCGCGTCGGCGCGGTCGATCTGTATCCACTCCCTCGAGCTGGCCATGCCGCCGGGTTGAAACGGGACGACGTTGTCCCTCGAGAACTGCAGTTCGGTCGCGATGGCGGCGGGCAGACGCAGTCCGACACCGCGGCCGCTGATGCAAGCGAACATCTTGTCGCTGACGAAGTAGGCGTCGAGGCCGTTGATTTTTCCTGTGCTGACGCCCGGGAGCTTGAGCAGCAGCGCGTCGATCTGCGCCTTGCGGCTGGACTCGGTGGCACCGGTATTCAAGGGAGAATTTCCTGGCTCTGAGGTTTCCGCGTCACCTGGCGACGAGCGACGAGGCATGAACAAGGATCATCACGCATCACTCACAACTGCAGCAACGGACAGGCGGCTGTGTCCATTCTATTGGACGCCCCGGGCGGCCTGCTTGACCTGCATCAACAGTTCATCTTCCGAGGGGACAGACGACCAAGCCGGCCTTCTTGATCACGAGCCGCGATCCGCGATCCGCGAGTCACGCGAAATTGGAGTATTCTGGCCACTCATCCCCGATGAGAAGCATCTCCAAGGAAGCACTGGCGGAGCTGCCGATCCGCCGCTACGAGGGCACGGTGTCGCTGGTGGCGACGCTGCGTGAGCTGGCCGATGCGCGGGCGGACTTCCGGCAGGAGCGCGTCGTCGGCCTCGATACGGAAACGCGGCCCTCCTTCAGGAAGGGCGAGAGCCACCTGCCCTGCCTGGTCCAGGCGGCCACGGCCCGCGCGGTGTACTTGTTCCAATTGACCCGCCTGGAGGTTTTCCCCGCCCTCGTCGAGTTGCTGGCGAGCCCTTCCGTCGTCAAGGCCGGCGTCGGGCTCGCGCACGATCTGCGCCAGCTCAAGGAGGTATTTCCGTTCACGGTGGAAAACACGCTCGACCTGGGCGTCGTCGCGCGCCGCCGCGGCCTCGGCCAGAGCGGCGTGCGCAATCTCGCCGGAATGCTCCTCGGTTTCCGGATTCCCAAAGGCAACCGTACCTCCAACTGGGCCGCGCCGCGCCTCTCCCCGGCGCAGATCGCCTACGCCGCGACGGATGCCTGGGCCAGCCGCGAGTTGTACTTGAAGTTCGAAATGCTTGGACTGCTGAGCTGAATGGCGTGAGGGGTGAGTGGACCCCGACCCCCGTGGGTGGTGGATGGTGGGTAGTGGGTCGATTGACTCGTGAAATCGGGAGATCGTGAGACCGGGAAGTTGAGCGTTCGCTCTCACGCCCTGACGCGCTCCCGCCCTCACGGCTTTTCCTTTCGCCTTTTCACGCGCCGCGGATGACGATCTTGCCGAAGTGCGTGCGGCCGGCCAGATAGTCGTAGGCCGCCCGGGCATCCCCGAACTCGAACTGCCGGTTGATGACCGGTTTGAGCCTTGCCTGAGAGATCGCCCGGTTCATGGCTTCGAACATCTCCCGGCTGCCGACCTGGATGCCGTGCACGTTGGCGCGCTTGGCGAGGATCATCTGCGGGTTGATCTGGGCCTCGCCCGCGAGATTGCCGATCGCGTAGAGCCGCCCGCCCACGCGGAGCGCGAGGAGCGATTTCCGGAACGTTCCCGCGCCGCCCAGCTCGACCACGTGGTCGGCGCCCTGCCCGCCCGTCAGGTCCATGACCGCGCGCTCCCAGTCGGGCGTGGCGCGGTAGTTCACCACGTCGGTGATGCCCATCGCCCTCAACCGCGCGATCTTCTCTTCGCTGCCCGAGGTGACGATCACGCGCGCCCCCGCCAGGCGCGCGAACTGCGCCGCGAACAGCGACACGCCGCCGGTGCCCAGCGTCAGCACGGTCTCGCCCGCGGTCAGCCCGCCGCGGGCGAACAGGGCGTGCCAGGCGGTGACGGCCGCGCACGGCAGGGTGGCCGCCTCCTCGAGGGTGAGGTGCGCGGGAATCGGGACGACGCCTTCCTCCGGGAGCACGATGCGCTCGGCCAGCACGCCGTCCGACGGGCCGCCGAGCGCGGAAGACGCATATGCCGGATCGACGCGCCCGGCGAGCCAGCGCTGCACGAAGATCGCCGCGACGCGGTCGCCCACCTTGACGCGCGTGACCCCGGGGCCGGCTTCCGCGACTTCGCCGGCGCCGTCCGAAAGCGGAATCACCCGCGGCTTGATCGCACCCCGCTCGTAGGCCCCCGTGGCGACCTTGAGGTCGCGGTAATTGAGAGAGGTCGCGCGGATGCGGATCGCGACTTCCCCCGGACCGGGGCGGCGGTCCTCCTCCTCGCCAAGCTTCAGGCCGTCGAGCGTGCCGACCGGGTCGAGCCTGTAGACTTTCATGCGCTGTCCCTCCCACGTTGGCCTGATCTTACAACGCGACCCCGGCCAGCGGCCGGGGAGATGAGTGATGGGCGACGGGGCAAAAACAAGGATGAAGGCGGAAGGGTGAAGGGTGACCCCAGCAGTGCGGGAGACTCGTCGCTAAGCCTGATTTACTGTCCGAGAGACTCGGGACGCCTCAACCTGACTCCCTCCGCCCGGGCACGGGCGGCCAGGCAGGACACCGCAACGGGCCATCAGGCGTTGAGCCGCAGGATCCGCGCTGCATTGGCGTAGAGCACGTCATCCAGAAATTCCTCTTTTATGCCCAGTTGCAGGAAGCGGTCGACCGCGGATTTCAAGGACACGAACGGATAAGCCGTTCCGAAAAGAAAGCGGTTGGAAAGAAAACCGTTGACCGCATCCACGTAATCCCTCGCCCCCGGCATGCCGAACATGTAGGTGTCGGGAGACAAGTGCACATTGGGTCTGCGGTAGCAGACATGGATGATTTCGCCGACCCACGGCCAGTTGCCATGGCCGGAGATCAGCACCAGATCCGGGAAATCGCGTGCAACGCGGTCGATATGCTCTGGCGAGCTGTAGGAGCAGTCCGGCCCGGCATTGCCGCCCGCCATGAGCAGAACCGGGATTCCGCGATCCTCGCAATGGGCGTAGAGCGGATAGACCCTGGCATCGTCGATGTGCATCGGGGCATGGGACAGCCCGGGTTCGAGCACCACGCCTTTCAGGCCGATCTGCATGGCGCGGTCTATTTCCTGGATCGCGCGCTTCCGGTTCACCGGGTCGATGCCCGCGAAACCGGCAAACCTGCCGGGATAGTTCTTGATCAATTGCGTCAGGTCATCGTTGCTCATCGTGCCGAAGACGCCGCCGGTCCTCCCCGGGGCGACGCCCAACGTGACTTGCGCCTGATCCATTTCCTGGATCAGAAGATCGATCGACCGCTCGCGCGCCGACCGGGCGACGTCCATTCCCTTCTTCTTCGCGCTGACTGCCGTGCGCTCGATGTTGGCGTACATGATCGTATTCAGGTACGACCCGAACGGAGGCCGCAATCTAAAATCAATAATGCGCATTCCCGGCGCCTCTGGTCGCATGGTCTATCCCTGGCGTATACCGGCGGCCTCGATGACTTTCCGCCACTTTGCTATTTCTTTCCTGAGAAAACTCGCCAGGTCTTCGGGAGAGCTCCCCACGATTTCCACGCCGCTCTTCTCGAACAGCGCGCGGACATCCGGCAAGGCCAGCGCCTTCAACACCGCCGCGTTCAGCCGGGAAGCGGCATTGCCGGGGATCCCGCGGGGCGCCAGGAACGCATACCACAGTGAAGCCTCGTAGCCCGGCACGGCTTCCGAAATGGCGGGCACATCGGGCATCGCTGCTGTCCGCGCCTTGCTGGAGACACCGAGCAGGCGCAGTTTTCCGGCTTTCACGTGTGGAACGGCGGCCAGGGGACTGGTGATGATCATCTGAACCTGGCCGGCTATCAAATCGATCAACGCGGGGCCCGCCCCCTTGTAGGGCACGTGGACCATCCGGGTATTGGTCATCTCCGCCAACAGCGCCATCGCAAGATGCCCGCCCGATCCGTTCCCGGCAGACGCGAAGTTGAGCGCGCCGGGTCTCGCCTTCGCCAGGGAAACGAGCTCCTTGACGGACCTGGCGGGCACCGAGGGATGCACCACGAGAACGAGCGGTGAGCTCGCGAGCAGCGATATCGGCGTGAAGTCCCTGACGGAGTCGTAAGGCAGCTTGGACACCAGGCCCGGATTGATTGAATGCGTAATCGAGGCCTGCAGGATCGTGTAGCCATCCGGCGTCGCCTTGGCCACGATGTCGGTGCCGATGACCTGCCCGCCGCCGGCCCGGTTGTCGACGATGACCTGCTGCCCCAGATCGTCCGCCAGCTTTCTCGCGAGCATCCGGCCGATCACGTCAGCCGCCCCTCCCGGGGGATACGGAACGACGAGGCGCAATGGCCGCTCCGGGTAGCTGTCTGCCGCGACAACCGGCAGATGACACGCAAGCAGCAACGGCAACAGAAACAGCCGAAATGGAAATGGTCCTTTCATGACGATTGGTCTCCTAAAAACGTGTCCGTCAACAACCCGGGACAGGTCACGGTGTCCCGTTACACCCATCGGATCTGCTTACCGCTCCGCGTACAGCTTTTTGAATGTCGGATCCTGCTCGAGCTTGAAAGCCCGCAAAGCATTCTTGTAGAGAATCTTCGGAAGCACCTCTTCCTTGAAGGGGACTTTCCAGAACTCCTTCATGAACGGCAATATCGGCACCGCCGGGAACCCCGAACCGAACAGGAACTGATCCTGGAATCCGAAAAAATTTCTGTTGACCGCCTTGACCCATTCCTCGGTCCCCAATTGAATGAGATACATGTCGGGGGAAACGAACACGTTTTCATTCCGCGCGGCGAGAATGATTGCCTCGCGCACGTATGGGTAGCATCCGTGCCCGGCGAGTATTCGCAATGAAGGAAAATCCTGCGCCACCTTGTCCAGCCGGTGCGGATGGCAGCAGTCCATGTTCTTGCCGGCGTATAGACCGGAGGTCTGCGGAATCAGCATCATGTCCCGCTCGGCGCACTTCTCGTAGATCGGGTATAGCCGCCGGTCATCAACGTCGCAGCCCGGCGACCGACCCGGCTCGATAAAGACCACCCTAAGGCCCAGTCGATAGCAGCGTTCGATTTCGTCCAGTGCGTTGTGCAGCACGTTTCCAGCGTCTATGCCGGCCACCCCGATGATGCGCCCCCAGTTCTCCTTCTGCAGCTTCGCCATCAGGTCGTTTGACATGGTTCGCGCCGCCTTGGGCTTGCCGCCGATGACTATTCCTCCAGGCGTCTGGCCCGATACCGACACCGCCGTGTGGATGTCGGCCTCGCCGATCTCCTCGAGAAACGCCTCCATGGTCCCTTTGGCGTACGACTTGATCTCCTCGATAAGAGGCCGCGTGCGGTAAAAATGGAATCGCCCCGCCTGCTTGGCCGTGTTGGCGAAGTAGTCCCCGGCTTCCTTGACCGTCACCCTGCAACGCACATCGATGATCCGCATCCCTTTCCCTTTCCGAAGTATTCGTGGCACGCGAACGTCGCTGCGGCTCGAACCGTTCACTCCACTCGCAGGCCGCTGTTCTTGATGATGGTCGCGTATCGCTTTATTTCAGACTGGATGAAATTGCGAAATTCTTCCGGTGAGCTTGTCTCGATTTCCGCCCCCTGCCTGGCCAGGCGATCAAGCACCGCTGGCACTCCGAGCGCCGCCACTATCGTGCCGTTCAGTTTTGCGATCACGGCATTCGGCGTTCCTGCCGGGGCGAGGACCCCGTACCAGCTGTTCTTCTGGTAACCCGGGAGGCCTGATTCGGAGATCGTCGGGACATCCGGGGCGACGTGAGACCGCTTGAGGCTCGACACGCCCAGGGCGCGGAGCTTTCCGGACTTGACCAGTGGCAGCGCGGACAGGATGTTGCTGAAGATCATCGTGATCTGCCCGCCCATGAGGTCCGAGAGCGCGAGCGGCGTGCCCTTGTAGGGCACATGCAGGATATTCACGCCGGCGAGCGACTTGAACAGCTCTCCAGCCAGGTGGGGAGGCGTTCCGTTGCCCGCCGAGCCAAACGTGAGTTGCCCTGGCTTGCTCTTCGCAAGAGCGATCAGCGCCTTGACCGACGTCGCCGGCACCGAGGGATGCACGACGAGAATCTCGTGCACCACGGCGACTCTCGTTACCGGCGCAAAGTCCTTGAGCGGATCGTAGGAAAGCTTCCTGTAGAGGTTCACGTTTACCGCATGCGTGGCCACGTTGCCCATCAGCAGCGTGTAGCCATCTCGCGTCGCCTTGGCCACGATCTCCGTTCCAACGATCCCGCTCGCTCCCGATCGATTGTCCACGACCACCTGCTGCCCGAGCTTCTCCGTCATTTCTTGGGCAAGCATGCGGGTCACGACATCCACTCCTCCACCTGCGGGAAAGGGAACCACCATCCGTATGGGACGTTCCGGGTATGCGAGCGCTCCGGAAGCCGCATGCCCCATGGAAACGTAGGAGAAAAGCGTTGCGCCTGCGACAAACGCCAGCACGCGTATGCGGTTGATTTTCATGACAGTGCCACTCCGTAACCGTCCCACCAATCTATTACTCGTGCCAATCAATTTAATGATAACAACAGGGGGAATGCCATGTCGATCAGACACCTCAAGACCTTTCTGGCCGTGGCGAAACACGGCACGTTTGCCGCCGCCGTAAGCAGCGACAAGCTCGGCGGCATGCTGAATGTCGGGGCAACCCCGCCTGTCCGCTAGCAGCCTGTCGGACTTACCAGTCGGGACAGGCTGCTAACAGCAAAACCGGCCGGATTTCCACAAGATATCATTCACAATAGCCTCAACAGCCGCGTGAGCACGCACGTTTCTTCGTGGTTCGGGCCACTCAGTAGTGTTTTCGACCTCATTCCGGCGGCCGGTTTTGCATAAGGAGCTTGTCACATCGTAAGTCCGACAAGCTCCTAGGGCTCACTTCACCGCCATCGCGGCCTTCGCGCGCGCGTGGCGCGCCGCTTCGGTGCCGGCGATCCGGCCGAAAACCGCGCCGGACACCAGCCCGGTGCCGCTGGGATAGTTGAAATAGAAAAGACCGCCGACCATCTCTCCCGCCGCGTAGAGCCCCGGGACATCGCGCCCGGCGACGCTCTGCACCGCCGCCCGGGTCGAGATGCGCACGCCGCCGAACGTGAACGTGATCCCGCAGGTGATCGCGTAGGCCTGAAACGGCGGGGTGTCCAGCACGTTCGCCCAGTTCGACTTCGGTATGGCGAGACCGGTCGTGCCGCGCCCGTCCAGGATCACGGCGTTGAACGGGATGTCCTGGCGGACCGCCAGGTTGTATTCGGCGATGGTCCGGAGGCAGCGCTCGGCGTTCACGCCTTCGAGCTTCGCCATCAGCGCTTCTAGCGTGGGCGCTTCCACCTTGGTGATCTTGCGTATGCGGTACTCGTCGCGCAGCAGGTGGTTGACCTTGGCGTCGAAGATCTGCCAGGCGAACATGCCGGGCTGCTGGAGGATCTCGAGCCCGTACTTCGCGTAGGTGTAGTTCCTGAAGTCCGCGCCCTCGTCCACGAAACGCTCGCCGTTCGCGTTCACCATGATCCCGAACGGATAGCTGTGCTTCTGGAAGAGATCGCCGATCTCGCGTTCGCCGAATCGCGGCGCGTTGAGATCCCAGCCCACGGCATGCGCGCCCGACCAGTGGCCGAACGGCATCGCCCCGGCCGCGAGCGCCATCCGGATGCCGTCGCCCATGTTGAAGCGGGTCCCGCGCACCTTCGCGAGATCCCAGCTAGGGCCGAGATAGCGGGCTCGCATTTCGGCGTTGGACTCGAAGCCGCCGCAGGCCAGCACAACCGCGCCCGCCCGCACCTCGAGCGTCCGGCCCCGCGCTTCCGCCACCACGCCGCGCACGGCGCCGTTCTCGCGGATCAGGCCGGTCGCCGCGGCCTCGTACAACACCGGGATGCCGTTCTGCCTGGCGAGCTTGTGCAGGCTGTCGATGAGCCCCTGCCCCGCGCCCCACGTGGCGCAGATGAGGCCGGCGTAGAACTTGACCCGGCCGTCGACTTTCTGCGACTGGCGCGCCCACATCGCCTCAAAGCGCACGCCCTTCGACTTCATCCACGCTAGCGTCTGGCGGCTGTTGCGCACGAACAGCTCGGTGAGGTCGGGATCGCAGCGGTACTGGGTGACGCGCCCCATGTCCTCGAGAAAGTCTTCCTCGGTGTAGGTGCCGAAATCGGTGTTGGCGATTTCCTCCTCGGTCAGGTCGAGGACTTCCCGCACTTCGTCCACGTTGCTGAAGGCAAATCGCGTGGCGCCGCCCGTGAACGCGCTGTTGCCGCCGCATTCCGCTTCCGGCGCCCTTTCGAGGACCAGCACGCTCGCCCCCGCGTCGCGCGCGGCGAACGCGGCGCACATCGCCGCATTGCCCGCGCCAACCACCACCACATTCGCTTCCCGCACGTCCTTCGACCGCATGCTTTCTCCCATCTCTGGCGATTCAACGTCCTTCCGTCCCGTTGCGCGCGCGACCCGACTGTCGCGGGACATCGACAGTTCCACTATTACCGGCCCATGGGTCGGCCTGCGGGCAAGCCTGCCCACCGCGCAGGCGGCAAGGGCTCACCGCCCGTTGCCGGGCGGTCCGGCGCCCGCGAGGACAGCTGCAAGAGGCGGCGACTCCGGGGCGGCGTGCCCGGAAAATCGCCGCATCCGGAGGGGAGCGGCCGGCGCGCCCGCCGCGCTCGCGATGCCGGCCGCGTCAAGACGCCGAAACCGGTTATTTCTCGCCCAGGCCCGTTTGCCTGATGATGCGGCCCCAGCGCACGATATCATCCGCGATGAGTTTCCGGAATTCGTCCGGGGTGCTCCCGATCACCTCGGCGCCGGACGATTCCAGCAGGCGTTCCGTGTCCGGCGCCCTCGCGATTTTCACGAGCAGCGCGTTGAGCCTCGCGATGAGCGCCCGCGGCGTGTTCCTGGGCGCGAGCCAGCCGTGCCACGTGTTGACGTCGTATCCGGGCGCGCCGGATTCCGCGATCGTGGGCAGATCCGGGAAGGCTTTCGAGCGAGTGGCGGTGGTGACGGCCAGCGCGCGCAGCCTGCCCGTCTTGACGTACTGTCCGCCGCTCACCGTGTTGGCGAACGTCGACTGGACTTCGTTCGACATCACCGCCAACATCGCCGGTCCGGTGCCCTTGTAGGTAATCACGTTGAACTTCGTGCCGGTCGCTTCCTGCAGCCATTCCGCGCCCAGATGGATCAGGCTGCCGTGGCCCGAGACGCCATGATTGATCGCGCCGGGCTTGCTGCGCATGTGGGCGATGTAATCCTTCATGGACTTCACCGGCAACGCCTTGTTCGCGACCAGCAGGTACGGCGCCTTGGTCATCAGGGAAATGGGTTGGAAATCGCGAACGGCATCGTACGGAGGCTTCTTTCGCAAGGCCGGCGCGATGGTGTAGCTGGTGGTCACGGCCAGCAAGGTGTAGCCATCGGGGGTCGCGTCCTTCGCGATGCTGGCGGCGATGAGGGAACCGGCCCCGGGGCGGTTATCGACGATGAACTGCTGCCCCGTCTCCTCGGAAAGCTTCTGCGAGAACAGGCGGGCCTGGATGTCGGTTGCGCCGCCGGGCGCGAACCCGATGATGACGCGGACCGGCTTTTCCGGAAAGGCCACCGCGCCTGCACGCCATGGAATGAAGCCGCCCAGCAGGATGACAAGGGCAAGATACGCTGTATGGATTGGCTTAATAGTCATGATTTCCTCGCTCGTAATCTTGTTTTTGACGGTGCGCCGGCAGTGCCCGCCGCAAAAAATTCTGACAGCCACCTGGCACGAATGGTTCAGGTTACGCCAATCGTCTTCGCAAGACAAAGGCAAAGCGCGTTCCGGCTATGAGGACGCCTCCAAATTCCGTGGCTCGTGATTGGGCCTCACGCCGGTGACTTGTGACCGGTGACGCATTTCCCTCTGCCTTCCGCCTCTCTCCTTGCTCTTCGAGCGGTTCTTAGGGGACAGGCCACTAAGACCCTTTTCCGACCCGATGGAGGGAAAGCCGGCGCCACTCCTGTTAGACTGGTTTTTGCTCAATAAGGGACTTTGAATGAAAACGGCAACGCAAATCTCTCCGTTCACTCAGCAGTTGAGCAGCTATATCGCCGGCGCGCTCAAGGCCAAGCTACCGCCCGAGGTGGCGGAACGCGCCCGGCTTCACCTCGTGGATACTTTCGCTTCAATGCTGTCGGGTTCCCGCCAGCTCCCGGGCAGGCGAGCCATTGCTTTCGTCAAGCCGCTGGGCGGCACGCGCGAAGCAGGCGTGATCGGGACACGCATGGTCACCACGACGCTCAATGCCGCGCTGGCCAACGGCATGTTCGGCCATGCCGACGAAACCGACGATACCCACCCCCCGACGCGCTCGCATCCCGGCACCAGCGTGATTCCGGCTGCGCTGGCGCTGGCGGAATGGCAACAGCTCTCGGGAGAACGGTTGCTGCGGGCGATGGTGCTGGGCTATGACTTGTGCGCCAGGACCCTGCTCGCGCTCGATGCCACCCGCTATGCGAACACCGGCCGTCATGCCGGGGCGATGGGACAGCTCTTCGGCGCGACTGCCGCTTCCTGCGCGTTGCTCAAGCTCGATGCGCGCAAGGTCCGCTACTCGCTCTCATACGCGGCCGAGCACGTGGGCGGCATCGCCACCATGTTCCGGGATACCGAGCACGTCGAGAAAGCCTACGCCATGGGCGGCATGCCCGCTCACGACGGGCTGTCGGCCGCGCTGATGGCCGCCCGCGGCTTCACGGGGGTCGAGGATGTGTTCTCGGGAGGGCCGAATTTCTTTTCCATCTTCATAGACCAGGCGAAGCCGGAGGAGATGATCAAGGATCTGGGGCGCAAGTTCGAGATCATGCGCGGAGGCGTCAAGCGCTGGACGATCGGCGGGCCCATACAAGGCCCCATGCACGTGCTCCATGAGCTCATCCGCGAGCATCGCTTCAAGGCCGACGACGTGGAGAAGCTCGTGGCACGGGTGCCTGCGGCGGAGCTGAAAGTCGTGGACAACCGCGACATGCCCGACATATCGCTGCAGCATCTGCTGGCGGTGATGGCGGTGGACGGCGCCATGACCTTCGCCGCGGCGCACGACTACAAGCGCGTGAAAGATCCCCGGGTGCGCAAAATGCGGGAACGCATACAGGCGGTTGCCGACCCCAGCATCCCGGCCCCCGTGCGTGGCTGGCGTTGCATCATGGAAGTGACGCTCAAGGATGGCCGCACGCTGACCCACCAGACCATGGCGGCCAAGGGCAGTCCCGACAATCCATTGAACCGCGACGAAGTCGCGGACAAGGCGATCGACCTGATGGGGCCGGCCATCGGAAAAACACGCGGAAAAGCCTTGATCGCCGCGCTCTATGACATCGGGCGGATGAAGGACGTGCGGGCGCTGCGCAAGCTCTACAGCGTCTGAAGCCGCCTGCGCGACCGGGCAACACCCGGTCGCGCTTTGTCGTTTCGCATCCTGCCTGCTTGTCCTGCGTCCCGGAGGCGCCTGGCAGCCTGTCGGACTTGAAGCTCTGACAGGCTGCTAAATGCAAAACCGCCCGCAGAAGTCCGACACACTCCTAGACCGGGAACCTTACTTTTTCTTGACCAAGCCCAGGGCGTCCAGCATGACCTGCAGTTCCTTGTATTCCTCGTCGAGAAACTTGCGGGTTTCGCCGCTGCGCAGAAAATTGCCCGTCACGACATTCTTCTCCAGCATTTCCTTCCACTCGGCGGCTTCAACCAGCCGGGCCAGAACATTCTCCCAATAACCTGTTTGCTGTGCCGAAGCGCCGCGCGGCGCGAGTATCACGCGCCAATTGGATATCACGGCGTTCGCGCCCTGTTCACGCCAGGTCGGCACCTCGGCCAGGGCGCCCGCCTGGCGCTTGGGCGCAGTGATCGCGATCATCCTCAGCAGCCCCTGCTGCGACTGGGACAGCAGGGTGGCCGCCGGAGCCACTACCAGGTCCACGTGCCCGCCGAGCGCCGCGGCCATGGCCTTGCCGCCGGAGCCGTAGACGACGATTTTGAGCTTCTTGAGATCGCCGCCGGCGTGGCGTGTGACCGCCGCCAACGCCATGTGATTGTGATTGCCGCCGGCGCTCGCCATCGCGGTACTGGCGCTGCCGGCGTCCGATTTCAGCGCCGCCATCAGATCCTTGCCCGTCTTGATCCTGGAGTCGGGCCGTACGGCGAAGGCGACATATTCCTCGAACAGCAGCGCCACCGGCGTTACATCCCGGTGGCTGTACTCGCTGCGCCCGGTGATGTGGTTGGTGAGGAATCCCACGGAGGTGATCAGCAGGTGATGGGCATCGCCGGGATGCTGGTTCAGGTAAGCCATTCCCAGAGCCATGCCGGCGCCCGGCTTGTTGACGACGGTCGTGACGGCGTCGACCAGCTTCTCCTTCTGCATGATGCTTTGCATCAGCCGTCCGATCCGGTCGTTGCCGCCGCCGGTGCTGGACGGCACGATGATCTCGACTCGCTTGTCGGGTTGCCATTGCGCCGCGGCGCTCCCCGCAGCCAGCGGGATCAGTACAAGCGCCGCAATCGCCGCCCGCGCGGCGGACAGCACCGTCATCCGGTTCTCCATACGTTTCCTCCCTTGGTTGCCCAAAGCGTTCACCCTATTTCGACTCTCCCTGGGGTCTAGCATTCGCCGGTCCATCAATATTGCACAGATCAATGCCTTGCGCTGGTCCGACCCCGACTGCTTGACCGTTGCTGGTCCGCGGGACTCGGCCGGCGTTACTTTGCCAGTCCCAGCGCGCGCAGCGTGACCGTCAACTGCTCGTACAATTGATCGAGCTGCTTGCGCGTCTCGGCGCTGTTGAGATAGATATTCTCGGTCAGCGACGCGTCGGCGGCCTTCTTCCATTCGGGCTGCTGCACGAGCTGGGCGAATACCTTGTCCCAGTAGGCGACCTGGGCGTCGCTCATGCCTTTGGTTCCCACCACGTTGCGCCAGTTCGCCGATACCGCGGGGACGCCCTGCTCCTTCCAGGTCGGAATCGACGCGAGCGCCCCGGTCAGCCGCCGCTCGGACGCAACGGCTATGATGCGCGCCTTGCCGCTCTTGGCGTGCTGTAGCACCTGCGAGGCCGGCGACGCGATCACGTCGACGTGACCGCCCAGCAAGCTGGTCGCAACCTGGCCGGAGCTGTTGAAGACGACCACCTTGAGATTCTTGATGTCGGCCCCCACTGCGCGGGCCACTTCCCCTATGGCGATGTGATTGTGGTTGCCCAGCGCGTTGGCGAGCGCAAAGTTGACGCTGTCGGCGTCCTTCTTCAGCCGGTCGACCAGCTCCATCCCGGTCTTGACCGGAGAGTCGGCACGCACCGAAAAAACCACGAAGTCGGCGCCGATCACGGCAACGGGCGTGAGGTCACGATAGGTGACGGTGGTTTTTCCCAGGATATGGTTGGTGAGCAGAGTCGGCGAGGTGACCAGAAAATGATGGCCGGTGTCCGTCTGCTGCGTGAGGTAGTTGAGCCCGATCGTGCCGCCGCCTCCCGGCTTGTTCACAACCGTGACCGGCCGGTCGACCAGATTTTTGTCCTGCATCAGGCTCTGGATCAGCCGCCCGGTCCTGTCGCTGCCGCTGCCGGCGGCGGTGGGGATGATCAATTCCACGTTGCGTTCCGGCTTCCAGGCCGGGCTGGCCGCTGCCGCCGGCAATGCGAGCAATGACAGCGCCAGCGCGATGGGACGGAACAGGCTTGAGCGGGATTTCATGCATCCTCCTTTGGTTGGATGTGATCTCAAGAATAGCTTACATCCATGAAGACCCTCGATGAACGCAGATCCGGTTCCAATGGCCCGTTTTGAGCGGCATTGATCGGCGCGTAACTGCAGCCAAATTCCGCCGGTGATCATGAGACCGCTTCTGATACTGACTGACTTCCCCGTGCTCAAATGGATAATAGATCCATGAACTCGTTGACCGGCATCGCATCCAGGGAACGGGCGTGGCAGGCGCTCAGTATCTTTTTTTTCCGCCCCGCCCCATAGTGGCGACTCAGGCTGCGCTCGAACTTGGCGCGCAGCACCGGCTCCGCCTCGGCCAGCCGGCGCGGATGGCCGAACGGATACGCCACCTCGATCTTCGGCGTGCTCGATCCATCCTTGAAGCGCACCTGCACGGCATTGGCGCTCGAACGCTTCTGCGGATCGTAGAAATCCCGGCTGTAACCCGGATCCTCGGCAACGGTCATCTTGTCGCGCAGGGCGTCGATGCGCGGATCCCGCGCCACCTCGTCTTCGAAATCCTCGGCGAGCAAGCGGCCAAAAATCAGGCCGACCGCAACGATGTACTGGACGCAATGATCTCGGTCGGCCGGGTTATGCAGCGGCCCGGTCTTGTCCATGATGCCCATCAGCGCCCGCTGGCTCGTGATCTCGATGCGCTCGATTTCCGAGAGACGGTCCTTCGCCAGGGGATGCAGCCGCAACGCACACTCCACGGCGGATTGGCCGTGCATGCCGGCCGCGACAAACTTGAACATTGCGTGCTGGATGACATAGTCGCCGTAGGGGCGCTGGAACGCGAGCGGCTTGCCATTGCGGAATTGATCGCAGAACCCCCATTTCGGGGCGGTCAGAACCGATGGATAGCCCATCTCGCCCTTGGCCGCCATGACGGCGAGCGCCACGCCTTCCGAGGTGGCTTTCGGCGCGGCCCAGCTTTTGCGCCACCCCGCGTTGGGTGCCTGCCGGTAAACGCGCAGGCTGGTGTCGATCCAGGCGTTCGATACGGCGTTGAGAATTTCTTCCCGTCCGCCGCCGAGCATCCTGGTCACCACGGCGGCTGTCGCCACCCGGCTGAGGATGACGTGGTCCACACCCATTTCGTTGAAGTCGTTCTCGATGGCGATGCAACCCTGGATCTCGTACGCCTTGACCAATCCTTCGAGCACATCGCGCATCAGGAATGGCTTCTCCCCGTTCGCCACCCGCTTCCGGCTGAGGTGATCGGCTACGGCCAATATGCCCGCGAGATTGTCGGACGGATGGCTTCCCTGTGCGGCCGTAAAGGTGTCGTTGAAGTCCAGCCAGCGGATCAGGCAGCCGATGTCGAAGGTGGCCTTGACCGGGTCGAGCTGAAACGCTGTGCCGGGCACCCGCGCGCCGTACGGCACCTGCGTGCCCGGAACGACCGGTCCGAGTAGCTTCGTGCATTCCGGATACGCCAGTGCATCCAGCGCGCACGCCAGGGTATCCGTCAGCCGGAGCCGGGCGATATCGATCGTCTTCGGGCTGCGCACCTCGTAGTCGAGCACGTAATCCGCGATGGCGACCAGTTCCTTGTCATACGGCGGACGTTGGTTGACCCGCGGGCTCGCGATGGTCTTCCGGCTGCCGGAAGCCGACGGCGCCGGGCTGCGTTCCAGCTGCATGGTTGCTCCTTCAAAAACGTTCTAGGAGTTTGTCGGACTTGGCTCCGACAAACTCCTTATGCAAAACCGCCTGCACGAAAAGGGAGGCAAAAAGCGATGAAAACTTCATTTCGAGCCTACTCGTCCGCCTTTTGCAGGGCAATAAGGGTCGCTATCCCGGGTTTCATTCGAAATCCGCAGGCGGTTTTGCTGTTAGCAGCCTGTCCGACACCTAAGTCCGACAGGCTGCTAGCGAAGCGGCGCCCCGGGACGGCCAAGGAGGGAAAAGCCTGAGCTATCAGAGGCGGGTATTCAGCCCGGCTGATTTCATCCTCCGGAAAACGGGGCTGTCCCCAATTGTTCAAGGCTGGCAATTGCGGCTCACTGGACCTTGATGCCGGCCGCCTTGATGACCTTGGCCATTCTCTTCATCTCGGATCTGACCTTGGCCGCGAGCTGCTCAGGCGAGCCGCCGACGGTCTCCATGCCCAGCTTGAAGAATCTGTCCTTCACTTCCGGCGCAGCCAGAACGCGGACGATCTCCCTATTGAGCCGGTTGATGATGGGCCGGGGGGTTCCAGCGGGCGCAAAGATGCCGTATATCGCCAGCGATTCGTAACCAGGCAAGCCCGAAGCGGCGACCGTCGGCAAGTCGGGCGCAACGGAAGAGCGCTCCTGGCTCGTCACAGCCAGCGGCTTGACCCGCCCGGTCTTGATGTGCGGCACCGCCGCGCCGGCCGTGGGAAACATCACCTGTATCTGGCCCGCGATCAAATCATTGAGCCCGGGGCTGGCGCCCTTATAGCCGATCCGCACGATGCTGACCTCGGCCATCGCCTTGAACAACTCGGCGGCAAGATGGTTGGAAGCGCCCATGCCGCTCGATGCATAATTGAGTTCTCCGGGCTTCGCTTTGGCAAGATCGATCAGACCCTGCACGGAATTTACGGGCAGCGCGGTGTTGACCACCAGGATGTTCGGCCCGATCGTCGACGTGGTGACGGGCGCGAAGTCGCGCACCGGATCGTACGGCGTGTTCTGCATGAGCGGCCCCGTCCACAAGGCGTTGTTGTAGAACAGGAGCGTGTATCCATTCGGGCTCGCCTTCGACACGATATCTCCCGGAATGACGCCACTTGGCCGGTTGTCCACGATCACCTGCTGGCCGAGAGCTTCCGTCAGCCCGCGCGCAATCGCCCGGGCCTGGACATCGTTTCCGCCTCCCGCCTGGGACGTCACAATGCGAAGAGGCCGTTCCGGGAATCCCTGCGCCCATGCGCTGGCCTGCGACAAGCACAGGCCGAGCGCCAGGAAACCCGTGAGGGGCCGAGCCGATTTTGATTTCATCTTTCCGCCTTTCGCCTTTTGCCTTGATCACGCGGCCAGCATTTTGAGCACTTCCGCCGCGACTCCGCGGGCCTTGCCGTCCGATTCCTGGTCGGACTCGCGCGCGGGTGCGTCCTGCTTGTACACGAGTATGAGCGGCTCCCTGGCGCCCAGGCTCTGGCACTGTGCCTTCGCCAGGTTCGCAAAAGGCTCGTGCACCAGCACCACGGCCGGCATGCCCTGCTTCCAGGCTGCAAAAGCGTCGCGCACGGCGGCGCCGGTGCAGGATCCTCAGGCGCCGACGCCGATGACCAGGTAATCGACCGCCGCGGCCAGCTCGCCGAACTGCGTTTTGTCGAGTGGCGTCCAGGTGTTCGCCTTGTACGCCCGCTTGACGGCCGCCGGTTTGCAGATCTCTTCGACGGCACGCTCGAGACGGGGCCAGAAATTGCGCGTGGTCTGATACTGGTTCCAGATGAATCCCAGGCGCCGGCCCACGGGGGTGCCGAGCGGCTTCCTTGCGGCCTGCTCCTCGACTCGAGGGTAGCCGACGGGACTGATGAGCTCTATCACATTGCCCTCCACCCTTATTTCGGGAACTGCACCTTCTTCGTCAACATCGGCTTGCCGGCGGAACTCCGGCTGGAAATCGATACGCACTGGCCCATCTGCGGCGACACGCCACCGCCAACGCACACGAAGACTTCGTCCAGCAGCACCGGCGCCACCAGCGTCTGACGCTCGCTGGGCGTTTTTGCGTACAGGTCCGCAATCGCGACCGCCTCGCCCTGTTTCCGGTCGTTCTGCCAGTCGTAGGAGTACTTGAATGCCCGCTTGGCGATGGCGGCCCGCAGCTTTTCCCGGGAATAGCCGGCGTCGGCGAACGCACGCGCCAGCGACGGGTTGATCACAAAGAGGAACCCCCGCTTGCCGCCGCTGGTTGTGATGCCCACCTTGCCGATGCCCCGTGCCAGCAGGGTGATGCATTCCTCCAGCCCGACGGAATTGAGCGGCGCCGCGATCTGGGAATGCTCACCCGCCTTCATGACCGTGACGGCGCTGTCGGCGGCGTCCAGGCCGAAATCGACGTGCATCGGCGCCCAGGGTGACAGCTCCTGCTCCTCGCCGATGCAGTAGCTCCACGACGCCGGATGGCCCATCGTGCCTTTGATGAGCTTGCCCGGGTGCGCGCGTCCGATGTTCCAGAGGACCAGCCGAACGGCCCGGCCGATGGTGGCGTTCGCGCGCCCGCCGTTCGGCCCGAAAAACCATTCCCTCGTGTGGAATTTCAGCCGGCTGACGGCGGGCCCGGTGACGATCGTGCACAGGGACGCCGAGCCGGTGGATTGGGTCGTCGTGATGAGGAGCTGCGGGTCCACGATGCACTCGACCGCGGCGATTACGACCGGCAGGTACTCCGGAAGGCAGCCCGCCATTGCGCAGTTCGCGGCGATATTCCGAATGGTCGCCTCGCCGTCACCGGGGAATACCGCGCCGATCACTTCGTCGGGATCACGCCCCACGTAATCGAGCATGCGCTGGACGACCTCGCGAGTGGGCGGAAAAACGGGCAGACCGTCTGTCCACTCCTGCTCGTAGGCGAACTCGGGAAATTGGTCGAGCGACTCGACGTGGTAACGGGTTTGCGCCTGGGAAGCCATCGGCTTAAATGATGCGTGATAAGCGACGCGTGACCGGTGCGCGAGTCATGAATCACGGCAGTTAAGACTGTAAGTGATCTACCGGTCGAGAGCAAACGAAAGTCCACTATTAGTGAAGGCATTGCGCCATGTCTCGGTCCGTCAGGGGTCGGTGCGGCATAAGCCACCCAGTCCGGTTTTCGGCAGGTTTTTGATTGCGCTTTCGCATTTTTTCCCGGGGCGGTTTTGCCTGAGGAGCTTGTCGGACCCAAGTCCGACAAGCTCCTAGCCCCTCGGGTCATCCTTCCGCCCCCGCTCAGATCCCGCGCAGGAACTCGAGCACCGTTTCCGCGCACTTCTCCGGCTCGCTGTGGTGCACGAAGCCGAAGGTGCGCGGGAAAACCACCAGTTTCGATCCCGGTATGAGCTGCTCCATCTCCTGCACGTACCCCCGCGTATAGCCGGGCCGGCTCTCCGCGGAGAGCAGCAGCGTCGGCGCCTTGATCCGCCGCAGGGTGTCCGAGAGATCGTGCCCGACCAGCGCGTCGTGCGTCTCCACGACGACGTGCAGCGGGGTCTTGCCCATCTCGTTGGCGTACCACTCGACGAATTCCGGTCCCACCCGCGCGGGGTCGAGCCGGCGCTTCATGCTCTCCCGCGCCCACGCGAGCACGCCGTCCGTCTCCGCCTTGCGCGCCGAATCCTTGTAATAGGGATCCGTGAAGCGAAACGGCGAGCTGCACACGGTCAGGCTGCGGACCCGCTCCGGGTGCTCGGCGGTGAAGAGCATGGAGATGGTGCCGCCCACCGTCTCGCCGACCACGTGCACCTTGTCGAGCTTCAGAAAGTCCAGCAGCCGCTCCAGGTCCCGCGCCAGGCCGTTCAGCGACCACTGGTAGCCCGGCGGGGGCACCGTGGACCGCCCCAGCCCGCGGGCATCCAGCCGCACCACGGTGTAGTGGCGGGCGAGGATCGGAACCCAGCGATACCAGAAGCGGGTGCTCTTGCAGTTGCCGTGGTGCAGCACGATTGTCTCGGGCTTCGTCCACGGATCGGTGAAATCGTCGACCTCGTAGTACATGTCGAGATCGTCGGAAATCCTGGCAAACGGCATGCTTTGATCTTGGCTCGAAATGCGTGATTAGTGATTGGTATCACTTACCACGCTTCAGTTCCCGCGAATGCCCGCCGCCCTGATGACCTTGCCCATCCGCGTCATCTCGGACTTGATCGTGGCCACCAGCTGCTCCGGGGCGCCGCCGACCGGCTCCACGCCGGTCGCGAGAAACTTCTTCTTCGCGTCCGCGCGGGCGAGGAAGCGGACGATCTCCTGGTTCAGGCGGCCGATGATGGCCGCGGGCGTCCTGGCCGGCGCGAAAAAAGCGTACGACGAGGACACTTCGAATCCCGGCAGCCCCGAGTCGGCGATCGTCGGCAATCCGGGCATCAGCACGCTCGGCTTGAGCGTGGTCACCGCCAGGGCCCTCAGCCGGCCCGATTTAACGTGCGGAATCACCGGCGGCGCGTTGCCGAACATCAGGTCCACTTCGCCGGCAAGGAGCGAGGTGACGGACGTTCCGCTGGTCTTGTAGCTGATGCGCACGATGTCGACGCCCGCCATGAACTTGAACAGTTCCGCCGCGAGGTGAACCGAGCCGCCGGCGGAGGCCGAGCCATAGTTGAGCACCCCCGGTCTCGCCCTGGCCAGCGCGATCAGCGCCTTGACGGACTTCGCCGGCACGGACGTGTGCACGACCAGGATGTTGGGCGAGCTCACCGCCAGCGCGATCGGGGAAAAATCCTTCACCGGGTCGTAGGGAATGCCCTCGCGCATGAGCGGCGCGATCCAGAAGCTGTTGCCGTTGAGGAGCAGCGTATAGCCGTCGGGCGGCGCCTTGGACACGACCTGTCCCGGTATCACCCCAGCCGGCCGGTTGTCGACGATGACCTGCTGGCCCAGCGGCGCCGAGATGCCCTGCGCGACGAAGCGCGCCACGAAATCCGCGCCGCCGCCCGGCCCAGGGCTGAGCAGGCGTATGGGCTTGACCGGGTAATCCTGGCCCGACGCCGCGCCCATGCCGAGAGCGATGATTGCGGCCGGGACCGTCCATGCAACGATACGCTGGGGAGGCATTGAATACCCTTCCTTGACAGAGATGGATCGTGGGTTGTGGCTGGAAGCTGTCCGTTATTTGCCGGTTGCTGGTCCTGGTCTGCGCGGCCGGATTCGAACCGGCGATCTCCGGCGCCCAAGGCAGGCGGATCGACCAGGCTCTCCCACGCTCAGCGGCGTGATGTTACACCGGCTTTCACGTCCGCCGGACGGGAAAGATCAAATGAGGAAGCTTATTGGGACCTGCGAGCCCTAGGAGTTTGTCGGACTTGGCTCCGACAAACTCCTTATGCAAAACCGCCTGCATGCAAATGGAGGAAAACGGCAGTAAAGACTTCATTTCCGATCTGCTTGCCTGCTTTCTGGAGACTGATGGGGGCCGTTACCCTGGGTTCATTCGAAATTCGCGGGCGGTTTTGCTGTTAGCAGCCTGTCCGACACCTAAGTCCGACAGGCTGCTGGTTGGAACGGGCCTCATCCCTGCTCTTTCACGCCGCCTTGACCGAGGGCAGGCCCGCGAGCGCCATGGCGAGCTCGGCTTCGTCGTACTGCTGGTCCGTGAGCTTCCCCGCGAAGTAGTCGATGTAGGCCTGCATGTCGAAGTGGCCGTGGCCGCAGAGGTTGAAGAGGATCGCGCGCGACACCCCTTCCTCCTTGCAGCGCAGCGCTTCCTCGATCGCGCCCAGCACCGCATGGTTGGCCTCCGGCGCGGGCAGGATGCCTTCGGCGCGCGCGAACTTCACCCCCGCCTCGAAGCACCGGATCTGGGGGTAGGCGCGCGCCTCGATCAGCCCGAGCTCCTTCACGTGGCTCACGAGCGGCGACATGCCGTGATAGCGCAAGCCCCCGGCGTGAAAGCCGGGCGGCGTGAAGGTCGAGCCCAGCGTGTGCATCTTCGCGAGGGGGGTGAGATGCGCGGTGTCGCCGAAATCGTAGGCGTAGCGGCCGCGGGTCAGGCTCGGGCACGCCGCGGGCTCGACGGCGACGATGCGCAGCTTCCTGCCGCCGCGCAGTTGCAGGCCCAGGAACGGGAAGACGATGCCGGCGAAGTTCGAGCCGCCGCCGGTGCAGCCGACGATGACGTCCGGGAAGTCCTCGGCGAGCTCGAATTGCGCGATTGCCTCCTGTCCGATCACGGTCTGGTGCAGCAGCACGTGGTTCAGCACGGAGCCCAGCGCGTACTTGGTGTCGTCGCGGCTCGCGGCGACCTCGACCGCCTCCGAGATCGCGATGCCGAGGCTGCCCGGATGCTTCGCGTCCTTCGCCAGGATCGCGCGGCCCGACTGCGTCTCGTTCGAGGGCGAGGGCACGCAGCGCGCGCCGTAGGTTTCCATGAGCGCGCGCCGGTACGGCTTCTGGTCGTAGGAGACGCGCACCATGAACACCTGCACCTCGATGCCGAAGAGCGCGCCGGCGAACGCGAGCGCGGAGCCCCATTGCCCCGCGCCGGTCTCGGTCGTGATGCGCGTGATCCCGGCTTCGACGTTATAGAACGCCTGCGCCACCGCGGTGTTGGGCTTGTGGCTGCCGGCGGGGCTCACGCCCTCGTACTTGTAGTAGATGCGCGCCGGTGTCTGGAGCGCCTTCTCGAGCCTGCGCGCGCGGTGCAGCGCGGTCGGGCGCCATTGCCGGTAGATGTCGCGCACCGGCCCCGGGATCTCCACTTCGCGCTCGGTCGTGACTTCCTGCGCGATCAGCGACATCGGGAAGAGCGGCGCCAGATCGTCGGGACCCACCGGCTTCATCGTGCCCGGGTGCAGCACCGGCGGCGGGGGTGAAGGCAGATCTGCCAGTATGTTGTACCAGTAGCGCGGGATGCGCGATTCGTCGAGGAGATACTTGGTCGATTCTTTCATGGTCGAGCCTCGCGGTCGGATGGGAAGCGCGAGCCAGTATAAGCGCCCCCGCCCCTGCAAGACCTTGCGCCAGATCAAAAGGCGTGAATCGTGATTCGTGAGCCGTGATTCGAGTGTTCTCAGGTGCGTAGCTCTGATATCTCCCTTCCCCCATCCTCACCCCCGCCCCTCTCCCAAGCTGAGAGGGGAGGCTCGACATTCCCCTTCTCCACTCGGGAGAAGGGGAAGGGATGAGGGGAAAGGGGAAGGGATGAGGGGAAAGGGGAAGGGCGCGGATGGGGGTGACCTCCTATCACCTATCACGCATCACCCGGGTTGCGGTCTATTCGCGCCGCCTCTACGGGTTGCATTGGTCCGACCCGGTTTCCCGGGGGTCCGACCCTAGCAGCCTGTCGGACTTTGATTGCCCGACAGGCTGCTAAAAGCAAAACCACCCCGGGGTTCTTGAATAACGTTTAATTCCACGGTCGTTTCACCCAGGAGTTTGTCGGACTTGGAGCGACAAACTCCTAATGAAACGCGTACGGATGGTGTTTCGGCAGGTTCTTGATGGCACTTTCGCATTTTTTCCCGGGGCGGTTTTGCCTAAGGAGCTTGTCGGACCCAGGTCCGACAAGCTCCTAGGTGATTATCCTGCTCTGCTATATTGGTCGCAATCAGGCCCAATGCATGGCTGTCAAGAGGCTTCATATGCGATTCCGTGGCAAGACCGCGTTGATTTCCGGCGCCGGCCGCAACATCGGCAAAGCGATCGCCGTCGCCTTTGCGCGCGAAGGGGCTGACGTCGTGCTGGTGGCGAGAACGGGTGACGACTTGAAGCAGGTCGCCAGGGAATGCGAGGACTCCGGCGTGAAGGCGCTGCCCCTGCCGGCGGACGTGAGCAAGCACGGGGAAGTCACCCGCGTGGTGCGGCTGAGCCTAGACCGATTCGGCAAGGTGGACGTGCTGGTGAGCGTGGCCGGCCTGCGGCCTCACCGGCCATTCTGGGATTTCAGCCACGACGAGTGGCACCAGGTGTTCAACGTCAACGTTCACTCGACTTTCTACTTTGCCAAGGCGCTTGCCCCGTCGATGATAGAACGCAGGAGCGGAAGCATTATCGCCCTGGGCGGGATGTCGTCGCTGACCGCAATGAGGCCGGGTATCGGCGCCGTGGCGGCGTCCAAGCATGGCCTGTACGGGCTGATCAAGGCGATGGCAGTGGATCTGGGGCAGTACCGCATACGGGCAAACCTCATCGCCGTGGGCAACATCGATACCGAGCGGCGCAACCCCGAATGGTACCGGCCGGGCGAGCATCCCCGTCCCGAGCACGAGCACCTGGCCCTGCGACGCGACGGTTACCCCCAGGAAGTCGCGAACGCGGCGCTGTTCCTGGCCTCCGACGAGGCGTCCTATATCACGGGCGACCGAATAACGTGTTCCGGGGGAAGATATCCCGGAATGTAGCCGTCCGGATCGATCGCCTGCGCCGCCCGTTGGATCGACTCCCGGCCCGCCGAACAAGCGGGCGCGGCGCAGGGCGAGGCTGGGGGCGCAACGCTGAAACCTGACACAACCTCATGGAACCGCAGGGTACGGACCACCAGGGATCGGCCGCCGATGATCAGTGACGAACGACGCGTGATGAGCGAATGTCAGCGTCAGTACCGCTTACTTCCTGGCAATTCCCGCGTCCGCCGCCACTTTTCTCCAGCGCGCGATTTCCCCGGCGATTCTTTCGGCATATTCCTTCGGCGTGCTGCCGCCCGCTTCGGCGCCCTGAGCCGCCAGGGCTCTGTGCATTTCAGGCGTGCTGAGAAACTTCCTGATTTCGGCGCTCAGCTTGTTGATGATACTGCGCGGCGTTTTGGCCGGGGCCAGCATGCCCGCGATGGAATCCACGACGAATTGCGGCAGGCCGGATTCGGCGACGGTGGGGATTTCCGGAAACGCGGCAAGCCGCTTCGCGCTCGTGACCGCGAGGGCCTTGACTCTGCCGGTCCTGACGAATGGCAGGGTGGACACCGTGCTGGAAAAGACAAGCTGCACATGCCCGCCCGCCAGATCGGTGAACGCGAGGTTCGTGCTCTTGTACGGAACGTGCACGATATCGATGCCGGCAGCCGATTTGAAGAACTCGCCTTCCAGGTGCGTGAGGCTTCCGGTTCCGGCAGAGCCAAAATTGATGGATCCGGGCTTGGCGCGGGCCAGCGCGATCAACTCCTGGATCGAGTTGACCGGCATCGCCGCGTTCACCGCCACGAAATGCGGACCGTGCGTCAGCGTCGATACCGGCGAGAAATCCTTGACCGCATCGTAGGGAGAATGCCGGGCGGTCGCCGCGTTGATCATGTGGGAGCTGCTCACCACCAGCAGGGTGTAGCCGTCCGGCGTGGACTTGGCAACCAGGTCGGCGCCTATCATGCCGCCCGCGCCGCCGCGGTTGTCCACGATCACCGGCTCGCCCAGCGACTGCGAGAGCTTCTGCGCGACCAGGCGCGCGGTGATGTCAACGTTGCCGCCCGGCGAGAAGCCGACGACCAGCCGGATCGGCTTGCTCGGATAGCGCTGCGCCGCGGCGTCGAGGCCGATGCCCAGCAGGCAGAGCGCGGCGCAGACAGCCCATCTGGATAACCTCACGCGTGCCATATTGTTCCGCTCCCCGGTGGCATGGAAGATTCAACATTTTCGGTCAAGCGGTGCATGAACCGCCTCACCGTCTACACATCCTGGCCGAAGTGCACGCGCCGGTAGGGAATGCTGATGACGTTGCGCGACACCCTGACATCGAGAACCATGGGCCCGTCGCCGGCCAGAAATTCTTCGATACCCGCGGCAACCTCCTCCAAAGTGCGAGCCAGGCGGCCGCGGCAGCCGAACGCCCGGCCGACAGCACCCAAATCGGGAGTACGAACCACCGACAGGTTACCGTCGCGGTTTTTCGCCTTGAGCTTATGGTATTCGGCGCCGTAGGCCTCATCGTTCATGATGACGTAAAGCATCTTGATGCCCAGGCGCGCGGCGGTATCCAGTTCCTGGATGTTCTGCAACGCGCTGCCATCGCCGTCGATGGCAACGATGGGCTCGTTGACCGCGACGCCGACGCCGATCGCGTTCGCCAGCAACTGGCCGACGCCCGTAAAGGCATTGACGCACACCTGCAGCCCACGCGGCTTTTTCATGTGCCAGACAGGAAACGAGAAGTTGTGCGCCGAGCCGATCACCAAGCCGACGCTGGACGGCAATTTGTCGTCTATCACCCTGACCACCTCGCGCGGATCGATCGTGCCCGGCTCGATCTCGAATTCAGCCGGGTCCCGGTCCGCGTGACGCAGCACGTTGCGTACTGCATCCGTGCGGAAACCCTGCCCGGCGACGCCTTTTTGCGCCAGTATCTCGTCGATTTCCTGCGTCGTCGTCGCGGCGTCGCCCTGCACATAGCAGTCCGCGCTCCGCTCGTTGCCCATCATGATGTGCGGTGCGACGTCGATATGGACAATGCGGGCGTTGGGATAGAGATATCCGCCCTGTATGGTGCGGTCGTTCAGGCCTGCGCCGATCGCAATCACGCAGTCGGCCTCTGCGAAGAACTGCATCGCCGCGCGCGTGGACAACGTGCCTGAGACGCCGGCGTGGTACTCGCACTCGGCGAGCACCCCCCTCGCGAGGAGCGTCGTGGCGATCAAGGCACCGATGCGCGCTGCAAGGCGGTCCGCGGCTTGTCTCGCCTGAGGCTCCATGGCGCCGCGGCCCAGCACGACCACCGGTTTCTTGCTTCCGGCAATGATGTCGACCGCTGCATGCAAACGATCCAGGTCCGGCCGGATGCGTTGCTGGCCGGAAAACATCGTGGCGGACGGTCGATACTCGTCTCCGTCGCTGTCGCAGTCCTTGCCTTGAATGTCGAGCGGTATGCACAGCACGATCGGCCGGGACTCCAGCCGGGCGCGGTAAAACGCCTGGCGCACCGCCTCTTCCGCAAACCCCGGCGTCATCACTTCGATGTAGCCCGCTTCCGTGCCGCTGACAAACAGGTCCTGGTTCAGGAATTGGACTGCGTGCTCGTTGTTGAAAGAGGTCTTGCTGGTATGAACGACAATGGGCGTGCGGGAACGCCTGGCGGCGATCAGGGACAGCGAGAGGCGCGCGAGCCCGGGCCCGTGGGTGACGCTGCAAACACCGGTCTTGCCGGTCGCTTTCGCCCAGCCTTCGGCCATCGCGAGCCCGGCGCCTTCTTCCCGCGCGTCCACGATCCGGATGCCCGGGTGCTTCGCGATGGCCGACCACCATGACAATTGGCCGTCGCCCAAGAGCCCGAATAGGGTCGAAGTGCCTTCCTTCACGAAGGCGTTCGCAACAGCATCAAAAACTTTCATAGGCGTCCGCCCGGAAAAAATCAGCTTTGTAACGGGTGAAATGATGGGGACAGACCAACCCGTGCGACAGATGATATCAGTTGGCCTGCAAAACCGGACAGACCCTGTCTTCCTACAGTAACCGCATGAAAGCGCCCTTCTTGCAGTGGGGCCTGTCGCCGCGTTTGCTGTTGCGTTGGCCTCGTTCAGCCCTGCCTACGTTGTGAATCGCTATCCGGTATGCCGGCTTTGCGCAGGAGGAAGCCGCTCGCGACGAGAATAACGGAATTCGACATGAATACCGTTGCGACACCGAACGCCGCGCCCACGCTGCCAAAGACGATCGGCACCACCAGATGCGTGGCGTTGCGCACCGTCTTTTGCAGCCCGAAGGACTCCGCTATGCGGCCCGTCGGCGTCAGCACGTAGAGCAGTGACATCGTCATCGGCTGCGCGCAACCGACGCCAAGCCCGAGCAGGAACGCAATTGCCGCCAGCGCGTAGGGACTGACGAAGAACGGAAGCAAGGTGAACGCAGTAGCCGCGATGAACATGGCGTAAATCAGTATCCTGGCCTCCCTGAGCTTTTTCACCAGAAGCGGAACGATGCCCCGAATCACGAAAGCGGCCAGGAACACCACCCCGAGTATCGTTCCGATGGCGGACGCCGAAAGCCCGATCGAGTGGCCGTAAATGGGGAGATAGAACTGGAACAAATCCTGCGCCGAGCCAACGACGCCGGCGGCAATGATGGTCATTCGCACGGACGGCATGCGCCACAGATCGAGGACACTGCCGCGAGTGGCGGCCTCGGCATGCATGGCCGCCGTCTTGGGCAACAAGGCTGGCTTCAGTAGCAAGATCAGGATCGGCATCGCGGTCAGCGCGGCCAGCACCAGATACACCTGCAACTGCCCGATGTAGTCGATCGTGAATCCGGCGATGAGCGGGCCGAGAAAATTGGCGGCGGACCATCCCATGGTAATGAAGGCGTAGTTGCGAGCGCGGTTTTTTGCGCCGTCGATACCACCTACGATGGCCTCCAGCGGGATGCTGAAAACCTGATGGGCCAGACCCAGCACAAAGGCTGTCGCACAAAGCACCCCAAGCCCCTGGAACAAGAACGGCAGGATCAGCGCGGCCGTCATGGCGGCAGAGCCCAGGATTACCGGCCATCGCGGTGGCGCCCGATCTGCAAACTTTCCGATGACAATCGACAGCAGCATGGGGCAGAGCGAATAGAGCGCGATGACCACGCCGATCGCGAAAGGGCTGGCGGTCAACTCCAGGGCATGAAGCGACACCGCGACCCGGCTGCCGCTGAATCCGATCTGGCTAAGAGCCGAGATCATCACAACCAGGTATATCTTCATGGGAAGCAATCGGTTCCTAGCAGCCTGTCGGACTCGGCATCATGAACGAATGGGGTATTTATCGGCCCGGAAACTTCATTCAGGCGCACTGCATCCGGTGCCTCCGCTTCACATTGTAGGCGAGGCACGCCCAATCCCATTCGCCGCTGACGTTATTTACGCCCCGCAGCAGAAACTGCCTGAACTTCATCACCGACTTGATGATCCCGATCACCGGTTCGACCGTGCTCTTGCGCAATGCGTACAACGCGCGTGCCTCGCGGGTCTTGAGCCGGTGCGCCATCGCCACCAGCGCCTGCACCGTTCCCAGCTCGGGCGGCAGCGCGCGCAGAGATTGACCTGGGCTTTTGGGGTCGACGCCCGGGGCCGGTGGCGTGGGCGGAGGACCCGGGGGCGGCGCCCCTCGCGTAGGAGCGCGCGCGGCGCCGGCTCGCGTTGGCCCTCACCGTGGTCCCATCGAGCGCTCCGTTGCCCAGCTTCATGAGCCGGTTCGCCCGCGCAAATGCCTCACAATCGATATGCCCTGCTTGCCTAACGTACCCACGCCATTCAGGTTGACTGCAGCCCCGCGCAACCTGTCGTTCCATTTAGCAGCCTGTCGGACTTGGCATTCCGACAGGCTGCTCACAGCAAAACCGCCTGCGAATTTCGAATGACATTCGGGATGACGACCCATCTGACATTCGGGATGACGACCCATCTTGGCCTCCAACGGACGCGCGCGCGGGCTGAAAATAAGGCTTTTACAGCCTTTTTCTTCTGTTTTTGCGCGGGCGGTTTTGCATCAGGAGTTTGTCGGCCCTAAGTCCGACAAACTCCTAGGGGTCTGAGCTGCCCCGGTTTTCCCGGACGGTCAATTAAGCAATTTTCCTCGTCTGTTCAAACTGCACCGGGCCGAGATAACACAACGCCTGGTGCTTGCGCTGCCGATTGTAGAACAGCTCGATGTAATCGAAGATCGCCGCCCTTGCCTCATCCAGCTTCGCGGCGAATGCCGGGTGCGCCGCCTCGCAACTGCTGACTCCGCACGGCGAATACCTCGCGTTGGGACGAAACGACAACGAGCGAGGCGCAGCCCAACGATCGGTTCAAAGCGCAAATCGCGGAGATGCTCGAGCGGCGCGTGGAGCGCGGCGCCCCAGGACGCCCAAGAAAGGAAAAACCTGAACTATCATCGCCCTTCCCCCTTGATGGGGGAAGGGCGGGGATGGGGGTGATTTCCTATCTCCTATCACCTATCACCTATCACGCCTTTGGGTTTCGCAATCCTCCCTCATCCCTCGTCACTAAGCACCAGCGTCCGGCGACCGACGTTTGATCTGGGTCAATAGCCCTGCGGAACCGCCGAGCTAAATTGTCGCGACGGCATCCCTCAATCCCCCTGTCCGGAGGACGCGACCCATGAACGCCGCGCGCAAGACATTCATCCTGAAGCTGCTCAAGCGGCACAACATCATGAGCCTGGCCCCTTTGATTCCGGCGGCAGGGCGATCGCCCAAGGTCGTCAATCCGCTCGCAGCCGTGTCGATGGAATCCGTCAACAACTCCCCCGAGGAATTCACCGCTTTCATCAAGGCGGAAATCGCCAAGTGGGCCAGGGTGGTGAAGGCGTCCGGCGCGCCGGTTGAATAAGGGTTAGGGGGCAGGTATTGCGCTGGCATACGCTAATGCTGTGCCGGATCCCTCGAGCGAGGACAGCGCTCTTCGATGAATCGAACCTGATCCCTGTTGCCTTCTCGCGCTCCTCTGGGGTCCGTCGCTTAACGCGTTATCATTTGATTCTTCTGTTCGATATTTGAGCAACGCGCAAGCGCCGATGCCGACACCGCCAGCCGACCGGTCCGCGCACTTGGAATCACGCCGCGCCGTGATTCCGCGCTACTACGGCTCGCTCGATTTCGAGCAGCTGTGGCGGGAGTTCCCGCCCGCACCCGATTACTTCGCCGCCTGCTACCGCGATTCGCGCGAATCCCTCCACAAGCTCCAGAACGAGCGGTTTCTCGCGCAGATGCGACGGGCATGGCAGATCCCGTTCTACCAGCGACACTGGAAGGCGGCGGGGATGGAAGCCGGCGACATCCGCAGCCTCGATGACCTCGCTTCCATTCCGCCGTTCTCGGTCCATGACCTGTGGGCGGCGATTGAGCGCAATCCCCCGTGGGGCGACTTCATGGGGATTGATCCTGCTGTCGATGCGCCGCTACCGCTCGTACTGCAGACGAGCGGCGGAACGACTGGCCTGCCGAGGCCCATGCTCTACTCGCCGCGGGATCGCGAGGTGATGAACATCATTACCGGCCGCCGCCTGTACATGCAGGGTGTGCGCCCGTTCGACATCGTGCAGGTGATGCTCTCGCTGGGCCTGCCCAATGGCGGCCTGCTTGCGCGGGAGGGTATCTGGAAGTACACGGGCGCCGTTCCGGTCATGACCGGCTCGGGCGCCCAGACGCCGACGCGGCGCCAGATCGAGATCATGCGGGCGTGGAAGACGCGCCATCTCGTCGGTTTCCCGGCGTACGTGCGCCATGTCGGGCTCGTCATGCGCGATGAGCTCGGGATCGACCCGCGCAGTTGCGGCATCCGGAGCCTGATCGTGCACCTGGGCCTGGACGACCGCCATTCGCTGGAAGCGCTCTGGGGCGCGCGCGTCTATGACACCTACGGCACGAACGAGTGCGGGTCACTCGCCGCCGAGTGCGAATACCAGACCGGCATGCACGTATTCGAGGACGCGTTCCTGATCGAGATCGTCGACCCGGAGACGGGCCGGCCGAAGGGGGACGGCGAGAAAGGCGTCATTTTCCAGACGACGCTGTTCAAGCACCTTGCCCCCCTCGTCCGCTTCAACTCCAACGATATCTCGGCCTTTGCAACCGGTGCGTGCCCGTGCGGCAGCCACCACCGGCGCATCGACCGCATACACGGCCGGGCCGACAACATGGTGAAACTGCGCGGCACCAACATCTTTCCGGAGGCGATCGGCGGGCTTGTCAGCGAAAACGCCGGAGCGAACGGCGAGTACGTGTGCATCGTCGAGCGCTCCGCTTCCGGACGCGAGGACATGACGGTCATGGTCGAAGCGGTGAGCGCGCAGGTATCCCGGGATCGCCTCGCGCGCGAGCTCGTCATGCGCTTCAAGGAGGCGCTTGGCGTGACGCTCGCGGTCACCGTGGTCGAGCCCGGTGGCCTCGACGAGTTGACCGGGCTGTCGATAACCTCGAAGACGCGGCGCCTGATCGACAAGCGCGGCGAGGCACGCACGTGAAGATATTCGACTGCCACTCGCACTGGGCCACCGAGAAGGGGTATATCTTCCGGACCGACGCGGAGCGCGCCCAGCAGGAGAAGGTGTGGCGCACGCCGTTCAAGGTCTTTACCGAGGACGAGCAGGCGGATTACTTCCGCAGGAACAACGTCCGCGTGATCCTCGACATCTCGTGGATCAAGGCGCTGCCGCTCGACGAGATGCGCGCCTACCACGACTACGTGTTCGATGAGCAGCGCAAGCATCGCGACGTCATCTTCGGGCAATGGCTGCAGTTCGATCCGCGCCGCCACGGCGCCGCGGCCGTGCAGGAATTCCGCCGCTGCCTCGACAAGCGCGCGGGCTTCGCGGGACTCAACATCAACGGTCAGGTCACCGGCGTTCCCGCGTCCGACCCGGCCTGGGACCCGTTCTACCAGGCGTCGCGCGAGGCCGGCCTGCCGGTGATGATCCTCTGCGGCCTGACCGGCATCGGCCAGGGCCTGCCCGGCGGCCTCGGCATCCGGCTCGACGACGGGCACCCGCGGCACGTCGATGATGTCGCCGCGCGCTATCCGGAACTGAAGATCCTCGCGGCCCGGCCGGCCTGGCCCTGGCAGGACGAAATGATCGCCATCCTGCGGCACAAGGCGAACGTGAGCTACGAACTGCACGGCTGGGGGCCGAAGCAGTTCACGCCGGCGCTCAAGAAGGAAATCCGCGGCCGGCTGCAGGACCGCGTCATGTTCGGCTGCGACTTCCCGGTGCTGCGCTACGAGAAGGTCCTGTCCGACTGGAAGGCGGAAGGATATCCACCGGAAATGCTTGCGAAAATCCTTCACGACAATGCCGAAACTTACTTTGGAGGGTTAGAGAAATGATCTCAACGAAGCGGCGCGCGCTCGCCTGGAGCGCAATCCTGGGCGTGGTCGGCGTGGCCGGTCACGCCCCGGCTCAAGAGTACCCGGCAAGCCCGGTCAGGGTGATCGTCCCGTTCCAGACGGGCGGCACGCTCGACACGATCACGAGACTGATCACCCCCAAGCTCACGGAAGCGTGGAAGCAGCAGATGGTCATCGATAACCGCGCCGGCGCCGGCGGCAATATCGGCGCCCAGCTTGCGGCACGCGCCAAGCCGGACGGCTACACGCTATTCGTCAACACGCCGGCATTCGCCGTGAATCCGAGCCTGACGCGCAAGCTGCCCTACGACCCGATGAAGGATTTCGCGCCGGTGTCGCTGCTCGCGTGGACCAACGGCGTGCTGCTCGTTCCGCCCACCCTGCCCGTCCGGAACGTGAAGGAGCTCATCGCGCTCGCCAAGTCGAGGCCGGGCGAGCTGACCTACGCGTCGACCGGTCCCGGCACCGCGGGCCACCTGAACATGGAGCTCTTCAAGAGCCTGACCGGCATCAACGTCCTGCACGTGCCGTACAAGTCCATCGGCCAGGCGCAGACCGACTTGATGGCGGGGCGGATCATACTCTGGATCACGTCCCTGCCGGGCGCCGTGCCGCATATCCAGTCGGGCAGGATGCGGGCCCTCGCGGTGTCGGGAACCAAGCGCTCGGCGGGGGTTCCCGATGTCCCCACGATGCAGGAGGCGGGCGTCAAGTCGTATGAGGCCGTGTCGTGGTACGGCATGTTCGTGCCGGGCGGCACGCCAACCGGGGTGATCGAGAAAATCAACGCAGCGGCCGTCCGCGCGGTGCGAAGCGCCGATGTGAAAGAACGTTTCAACGTGCTGGGCGTGGAGCCCGTGGGGAGTTCTCCGGCCGAGCTGGGCAAATACCTGCAGGCGGAAATCACGAAATGGGCAGGGCTCGTGAAAAAGATCGGGCTGCGCGCCGATTAGCCGGGAACGCGCGCCGCGCGGCAGGCGCGGCGCGTGGAATGATCCTTACTTACCAGGAGAGTTCGCGATGCCGGATCCAAAGAACCGAAGGGAACGAGGGTTGCAGGTCTACCAGCGCATGGGATGGGGCAACAACGCGGGCGTCAAGGAGCTCGACGAGGACCTGTGGAATTTCACCACTGACGTGCTGTTCGGTGAGATCTGGTCGCGCCCCGGGCTGAGCCTGCGCGAGCGCGAGCTGGTGACCCTTGGCGTCCTGATGGCGGCCAAGGCCGACGGCATCGCGCTGCACATGCGCAACGCCCACAACCTCGGCATCACCTTCGACGAGATCAAGGAGGTGATCCTGCAGTGCACGATCTATCTCGGCATGCCCAAGGCGCTGTTCGCGATGCGAAAGCTCAAGGCGGTCATGGCCGAGCAACAGGGTAGCCACGCTGCCGGCAAGTCCGGCGGGGGGTGACTCAACCCTGGCTTAGGGCAGCGATTTCGGGCGGGAAATTGGCCTTCCAAGGCCAAAATCAGCCGTTAAATTGCGGTGTTTTCGTGCCACCTCAACGGGTTGTGGTGGTCCGACCCCAGAGTGACTCGTGACCGGGCCCTTCCGCCATTCGCCATTCGCCATCCGCCATTTATCACCGGGGTCCCATCTACTCCACTCTGATATTCGCGCGCTTCACCACCTTGGTCCATTTCTCGATTTCGGTTCGCAGGAACTTGCCGAACTCGTTCGGCGTGCTGCCTACAGGCTCTGCGCCGGCCGCTTTGAAGCGCTCCTTGATTTCGGCAAGCGCCAGAATTCTGACAAGCTGCGCATGCAGCTTGGCCACTCTCGCTTGCGGTGTCCTCGCAGGACCGGCAAGGCCGCCCCACACCGAGACATCGAAGCCCTTGAGCCCGGCCTCGTCGAGCGTCGGTAAATCGGGCAAGCTGGAGCTACGCCGCGCAGTGGTTACCGCGAGCGCCTTCAATCTGCCGCCTTGCATCTGTGCGATCGCGGCTGACGCCGTGGCGAAGATGATCTGAATACGGCCGCCGATCAGGTCGGTCATGGCCGGGGCGCTGCCCTTGTAGGGAATGTGAACCATATCGATCCCCGCCATGCCCTTCATCAGTTCCCCGGCCAGATGGCCCGCGCCGGCCATGCCGGACCCAAAGCTCAGTGCCCCGGGCTTTGCCTTGGCAAGCGCGATCAGTTGCGATACCGAGTTGGCCTCAATTTCGCGATTGACCACCAGCACCAGCGGACTGGTCATGACCTGGGTAATCGGCGCGAAATCCTTCAACGAGTCGTACGGCAGCTTGCTCCTGATGCCCGGATTGACCACGAACGGAACCGGGACATAAAGCAGCGTGTAGCCGTCAGGTTCCGACCTGGCCACGATGGCGGTGCCGATTTGAGTTCCACCGCCGGGCCGATTGTCGATGATGACCGGCTGTCCCAATGCCGCCGCCAGTCTCGGCTCGACCGGCCGAAGGATGTCGTCCGAATTTCCGCCGGCCGCATAGGGCACGACGATGCGGATCGGCCTCGAAGGCCAGCGCTCGGCCGCCTGAGCCGGCATTGAACAGAGCACGGCGAGCGCAAGCAGCGCAGGTGGCCCGACGCGGAGCCGGCAGGGCAGGGTCATCCTGCTTCCGGCAAGTTGAGGGAGGCGCACGTCGACTCCAGTTTCAGCGTTGCAGTGCCGTGACGACGTCGCCGGCGGTGAAGCGCGGATTGTAGTGCTTGCGCTGGCAGAGACGCTTGTACCACGCTTCAAGATGCGGCAAGTCGGGGCGCTCGAAGGGATAGGCGAACCAGCGATAGACATGCGGCGCGAAGACGATGTCGACCATGGTGAAGCGCGGCCCCATCATGTAATCCCGGCCTTCGAGCCTGCCGTTCATGATCTTCCAATGCCCGGTCGTGGTCGCGATCAGATCCGCGACGAATTTCGCGTCGCGCTTCTCCTCCGCCGTTCGCACGAGATTGACGAGGATCTGGCGCATCGTGACGCCGAGCGTCGACCCCTGCCACGAGATCCAGCGGTCGGCATCGGCATATTCGCGCGGATCGGCGGGGCTCAGGTTGCCGGGACTGTGCCTGGCGCAGAGAAATTTGACGATCGCGTTCGATTCCCAAAGCACGAACCCGTCGTCGTCGATCGTGGGACATAAGCCATTCGGGTTCATCGCGAGGTACCAGGGCTCGTTGAGTACCCCGTATTGCTTCCCGGCATTGATTTGCTCGAACTGAAGTCCGAGCTCCCGGACACACAGCATGACCTTCTGGACGTTGAGGGAGTCCTCTCGTCCCCAGATTTTCAGCATTGCTTGCTTTCCCTGACGATCGCGACGGTGAGGTGAGGAAGAGAGTTTAGTCGTCAGGCGCCGCAATAGACAAGAAGGACAAGAACCGGTGACAAACCACGTTCTCCTCTCGTGATGGGTGACTCGGACTGGTGCCCGATGCCCTGGCGGCGTCAGGTGAAGGCGGAGATCCCGGTCTGCGCGCGCCCGAGCACGAGCGCGTGGATATCGTGGGTGCCCTCGAGCGTGTTGACCGTCTCGAGGTTCAGCATGTGGCGTATCACCGGGTACTCGTCGGAAATGCCGTTGCCGCCCAGCATGTCGCGGGCGACGCGGGCGATTTCCAGCGCCTTCCCGGTCGAGTTGCGCTTGAGCAGGGACACCATCTCCGGGGTGGCGCGGTGCTGCTCGCGCAACCGGCTCACGTGCAGGCAGGCGAGCAGCCCGACGGCGATCTCGGTCTGCATGTCGGCGAGCTTCTTCTGGACGAGCTGGTTGGCGGCGAGCGGCCGGCCGAACTGCTTGCGGTCGATCACGTACTGCCGCGCGGTGTGCCAGCAAGCCTCGGCGGCGCCCAGCGCCCCCCAGCAGATGCCGAAGCGCGCATTGTTCAGGCAGCCGAACGGTCCCTTCAGTCCCTGCGCGCCCGGCAGCAGGTTCTCCTCGGGCACGAACACCTGGTCCATCACGACTTCGCCGGTGGGCGAGGCGCGCACCGAGAACTTGCCCTGGATCTTGCGTGTCGTGAGCCCCTTCATGCCGCGCTCGAGGATGAAGCCGCGGATCGCGCCGCCGTCATCCTTCACCCACACCACGAGCACATCGGCGATCGGCGCATGGGTGATCCACAGCTTGGTACCGGTCAGCGTGTAGCCGCCGTCGCACTTGCGCGCGCGCGCGTTCATGCTGCCGGGGTCGGAGCCGTGGTCGGGCTCGGTCAGCCCGAAGCAGCCGAGCAGCTCCCCTTTCGCCATCCGCGGCAGGTACTTCTCGCGCTGCGCGTCGGTGCCGTAGGCGTAGATGGGCGTCATCGCCAGCGCCGTCTGCACGCTGCAAGCCGACCGGAATGCCGTGTCCACGCGCTCCAGTTCGCGCATGACGAGTCCGTAGGCGACGTAGCCGATACCCGCGCAACCGTAGCCCTCCAGCGGCGCGCCGAGAAAACCCAGCTCGCCCATCTCCCGCATCACCACCGGGTCGAACGACTCGTTGCGGTTCCATTCGCGGATGCGCGGCGCGAGTTTCTCCTGCGCGTACTGCCGCGCGGTGTCGCGGATCTGCCGCTCCTCCTCCGTCAGCAGCTGCTCCAGCAGCAGCGGGTCGGCCCAGTCGAACTGGCCGCCGATCAGCGTGACGGCATTGCTATCGCTCATGTGGACTCCATCGCAAATGACAGCGTGTGGCTTCGGCATGCCGAAGGATGAGGAATGAAGGATGACCGCCGCAGCGCGGATGCACAAACGCAATCACCCTTCCGCCTCCATCCTTCCGCCTTGCCTCAGTAGGTCCCCGGATACGTCCCACCGTGTCGATGAGGAAGTTCTGCCCGGTGATGAACGCGGCCTGGGCGCTGCAGAGGTACGCGCACAACTCGCCGAACTCCGCCGGGTCGCCGAGCGGATCTCCGCCGCCGTCTGCTCCAGCGCCTCGCGCCCGCGCGCGACGATCGTGACGTTCACGCCCTTGCGGGCGAGCAACATCGCGCAGCCGCGGCCGAGCCCCTTGCTCGCGGCGCACACCAGCGCGTTCTTTCCCCTGATGCCGAGGTCCATCTGAATTTCCCTATCGATGCGGCCGTGATTGTGCCGCGAACGATAAGTGCGTTAATGTTAGCATGGTGATCGGCACCAGCCTGCGCGCGAAGCGCCGGCGGCAGCAACGTCCACGAGAATGAACCCGATGAAATCCACGATCGTCCCGCGGCCCGGCTGCGCGCGGTGGAGCTCGGGAATAAGAGAACTTCGAGGCGACCCAGATCGTCGCGATCTACAACTCCAACAACCGGATCAACGACGCCCTCGGGATGCAGCCCAACGACGAGGCCCGGCCGGGCTTCCAGCCTGCGCGATAGCCCGGGAATCCGGCGTTCCACTTAGGTGACAGACCACGAAAACGGGGCCAGCTCAGTCTGGCCCCATTGCAATGCATTGATTTATTTGTTGCTAGCTGCGATCTCCTTTGCGAGGGCCCGGTACTTCTCGTACTCTGCTTTGAGAAGGCGCGTGAATTCCCCAGATGCCATGTACATCGGGTCAAATGTTTGATTGCTCAATTGATCTGCTACTCCGCGGTCGGACAGAGCCTCTCTAAGGACTGCATTGAGTTTCTCGATAACCGCTTTTGGAGCGCCAGCCGGGACGAAACATCCTACCCATCCAATGAATTCGTATTCGGGAACCGTCTCTCCAATGGTAGGGATGTTCGGGAACAGCGGCATTCTCTGGCTGGATGTTACGCCCAGAGGCCTCACTCGACCCGATTTAATATGCTGCAGAAGCACGCCCGTATTAGCCATCATCGCCTGGGTTTCGCCGGAGATGAGCGACACACCGGCCGGACCACCTCCCTTGTATGGCACATGAGCCATTCTCGCGCGTGACATGGAGGTCAATAAGGCCATCGAAAGATGCGGAGTGGTTCCGAAGCCGCCAGAACCGTAAAGGATCTGGTCGGGGTTCCTTTTCGCGAGAGCGATGAACTGCGCCACGGACTTCACCGGAAGCGACGGGTGTACAACCAGCATGAACACCTGCTTCCCAAGGGGCGTAACGCCGATGAAGTCATTGAGGCTGTCATATGGCTGTTTGTGAAGGTGGGCATTGGAGAGCAGCACGGCGGAGTGCATCAGTATGGTGTATCCGTCAGGCGCACTACTTGCGACAAACGCAGCCCCCATGACTCCTCCGGCGCCCGGCCTGTTTTCGATCACGAACTGCTTGCCCAGCGATTTGGCCACCTGCTGAAATACGATGCGTCCAACGATATCGTTCGATCCTCCAGGAGCAAATGGTACGACTACGCGAACCGGCTTGACCGGATACGTTTGCGAGCAGGCAAACGACGGCAGCAACAGCGCCACCAACCCTGCCAAAACACTGGAGCATGCCTTATTCATCGTTTCCTCTACTTTTTAACCAGACCATGCTTTGAGAGCGTGGCAGCAAATGCTTGCCTTGTAGCCTGGGAAACGTCCGACTCGAGAGGTGCGCGCACGCCGCCCATTCGGAAGCCGATGAGCTCAAGCGCGTACTTCAGAGCCGCCACCGAATCACCCGGGGTAGACAGTGCGTACAGGTCATAGCGATCAAAGAACATCCCGATCGCCTCGTCATGGCGACCGGTTTCCCATAACTCGTACAACTCCTGGACTTGGCGCGGGATGAAAGGCGTGCGCGCATAGAAGCCCTCGCAACTCATTGCCGCACCTGCGAGCCAAAATGGGAATTTATTGTAGATACTGATGGTCTTTCCCGCGAGCGCCTTTATTCGAGCAACTTGATTGAAATTGGTCTCTTCGAGCATCACCACGTGTTCGAATTCACGTGCCAAACGCGTGATCACCTCCACCGATACGTTCACGCCGCAACGTTTCGGCTGGTTATAGAGCATGACGGGCACCTTAGCGACTGCCAGCACGGACGCGTAGTAGTCGTATACCTGCTGCTGCCCGAAATCGAGGCCATAATGTAACGGTGCCAAGAGTTTGATGACATCAATACCGAAGTCCTGGTAGCGCTTCACGTTGTCGATGATCGTCGCAACCGACGGAGAGTGACTGGCAATCGCGCAAGAGAGAGCACCGCTGCCCTTGGTGGACTCTGCCAGCGTTTTCATCACGGCCCAGCACTCGTCGTCCGACATATAGTAGATTTCCTCGGCCAGGGGACACTGGACGATTCGGATTCCGCCGTTGATTTGGTGCTCGATCAGGCGCCGATACTCGGGCGCGTTGAACTCTCCGCGATCGTTGAACGGCACAGCGGTGATCATTGCAATACCGCGGAACTTTGCGGATGCGTTTTTAGGCGTCACGGATTGGTCCTCCCGGGAAAAAACCAGTGTGTCACTCATTCAGGCGGGTGCTGCCGAAGGAACGCGGCGTAGGCTTCAAGTCCTTGCTTAACTCCGTACCGCGGACGAAACCCAAGATCTTCGGCGGCACGACGGATATCTAATGGTCCCCGAAAGCTGCCCGCCAGCGCGAAATCGTTTTCAAAGCGACCCGGGCCGATTTCGATACCTGCGCCCGGAAACAACGTGTTCAATACGGATGCCACTTCCGCGAGCGTGTGGCTGGCGCCGGACGCAATGTTGTAGACACTATAACCGGGACTGACCGCGCGATAGGCGAGGCAAACGCCGAGCGCTGTGTCCGAAATAAAGGTAAAGTCCCGAAGATAATCTCCCCCTTCGGCCATCCGGAAATGATTACCGCGCATCGCCTCCCACAGCAACCTCTGCAACGGATATCGCTCGGGCATCCACGGCTTGCCCGGCCCATAAGCCGTGGAAATCCTGACAGTCAGTGCATCGATCCGGTACACGGTGCGGTAGCGTTCCAGCAAACGCTCGCCGATGTACTTCGATTCGGCATAGAGACTTTCCGGGGCCGGTGGCTCCTCCGGGATCGGGGAACTACTTGCGCGGGGGCCGTAGACCGTCGCGGACGAGGCATAGACCACTCGCCTCAATCCGAGCTGGCGTGCCGCTTCTAGCACATTTAGCGTGCCGACGCAGTTCGTCTCAAATCCGCGAGCCGGATCTTCTCGAAATGCCCGCTCATTTACGATTGCCGCCGCATGCACGACGCCTTCAATTCGATACCGGTCTATCGTCTCGGCAACAAACCCCCGATCCAGGATGTCACCCCGGATATAGGTCACCTGATCGGCAGACCCGTCGAGAATGTAGGCGGCATGGGCCGGAGGAGGTTTTACGTCGACGCAAATCACCCGCTCACCAAGTTTGCCGAGCGCCTTTGCGACATGAATGCCGACGAGGCCGCCTCCGCCAGTTATGAGAACGCTCATGACTTCGGTCGAAGATGCTTTCCGATGGCTTGCGTGATCTGCTGATGGACCTTCTCCGGCAATCCCTCGCTGTCTCCGGCATCGAAACCCGCTTGCTTCAGGCATAGCCGGAGGGCCTTCCCTCCGGGGCGCAGCGCGGACAGTTGATAGAGATCGTACCGGTCATAGAACATCTTGCGCGCCGCTAAGTAGTCAGACTTGGCGCAGAGCTGGTAAAGCTCATGCATGGCAAGCGGCGCGTACGGGACACGACTGTAGAACACCTCGCCGCCGATCGCGTGGGACGCGACCCAGTAAGGAAACTTCACGCCGACGGATAGCCGGTCCCCCAGCCTGCGCTTGATTGCCGGCAGTTGGCTGATGTCGTCCTGGACCATGACCAGTTGCGGGAAAGCCTCCGCCAGCCTAGCCAGCGTTTCGGGCGCCACGTTTATCAGGGTCCTGCTGGGTTGGTTGTAGATGACCACCAGGCAGCTCGTCGCCCTGATGACCGCCGAGAAATAGGTGTACAGGTCGTCCTGCGTCAGCTCGGGCGTCACGTACAGCGGCGTCAGTATCTTCAGCGCGTCCACACCGCATTCGGCGCACTCCTTGGCATTGGCAATCGTCTGGTTTATGTCGGGAGATGGACAGACGTTTGCGATCGACAGAGCCTTGCCCTTCGTCGCCTTCGCGAGAACCTTCAGGGCGAGGCGATATTCCCCCGGCGCAAGTTCTACGAGCTCGTCAATCAACGGGCCCTGGACCAGCTTCACGCCGTTTGCGATCTGATGATCGATGATTCTCTCGTACTCCGCCGCGTTGAATCTCCCCTTGCCGTCAAGGGTGCAGCTCGTGATTGTCGCCACGCCTTCGTACTTCTTCATTGCAACGCACCTCCCTCAATGTCTCAGGGCATCGGCTTGCAAACCGATTCCTTCTGAATATTCTTTTCGAAATTCGCGATGATCGCCGGCTCCCGGTCCCCGTCAGCCAGATACTTTCCGGACTTCGTATCGAACGGGCGATCGTGGCCGGGAGCGATTGCGTCCGCCAGGGCCCTGATCCGCTTGACCCCGGCGTGGAACGTCTGTTCATCGCCGCGGACGTCGTACTCCTCGCTGAAGTACTCGGCGCGGTTCTTGATCGTATCGCCGCAAAGAACCGTTCGCCCCCACTCCGTTTCCACGACTGCGGAAATGCTGCCGGGAGTATGGCCGGGGGTATGGATGAGTTGCACGCCTTCGACCAATGTACTGTCTCCTTCCCAGCAGCGGAGATGCCGTGTACTGAGCAGGTCTCTCATGTAGGGAAGCGGGTAGGCCCGGTCGACGTCTTGCACCTTTGCGTTCGCGAACTTCATGTCTTCGGCATGAAGGTAGATATCCGCATTGGAAAAATACGGAACGTTCATCATGTGATCCCAATGCGCGTGACTCAGCACCACGATCTCGAAGCTCTCGGCGGGATGCCCCATGGCCTTCAGGCGCGGAAACAGCTCGCGCCTCTGACCGAAGCCGCCCGTATCGAACAGCATCTTTCTCTTGCCGGTTTCCACGAGGTATATGCTGGACAGCCCGCATGGGCCGTATGTGTACTTGGCCGGAAACCCCGGGATTACAACCCTCACATCACACTTCATCGCTGCTCCTCATCAAAGTCGGGCCTCCGCCAACCGACGCCTAGATTCGGAAAGGACCGCTCAATTTCTGCGCGGCCCGGACGCCTTTACGACCGGGGCCCAACGCGCAATCTCTTCCTTGATGTGTGTGCGGAACTGAGCGGAACTGCTGTTTGTCGCGTCCCCGCCCTCAACAGCGAGCCTGGTTTTGAACTCAGGATGCGCGGTTGCCTCGGCCAGGTGCTCGTTCAGCTTTCTGACAATTGCCGGCGGTATTTTGGCGGGCCCCACCACGCCCATCCAGTTCGAATATTCGTAGCCGGATACGCCGGACTCGGCGATCGTCGGCACCTCCGGAAATATCGGAAGCCGGGCTCGGGTGCTGACGGCGATCAGGCGGATCCTGCCGGACTTGATGTGTGGTGCCACCGGCAGTAACCCCGGCATCATCACCGATATGTTGCCGGCGATAAGGTCCACAATTGCTGGTCCGCCCCCCTTGTACGAAACGTGCGTCAGCTTGATCTTGGCAAGGAGTTCCAGATAGACGATGCCAAGATGATTGGAGCTGCCGTTGCCACCCGAGCCATACAGGATGGTGTTCGGCTTTGCGCGCGCCATCGCGATGAGATCCTTGACGGAGGTTACGGGAAGCGACTTCGAAACGACCAGGGCATTGGGCATCATCGCGATCAGGCTTATTGGAGTCAGGTCCTTCAACGGATCGTAAGAAAGATTCGTGAAGAGAGTCGGGTTCATCGCCAGCGTCCCGACATGCCCGATCGCGATCGTGTATCCGTCAGGAATCGCCCGGGCAACGATCTCCGTACCAATTCGCCCTGCAGCACCGCCCCGGTTGTCCACGATGACCTGTTGCCCGAGCGTATCGGTGAGCCGACGCGCCACCATGCGGGCCAGGATGTCGGTAGCGCCTCCCGGTGCAAAGGGCACCACGAAGCGGATCGGCTTGGTGGGATACGGTTGGGCATTGCTGGATAGACAAAGCCCCGCAGAAGCAAGAACGATCAGTGTCCGGACCACAGTTGCAATGGCATTCATAAGTCCTCCTCTCATTGATGTCGCTGTCCTGCGCGCCAATCGACGTCGGACACGCGGGGCGCCCTATTTGATTACCTCATGCCGCAGGGTTAGCTTCTGGAGCGCCTTCTCGTCGATCTGAATACCAAATCCATCTCCATGTGGAACCTCCGCGTAGCCGTCCTTGATTACAAAGTCGGTAACGGGCACCAAAGGATCCGGACCAAAGGTTCCCAGACCGAAAACGAACTCCCCTGCCCCGACCATCCGGTGCTCCGGAATACTCGCGTAGAAATGCGCGGTGGCGGCGGCCTCAAGCTGCGAAAACGCGCAGACCCCGCCAGCATTCAATCGGATCTGCGCGGCTTCCGCGATCGCGGCGATCTTCTTCGCCGGGCGCAGGCCACCGACCTTGTAGAGCTTGATGCAAAAGCCGTCTACGGCGCGCCGTCGCACGAGCTCTAGCGCATCATCCAGCGTAAACAGGCTCTCATCGGCCAGCAGTGGAACTCCCTTCGCCTGCCGCCTGATCTCCGCCAGGCCGTCAATGTCGCGCCGAGCGATGGGTTGCTCGAGGTAACCGACCTTGTATGGCTCCATCTGCCCGAGGGCCGCGATCGTCGTATCCACCGTCCACGCGCAATTGGGGTCGACACCGAGCATGACGTCGTCCCCAACCGCCTTTCTGACCGCGGCAAAGTTGACGACGTCCTGCTCCCAGCCTCGTCGGTCACCCGCCTTGACGCATTGGACCTTGATGCCGAATTCATGCAGCGCGCGCAGCGCCTCTTCCGCGATCTGCGCCGGGTCGTCGGCCATGCCGATCGACCATTCGAGCGGAATCCTGGGTTGGCAAAGGCCGCCCAGTAGTTTGTACACCGGCAATTTGAGCGCCTTGCCCATGGCGTCGTGTATCGCGTGATCCAGCACCGCCCGCGCGGTGGGATTGCCCGCCAGGACACGATCGAACTGAACGACGTTGTTTTCAAGGTCGAAAAGATCGCGGCCCACCAGCTTCGGGCCGTACAGGTCGACGATAGCCGAGACGACGCTGTGCGTGCTGTCGGCCACGATATGGCTCGGCGCAATCGGCCTGATCTGCGCGATGCCGACGACCCCACCGGCGAAGACCTTCACGAGGACCGGCTTGCCAAGGATGCGCTCGGCGGGCCCCGTATCCCATGTCCCGCTGGCCAGCTCTCTCTTGAGCCGCTGCGGAAAAGAAGTTACAAACACTTCTACGCGATCAATTTTCATCTGCCTCTCCCGAAGTGGCGCCTTGCAGGTCGTAAAGACATGCGGGGTTCTTCTCGAAAATCCGCCGCCTGATCCGCTCGTCGCCAACCCATACGTCGAGCAGGGCCAGCAATTCCTGGTTCTCGTCGAGTGTTAAATGCCGCCGCGGGTGCGGCCAATTACATCCTCTTTGCCCGAGCCGCCGGAAGAGATCCTGACACGCCTCGACCGTCGCCTCTTCAGGCGTGTAGTCGCGCTCGGGGGCCAGGGCGTATTGCATCGCCGGCCCGATGATATGGTCGTGGCGATCGCAAGCCGCGATTGTTTCCACGGGACCGCGCGCGGCGGAAGCCAGCGATCCGCTCACAGCGGGGCTCGCGCCACAAGAAGCCCCAGGTTTTCCATGCCGGGAGCAAGCTTTCCGAACTCGACCTCCCGCACCAGTTCCGTAATGGCCCGCTGGGCGGGCGCGGCAATGCCGACCTCCGCGCCCTTCGCGGCCACGTAGCCATTGATGAACTCGATCTCGGTCCTTCTCCCCTTCTGCACATCCTGAGCGGTGGAGGGGCGTCCCGCATCGGTCATCTTTTTGACTTCCGCTAGAATGATTTTCTCAATCTCCCCGAGAGACGGGGCATCTCCCATGGAAGCCCCAAGCCACGTCTTCGCGCCCACTTTTCGGATCTCTCCGATTTCGAACCCGAGCGCAAGGCCGATCCGAATTGCTTCCCCGCCGAGCTTGATGGAGAAGCGTCGAGCCAGCTCGTTTTCGGCCACGCCATGATGATTGAGCCCGGTCACCGCCGCCAATCCGTTATGCATCGAATTGAGGCTTAGTTTTGCCCACCGCTCGCCCCAGAGATTCGTCGTAACGATCGACCCGTCGACGGCCCCGAAAATCCGGGCGAGTTGCCGGGCGCGCTCCGTAACCCGCCCATGCACTTCTCCGACGCTGAATACGTGCCTTGCAGCCGCACCCGCCATTCTCGTGCGGACGACATGGCCGGGACCTTCCAGGCGAGCACTGATCGTATGAGCGATGCAGCCAATGGTGCGGCCCCATCCGACGATGCCGGCAATCCTTTCCTCGTTGATGCAGTTCTGCAATGACACCACCACGCCATTGGCGGACAGGTAATCCTTCACCATCATGGTCGCCCAGCCGGTGTCGTACGATTTCGTAGCGATCATGGCCGCGTCGACGGGAATGCGCATGAGGCTCTGCACGTCGTTGAGGTGCATGCACCGTACGCGGACTCGCTCGTCCGATTCAGGAGTCGTGATCCTGAGACCGTCTTTCTTGATGGCTTCTATGTGCTCGGCCCAGGAATCGATCAGCGTCACGTTGTAACCGGCTTTTGCAAGCCGCCCGCCGACCAAGCCGCCAACCGCGCCGACCCCGATGATGGCAATATGATCGATCATTTCCGGTCAATTCCTGAAAGTTGCAGTGGCAGCCGCTGGTGCCTGCATCGCCACCCGGCACGCACGACTTCGACGCGGCCCTCAATCCATCAGCGGCCGCCCTGCATCGCGCGCGATCCTGATGTTCAGCACGAATGGCCCATCGCTCTCCACCATCTCGTCGACGGCACTATCCAGCTTGCCAAGGTCTTCCACCAGGAGGCCCCGGGCTCCGAGCGACTGCGCAAGCGCGTGATACTGAATGTCTGGAAGGTCGGTTGCGACGGTGCGGCCATACTGCTTTCGCTGCAATCGCCGCTCTACGCCCCAGCAGCTGTCGTTTCCTATGATAACCTTCAGCGGCAGCCTGCTCTCGACCGCCGTGGAAATCTCGAAGCCGTAGAAGCCGATGCCGCCATCGCCGATGAACACCCACGTTTGCTGAGCCGGACTGCCAAGTTGCGCGCCGATCCCGACAGGCAACGAGGCCCCCAGCGCGCCGATCTCCGCCCCGTCCATCCAATAGCCCGGGCTCAAGGCTGGCAGGTAGAGCCGGGGCCAGTGCACGAAATCACCGCCATCAATGATGACGCGCACTTCTTCGGAATAATGTCGCGCGAGGCTCGCACAAACCTGCATTGGATGGATTTCACCCGATGCACCCCCAGCGTGCCTGTTCTTCAGCGCGTTCCATTCCTCTCGATGAGCGGCGTACCGTTTGCGAATGTGATCGAGCCACGGTTGATAATGTTCCGTCACCGATGGCGCCAGCCCGTCCGCCAGGGCCTCGAGGGCGCTCTTTAGCGGACCGATCAATGCCACATCCGTTGGGCGGCCGATTCCGATCTGCCCGGCGTCGCGGTGAAGCTGGAGAATGCGGGCGGAACGGCCGATGAGATTTCTGGCCGGCGCACCCGTGTGAAGATTCATCTCGGTGCCCACCAGGATCAGCAGATCCGAGGCCGGTATCTCCCTGAACGTTCGATTGAACGAGGGATGCGCGTAGCCGAAGCAGATCTGGCCATCATCTTCAATGAGACCGCGGGAAAGTTCGGTCGTGAAGACTGGCATTCGCAGCTGGCGCGCAATGGCAGCCAGGTCGCTTCGCTTGAGCTCCCACCAGGCGCCGCCCCCGATCACGATTATGGGATTCCTGGCGCTTTTCAGCAGCTCCAACGCGTGATCGATCTCGGGCCCGCGCATCGCCGATGAATCGTGCGGCCACCAGTTGTGGCGCACCGGCCTGTATACAGACGCCTTGGGATCGCCATCCAGCACGTTCAACGGCATGGAAAGGCTTACGGGACCCGGCTTTCCCGAAGTTGCCATGGCAAAGCCCCGGCAGACAAACTCAGTGGCTATCGCGGGACTGGTGATCTCCTGCGACCACTTGGTAAGAGTGCGGGTGATGTCCGCCTGATGGAGAATCTGATGGCCGTTTCTCTCCCGCGTATGCAGCGGCGGCTGCCCCGCGATTACAATCACGGGCGTTGCGGCGCTCTGGGAAACCGCGAAGCCGGTGACCGAATTTGCGTAGCCGGGGCCCGCGCCCACGATGGCCACGCCAGGTTCTCCTGTGGCGCGCGCCCATCCATCGGCCATGTGAACCGCGGCGGATTCCTGTCGCGTGCCCACAACCGGAATGCCCTCTCCCGACAACGCATCCAGAAGGCTGTTCGTCTGGTCTGCGCACAATGCAAACACCCGACGCGTGCCAAGGGCCTTCAGAGTCCTGGCGACGTCCTGGGCTGCGGTGGCCACTCGTTCCTCCGTTTCGCGGTGGGTCGACCGCGGCTAGTGCGCAGAACCGACAGCCTGGCACCTGAGTCAAGCTCCTGTCGTCTGGAGCCACTGTTCGAGTATATTGAACACTATTCTTATATTTGGAAACAATACTACGGCACACGGTCATTCGGCGTCAAGGCTGAGTCTTGTCCAATATGGTATGAGTCTGAACGGGGGGACGTATTTCCAACGAGGTATGAGTCTGAAGCGAAGTGATTGGGTCGATCATTCAGGGCATGGTGATCGACATGAACGAGACGCGACTTTGTTCGCTGGAGCAG